>NZ_LFLT01000024.1 GCF_001189955.1 Herbaspirillum chlorophenolicum | reverse complement strand
ACCTTTACATCCGTACCCGGCCATCAGCGCCAGGATAAAACCCTTGTGGCGCAGGATCATCTTGACCTTGAGTTGTTCCTGATTTGTCGCCAAGCAATGCCGTATTTTTGAGATTTTTCTCATATAAATTCGAGATATGAATTGGCAAACTGGCGTCACTGCATCAAGCAAATAAAGCCCGCCAATAGTGCGATGCACATGAATGCAGCCAAACAGGGAAACCATCATGCACAACGTCATCGTCCGCTCCGCCCTCATCGCAATCGCCACTCTGGTATCGGCTAGCGCCTTCGCCGGCCCTACGGCTGAACTGAAGGTGACGGGGGTGATCAAGCCGCCGGCCTGCCAGCCTGGCTTCAGCGGCGCTGGTGTGGTGGACTATGGCGTTATTCCCGCTGCATCGCTCAAGGCTGGCGAAAACAAGCGCCTGGATGTGCGTCAGGTGACGCTGAGCGTGACCTGCGACAGCGCCGCCAAGGTGGCCATGAAGTTTTCCGATAATCGGGCCGCTTCGCGGGTCGCTGGCGTCACCGGGCTGACGGTCCTGAATGCGCCGGAAGATTTCAACTATGGCCTGGGTACTGTGGCAGGCAAGAATGTCGGCGGCTATTACCTGACTCTGGACACCGGCACTACTGCCGATGGCGTTGCCGTGAGCAACATGTGGTCTAGCAATGGTACCAACTGGCACAACAATGCCGGTTTCCTGCAGCACGAAGGGCACCTGTATGCATTCGGTGACAGCAACAGGCAGCCGGTGGCGTTTCGCCAGCTGACGGTCAAGATCAATGTACATGCCTCGCTCAACAAGCCGGAAAACCTGCCCTTGACGCAGGAAGTGCCGCTTGATGGCCGGGCCACGGTCGAGTTGGTGTATCTCTGAGAAGAAGCACGGACGAAAAAAAGCCCGCCAAAGGCGGGCAAGTACCATGGGAAATTCTTCAGTTCATCACGGCCCGCATCGCAAGATGCGGGCCGTTTCCTTTGCGCCGCTTACAAGCCGAGATAATCCATCTTGCCCAGCTTGACGCCTTTGTGGCGCAGGATGCCGTAGGCGGTCACCACATGGAACATGAAGTTGGGCAGGCCGAACTGGGTGAGGTAGGTCTGTCTGCTCATGCCGTGTTCTTCGCCGCGCAGGATCATCTTGACCTTGCGTTCTTCCTGGCCGTTGATGGCGTCGGCAGGGATGCCTTCGAGGAAAACGATGGTCTTGTTGATACGTGCCTGGAGCTCGTCGAAACTGGGCTCTCTATTCGAGGAAATGTATGGTGCCGCGCCTGAGAGATATCTCGAGCCGGCGAGATACGTGTGGGGGGATTTATCTTAAGAAAAGACGGAGCGCCATATCGAGACTTTTCTCATATAAATGTTCTCCAGGGCTGGGTACCATTTCATAGAAATGTGCCTATGAGATTGAATGCTATGAATCGCTATTATCAAGTTCTGCCCAGAAAAATAGTTGCATCGATTTTTCTATTGTTTGGTTTCTCTTATGCAGGTGTGGCCGTTGCGCAAGACTGTAGTTATGCCGCTGGCGTCATGCGTCCGGTCAAATATCCTATTCCGCACATAGGGCATCCACCTAACACCCTGCCTTATAACCAAACGCAATTTACTGTTACCGGGAACGAGCAAGTTGGTAAGGTGTTGTGGATCAGTCAGCTGACAACGGGGGATGGTTCAAGCTCTGTTTCTTGTGGCGGCCATCTCATTCCGCCCAAGGCGATGGGGTTGAGCGTCAATACGGTCGCTATCGCTGGATATAACGTCATTCGAAGCAATATTCCAGGAATCGGAATTGTACTCGTCAGCTACAACGGCGTCCCCAGCGAAGGATATGCATCATATCCATCGTCCTCCAAGCCAGATTGGTACACTCATTCCACGAATTTTATGCTGTATGGAATAAAGCTCATCCGTATTCCCGGACAGCTTTCTCCGGGCACTATCACGATGTCGCCATCATCCTCTCTCTTGGCCACCTTTTTGGTCGGCGACAATCGGCTTCCATTTGCGGAGTTCTACTATGGACTTTCATCGTCCATGGAAGGTGGAGGCGGTGGCACTTGCCGTTTCTCGGTGTCTCCCAATCCCGTGGACATGGGGAGCGTGCCCTTGAACAGCCTTAGCGTCGGCGGCAGTTCTCCGGAGAAAATTATCAACATTACTGCCACAAACTGCTCAAAAACCAATGCCCGAATGAGCGTCAGGCCAATGGTTGCGACCATTGGCACCAATTGCTCCGGCCAGATGGAGAACACGGGCTCGGCCAGGGGAGTCGGGATCGCACTGTCCTATGATGGACCCGACACATACGTTCCCGTCTGCTGGAATCGGGACTTTACCCCTTGGGAGGATATTCGCTCTCCAACTATGCGTCGCTATAGGTTTTCCGTCGCCATGCGGCGTTTCCAGCAAAATGCAACCGGCGGCACGGTCCAGGGACGCATCATCGTTACGGTGAACTATCCGTAAGATTACGGTGGAAGAATGCAGTCAAGGACTCCATCTGCAATCGCTCGGCGGATGAGAAGACAACTTGACGACATACTAGTGGCGCCAACCAAGCTGGCGGTAAGTACTACGGGAAATTCTTCCGTTCATCACGGCCCGCATCGCAAGATGCGGGCCGTTTCCTTTGCGCCGCTTACAGGCCGAGATAATCCATCTTGCCCAGCTTGACGCCCTTGTGGCGCAGGATGCCGTAGGCGGTCACCACATGGAACATGAAGTTGGGCAGGCCGAACTGGGTGAGATAGGTCAGGCCGCTCATGCTGTGTTCTTCGCCGCGCAGAATCATCTTGACTTTGCGTTCTTCCTGGCCGTCGATGGCGTCGGCCGGGATGCCTTCGAGGAAGACGATGGTCTTGTTGATGCGCGCCTGCAGTTCGTCGAAGCTGGTTTCGTCATCGGGGAAGTTGGGGGCGGCCAGGCCGGAAAGGCGGCTGGCGGTAGCCTTGGCGGTGTCGCTGGCGCGCTGGATCTGGGCCGACAGCGGATACATGTCGTCGAACAGGCGAGCGCCGATCAGCTCGCTGGCTTCCAGCTTGTGTTCGTCGGTGTGCTGCTCGGCTTTGTCGAGCAGGGTGGAGAGGGTTTGCAGGCCACGGATCAGGAACGGGATGCTGGCTTGATGGAGGGTGATGGGCATGGCGTTTTCTCGTAAGTTGGTCTGATGTTCGGTGTTGCGTTGTCCTGAGCTGTCGTCCTGACGAAAGCCGGGGCCCGGCGTTGTGCAGCAAACGCCACCGGGTCCCAGCTTTGGCTGGGACGGCGGCGCTGTTGAATCACTGGGCCGATGACAATTTGGTTGCCACCGGTGTCCCCCAGCCGCCGCCCAGGGCGCGGATCAGGTTCACGGTCGAACGTGCGCGTTCGCCATCCAGCTGCACCGAGACGCGTTGCTGCTGCAGCACGGTGCGGTCGGCGTCGATCACGTCGAAGTAACTGACCGCGCCTTCCCTGTACTGCGTGTGCGACAGCTTGGCGGCACGCGCCGAGGCGGCTACGGCTTCGTCCTGCGCCTGGTTCTGGTCGCCCAGGATGCGCAGGTTGGCCAGGTTGTCTTCCACTTCGCGGAAGGCGTTCAGGACCGTGCCGCGGTAAGTGGCGACTTGTTCCTCGTAACTGGCGCGTGCACGGTCAACCCCGGCCTGGCGGCGGCCGCCGTCGAACAGCGGCATGCTCAGGGCGGTACCCACCAGCGGGCCCAGCAGGAAGGTGCGGCTGGACCAGTTGAACAGGTCGCCCAACTGCGCCGACTCGTAGCCGAGTCCGCCGGTCAGGTTCAGGCTGGGGAAGAAGGCCGACTTGGCCACGCCGACGCGGGCGTTGGCGGCAGCCATTGCACGTTCGGCGGCGGCGATATCCGGGCGGCGCTCAAGCAGCGTCGACGGCAGGCCGGATGGGATGCCGATCGAGATGCGCGTGAGCGGACGGGCCGGCAGCGAGAACTCGGCCGGTGTGCTGCCCAAGAGGATCGCCAGCGCGTGTTCTGCGGTGGCGCGCTGGCGTGCGATGCCGAATGCTTCCGATTGCGCCGAGGCCAGTTCGGACTTGGCACGCGCCACGTCGACCTCGCTGATGTCGCCTTCATCGAAGCGGCGTTGCACCAGTTTCAGCGACTGGCCGCGCAATTCCACGGTGCCGCGGTACAGCTCCAGCGCGGCATCCAGTTCGCGCACCAGGAAGTATTGCTGGGCGACGTCGGCCTGCAGCGCCAGCAGCACCGAATGGAACAGCGCTTCGCTGCGCTGGGCGTCGGCGGTGGCGGCATCGACGTTGGACGATACGCGGCCGAACAGGTCGACCTCATACGACACGCCGACCTGGGCGCGGTACAGCGTGAACGGTTGCGTGTTGGCGTCGGCCGGCAGGCTTTGCGAGGCGGGCGACTGACGCTGGCGGGTGGCGCCGATGCCGGCGTCCACCTGCGGGAAGTAGGCCGAGCGTGCATCCTTGGTCAGCGCACGCGCCTGGCCCAACCGGGCGGCGGCGGCCTTGAGGTCCTGGTTGGCTTGCTGGGCGCGGTCTTCCAGGGCGTTCAGGCTGTCGTCGCTGAAGATCTTCCACCATTCGCCGCGGGCGATGTCTTCGGACGGCTGGGCTGCCTTCCATTGGCTGCCGTTTTCACCGGCTACCGTGGTTTGTGGTGCGGCCTCCTTGAAGGCGGCCGGGGTATCGACCGAGGGCCGTTCGTAGATCGGCGCCACCGAGCAGCCGGCCAGCACCAGCAGTGCGGCCAGCAGCGCGGAACCGATACGCACGGGGCGCAGCAGGCGGCCGGCCAGGCCGTGGCCTGAAGTGAGGGAGTTCATGTTGATTGCATTCATTTTTCTACTCCAGAGAAATCAGCGGTCTTCCTGCGAACCGGGGGCAGCATGCGCGACTTGTTGCACATGCGAGCCGGCGGTCATTGGCGCCTCATGGTGCGAGGCCGAGTGCAGCTTGCGGCGATCGACGGTGCGCAGCAGGACATAGAACACCGGGGTCAGGAACAGGCCGAACAGCGTCACGCCCAGCATGCCGAAGAACACCGCGATACCCATTGCATAGCGCATTTCCGAACCGGCGCCGGTCGAGGTCACCAGCGGCACCACGCCCATGATGAAAGCGATCGAGGTCATCAGGATCGGACGCAGACGCAGGCGGCTGGCTTCGATCGCGGCTTGCACCGCGGTGCGGCCCTGCATTTCCAGTTCGCGGGCGAACTCGACGATCAGGATCGCGTTCTTGGCCGACAGCCCCACCAGCACCATCAAACCGATCTGGGTAAAGATGTTGTTGTCGCCCTTGGTCAGCCAGACGCCGGTCAAGGCGGCCAGGATGCTCATCGGCACAATCATGATCACCGCCAGCGGCAGGGTCAGGCTTTCGTACAGTGCAGCCAGCACCAGGAACACCAGCAGCACGCTGATCGGGAACACCCACACGCCGGCATTGCCTGCGAGGATCTTCTGGTAAGTCAGGTCGGTCCATTCGAACTTGATGCCGCGCGGCAGGGTCGCTGCTGCGACACGTTCGGCCGCGGCCTGGGCCTGGTCGGACGAGTAGCCCGGCGCCGGGCCGCCGTTGATGTCGGCAGCGGTGTAGCCGTTGTAGCGCACCACCATTTCAGGGCCGAAGGTCTGCTTGACCTTGACCACCGACGACAGTGGCACCATCTCGCCGGCTTCGTTGCGGGTCTTCAGCTGCAGGATGTCATCGGCCTTGGCGCGGAACGGTGCATCAGCCTGGGCCCGCACCTGGTACACGCGGCCGAAGCGATTGAAGTCGTTCACGTACAGCGAGCCGAGATAGATCTGCATGGTGTTGAACACATCGGTCACCGGGATGCCGAGCTGCTTGGCCTTGACGCGGTCGAGGTCGACGTCCAGTTGCGGCACGTTGATCTGATAGCTGGAGAACATCGGGCCCAGCGCCGGTTCCTTGGCGGCGGCCTTCATGAACTCTTGCGCGGCACGGTCCAGTTCGGCATAGCCCAGCGCGCCGTGGTCTTCGATCTGCATCTTGAAGCCGCCCAGCGTGCCCAGGCCCATCACAGGCGGCGGCGGGAACACGGCGGTGAAGGCTTCCTTGATGCCGCCGAATTTCTTGTTGAGCGATGCGGCGATGGCATTGCCCGACAGTTCCTTGGCCTTGCGTTCCTCGAAGGGTTTCAGGCCCACGAACACGATGCCGGCCGAAGAGCTGTTGGTGAAGCCGTTGATCGACAGGCCGGGGAAGGCGATGGCGCTGTCAACACCAGGTTCCTTGAGCATGATCTCGCTCATCTTGCGCATCACGTCTTCGCTGCGGTCGATCGAGGCGCCGTTGGGCAACTGGGCGAAGGCCACCAGGTATTGCTTGTCCTGTCCCGGTACGAAACCGCCCGGCACGATGTTGGCAATGCCCACGGTAGCTGCCAGCAGCACCGCGTACACGACCATGGTGGCGCCTTTGCGCTTGATCACGCCGGTCACGCCGCGGCCGTAGTTGTCGGAAGCGCGGTTGAAGAAGCGGTTGAAGCGGACGAAGAAGCCGCCCAGGAAACGGTCCATCACACGGGTCAGCCGGTCCGGCTTCTCACCGTGGCCCTTGAGCAGCATGGCGGCCAGCGCCGGCGACAGGGTCAGCGAGTTGAAGGCCGAGATCACCGTCGAGATGGCGATTGTCATGGCGAACTGCTTGTAGAACTGGCCGGTCAGGCCGGTCATGAAGGCCAGCGGCACGAACACCGCCACCAGGGTCAGGGCGATGGCGATGATCGGGCCCGAGACTTCCTGCATGGCGCGGTAGGTCGCTTCGCGCGGCGTCAGGCCGGCGGAGATGTTGCGCTCGACGTTTTCCACCACCACGATGGCGTCATCGACCACGATGCCGATGGCCAGCACCATGCCGAACAGCGACAGCGCGTTGATGGTGTAGCCGAAGCCCAGCATCAGCGAGAAGGTGCCGATGATGGAGACCGGAACCGCCAGCAGCGGAATGATCGAGGCGCGCCAGGTCTGCAGGAAGATGATCACCACGATCACCACCAGCAGGATGGCTTCCAGGAGCGTATGCACCACCGCTTCGATGGAAGCGCGCACGAACTGGGTCGGGTCGTACACGATGCGGTATTGGACCGAGCTGGGAAAGTCGGCCGAGAGTTCCTTCATCGCCGCGCGCACCTGCTTGGAGACATCCAGCGCATTGGCGCCGGGGGCCTGGAAGATGGGGATGGCGACGGCCGGCTTGTTGTCCAGCAGCGAGCGCAGGCCATATTCGGAGGCGGCCAGTTCCACCCGGGCGACGTCGCCCAGCTTGGTCACGGCGCCATCGGGCGAGCCTTTGAGGATGATGTCGCGGAACTCGGCTTCGGTCTTCAGGCGGCCTTGCGCGTTCACCGAAAGCTGCACCGGCACGTCGGGGGAACTCGGGGATGCGCCGATCACGCCGGCGGCGACTTGCACGTTCTGCTCGCGGATCGACTTGATGACATCGGACGCGGTCAGGCCGCGCTGCGCCACCTTGTTCGGGTCCAGCCACACGCGCATGGCGTAGTTGCCGGAGCCGAACAGGCCCACTTCACCCACGCCCTGGATACGCGCCAGGCGGTCCTTGACGTTCAGGACCGCGTAGTTGCGCAGGTAGGTGGTGTCGTAGCGGTTATCGGGCGAGATCAGGTGCACCACCATGGTCAGGGTCGGCGACGACTTGATGGTCGTCACGCCCAGGCGCTGCACATCTTCCGGCAGGCGCGGCAGCGCTTGCGCGACGCGGTTCTGCACCAGCTGCTGGGCCTTGTCGGGGTCGACGCCCAGGCGGAAGTTGACGGTGATGGTCAGGTTGCCGTCGCTATTGGCCTGCGACTGCATGTACAGCATGTTTTCCACGCCGTTGATCTGCTCTTCCAGCGGCGAGGCCACAGTCTCGGCGATCACCTTGGGGTTGGCGCCCGGATACTGCGCCTTCACCACCACCGATGGCGGCACCACTTCGGGATATTCCGAAATGGGCAGCTGGAACATGGCCAGCACGCCGCCCAGCAGGAGCAGTACCGACAGCACGCCCGCGAAGATCGGGCGGTCGATAAAGAATTTTGAGATATTCATGTTCAGGTTCCTTCAGCTTTTCTCGATGTCAAAGCTGCTGTTTTTCTTGAATGCGATTGGCCGGCTTGGGCTCAAGCCTTGCCGTCGGCCGGCTGGGCTTGCGCTTCGGCGGTCTTGGCTTGCGGCTGCATCGGCACCACGGTCGGCGCGATGGCGTCGCCCGGGCGGATGCGTTGCAGGCCGTTGACCACGATGTGCTCACCGGTCTTGAGGCCGCTCTCGACTACCACCAGGCCGTCCTGGTTGGCGCCGATGCGCACCTGGCGATAGGTCGCGTGGTTGTCCTTGCCGGCCACCATGACGAAGCGCTTGTCCTGGTCGGTGCCGAGCGCCTTTTCATCGATCAGCACGGCCTCGTGCGGTGCGCCGCCGCCCAACCGTACGCGGGCGTACAGGCCGGGGATCAGCTGGCCGTCGCCGTTATCGAACACGGCGCGCACGCGGATGGTGCCCGAGGCGGGGTCGAGGCGGTTGTCCACCGAGCCGACCTTGCCCTGGCGCGAGTAGCCGTCCTCATTGGCCAGGCCGAGGTAGACCGGCACCGTGGCGCCGGCGGCGCGCGCCGGGTTCACGTACTTGAGGAAGCTTTGCTCATCGACGTCGAACGAGGCATAGACCTTGGACACCGAGACCAGCGTGGTCAGCGGTGCGTTGGCCGAACCGGGGTTCACCACGTTGCCTACCGTGACCTCGGCGCGCGAGATGCGGCCGGAGACCGGCGCGGTGATTTGCGTGTATTCCAGGTTCAGGCGAGCGGCGCGCACGGCGGCCTTGGCGGCTTGCACGTTGGCGGCGGCTTCGCGTGCGGCATTCTGCTTTTCTTCAAAATCGCGCTTGGCGATGGCGTTGTCGCCCAGCAGGCGCTGGCCGCGCGCCACGTCCGACGAGGTATAGCCGGCGCGCGCTTCGGCGCCGGCCAGCTGCGCTTCGGTGCGGGCTACTTCAGCGGCGTAGGGGCGCGGGTCGATGGTGAACAGCACATCGCCCTTCTTGACCAGTGCGCCATCCTTGAAGTGCACCTGGGTCAGCGTGCCGCCGACCAGCGGGCGCACCTCGACGCGGTCGACCGCTTCGATGCGGCCGGAGTAAGCCTGCCAGTCGATGATCTGCTTGCTGACCACTTCGGCGACGTCAACCGGGGCAGCCGGTGGCGCTGCCGGGGCAGTGCTGGCGTTGGCCGAGAGGCCGACGGCGGAAATGGCGCCGCCGACCGTCAGGGCGATGACGGCCAGTACGGTGGCGGTGAGGGCGAAGCGGCGGCGCAGGGTAGTGGGAGTGTTCATGTTCTTGTCCTCAGAGAGTGGGAGATGGTTGAAGGTTGAACGGCGTGTAGTCGGTGTTGTTGTCATCGTCGCGGTGTGTGCGGGCAAAGCGGCAGCGCAGGAAATTCACGATTTCTTTCAGCAGTGGGATGTGGGTACGCAGCGCGCCATGCGTGATGCCGTTGAAGCGCGACACTTGCGTATGCACGCCGGCGCGGATCAGGCCGGAGGCGTATTTCTCCGCCTCGGGGCACAGCACGTCGCGTTCGGCAGTAGCGATGAAGGCCGCCGGCAGGCCTGCCAGCCGGCTCACTTCCAGCGGCGCCGCATACGGGTGCAGGCGCTGCATGGTCTGCGGCAGGTACTGGCGGTAGCGCGCGGCGCAGCTTTCGGCGGTCAGGTCCGACTGCAGCCGAGCGGCGTCTCCCACCAGGCGCATGCTGGGGTCGAGCATCGGGCTGATCAGTACCTGGGCCGCCAGCGGTTTGGCGCAGCGGTCGCGCACCATCAGCGTCAGGCTGACGGCCAGGCTGCCGCCGGCGTCGTCACCGGCGACGACCATGCGGTCGATGTCGGCGTTGAGCTCGGCAGCATGCTTGCAGGCCCATACTGCCGCCGCGTATGCGTCTTCCGGCGCGGCCGGGAAGGGCTTGGCCGGCGCCAGCGAATAGCCTACCGACAGCACCACGCTGTTGCTGTAGCGGGCGATGAAGCTGGCCGGCGCATCGGCGTCGTCCAGCGAACCGCCGACGAAGCCGCCGCCGTGGAAGTACATCACCAGCGGCAAGGGTTTTTGCTTGCCGGCGGCCGCATCCTTCACCGGCTGGTACAAGCGCACCGGAATGCGCCCGAGCGGGCCGGGAACGAAAAAATTACGGATGTTGAGGGAATGCGAGCCGTCCATGATGTGCGCCTGGGCCTGAGCCCTTTGTCCTAGAGTGAGGCGGATTGTGCGCCACAGCACGGTCTCAAATAAACTCATATAATCCAACAACACTGTTCGCCAAGTTCGAACAATCGAGGCATCGACATTCGTTATCATTCGGCCCAGGATGGCGCTGGCGACGAAGTCGAGCATGCCCGCCAGGGCGCAGGAAAGCCGCATCCGGACTGGGATGCGGGTTGCCGCCTTATCATTTTTTTGGTGAATTTTCTGGTTTGTTAATCGGTTTTCGCGGCGATCCGGCTGCAAGGCCGAAAGGAGAGAGCGATGGACCGTTTTCAGGCCATGCAGGTGTTTACCGCCGTGGTGGATGCCAACAGCTTCACGCGAGCGGCCGATAACCTGAACTTGCCGCGCACCACCGTCACCACCATCATCCAGGGGCTGGAAAGCCTGCTGCAGGTACGCCTGTTGAACCGCACCACGCGCCGCATCAGCCTGACGCCCGACGGCGCCGCCTACTACGAGCGCTGCGTGCGCATCCTGGCCGATGTCGACGAGACCGAACAATCCTTCCGCAATGTCACGCGCGGGCCGCAGGGCCGGCTGCGCATCGACGTGCCGGCCTCGGTCGGCCGCCTGCTGTTGTTGCCCAACCTGTGCGACTTCTATACCAAGTACCCGGACATCGAACTGGTCATGGGCATGGGCGACCGTCCGGTGGACATGGTGCAGGAGGCGGTCGACTGCGTGATCCGCATCGGCGAGCTGCAGGATTCGTCCATGGTGGCGCGCCGCATCGGCACCTTCCAGACCGTGACCTGCGCCGCGCCGGACTACCTTGAGCGCCACGGCGTGCCGCACACGATCGAAGACCTGCAGCACCACAACTCGGTACACTACTTTTCCAGCCGCACCGGCCGCACCATCGACTGGGACTTCGTGGTCGATGGCGTCACGCGCGAGGTCAAGATGGAGGGCAAGCTTTCCGTCAACGACGGCGACGCCTACGTCGCCTGCGCGCTGCAAGGTTTCGGCATGGTGCAGGCGCCGCTGTACATGGTGATGCCGCACATTGAGGAGGGCCGTCTGGTCGAGGTGCTGTCGCAATGGAAGCCCGCGCCGCTGCCGATCTCGGTGGTCTACCTGCACAACCGCCATCTGTCGCCCAAGGTGCGCGCCTTCGTCGACTGGGTCGCCGAACTGTTCTCCACCTGTCCGCTGCACAAGGCTTGCACCATGGGCATGGAGATGGTCGAGGGCGAATGCCGGTTCGTCAGCAAGGACGAAGCGACCACCGTGCGCAACGTGGTCGAGCAGCACAACATCGCTGAAAGCGTGTTCTGACGCGCATCCGCACGCCATCGGCGCGCCGTGGTGTGCGCCGTGTGCGGGGCGGTTCTCACTAGGGCTGGTGCGGTTCATCGCTGGCCTTTCTTCTGTCCTGCAGGTTTCTCGCGGCGGCACCGCTCCCCGCAGGCTGCACGAGGCGGCTTGCGCGAATCGGAAAGCGTCATCCCCGCCGGCGCGATGTCGGTGAAGATTCTTGAAAACTGGGTTGATGAAGAAGCGGCGCGCTGGTTTGCGCCGGGTTGCTGGTGCTACAGGTACTGCGTGGCGGCCCTGGGGCCGGTTCGTTTACGTGGCTGCGGCGCTCACCTCAGTGGCGAGCCCGGCACGATGTTCACATCGTGAATAAGGGTGTTCTTAGCGTGAGGAGGATTATGCTGGATCGCAGCAGATCTTTCGTGCCGAAAGCTGCCGATTTCCTGCCTGATTCTACAAAGTGGAGATGATTGGGCAGTTTTCTGGAAAAGCCGTATATTGAGCTTGGCCATATCCTGAATATGAAATAAAGGCATAGCCAGGCATGTTTTCCCTTGCTGGAGATCGCGAGCATACCTAATCCTGCTAATTTTTTGCCTATTCCTGCAATGTGTTGCGCGGAGAATCAGGCAAATCGGTGAATTGCGCTAAGCTGGATCTTCATCAGAAACCGGAGCCGCCATGGACCTGAACGAACACGCAGTCTTCGAACCTGCCGCCGGTGCGGCTGGTACGGAACATGCCGCCGTGCCGGCGCCCCTGGACGATTCCGCGCGCTTCGACACCATGCAGCGCGAACTGCTGCAACTGATCGGACGCTACACCGAAGGCATCGAAGGCACCCTGGAAACCGCCATCGAAGGCCTGGGCGTCCATCGCATCACCTGCCCGAGCGGGCCCAAGCACGCAGTGCAAAAGCCGGTCTTTGCGGTGATCGCGCAGGGTTCCAAGCGCCTGCTCGTCGGCGACGAGCTCTATGAATACGACCCCATGCATTACCTGGTGGCGTCGGTCGACCTGCCGGTGGTGGGCAAGGTGATGATTGCCAGTCCCGATGAGCCTTATCTTGGCCTGCGGCTGGAGCTGGACACGCGCGAGATCGGTGCGCTGATCGGCGACGAGGACTTGCCCCAGGCCGTGGTTGCAGATACCGCCGCGCGCGGGATGTACGTCAACCGTCTCGACGCCACGCTGCTGGACGCGGTGTTGCGTTTGCTGCGGCTGCATGAGACGCCGCGCGACATTCCCATCCTGGCGCCGATGATACGGCGCGAGATCCTGTACCGCCTGCTGATGAACGGCCAGGGCGCGCTGCTGCGCCAGACCGTGCTGCAGGACAGCCAGATGAACCGCATCGCCAAGGCCATCCGCCTGATGAGGGACGGCTACGCGCAGCCGTTGCGGGTGGAAGACATCGCGCGCGACGTGCACATGAGCGTGTCTTCGCTGCACCACCATTTCAAGCTGGTGACGGCGATGAGTCCGCTGCAATACCAGAAGAACCTGCGGTTGCAGGAGGCGCGCAAGCTGATCCTGACCGACGACATGAGCGTGGCGATGGCCGCGCACACGGTGGGCTATGAAAGCTCTTCGCAGTTCAGCCGCGAATACAGCCGCCTCTTCGGTGCGCCGCCGCTGCGCGACAAGCGCCGCTGGCAGGAAGAAGAGGCGGCAGTTCTTCAGTAGTCTTTACGCGGGCGCCTGCAGGCTCCGCCGTGCGGCGCTAGAATCCTCCCATGCGTTTGCACGGCGCCGGTGTGCCGTGCCGGCGTTCCTTATTCTTATTTCCCCTGATTGGAGACAGCATGCAATATCGTCGGCTCGGCAAGAGCAACCTCAAGGTGTCGGCACTATGCCTGGGATCCATGATGTTCGGCGACCAGACCGACATCGAAGAATCCGGCCGCATCGTCGCCTCGGCACGCGAACATGGCATCAACTTCATCGACACGGCCGACGTCTACACCAAGGGCCGTTCGGAAGAGCTCGTCGGCAAGCTGCTGATGGGACAGCGCCATCACTGGGTGCTGGCCAGCAAGCTGGGCAACCCGATGAGCGACGCGCCCAATGAGTCGCATTATTCGCGCAACTGGATCGTGCGCGAGACCGACAATATCCTGCGCCGGCTCGATACCGATTACCTCGACATCCTCTACATGCACCGCGACTACCAGGACGAGAACCTGGAAGAGGCGGTGCAGTCGCTGGGCGACCTGATCCGCGCCGGCAAGATCCGTGGTTTCGGCGTGTCCAACTTCCGCGGCTGGCGCATCGCCGAGATCGTGCGCCTGTGCGAGAAGAACAATGTGCCGTTGCCGCTGGTGTGCCAGCCCTACTACAACCTGCTGAACCGCCAGCCGGAAGTGGAAATCCTGCCGGCTTGCGCCAGCTACGGCCTGGGCGTGGTGCCTTACAGCCCGATCGCGCGCGGCGTGTTGACCGGCAAGTACGCGCCGGGCCAGAAGCCGGGCGAGGATACGCGCGCCGGGCGCGGCGACAAGCGCATCATGGAGACCGAGTTCCGCGAAGAGTCGCTGCTGATCGCGCAGAAGCTGCAGCAGCACTGCGAGGCGCGCGGCGTCAAGCTGGGACAGTTCGCCACCGCCTGGGTGCTGGCCAATGCGGCGATCAGCAGCGTGATCGCCGGGCCGCGCACGCTGGCGCAGATGGAGGACTATTACGATGCGGTCGACCTGAAGATCAGCACCGAAGAAGAGGCGCTGGTGGACGGCCTGGTGACGCCGGGCCATGCATCCACGCATGGCTACAACGATCCCAACTATCCGTTCTTTGGGCGTGTAGCGAGGGCGTGAGGAAGTGGCGCCGCGCCTGCGGCGTCCGGATGCGAAAAAGCCGCTGCAAGAAATGCAGCGGCTTTTTTATGCGTGCTTCAGGCGCTGTTTTCAGGCCGGCTTCAAGTCATGCGCCGCCTGATGGCGCGTTCCTTTCTTTTGGAGGACTCCGCCTGGAGGTCGTCGGTGCGGGATGGGCGTTCGACGGTGCACAGGTGCAGCAGCATGAAATGGCTTTGCAGCGCCGCGTCGCGCTGCGGATTGCAGGATGGTGCTGCGATGGTGTCGGCCAATTGCGGCGTCTCATCGGCGGCGATTTCCTGCTGCGTGTTGCGATCAGGCGGCACGGCTGTCGTCGCAAGCGCGACAGGCACCATGTCGGCGCTGGCCTTTTTCCCGAAGAAGGCCGTGTTGCCGGCGCCGGCGAGTTGCAGGCACAGCACCACGAGCATGATGCAACCCGCCAGCCAGGTGAAGTCCGTGTCCATGGCGTGCGAGATGTACGCGGCGCGTTGGCGCCAGGCGGTGATTGAGGCGGTATTGGAATGAATGTGTGATGTCGGCATGTTTTTTCCCTGGCGGGAACGGATGCGCATCACCCATCCCCCGCTTCCGAAAAATTATCCGGCGGCGGGATGATGTTTCATATAGGACTATTCTCAAATTAAATTTGTGAGGAAATCGTCATTCCCGTAGATGCCGATTCTGAATAAATTCCAGATTTCAGCGCAACGCCGCGATCCGGCGAGCGGCTTCCGCCTTGATCTGCTGGATATCGGTGCCTGGCGCCACCAGGTCCATGCCGAATTCCTTCATGCGCTGGGCCATGTCCATGGTGCCGGCGAAGATCCCGACATACTTGCCCAGCTGCCTGGCCAGCGCCACCAGCGAGCGGATCGCGTCGTTGAGTTGCGGAGCATCGTAGGCGTCGGGCGCCAGGCCCATCTCGATGTTGAGGTCGGCCGGGCCGATGAAGATGCCGTCCAGATCGGGCACGCGCAGGATGGCCTCGGCGTTGGCAAAGCCCTGGTTGGTCTCGATCATGGCTAGCGTGAGGATGGTGCGGTTGGCATGCGTGAAGTAGTCGCTGCCGCCGTACATGAAACCGCGCGCCGGGCCGTAGCTGCGGCCGCCGCGCGGCGAGTAGTGGCAGGCGCGCACGAAGCGCTCGGCATCTTCGGCGGTGTTGATCAGCGGGCAGATCACGCCGTAGGCGCCGGCATCGAGCAGCTTGTTGATTTCGCCCAGGCCGTTTTCGGAGCAGCGCACCAGCGGCACGGCATCGGTGGTGGAGATCGCCTGCAGCATGGGCACCGCCGACTCGACCGAGAACAGGCCATGCTGCAGGTCCACCGTCACCGCATCGTAGCCGCTGTTGGCCACCACTTCGGCCAGCAGCGAATTGCCCATCGATACCCAGCCGCTCAAGGCCATCGTCTTTTGCGCGAACAGGGTGCGCAGCCGGTTTTCCCGCATTTTCAGTCTCCGTTGGTGTGTTGTGGCCTTATGTTAGACGCAACGGTGGTTCCGTGCAGGGTGCTGATGCAAACGAAAATGGCGCGCCGCCAGTAGCGGTGCGCCATTGCGGGCCACGGTGAAAGCTTCTCAGGCGGGCGTGAAACTTCTTCAGCCTGCGAAGCGGAAGGGAGTGGCGTCGATGGCCGACCTGCGTCCGGCGATCTGGTCCGCCAGCAGCGTGGCGCTGCCGCAGGCCAGCGTCCAGCCCAGCGCGCCCTGGCCGATGTTGAGGTACAGGTTCTTGACCGGCGAGGGGCCGACTACCGGCACGCCGCTCGGGGTGGCGGGGCGGAAGCCTGCCCACGGCGACAGCGAGGCGTCTTCGCCCAGGGCGCAACCGGGGAACAGCTCATGCATGCCTTGCTTGAGTTCGTCGATGGCGCGCTGGGGGATGGAGCGTTCCAGGCCCACCAGCTCGACCCGGCCGGCCACGCGCAGGCGTTCGCCCAGGCGCGCGTAGACGATCTTGCGCGAGATGTCGGTGATCGAGACCTGTGGCGCGGCGTCGCGGCTGGCGGCATCCTGCAGCGGCACGGTGATGCTGTAGCCCTTCAACGGGTAAAGCGGCAGCGACAGGCCGACGCGGCGTGCGAACGCCGGGCTCTCAGGGCCGAAGGACAGCACGAAGCTGTCGGCCTCGATCCATTCGCTGCCGGCTTGCACCGCGCGCAATGCGCCGGCGCTGGTGCGGACATTGGCGACGCTGGCATTGCCGATGAAGCGGAAATTGGCGTTGGCCTGCATCGATGCCACCAGCCCGCGGCAGAACTGCGGGCAGTCGCCGGCTTCTTCGCTGGGGGTGTAGACGCCGCCGGCCCAGTCGCGCCCGGACTTGCCCAGCGCCGGTTCGATGGCGATGCAGCGCGCTGCGTCCAGCACTTCCTGTTCGCAGCCGAATTCCGACTGGAATTGCACTTGCTTGCGGGCGCTGTCCAGGCCGGCCTGATCGGTGTACATCACCAGCTTGCCGGAGGTCTTGTAATCGAATTGCAGGTCCAGCTGCGCATTCCATTGCTTGAGCTGGTCGCGGCTGAAGAAGGCCAGTTGCAGCAGTTCGATGGTGGTGCGGCGCACGCGGTCGGCGTTGCAATGGCGCAGGAACTCGAACAGCCAGCGGTACTGGGCCGGATCGAGCGTGGGTTTGAACGTCAGCGGGGATTCGCTGCTGAACATGTAGTAGGCCCACTTGGACCAGACCGACGGATCGGCCAGCGGCGCTACGTAGGAGTAGCTCAGTTGCGCGCCGTTGCCCAGGCTGGTGCCGTCGCCGGGATGTTCGCGGCCGTCGACCAGGGTGACCTGGTGGCCGTCCTGCAGCAGGCGGTAGGCAGTGGTGACGCCGATGACGCCGGCGCCCAATACGCAGATATGCATGGTGTTCTTATATTGTTCAGGGTTGGTTGCGGGTATCTCTTGCGGGATGAGCGCGTCTGCGGGGGCGGGCCGGAAATTCCGTGCTGCGGTGCATGGCATTTCCGGCGGCAAACCGTCGATACCCAACATCATGGTGAGCAACTATACGAAGATTCGATAGGAGTGTCATATGCATAATCGGCATGAACTGCCTGCCGTACAGGCAATGCAGACGGATCTTGTGCGCACGTGCAAAACCGTTTTGCGGACAGTGCCTGCGGGCCGGGGCCCATGCTGCGTTACAATAGCGGCCGATGCAGACCAGACAGCCGCTGGCCGTGTCCGCAAGGGCGCGGCGGGAGGAAGGTCCGGACTCCACAGAGCAGGGTGACGGTTAACGGCCGTCCGCCGAAAGCCGGCGCAAGCCGGTATAAGGCGAGGAACAGGGCCACAGAGACGAGCGTATTAAGTTACGGTGAAACGCGGTAACCTCCACTCGGAGCAATTTCAAATAGGCACGCGGTGATGCGGCTCGCGGAGCGTGCGGGTAGAAAGCTTGAGCGCCGGAGCAATCCGGCGCCTAGAGGAATGGCTGTCATAGCGGGCAACCGCCGTAACAGAATCCGGCCTACCGGTCTGCTTCATTGATTTCGGATACTCCCGGCGCAATGCCGGGAGGCATCTCAACGATAACAACACTGCGGCCCGTGAAGAGACTGCGGGTCCCGCGAGACACGTCAGGACTCCTCATGACCCAACCGGTTTTGTTTGAAGAACTGGCCACGCAGAACGGCCGCCGCATCGGCGTGGCCACGCTGGCTTCCGAAAAGACCTTGCACGCCATTTCGCTGGACATGGTGAACCTGCTGACGCCGCAGCTGCGCCAGTGGCAGGCCGACCCCGATGTGGCGCTGGTGATCCTGCAAGCGCAGGGCGAAAAAGCCTTCTGCGCCGGCGGCGACTTGCAGCAGCTGTACCGCACCATGCGCGAGCACCATGCCTCGCCCGAACGCGGCGATATCCGCGGCAACCCCTATGCCGCCGAATTCTTCGAGCATGAATACCGCCTGGATTACCTGATCCACACTTTCGGCAAGCCCATCCTGTGCTGGGGCCACGGTATCGTCATGGGCGGCGGCATTGGCCTGATGGCCGGCTGCAGCCATCGGGTGGCGACCGAGAAGTCGCGCCTGGCGATGCCGGAGATCACCATCGGCCTGTATCCGGACGTGGGCGGAAGCTGGTTCCTGTCGCGCATGCCGGGCAAGATCGGCGTGTTCCTGGCGCTGACCGGCGCCTTGCTCAACGCCAGCGATGCCGTGTTCGCCGGCCTGGCCGACTACCGTATCGCGCAGGCGGGCAAGCAGTCCGTGTTCGATGCGCTGCTGGCGCAGCCATGGGGCAGCGGCGACGACGCCGAGCTGCTGGACCGGACGCTGGCCGATGCGCAGGCCGCCTCATTGCGCGATGATGCCGTCACCTTCGCACCATCCAACCTGCGCAGCCATTTCGACCAGATCGAGGCGCTATGCCGCAAGCCTGTGCTGCCTGAAATCGTCGAAGCCATCCTGGCGATCCAGACCGACGATGCCTGGCTGCAAAAAGCCATCGCCACCTTGCGCGCAGGCGCGCCCGGCTCGGCCTGGCTGGGATACGCGCTGCAAAAGCGGGTACGCCATCTGTCGCTGGCCGAGGTATTCCGGCTGGAGTTCGTGGTCTCGCTGCATTGCGCGGCGCGGCCGGATTTCGTCGAAGGCGTGCGGGCGCTGATCATCGAGAAGGACCAGAAGCCGGTATGGCAACCGGCCACACTGGCCGAGGCGACGCCGGCGTGGGTCGAAGGGTTCTTCGACGATCCGTGGAAGAAGGAAGATCACCCGCTGGCCGACCTTGGCGCCTGAGTCGTTCAGGCGAAGGGAGTGAAAAGAAGAACGCCGCTGTGCTGACTCAGGTCAGCGCAGCGGCGTTTGTACTTGGGGATGCCGACTGTACTGCCGCCATCAGAGGCCCAGGTCGGACAGGCCCGGATGGCCGGCCGGGCGTGGGGCCGAACGGTCCCAGTGGAATTTGCGGTCGGAGACGGCGATCGGCAGATCGTTGATCGAGGCATGGCGGATACGCATCAGGCCGTGTTCATCGAATTCCCAGTTCTCATTGCCATACGAGCGGAACCAGTTGCCCGAGTCGTCATGCCATTCATAGGCGAAGCGTACGGCGATGCGGTTGCCTTCGTGGGCCCAGACTTCCTTGATCAGCCGGTATTCCTGTTCACGTGTCCATTTCTTTGTGAGGAAGGCGACGATCTCGGCCCGGCCGTTGATGAAGTCGGCGCGGTTGCGCCAGCGGCTGTCTGCGGTGTAGGCCAGCGATACCCGTTGCGGGTCGCAGGAATTCCAGGCGTCTTCGGCCGCACGCGCTTTCTGTATGGCGGTTTCACGCGTGAAAGGAGGTAATGGGGGGCGTTGTGCGGATGTGGTCATGCCTGGAGCTTCCTTGGATGGGGTGGTGCAGCGAGCAGTTGCCTGGATAACAGGAGGATTTGTGGCATCAGGTGAGAATTCATTCTAGAAGCCAGGCGAGGCCAAGGCAAACACAAGTGAGGGGAATGGCGGGGCGAATGTGCTGTATGCATTGGCAACCGGCCTGACTGTGTTGCTCTTCTGCTGGGGGAAGGGCGGTGGACTTCTGCATTATTTCGATTGAAATTTGATATTTTTTCTATTCGTTTTCGATCCGGCAATGACGAGAATTGGCTATTTGGGGATTCGCTGTTCCCTTCTCCCGTTCATCGAAGAAAGGCATCATGAAGCTTGGCCACCGCATCGTGTGTTCTTTATGCATTGCAGGCGCTGTCGTCCGGTCGTCGTCCGCAGAGACGGCGGCGGAATTGACGGTCGCAGGCACCATTCGTGCCGGCGCTTGCCAACTGTCGTTCTCAGAACCGGGGCCGGCCCATTTCGGCGTGATCTCGACGATGGCCTTCAAGGGCCGCAAGCGTCTCCATTTGGAAAGCAAGGATGTCGCTTTCCGTATCCTCTGCGATGCCCGTATCCGTGTTGGCGTAACGCCGCGCGACAACCAGAGGGGAAGTGCCGACCGCAGCATTGGGGAGGGAGTTGAAGGCGAGGATAGCCATGAGCCGGCGGACGTATTTGGCCTGGGCCGCCATGGCAACCGCAACCTGGGCGGCTTTGTCGCGCGTTTCGTGGAAAGTTCTTTGATTGCCGACGGCCGTCGCGTGGAGGTGATTTCGGCGCCTTCGGAAGCAGAAGGAAGTGTGCGCTGGGAGCGCCGCAATGCTCGTCAAATCCGGGGAGGCGTTACCAACGCCTGGGGAGCACAGGGGACGTTGACGCCGGGGACATATAGCAATATCTCGGGCGTGATGCGGATCCGGCCGGTGCTCAACAAGCAGGAAAACCTGACGCAGGATGCCAGTATCGATGGCTCGCTGACATTTGAGCTGGAGTATTTGTAGAGCGAAGAGGTATGGTCGGTTGAAGCAGGGCGACCGTGTGCCGGTATGCTGAGCGGATGCGTCGCAGGCGACGGCGGCTGGGGGATATCGAGGGGGGAACATTTGAATGCCATGAACCAGGTTCATGGCATTCAAATTCGGGAATTATTTCTTCTTCTTGTTCACGGCTTCTTTGAAAGCCTTGCCAGCCGAGAACTTGACCGTGGTCGCTGCAGCGATCTTGATCTCTTCGCCGGTTTGCGGATTACGGCCGGTGCGCGCTGCGCGCTTGCCAGTCGAGAAAGAACCAAAACCAACCAATTGCACTGTATCGCCCTTGGTAACGGCCTTGATGATGTTCTCGATGACGGAGTCCAGCGCGCGCTGGGCAGCAGCCTTGGAGATTTCGGTGTCGGCGGCGATAACGTCAACCAATTCAGATTTGTTCACTTTAAAATTCCTTTCACTGTTAAGGTGCCGAGATTTTAGCACTGTAATACGGCGAATCAGCAAGCCCTATCTGCGTTTTGAGCCGATTTGACTTGAGCGGATCGCCCACGATTGAAAAATATCGATGCATCTAAAACGGCTTTGTAAAAAACTGTCTTCGATCGATATCTCCAAAACCGTGGATAGTAAAAGTAGCGAAGCGCTTTAGTCAAAATAAAAAAGCAGCGATGGCTGAATTTCACGAACTAAAGTTGCGGCGCAAAATCAATTCCGATTTCTTCTGCCACTCGCAAAATCCATCCCGGCATTCGTCCATCGAAGCAGCGAGGCCCGGGTTCGCCTAAAGCGCTCCCGACGGCGTGGCCATCGCGCGCAAATCCGCGTCGTTACGCAATTTTGTCGATAAACACATGTGTATATCTCAGGTTGCACATTCAGTGTAAATCCTAAGTCCTTCATTTTTCTCGGAAAACTTCTTTAAACGGTGTTTTAAGGAAGTGCGCTAAGTCTTTGACTTTATTAGCAAAATCCCGGTTTTTTCCCTTGTATACCGCTTGACCTGTATTAGTGCATCCTCTAAAGTGGGCGGCAGTGTCAAAAAGTGTTTTTTTGTGGGAGATTTTGCGAATTTATTTGCATTCGCCTGCCACCTCAAAACACCCGATCAGCAATTTCACTCGCCACGGCGAACAGGATAAACACAGTGTTTCAGGGCGCGTCAGCACTCAATCTCGATGCCAAAGGACGGATGACCATTCCGGCCAAGCATCGTGACGCCCTGATTGTGCAGTGCGAAGGACGCGTCACGCTGACCCGCCACCCGCACGGCTGCCTGCTGTTCTTCCCGCGCCCGACCTGGGAAGCTCATCGCGAGCAGATCGCGGCCTGGCCGATGTCGGCACGCGCATGGCAGCGCATCTTCCTCGGCAATGCTTCCGATGTTGAGCTCGATACCGCCGGCCGCATCCTGGTCGCGCCGGAGTTGCGCGCCGCGGTCGGCCTGCAGCGCGACGTGATGCTGCTGGGCATGGGTAGCCATTTTGAAATCTGGGATGCCGCCAAGCTGGCCGAGAGCGAATCGGAAGCGGTCGCGGCGGGCATGCCCGATGTGTTGAATAATTTTTCCTTCTGACGGCCGGCGAGATGACATTGCAACCGGTGCCCGAGCTGCAGCACCGCACCGTGCTGTTGGAAGAAGCGGTCGAAGCGCTGGCGATCGAAGGTGAGCGCGCCGACGGCGTGTACCTGGACGGCACGTTCGGCCGCGGCGGCCACAGCCGCGCCATCCTGGCCAAGCTGGGGCCGCGCGGCAGGCTGATCGCATTTGACAAGGACCCGTTGGCCATCGCCACGGCGCAGCAGATCGCCGATCCGCGTTTCGAGATCGTGCACGACAGCTTCGCCACATTGGATGAGGCCCTGGCCGCGCGCGGCATTGCGCAGGTCGACGGGGTATTGATGGATTTAGGCATTTCGTCGCCGCAGGTGGATGACGCCGCACGCGGCTTCAGTTTTCGCTTGGATGGCCCGCTGGACATGCGCATGGATACCACGCGCGGCGTGTCGGCAGCGGATTGGCTGGCAACGGCGGACGAACAGCAGATTGCAAAGGTGATACGAGATTATGGGGAAGAACGGTTTGCTCTTCAGATTGCAAAGACGATTGTTGCTCGCCGGGCAGTCGAGCCAATTTCAAGCACACGACAGCTTGCCGCGCTCGTGGCACAAGCCGTCAAAACCCGCGAGAAAGGCAAAGACCCGGCCACTCGTACCTTTCAGGCTGTACGGATTTTCGTCAATCAAGAGCTTGAAGAACTCGAAATAGGGCTGGAAAAAGCGTTTCGGCAGATGGCGCAGCACGGGAGATTGGTTGTGATCAGCTTTCACTCGCTGGAAGATCGCATCGTCAAGCAGTTCATGGCATCCAAAGCCCATGCGCCGCAGCCTGACCGCCGCCTGCCGATCCGCGCGGTTGACCTGCCCCGCCCAGCCGGACGCCTCCTTGGGCGCGTCAAGCCGAGCGACGCCGAAGTCGCGGGCAATCCACGCGCCCGCTCGGCCGTGATGCGCAGCGTCGAGCGCCTTGAAGCCGCAGGAGCCCAGCCATGACCGGGCGCCTGTGCATTCTCCTGACCATCATGCTGGTAGGGTGCGCCCTGTCGGTGGTCAGCTCCCAATATAAGGCACGCAGTCTTTTCATCGAGCTGGAACGCGCGCAAACGGCGTCGCGCCAGCTCGACGTCGATTGGGCGCAGCTGCAGCTGGACCAGTCCACGCTGGGCAAGAATGCCCGCATCGAAGAGCTGGCCCGGCGCGACCTCGGCATGATGCCGCTGACGGCGGCCCGCACCCAATATCTCACCGTGGGGGGCAAATGACCCGCATGCCCCCGCGCCCCAATCTCTCCGGTGGCCGCGTCGCCGCCTCCAAGGGAGTGGCGTTTTCTTCCAACCCCATCCTGCAGGTGAAACTGCCGGCCTGGCGTTCGCGCTTCGTGCTGTTTGTGCTGTTCGTCGCCTTCGTGGCGCTGATCCTGCGCGCGCTGTGGCTGCAGGGCGTATCGACCGATTTCCTGCAAAAGCAGGGCGCTTCGCGCTACGCGCGTACGCTGGAACTGCCGGCCACGCGCGGCAAGATCACCGACCGTAACGGCCAGGTGCTGGCGTCTTCAGTGCCGGTCAAGGCGATCTGGGCCATCCCCGAAGACGTGCAGGCCGCGCCCAAGGACAAGCTGCGCGAACTGGCCAAGCTGCTGGAGATGAGCGACGCCGACCTGCGCAAGAAGCTCGATTCCGACCGCAGCTTCGTCTACCTCAAGCGCCAGGTGGAGCAGGATACGTCCGACAAGATCGTCAAGCTCGGCATTCCCGGCATCGAGACCCGCAAGGAATACAAGCGCTTCTACCCCGAGGGTGAGGTGATGGCGCACGTGGTCGGCTTCACCAATATCGAAGACGCCGGCCAGGACGGCATGGAGCTGGCCGCGCAGAAGACGCTGGCCGGCGTGACCGGCAGCCGCCGCGTCATCAAGGACCGCCTGGGCCGCATCGTGGAGGACATCGAGTCCATCCGCGATCCGCACGACGGCCGCGACCTGACCTTGTCCATCGACAGCAAGATCCAGTACATCGCCTTCACCCAGTTGAAAGAGGCGGTCGACAAGTTCAAGGCCAAGGCCGGCGGCATCATCGTGGTTGATGCCAAGACCGGCGAAGTGCTGGCATTGGCCAACATGCCGACCTACAATCCAAATGACCGTTCGGTGCTGACCGGCGCGCAGTTGCGCAACCGCGTCGTCACCGACACCTTCGAACCGGGTTCGACCCTGAAGCCGTTCACCGTGGCGCTGGCGCTGGATACCAAGCGCGTCACGCCTTCCACGGTGTTCCAGACCGCGCCCGGCAAGATGACCATCGGCACAGCGACCATCGGCGACTCGCATGCCCACGGTCCGCTGACGGTGGCGCAGATCATCGAGAAATCGTCCAACATCGGCACCGCCAAGATCGCGCTGCAAATGCCGCCGGAAGAGATGTGGGAAATGTTCACCACGGTCGGTTTCGGCCAGCAGCCCAAGTTCGGCTTCCCCGGCGCGGTGGCCGGCCGCGTGCGTCCCTACAAATCCTGGCGTCCGATCGAACAGGCCACGATGAGCTACGGCCACGGCATTTCGGTGTCGCTGATCCAGCTGGCCCACGCCTACCTGATCTTCGCCCGCAACGGCGACATCATCCCGCTGTCGTTCACCAAGGTGAACGATTCGCCGATCGGCCAGCGCGTGATCTCTGAAAACACCGCGCTGCAGATGCGCCGCATGCTGGAAACCGTGGTCGCCCCCGGCGGCACCGCGCCGCAAGCCCAGGTGCCGGGCTACCGCGTCGGCGGCAAGACCGGCACCGCCTACAAGATCGAAGGCGGCAAGTACGTGCGCAAGTACGTGGCCTCGTTCTCCGGCATCGCGCCGATGTCCGATCCGCGCCTGATCATCTCGGTCATGATCGACGAGCCCCAGGGCCAGCACTACGGCGGCCCGGTGGCTGGCCCGGTGTTCGCCAACGTGGCCGCCAATGCGCTGCGTGCGCTGAACGTGCCGCCGGACTCCAGCGTGACCAACATCATCATTCCCAAAGAACCGCTTGAGGAGAGCATGTAATGGCCCCGCGAGCGCTTAACGTCAAGGACATCGCCAACTGGCTGCGGTCGAACGCAGCCATTGCCGCCGGTGCGCAACTGACCGCCGATTCGCGCCGGGTGGAGCCGGGCGACGTGTTCTTCGCCTACGTGGGCGACGCCGATGGCCGCTCTTATATAGAGGATGCCGTCGAGCGCGGCGCCGCCGCCGTAGTTTATGAGGCGGCCGGCTTCGCCTGGCCGGAACATCTTGGCGTGCCGGGCCTGGCGGTTGATGACCTCAAGACATTGGCGGGCGACATCGCCGCCGACTGGTACGGCCAGCCGGACCAGGACATGTTTACCGTGGCCGTCACCGGCACCAACGGCAAGACTTCCTGCGCCTGGTGGCTGGGCTCCGCGCTGTCACGCTTGCCCGGCGCGGGCCTGGCGGGCGTGGTCGGCACCCTTGGCGTCGGCACCTTCCTTGGCGGCCGCGCCCAGGCGTTCGATGTCACCGGCTACACCACGCCGGACGCCGTGCTGCTGCAACGCAATCTCGCAATCCTGGCCAGGGCCAAGGTCGGCGCCCTGGCGATCGAGGCCTCCTCGATCGGGCTGGAGCAGGGGCGCATGAACGGCATGCATGTGGACGTGGCGTTGTTCACCAATTTCACGCGCGACCATCTCGATTATCACGGCGACATGGCGTCCTATGAAGCCGCCAAGCGCAAGCTGTTCGAATGGGACGGCCTCAAGCACGCAGTGGTCAACCTCGACGACCCGATGGGCGTGCGCCTGGTGCCGCTGGTGCAGGCGCGCCAGGTCCAACTGATCGGCTATGCGCTGGAAGACACTGTTTCCGAACAGGCAGCGGGCGTTCCCGTGCTGCGCGCCGGCAATATTCGCAGCAGCCATGCCGGTACCGTGTTCCAGGTCGATTCGCCGTTCGGCAGCGGCCAGGTCAAGACTCAATTGGTGGGCCGCTTCAATGTCAGCAATGTGCTGGGCATCATGGGCGTGTTGCTGGCCAAGGGCGTGGCCTGGGATGCCGTGGTCGCTGCCGCCGGTGCGCTGAGCGCCGCGCCGGGCCGCATGCAGCAGTTCGGTGGGCCGGATGTGCCGCTGATCGTGATCGATTATGCGCACACGCCCGATGCGCTCGACAAGACCCTGACCACCTTGCGCCAGGTCTCGACCCAGCGCGGCGGCGAGCTGTGGTGCGTGTTCGGTTGCGGCGGCGACCGCGATCCGGGCAAGCGCCCGCAGATGGGCCAGATTTCCGAACAGGCCGACCATGTGGTCCTGACCAGCGACAATCCGCGCAGCGAAGATCCCAAGGCCATCATCGCCCAGATCCGCGCCGGCATCAGCCGCATCGAGCCGGTGATCCTGGAAGACCGCGCCGGCGCCATTCTTTGGGCGATCCGCCATGCCACCAAGGCCGACGTGGTACTGCTGGCCGGCAAGGGCCACGAGGCTTATCAGGAAATCGCCGGCAAGAAGCTGCCCTTCCTCGATGCCGACCATGTCGCGCTGGCCTTGGCCGCGCGCTCGACCATGATGGGGGGCGCGTGATGCGGTTCGAATTCAAGCAGATGCTGGAATGGATCCGTGCCGCCGAGGCGGCCGCTTCCGCGCATCATGTACCGACCGTGGTCAATGCCCCGGCCGGCGTGCTGGAACTCAACGACGTGGTCACCGACAGCCGCGCGGTCAAGCCCGGCAACGTGTTCGTCGCGCTGCGCGGCGAGCGTTTCGACGCGCATGACTTCCTCGATGCCGTGGTCGCGCAAGGCGCCGCCGCCGTGGTGGTCGAACGCGTGCCGCAAGGGTTGGCCGTTCCCGCCATCGTCGTACCCGATACCCGCGCCGCATTGGGCCAGATCGCCCACGGCTGGCGTTCTCTCTATAAGGTGCCGGTGATCGGCGTGACCGGTAGCAACGGCAAGACCACGGTCAAGGAAATGATCGCCTCCATCCTTGCCGCTGCTTTCGGCGAGGACGGCTACCTGGGCACGCGCGGCAATTTCAACAACGAGATCGGCGTGCCGCTGACCTTGTTCCGTTTGCAGCCGTCGCACCGGGCGGCCGTGATCGAGATGGGAATGAACCATCCGGGCGAGATCGCTGTCTTGTCACGCATCGCGCAACCGACGCTGGGTTTGGTCAACAACGCCCAGCGCGAGCACCAGGAATTCATGGCCACGGTCGAGGCTGTCGCGCGCGAGAACGGTGCGGTGATCCGTCACTTGCCGGCCGATGGCGTGGCGGTGTTCCCGGCCGATGACGATTTCACGCCGCTGTGGCGCGAGGAAGCCGGCACGCGCCGCGTACTGACATTCGGCTTGAACGACTCTGCCGATGTCGGCGCCACCTACAAGCCCAGCGCTTTCGGCAGCACGCTGCAAGTGACGGTCAAGGACATCGCGGTGCCGCCGGCGCACTTCAAGGTGGAACTGGCCGCGGTCGGCGAACACAATGTGCGCAACGCGCTGGCGGCGGCGGCTTGCGCGCTGGGCGCGGGGATCCCGGTGGATGCCGTGGTGCGCGGGCTGGAAAGCTTCGCGCCCGTCAACGGCCGCCTGCAGCGCAAGACCGCAAAAAGCGGCGCGCTGGTGATCGACGACACCTACAACGCCAATCCGGATTCGGTGCGCGCCGCCATCGATGTGCTGGCCGGCATCGATGGGCCGCGTGTGCTGGTGCTGGGCGACATGGGCGAGGTCGGCGACCAGGGGCCGCAGTTCCACCGAGAGATTGGCATCTATGCCCGCCAGCGCGGCGTCTCCCGCCTGTTCGGTTTGGGCGAGCTGATGCGCCATGCAGTGCAGGCGTATGAAAAAACACCGGGCGAAGCGACGATGCCGGTTGGTATGGCCGTCCACTTCGCCGACATCGACGCGCTGAATACCGCAGTCGAGCAGGCCGCACCGCAAGGCGCGAGCATTTTGGTAAAAGGTTCACGCTTCATGAAGATGGAGCGAGTTGTACAGCATCTGGTCAACGTTGAATCCAACACGCAACATCAACAGGAGACCCATTAGCATGCTGGTCTGGCTCGCTCAGAATTTTCAACAGGACTTCGGCTTCTTGCGCCTGTTCAGCTTCATCACCTTCCGCGCGGTGTTCGCCACGCTGACCGCCTTGCTGATCGGCATGATTGCCGGCCCGGCGGTGATCCGCATGCTGACGCGCATGAAGGTCGGCCAGGCGGTGCGCACCGATGGTCCGCAGACCCACCTGATCAAGTCCGGCACCCCGACCATGGGCGGCGTGCTGATCCTGATCGGCATCGGCGTCTCGACCTTGCTGTGGGCCGACCTGTCCAACCGTTTCGTCTGGATCGTGCTGATCGTCACGCTCGGTTTCGGCGCGGTCGGCTGGGTCGACGACTACCGCAAGGTGGTGTACCGCGACCCGCAAGGCATGCGCTCGCGCGAAAAGTATTTCTGGCAATCGCTGATCGGCCTGGTGGCTGCGGTCTATCTGGCCTTCTCGGTGTCCGAGGTGAGCAACATGAAGGTGATCGACTTGTTCGTGGCCTGGGTGCAGTCCGGCTTCAGCCTCGACCTGCCGCCCAAGGCCGACCTGATCGTGCCGTTCTTCAAGAGCGTGAGCTATCCGCTGGGCGTGTGGGGCTTCATCGCGCTGACCTATTTCGTCATCGTCGGCACTAGCAACGCGGTCAACCTGACCGACGGCCTGGATGGCCTGGCCATCATGCCGACCGTGCTGGTAGGCGCCGCGCTGGGCCTGTTCGCTTACCTGACCGGCAGTGCCAACTACGCCAAATACCTGTTCATCCCGCATATCCCCGGCGCCGGCGAATTGCTGATCTTCTGCGGCGCCATGGGTGGCGCGGGCCTGGCTTTCCTTTGGTATAACGCCTACCCGGCGCAAGTGTTCATGGGCGATGTCGGCGCGCTGGCGCTGGGCGGCGCGCTGGGCACCATCGCCGTGATCGTGCGCCAGGAAATCGTGCTGTTCATCATGGGCGGCATCTTCGTGGTGGAGACACTGTCGGTGATGATCCAGGTGGCCTATTTCAAGTACACCAAGAAGCGCTTCGGCACCGGCCGCCGCGTGTTGCTGATGGCGCCGCTGCACCATCACTACGAGCAGAAGGGCTGGAAGGAAACCCAGGTGGTGGTGCGGTTCTGGATCATCACCATGATGCTGGTGCTGGTGGGCCTGTCGACGCTGAAGCTGCGTTGACCGGAGCGAAGATGGAGAACACGGCGCCCCTCGCAAGCGATGCAAGGCGGCGCCCTTGGCAGTTGATCGAATTGGAAGTGAGCTGGAAAGAAGAATGAATTACTCGGGCAAACACGTACTGGTGCTCGGACTCGGCGAGTCCGGCCTGGCAATGGCGCGGTGGCTGGTCTACTGCGGCGCCGGCGTGCGCGTGGCCGACACGCGCGGCGAGGCGGCACTGGCCGAGCGCCTGGCCGCCCTGCGTGCCGATGCGCCGGAGGCCGAAGCCGTGCTGGGTCGCCCGTTGTCGCCCGAATTGCTGGAAGGCGTGGATTTCGTCGCCGTCAGCCCAGGCCTGGCGCCGAACGGCGAGCTGGCACCGCTGATGCCGGCCATTGCCGAGCGCGGCTTGCCGCTGTGGGGCGAGATCGAGCTGTTCGCCCAGGCGCTGGCCGCCTTGCGCGAAGAAACCCTCTACAAGCCCAAGGTGCTGGCCGTGACCGGCACCAATGGCAAGACCACCGTGACCAGCCTGACCGGCATGCTGTGCCAGCGTGCCGGCCTGTCGGTGCGGGTGGCGGGCAACATCAGCCCGGCCGCGCTGGACGTGCTGCGCGAAGCGGTGATCAAGGACAAGGTATTCCTGGCCGAACTGGCCGTGCAGGATGCCATCGACGCTGCCCAGGCGGCCGCTGAAGCCGAGGCGGAAGCTGCGCGGCAGGCCGAACTGGCCGCACAGGAAGCCGCGGAGGTTGCCCAGCGCAAGAAGGCCGAGGCACGCATCGAGGGCGATGCGGCGATCGCAGTGCCGGCCCCGGAAGCGGAGTCGCCGGCCGCCAACGACATGCAATTGGACACGCTGCCGCAGGGCGAGCAAGCGGTCGAATCTGAACCTGCCGCCGTACACGCGCTGCACGAAGAACAGGCCACGGTCGCCACCGAAATCAGCGAAGGCGTCGAGCATCTGTCGTCCGAAGCCGCCAATGACGAAAAATCCGCAGACGCCGGCTTGCAAGCCGATGCTGCGGGCAATGAGGTCGAGGCGATGAACCTGGACGATTTCATGGCGGTCTCGCGCACGGCCGAAGAACATGCGCTGGCCGACGTGCCGCCGCCCCCGCCGCCGGAACCGACCTACCGCGGCTCGATGCCGCAGGCCTGGGTGCTGGAGTTGTCCAGCTTCCAGCTGCATACCACGCATAGCCTGCAGGCCGATGCCGCTACCGTGCTCAACGTCACGCAAGACCACCTCGACTGGCACGGCAGCATGCAAGCCTATGCCGGCGACAAGGCGCGCATCTTCGGCGAACGCACCGTGCGCGTGCTCAACCGCGACGATGCGGCAGTGATGCAGATGGCGTCGGCCACCGCACCGGTCTCCTCGTTCGGGCTGGACGAGCCGTCCACGCCGGACAGCTTCGGGCTGATCAACGACAACGGCATGCTGTGGCTGGCCAATGCTTTCGTGCATGAAGACGACGAGCAGCCGGAAGGCAAGCGGCGGCGCAAGCAGAAGGAGCTGGTGCCGCCACCGGTGACGCTCAAGCGCCTGATGCCGGCCGATGCGCTCAAGATCCGCGGTGCGCACAATGCGATGAATGCGCTGGCGGCTTTGGCCTTATGCCGTGCCATCGACTTGCCGATGGCGCCGCTGTTGCACGGCTTGCGCGACTACACCGGCGAACCGCATCGCGTGGAACTGGTGGCAGTGGTGCAGGAGGTCGAGTATTACGACGACAGCAAGGGCACCAACGTCGGCGCCACGGTGGCGGCGTTGAACGGGCTTGGTCTGGGCGGCCGTCCCAACCGCATCCTGCTGATCGCCGGCGGCGACGGCAAGGGCCAGGATTTTTCGCCGCTGGCGCTGCCGGTGGAGAAATACGGCCGTGCCGTGTTCCTGATCGGGCGCGACGGCCCGGCCGTGCGCGCGGCGCTGGCCGATACCGGCGTTGAATTGATCGATTGCGCGACCCTGGAAGAGGCCGTGCAGAAGGCGGGCGACATGGCGCGCGCGGGTGAAATCGTCCTGCTCTCGCCGGCTTGCGCCAGCCTCGACATGTTCCGCAACTACGCGCATCGGGCCGAAGTTTTCGTGGACTCGGTGCGTGAATTGGCGCTGTCGCGCGGCGAGGTGATCGCATGAAGTTCGGACTGTCATCACTGCGTGAATTGCTGGGCAGCGTGAAAGAAGCTGCGCCGGCCGCTGCCGGTCGCCTCAAAGGCGGCGCGGGCAGCCGCAGCGGCAGTGTCGGCTTCGAGCAGCGCTCGCGCATGATGGAGTACGACCAGCCGCTGATCTGGGTGGTGCTGCTCCTGATGCTGTTCGGCATGGTGATGGTGTATTCGGCGTCGGTGGCGCTGCCCGATTCACCCAAGTACGCCGCCTATTCGAATTACCACTTCCTGCTGCGCCAGGCGATCTTCATCGTGATCTCGCTGGTTGCCGGCGCGCTGGCGTTCCGCGTGCGCATCGAGACCTGGCAGAAATGGGCGCCTTACCTGTTCGCCGGTACCTTGATCCTGCTGGTGCTGGTGCTGGTGCCGGGCGTGGGCAAGGGCGTCAACGGCGCCAAGCGCTGGCTGTCGCTGAAGATCATCAACCTGCAGCCATCCGAACTGATGAAGCTGTTCATCGTGCTGTACGCAGCCGACTACACGGTGCGCAAGCAAGCGGTGATGCACAAGCTGGTCAAGGGCTTCGTGCCGATGGCCGCGGCCGTCGGTTTCGTCGGCCTGCTGCTGCTGCTGGAGCCCGACCTGGGCGCGTTCGGCGTGATCGTCTGCATCGCCATGGGCATCCTGTTCCTGGGCGGCATCAACGGCATTTGGTTCGGCGGCATCAGCGCCTTGCTGGGCGGCTTGTTTACCCTGGTGATCGTGATGTCGCCGTGGCGGCGCGAGCGTATCTTCGCTTACCTCAATCCGTGGGAAGAAGAAAACGCGCTGGGCAAGGCTTACCAGCTGTCGCACTCGCTGATCGCCTTCGGCCGCGGCGAGCTGTTCGGCGTGGGCCTGGGCAGCAGCGTGGAGAAATTGCACTACCTGCCCGAAGCGCATACCGACTTCCTGCTGGCGGTGATCGGCGAGGAGCTGGGTTTCGTCGGCGTGCTGGTGGTGGTGCTGCTGTTCTACTGGCTGGTCAAGCACGCCTTCGAGATCGGCCGCCAGGCCATCGCGCTGGACCTGACGTTCGCCGGCCTGGTGGCCAAGGGCATCGGCATCTGGCTGGGCGTGCAGGCCTTCATCAACATGGGCGTGAACCTGGGCCTGCTGCCGACCAAGGGCCTGACATTGCCGCTGATGAGCTATGGCGGTTCGGGCGTGCTGCTGAACTGCGTGGGTCTCGCGATCCTGTTGCGCATCGATTACGAGAACCGTGTGCTGATGCGGGGAGGGCGCTTATGAGTACGCCCCGCAAACTGCTGATCATGGCGGCCGGCACCGGCGGCCATATCTTCCCCGGCCTGGCGATCGCCGACACCATGCGCGCGCGCGGCTGGCAGGTGAGCTGGCTGGGCACTTCGCACGGCATGGAGCGCGACCTGGTGCCGCGCCACGGCGTCGAGATGGACACCATCGTGTTCGCCGGCCTGCGCGGCAAGGGATTGATGCATACGGTCAAGGGCGTGTGGCGCATGGCGGCCAGCTTCTTCAGCTGCTTCGCCATTCTCGGCCGCCGCCGTCCGGACGTGGTACTGGGCATGGGCGGTTATGTGACGGTGCCGGGCGGCGCCATGGCACGCCTGCGCGGCAAGCCGCTGGTGCTGGTCAATGCCGATGCGGCGCTGCTGCTGTCGAACAAGACCCTCACGCCGCTGGCCGACCGCGTGCTGTTCGGCTTCCCGGCCGATTTTGGCCGTGCCGCCGGCAAGGCTGAGGTCACCGGCAACCCGGTGCGCAAGGAAATCATTGCGTTGCCGCTGCCGGCCGAGCGTTACGCCAGCCACAGCGGCCCGCTGAAGATCCTGGTGGTGGGTGGCAGCCTGGGGGCCAAGGTGTTGAACGACAACGTCCCTGCGGCGCTGGCCAAGTTGCCGCCGGAGCAGCGTCCGTCGGTGACGCACCAGTCCGGCAAGCAGCATATCGAGGCCTTGCGCGCCGCTTACGACAAGGCGGGCGTGCAGGCCGAAGTGGTCGATTTCATCGACGACATGCCGCGCCGCTATGCCGAGGCCGACCTCGTGATCTGCCGTGCCGGCGCCATCACCGTATCGGAGCTGACGGCGGCGGGTGTGGCGAGCGTGCTGGTGCCGCTGGCGGTGTCGACCACCTCGCACCAGATCGACAACGCCAGATGGATGGCGCAACACAAGGCGGCGATACACCTGCCGCAACGCGAACTCACGGCCGAAGCGCTGGCGGGTTTGCTGCAGAAACTGGACCGCGCTGCATGCCATGAAATGGCGCAGGCGGCGTACGAACAAGGCCGGCGCGATGCCAACGAGGCGATCGCGCGCGTGCTGGAAGGGCTGGTAACACCATGAAGCATCGCGTCAAGAATATTCACTTTGTAGGCATCGGCGGCTCAGGGATGAGCGGCATTGCCGAAGTCATGCTCAATCTGGGCTACGGCGTGTCCGGTTCCGATCTGGGCAGCAATGCCGCGACCCAGCGCCTGGCGCAACTGGGTGCGTGCATCCGCTACGGCCACGCGGCCGAAAACATCGACGGCGCCGACGCCATCGTCACTTCCACCGCCGTCAAGGGCGACAACCCGGAAGTGCTGGCGGCGCGCAAGAAACATATCCCCATCGTGCCGCGCGCGGTGATGCTGGGCGAACTGATGCGCCTGAAGAAGGGCATCGCCATCGCCGGCACCCACGGCAAGACCACCACTACTTCGCTGGTGGCCAGCGTGCTGGCGCAAGGCGGGCTGGACCCGACCTTCGTCATCGGCGGCCGCCTGACTTCGGCCGGCGCCAATGCCAAGCTGGGTACCGGCGAATTCATCGTGGCCGAGGCCGATGAGTCGGATGCCTCCTTCCTGAACCTGACGCCGGTGATCGAGGTGATCACCAACATCGACGCCGACCACATGGAGACCTACAACCATGACTTCGCGCGCCTGAAGCAGGCTTTCGTCGAGTTCACCCAGCGCCTGCCGTTCTACGGTGTGGCGGTGCTGTGCCTGGATGACCCGCACGTGCGCGAGATCATGCCGATGGTGTCCAAGCCCATCGTCACTTACGGCTTCCATGAAGATGCCGACGTGCGCGCCATCGATGCCCAGGCCGTCGACGGCAAGATGGTGTTCACGGTGCTCCAGGATGGCTATGCGCCGATGCAGGTGAGCCTGAACCAGCCTGGCATGCACAACGTGCAGAACGCCTGCGCGGCCATCGCCATCGCGCGCGAGCTGGATGTCGACGACGCCGCCACGCAAAAGGCGCTGACCGAATTCAACGGCGTCGGGCGCCGCTTCACCCGCTACGGCGAGGTACCGCTGTTCGATGCCCAGGGCAAGCCGGCCGGCCATTTCACACTGGTCGACGATTACGGCCACCACCCGGTCGAGACTGCCGCCACCATCGCCGCCGCACGCGGCGCGTATCCCGGCCGCCGGCTGGTGCTGGCGTTCCAGCCGCACCGCTACACCCGCACGCGCGACCTGTTCGAGGATTTCGTCAAGGTGCTGTCGCAGTCCGATGTGCTGGTCTTGGCCGAGGTCTATTCGGCCGGTGAAGCGCCCATCGTGGCGGCCGACGGACGTTCGCTGGCGCATGCGCTGCGCGCAGCCGGCAAGGTCGAACCGGTATTCGTCGATGACATTGCCGACATGCCGGACACCATCAGGAACGTGGTGCGCGATGGCGACGTGGTGATGACCATGGGCGCCGGTTCGATTTCCGCAGTACCCGGCCGCCTGATGGCGGCGGCAACTGAAAAGAGTGAGGCAAGCGCATGATCGACCAGGCGACCATCAAGAGTTTCGGCCGCGTCGGCGTACTGTTCGGCGGCCGTTCGGCCGAGCGCGAAGTGTCGAAGATGTCCGGCAGCGGCGTGCTGCAGGCGCTGCGCAGCAAGGGCGTGGACGCGCATCCGTTCGATCCGGCCGAACGCAGTCTGGGCGAGCTGGAGGCGGAGAAGTTCGACCGCGTCTTCATCGCGCTGCACGGCCGCTATGGCGAGGACGGCACGATCCAGGGGGCGCTGGAACAGATCGGCTTGCCTTATACCGGCCCCGGCGTCATGGCGTCATCGATTGCCATGGACAAGGTGATGACCAAGCGCATCTGGCTGGGGCATGGTTTGCCGACGCCGCGCTTCGCCGTGCTGGACAAGAACACGCCGCGCGAAGTGTTGCGCACCGTGCCCGATGAGCTGGGTTTGCCGCTGATGCTGAAGGCGCCGCATGAGGGCTCGACCATCGGTATCGCCAAGGTGAACGGCTATTCCGACATGCAGTCGGGTTTCGAGATGTGCGCCAGATACGATGAAGTGGTGCTGGCCGAGGAGTTCATCCGCGGCCGCGAGCTGACGGTGCCCGTGATCGGCACCGGCCGCAATGCGCGCGCCCTGCCGGTGATCGAAATCCGCGCGCCGGACGGCAATTACGACTACCAGCACAAGTACTTCACCGACGACACCAAGTACCTGTGCCCGGCGCCGTTGGACGAAGCGCTGACCCATCGCCTGCAGGAGTTGGCGGTGCAGGCTTTCCATGCGCTGGGTTGCCGCGGCTGGAGCCGGGTCGACTTCATGCTGCGCGAGAAAGATGGCCAGACCGAGCCGTACCTGCTGGAGATCAACACCTCGCCGGGCATGACCGGCCATTCGCTGGTGCCGATGGCGGCCAAGGCGGTCGGCTTGAGCTATGAGGATTTGTGCTGCGAGATTTTGCAGCTGGCGGCGCTCGACATGACGCCTTCCAAGGACTGGACGCCGCAGGCGGACCAGTCGTGATGGTGGAGTACGCGCGGTAATGTGGCAAGACGTCAAGATGCTCAATGCGGCCAGCAGCGCGCTGCTGGCGCTGGTGGTGCTGGCCCTGGTGGCATCGGGCCTGTGGTGGGTGGCGCAGCGGCCGATGTTTACGCTGCATACCATCCGCATCGAGAGCGCCAGTGAGTTGCCGCTGGAGAAGGTGAATGCGTTGACGGTGCGCGCCACGGCGGTGCCGAGGATACACGGCAACTTCTTCACCACCGACCTGTCGGCGGTGCGCGCGGCGTTCGAGGCGGTGCCCTGGGTGCGCCGCGCGATGGTCCGGCGCGAATGGCCGGACCGGCTGGTGGTGAAGATCGAGGAACACAAGGCCCTGGGTACCTGGGGTGAAGATGGCAAGTTGCTGTCGCAGAAGGGCGATGTATTTACCGCCAACTTGGCGGAAGCCGAGGATGACGGCGACTTGATGGAATTTGAAGGGCCGGACGGCAGCGAGAAGCAAGTGGTGGCGCGGCTGGCGCAGTTCCGCCAGTGGTTTGCGCCGATCAAGCTGGAACCTGAGGCATTGCGCCTGTCCAACCGCTATGCGTGGACGGTGCGGATGGACAACGGCATGACGGTAGAACTGGGCCGGGACCAGGGTGAGGCGGTACTGAAGGAACGCATCGACCGGCTGGTGGCGGTGTACCCGCAGTTGATGGAACGGTTGCAAGGCAAGATCGAAAGCGTCGACATGCGCTATCCCAACGGGATGGCGCTCAAGGCGGATGGAATGGTGCTGGCGGGATTGAACGGAAAGAAAAAATAAGCGGAACGATATGACAAAAGACGCAAAGAACTTGATCGTCGGCCTCGACATCGGCACCTCGAAAGTGGTGGCGGTGGTGGCCGAGGTGCTGGCCGATGGCCGGCATGAGGTGATCGGCCTGGGCCAGTCCGAATCCAAGGGACTGAAGAAGGGCGTGGTCGTCAATATCGAAGCCACGGTCGAGTCGATCCAGCGCGCGCTCGAAGAGGCCGAACTAATGGCCGACTGCAAGATCAGAAACGTTTATACCGGCATCGCCGGCAGCCACATCCGCAGCTTCAATTCGAGCGGCATGGTGGCGATCAAGGACAAGGAAGTGACGGCGGCCGACGTTTCGCGCGTGATCGAAACCGCCAAGGCCGTCAACATCCCGACCGATCAGCAACTGCTGCACACGGTGCCGCAGGAGTTCATCGTCGACAACCAGGAAGACGTGCGCGAGCCGATCGGCATGAGCGGCATTCGCCTCGAGGTGAAGGTGCACATCGTGACCGGCGCGGTCTCGGCAGTGCAGAACATCGTCAAGTGCGTGCGCCGCTGCGGCCTGGAAGTGTCGGACCTGATCCTGCAGCCGATGGCCTCTGCCGATGCCGTGCTGACTACCGACGAGCGCGAGCTGGGCGTGGTGCTGGTCGACATCGGCGGCGGCACTACCGACGTGGCGGTATTTACCGAAGGCGCAATCCGCCATACCGCCGTGATCCCGATCGCCGGCGACCAGATCACCAACGACATCGCGATGGCGCTGCGCACGCCGACGCTGGAAGCCGAAGAAATCAAACTGCGCTACGGCGTGGCCAAGCAAATCCTGGTCGATCCGACCAATACGCTGGAAGTGCCCGGCCTGGGCGACCGCAATCCGCGCACGCTGTCGCACCAGGCACTGGCGGCGGTCATCGAACCACGGGTGGAAGAGCTGTTTGCGCTGGTGCACCAGGTGGTGCGCGAGTCGGGCTACGAAGAAGTGCTGTCCTCGGGCATCGTGCTCACCGGCGGTTCGGCGATGATGCCGGGCATGACCGAGCTGGCCGAAGACATTTTCCTGAAACCGGCGCGCCTGGGCACGCCGGAGTACAGCGGCCAACTGGCCGACGTGGTGCGCAGCCCGCGCTATTCGACCGTGCTGGGCCTGCTGCAGGAGGCCAAGAAGCAGTACCTGCGCGGCTACATCGTGACGCGTCAGGAGGGTTCGGTGAAAGCGGTTTGGCAGCGCATGAAGGAGTGGTTCCTCGGTAATTTCTGAGGCGGCTTTTCCAAGGTGATTCAGGATGTAAAAGGTTTGGCGGCAAATGAGTTTTGACAGCAAAGTCAACGGCAGTACGGTTCAGGGAGTTTAGGTCTTCATCGCAGTAGCAGGAGTTGGAAACAAACATTGCAGCATCAGTATTTTGGTTTTGGATTTTGGACGGACGTGCAGTTTTCAGTTGCTAGTCGTCACACCGCGTGATGCCTATCAACTGCCAGCTGCAGACACATATATTTAAAGGAGTCATCATGGAAATCGATATGGTCGACAATGCGACGCTCGGTACGATCATCAAGGTCGTCGGCGTCGGCGGCGCCGGCGGCAACGCTGTGCAGCATATGATCAACAAGGGGGTGTCGGGTGTCGAGTTCATCGCGGCCAACACCGATGCGCAAGCGCTCAAGCAATCCAAGGCGCACAACGTGATCCAGATCGGTGAAACCGGCCTGGGCGCCGGCATGCAGCCGGACGTCGGCCGTCGTTTGGCCGAAGACACCCGTTCGCGCATCGAAGATGCGCTGCGCGGTGCGCACATGGTCTTCATCGCGGCCGGCATGGGCGGCGGCACCGGCACCGGTGCTGCTCCTGTGGTGGCGCAGGTGGCCAAGCAGCAGGGCGCGCTGACGGTGGCGGTGGTCTCCAAGCCGTTCTCGTACGAAGGCCAGAAGTGCATGGACATCGCCGACGCCGGCCTGGAAGAGCTGTCCCAGCACGTCGATTCGCTGATCATCATCCTCAATGAAAAGCTGGAAGAGATCTACGAAGACGACAGCATGATCGAATGGCTGTCCCACGCCGACGACGTGCTGAACAACGCGGTGGCAGGCATTGCCGAAATCATCAATGTGCCAGGCCACATCAACGTCGACTTCAACGACGTCAAGACCATCATGGGCGAGCAGGGCAAGGCCATGATGGGCACCGCGACCGCTTCCGGCGTCGACCGTGCGCGCGTGGCGGCCGAGCAGGCAGTGGCGTCGCCGCTGCTGGACGGCATCGACCTGTCGGGTGCACGCGGCGTGCTGGTCAACGTGACCGCAAGCCGTAGCCTGAAGGGTAAGGAAATCAAGGAAGTGATGGCGACCGTGCGCGCTTTCGCCGCCCCCGACGCATCGATCGCCCAGGGCATTGCCTATGACGACACGATGGGCGACGAGATCCGCGTGACCGTGGTGGCGACCGGCCTGGGCCGTGCACGCAAGACGGTGCAACTGGTGCAGACCCCGGTGATGCGTACCGGTACCCACAACGAGCCGATGATGGCTGCCACCGGCATGATGCAAGGCGCCGCGCAACCTGCGGCAACGTTCGGCGGCCTGAAGGCGCCGGCAGTCTGGCGCCGCGAGTCGGCTTCCGACACCGTGCGCGCGCTGGAGAAGAACGGCATGGAAACCTACGACATTCCGGCTTTCCTGCGTAAGCAGGCGGACTGATCGTCGATTGACTTGCCTGGCCGGGCTGTCCGATTTTGAGCAGCCCGGCCGGTAACAAGGCATACTAACGCCGCGCCCCGAGCGCGGCGTTTTTTCGCCCGCACGGGCCATTCAGACTTACAACCAGACAAGGAAACATCATGACCATCAAGATCGGCGACCGCCTGCCCGAAGGCAACCTGGCTGAATTCATCGAAACCGAAACCGAAGGCTGTTCGCTCGGCCCCAACACCTTCAAGGTGTCGGACCTGGTCAAGGGCAAGAAGATCGCGCTGTTCGCGCTGCCCGGCGCATTCACCCCGACCTGTTCGGCCAAGCATGTGCCGGGCTATATCGCCCACGCCGCGCAGTTCAAGGCCAAAGGCGTCGACGAAATCTGGTGCCTGTCGGTCAACGATCCCTTCGTCATGGGCGCGTGGGGCCGCGAGCAAAAGGCTACCGGCATCGTGCGCATGCTGGGCGACGGCAGCGCCATCTTTACCAAGGCGCTGGGCATGGTGTTCGACCTGACCGAAAAGGGCATGGGCATCCGTTCGCAGCGCTACTCGATGCTGATCGACGACGGCGTGGTCAAGCAACTGAACCTGGAAGCGCCGGGCAAGTTCGAGGTGTCCAACGCCGAAACCCTGCTGGGCCAACTGTAAGCAAGCATCAAGGTGACGTGTCGTTCCTGTGAAAGCAGGAACGACAGGATCTTGCCGGCTAGCAAACAAGTCATTTCCCGCTGATCCGGATTTGCAACACCCTGCGGCCTTGGCGCCATAGCCTTGGCTATAATGACGGGATGTTGAAACAGCGCACAATCAAGAATCTGGTCCAGACCGTCGGCGTCGGACTCCACTCGGGCACCAAGGTCGAGCTGACCCTGCGTCCGGCCGCACCGGATACCGGTATCATCTTCCGCCGCATCGACCTCGATCCGGTGGTCGAGCTGCCGATGAGCGCAACCGGGGTGGGCGATACGCGCATGGCGTCTACCCTGACCAGGGACGGCGCCAAGGTGTCCACCGTCGAACATTTGCTGTCGGCCTGCGCCGGCCTGGGTATCGACAACCTCTATATCGACCTGACCGCGGAAGAAATCCCGATCATGGACGGTTCGGCCTCCTCTTTCGTGTTCCTGCTGCAGCAGGCCGGCTTGCAGGAACAGAACGCGGCCAAGAAATTCATCCGTGTGAAGAAGCCTGTCGAAGTGCGCGAAGGCACGGGCGACAAGGAGAAGTGGGCGCGCCTCGAACCCTACGACGGTTTCCGCCTGAAATTCTTCATCGAATTCAACCACCCTGCGGTGGACGGCACCGGCCAGGTGGCCGAGGTCGATTTCGGCATCGATTCCTATGTGAAAGAAATCGCCCGCGCACGTACCTTCGGCTTTATGCAGGACGTTGAAACCCTGCGCGGCATGGGCCTGGCCCGTGGCGGCTCGTTCGAGAACGCGATCGTGATGGATGAATACCGCATCCTCAACGCCGATGGTTTGCGTTATGACAATGAATTTGTGCGCCACAAGATCCTGGACGCCATCGGCGACCTCTATCTCATCGGCCATCCGCTCCTGGCCAGCTACGATGCCCACAAATCGGGCCACGGCCTGAACAACCAGTTGCTGCGCGAGCTGCTGAAGCACCCCGACGCCTATGAAGTGGTGACCTTCGATTCGCTGGAAGATGCGCCGCAGACCTATGTGATGCAGGCCCGGCAGGAGTGGGCGCTGAACTGATGTTGTGGGGTTGCGCCGCCTGCATGGGCGGCATCTCGGGGCCGCCGGAGGCTTCGAGGCACTTCTTGCAAGGCGTAAATTTTTTACAAGAAAAAGCGCCGGGCAGGGGTTTTAACTGGAAATAACCCCGCTTTCCCTTCCTTGTTTCTCCTATGCACGTGCCTTTCGGCGGCGTACCATGGCGTCGATGGCATCCTTTAGCCCTTGGCTGCGCGGGTCGTTGGACAGTGAATTGCTGAGTTCGGCGAAGGAAGACAGTGCGTTATCAGTCAGTTCGATGACCCGCTTGGGCGCGGGCGGCGGGGCGATCCTGCCAACTTGCACTTTGATACGGATTGAATTAACCTGCCATCCGTCCTTTTGCAAGCGGTCTTGCAGCGTGGGGAGCTGCTGTTTGAGCCGGGCCGCCAATGCTGCGTTGGGCGCGGTCATCACCAGTACACCTGCTTCGAAATTCAATATCTCGCACGCGGCAAACATCGTGGGCAGGGTGGCGGCACATGCCTTTTGCAGCGCATTCATGCGCGTGAGGGCTGGCAGCAGTGCCGCCATTGCCGAATTCGACCGCAAGAAATCTGAAGCGTCTTTCGTGCTCTTCGCCATGCGTTGGGCGCTCGAGAGGCTTGGCCGATAAGGGGTGAATGTAGATGGATACTTCATCTTTAAACCTTATCACATCCGGTTGTTAGCCGGCCGGAGTCCAAGGAGCAAAGATGCAAATTATCCTGCTGCACCCCCGTTTCACCAGGGCCCGTTCCGTCACGCTGGGGTCGAAACACCTGTTCATCATGCTGGTCCTGCTGATGGGCGTGATCGCCGGTTGCTCGGTACTGGGCTCCTATCTCTTGCTGCGCCATGCGTCCGACGCCGATGCCTCGCCCATGTTCCACAAGCTGGCCATATCGATGAACCAGCAGGAAGACGACCGCAAGGAAAAATACCTCAAGGAAAACCTGGCCATGATGGCCGTCAAGGTCGGCGAGATGCAGGCCCAGATGATGCGCCTGGACGCGCTGGGCGAGCGGGTGCAGGGCCTGGCCGGCATCCGCCCTGAGGAATTCAATTTCAAGGAATTGCCCGGCCGCGGCGGCGCCGAGATTTCCAGCATCGCCGGCGCGGGCCGTGATGTCGGCATGGATGAGCTGCGCCGGATGCTGGATGCGCTGGTGGTCGATGCCGGCCACCGCACCGACTACCTCAATGCGGTCGAATCGACGCTGATGAGCGACAAGATCAAGTCGCGCCTGCTGCCAACCAATCAGCCGGTCAATGTGGCCTACAACTCGTCGAGCTTCGGCTGGCGCCTGGATCCTTTCACCGGCCATAACGCTTTCCATGAAGGCCTGGACTTTCCTGCACCGGTCGGCACCAGGATCGTGGCGGCGGCGGCCGGCGTGGTGATTGCCTCCGAGTATCATTATCAGTTCGGCAACATGCTGGAGATCGATCACGGCAACAACATCATCACGCGCTATGCCCATGCCTCCCAGCTGTACGTGAAGGTCGGCGACATCGTCAAGCGCGGCCAGCATGTGGCCGATGTCGGCTCGACCGGCCGCTCGACCGGGGCCCACCTGCATTTCGAGGTGCGTATCCGCGGCATCGCCCAGGACCCGCGCAAGTTCCTGGCGCTGGGCGCGACCGGCGGCAACCAGCCCAAGCAGATGCCGGTATTCGTCGCGGGCCGCTGAATCCGGCCCGATTTGCGCCCCGATGGCCGTCCGGCTGCCTGCAAAACCCGCCCGTTGGCGGGTTTTTCTATTGAATCTTTGCAATCGGGCCCGATCTACAGGCGATGCAGCCGGTTGATGGCCCGGGAAAGCCATCGCCATGGGGCCTGCGTGCTAAAATCCACGGTTTATTATTGGGCGTTCTTTCGGCCGGGTGCCAAACGTCTGCCTGCCGGATCTTTCATCGGCGCTTTTATAGAATCCAAGCATGTCATTACTGACCAAGATTTTCGGTAGCCGTAACCAGCGGTTGCTCAAACAATATCAAAAAATCGTCCGCCAGATTAATGCGCTGGAACCGTCGGTCGAGAAGCTGACGGATGCCGAACTTCAAGCCAAGACGCCCGAATTCAAGCAACGCATCGCCAACGGCGAGACGCTCGACGCCATCCTGCCGGAAGCCTTTGCGGTTTGCCGCGAGGCCAGCCGCCGCGTACTCAAGATGCGCCACTTCGACGTCCAGCTGATGGGCGGCATGGCGCTGCACTTCGGCAAGATCGCTGAAATGCGCACCGGCGAGGGCAAGACCCTGATGGCGACCCTCCCGGCCTACCTGAATGCGCTGGGCGGCAAGGGCGTGCACGTGGTGACCGTCAACGATTACCTGGCACAGCGCGACGCCGACGACATGGGTCTCCTGTACGGCTGGCTCGGCCTCTCCACCGGCGTGAACCTGTCGCAGATGGAACACGACGTCAAGCAGCAGGCCTACGCCTCCGACATCACCTACGGCACCAACAACGAGTTCGGTTTCGACTATCTGCGCGACAACATGGTGTTCGACGCCGACGACCGCGTGCAGCGCAGCCTGAATTTCGCCATCGTCGATGAAGTCGACTCGATCCTGATCGACGAAGCGCGTACCCCGCTGATCATCTCCGGCCAGGCCGAGAACCACACCGAGCTGTACCACAAGATCAATGCGGTGCCGCCGCTGCTGACCCTGCAGATCGGCGAAGAGACGCCGGACGGCAAGGGCAAGGTCGAAGTCCCGGGCGACTACACCAAGGACGAAAAGAGCCACCAGGTGCTGCTGACCGAGGCCGGCCACGACAAGGCCGAAGAGATCCTGACCCAGATGGGCCTGCTGCCGGCCGGCGCTTCGCTGTACGACGCCGCCAATATCACGCTGATCCACCACTTGTACGCCGCCTTGCGTGCACACACGCTGTATCACAAGGATCAGCATTACGTGGTGCAGAACGGCGAAGTCACCATCGTCGACGAATTCACCGGCCGCCTGATGACAGGCCGCCGCTGGTCCGACGGCCTGCACCAGGCTGTCGAAGCGAAGGAAGGCGTGAAGATCCAGAACGAGAACCAGACCCTGGCCTCGATCACCTTCCAGAACTACTTCCGCATGTACGCCAAGCTGTCCGGCATGACCGGTACGGCCGACACCGAAGCCTACGAATTCCAGGAGATCTACCACCTGGAAACCGTGGTGATCCCGCCCAACCGCCCGAATGCGCGCAAGGACCGCCAGGACCAGGTCTACAAGACCGCGCAAGAGAAGTACATGGCGATGCTGAAGGACATCCAGGATTGCTACGAACGCGGCCAGCCGGTGCTGGTGGGTACCACCTCGATCGAGAATTCCGAGCTGCTGTCGGGCATCCTGAACAAGGCCAAGCTGCCGCACAACGTGTTGAACGCCAAGCAGCACGCGCGTGAAGCGGAGATCGTGGCCCAGGCCGGCCGTCCCAAGATGATCACCATCGCCACCAACATGGCCGGCCGCGGCACCGACATCGTGCTGGGCGGCAATGTGGGCAAGCAGATCCAGCTGATCGAAGCCGATGCTGCACTGTCGGACGCCGACAAGGCGGCCCGCGCCAAGCAACTGAGCGACGAATGGCAGTCGCTGCACGACCACGTGGTCAACGCCGGCGGCCTGCACATCATCGGCACCGAGCGCCACGAGTCGCGCCGCGTCGACAACCAGTTGCGCGGCCGTTCGGCGCGCCAGGGCGACCCGGGCTCCTCGCGCTTCTACCTGTCGCTGGACGACGCGCTCTTGCGCATCTTCGCCGGCGACCGCGTGCGCGCCATCATGGAGCGCCTGAAGATGCCGGAAGGCGAGCCGATCGAAGCGGGTATCGTCACGCGTTCGATCGAGTCGGCCCAGCGCAAGGTTGAAGCGCGCAACTTCGACATCCGCAAGCAACTGCTCGAATACGACGACGTCGCCAACGACCAACGCAAGGTGATCTACCAGCAACGCAACGAACTGCTGGAGTCGGCCGAAATGGGCGAGATGATCGCCTCGCTGCGCGAAGGCGTGTTCACCGACCTGTTCCGCCAATACGTGCCGGCCGAGTCGATGGAAGAGCAGTGGGACATTCCCGGCCTGCAAGCCGTGCTGAAGAACGAATGGCAGCTCGACGTGCCGCTCGACGCCATCCTGGAGGCCGAACCCGACCTGTCGGACGAGGACTTGCTGGAACGCGTGCTCAAGGCCGCCCGTGATACCTACGACGCCAAGGTCGCCGTGGTCAGCGCCGAAGCCTTCGCCGGCTTCGAGCGCAGCGTCATGCTGCAGAGCATCGACAACCACTGGCGCGAACACCTGGCCGCGCTGGACCACCTGCGCCAGGGCATCCACCTGCGCGGCTACGCGCAGAAGAACCCGAAGCAGGAGTACAAGCGCGAAGCCTTCGAACTGTTCGCCCAGATGCTGGATCTGATCAAGAACGAAGTGATCAAGGTCGTGATGACGGTGCGCATCCAGAGCCGCGAAGAGATCGAGGCTGCCGAGGAGAGCCTGGCCGAAGGCGTGGCGCTGGAGAACGTGCATTACCAGCATGCCGACTTCGACGCCAATGCCGCGCCGGAAGAATTGCTGGCGCCGACCGCAGCCAGCGAACCGCAGGACGGCGCCGATCTGCCCAAGGTCGGCCGCAACGATCCTTGCCCTTGCGGCAGCGGCAAGAAGTACAAGCAGTGCCACGGCAAGCTGGCCTGATCCAGCCGCGCTGGCCTTAGAACCTGTTCGGAATCTCGTCGGGGTTGTCCAAATGCCCTTTCAGGCGGTCTGCGGCGTTGCAAAGCCTCGCCGGGCCAACCGGCCCGGCTGCGTTTTGCGCCTTGCAGCCCATCCTGAAATGACATTTGCCCAACTCCCGCCGAGATCCCGAACAGGTTCTTAAAAAGAAGCCGTTCACCATCGATGTGGTGAACGGTTTTTTTTCGACTTCGTTTGTGGGAGAACAACAAAATGCAAACCGCCAAGCTTTCCCTGATATCGCCCGCGATCCTTGCCGCCGGGCTGTTGGCCGGCTGTGCCTCCAGTCCGATGCCGACATGGAAGGGCGCGGCCGATCCTGGCTATGTGCCGGTACGTCCGGCACAGGTTGAACCGGCTGTGACTGCGGTGCCGGCCGTGGCGATCAGCACCGCGCCACCCACGCGCGCCGCGCTGGTGGACGCGGCCAAGGCCGAATGGGATTTCTTCGGCAACCAGCAGATCGACATGCGTCACGAGCCCTTCAGTGCGCCGCGCCTGGGTTTGCTGGAAGATGAGGGCGAGGCGGTGCAGCGCGTTGCCGAATACTGGCATGCGGTCGGCAGGAACTATACCGGCGCCGATTGCCAGCAAGCCTGGTCGGCCGCCTTCATTTCCTGGCTGATGGTCAGCTCCAATGTGGCGCCGCAGGATTTCGCACCCAGCGAAACCCATTTCAACTACCTGAGCTTCCTCAAGCAGCGCGAGTCGCTTCCGTCGCCGCAGTTCGTGCTGCGCCCGGCCGCCAGCGAGCCTGTTGCGCCGGGCGACTTGCTCTGTGCGCCGCGCGGCAACAACACGGCGACCACGCTCGACGAGATCCAGCCCGGCCTGGCGGGACATTGCGACATGGTGGTGGAGGTGCACGCGGATGAAGGCTGGGCCGGCGTGATCGGCGGCAACGTGTTCAATTCGGTATCGGAATCGCTGATCCCGGTGGATGCGCAGGGCCGTGCGGTCCCGATTTCCCAGCGGCCGTGGCTGGCAGTGGTGAAGAACCTGTTGCCATGAGGAGAGGCGCTTGCTGACCTTCGCGAAGATCCTGCTCGGGCCTGTGTTGCTGGCCCAGGCCAAATGGCTGCGCAAGACCGCGCTGCGCCTGCCTGAAGCCGAAGGCCCGCGCACCGGAATGGAGGCGCCTGACATGCCGCCGGCAGCGCCGGCCGAGCCGCTTAGGCTGCTGGTGGTAGGCGATTCATCGGCTGCCGGTGTCGGCGTCGACCGCCAGGAACGCGCGCTGGCCTTGCCGCTGGCGCGCCATCTGGCGCAGCGCAGCGGGCGCACGGTGCAATGGCAACTGGTGGCCAAGAGCGGCGTCAACTCGCTGGAAGCGCTGGACTTGCTGGCGCAGCATGAGATCGGCCCGGCCGCCGTGCTGGTGGTGGCGCTGGGTACCAACGACGTCACCTCGCAGATGCCGCCGCAGCGTTATATCGCCAACCTCAGGCTGCTGGTGGAACGCCTGATGGCGCAGGCCGGAGTCGAACACATCGTGTTTGCCGGGTTGCCGCCACTGCACAACCTGCCGGCTGCGCCGCAGCCGCTGCGCTGGTACCTTGGCCGCTACGCGCGCAAGCTCGACCATGCGCTGCGGGCCTGGATCGCGCGGGAGCCGATGTTGCGTTATTGTTCACTGCAATGGGCGCTGCCGCATGAGATGGCGATCGACAAGTTCCATCCCGGCCTCGGCCAGTACGCACAATGGGCGCGCATGACGGCCGAGATCATCGAGGACGGCCTGGCGCCACAGCCAGGCTGATTTCATGCCGCTGTCATCGGTCCGCCGGTGAAAGTGTTTAAAATACGCGTTCCGAATTTTTCGCTGAAAGCACGCCATGGCCGTCAATTCCCCGATTCCCGTCTCTTCCGACCTGAAAGCCGTCGCCGGCATCGAACTCGGCCATGCCGAGGCGGGCGTGCGCAAGGCCAACCGTAAAGACTTGCTGGTGCTGAAGCTGGCGCCCACGGCCACGGTCGCCGGGGTGTTCACCAAGAACCGCTTCTGCGCGGCGCCGGTGCAGGTCTGCAAGACCCACCTCGAACAAGTCAAGGACGGCGCGCCGATCCGTGCACTGGTGATCAACACCGGCAATGCCAACGCCGGCACCGGCGAAGAGGGCCTGAAGCGTGCCAACGCTACCTGTGACGCCCTGGCCAAGCTGCTGGGCTGCGCGCCGTCGCAGATCCTGCCGTTCTCGACCGGCGTGATCCTGGAGCCGCTGCCGGTCGACCGCATCACCGCCGGCTTGCCGCAGGCCATCGGCAACCTGAAGGCCGACAACTGGTTCAACGCCGCCGAATCCATCATGACCACCGACACCCAGCCCAAGGCGGCATCGCGTACGGTCACTATCGGCGGCAAGCAGGTCGTAATGACCGGCATCAGCAAGGGCGCCGGCATGATCAAGCCCAACATGGCGACCATGCTGGGCTTCCTGGCTTTCGATGCGAAGGTTCCGCAGGCGCTCCTGAACCAACTGGTCAAGGATGCCGCCGACCATTCGTTCAACTGCATCACCATCGATGGCGACACCTCGACCAACGACTCCTTCATGCTGATCGCCACCGGCGCCGGCGAGCTGGACATCACCAGCGCCGACAGCGCCGAGTACAAGCAACTGGCCGCGGCCGTCACCGAACTGTCGCAGAACCTGGCGCACCAGATCGTGCGCGACGGCGAAGGCGCCACCAAGTTCATCGAAGTGGCCGTGGAAGACGGCAAGAGCGTCGAGGAATGCCGCCAGATCGCCTACTCGATCGGCCACTCGCCGCTGGTCAAGACCGCCTTCTTCGCCTCCGACCCGAACCTGGGCCGCATCCTGGCCGCCATCGGCTACGCCGGCGTGGACGACCTGGACGTGTCGAAGATCAACCTGTGGCTGGATGACGTCTGGGTCGCCAAGGACGGCGGCCGCAACCCCGACTACCGCGAGGAAGACGGCCAGCGCGTCATGAAGAAGGCCGAGATCGTGGTGCGCGTGAAGCTGGCGCGCGGCAATGCCAAGGCCTCGATCTGGACCTGCGACTTGTCGCATGACTACGTTTCCATCAACGCGGACTACCGCTCGTGAACGTCGTGCGGGCGCTATTGAGGCGATCTGCTGCGTTGCAAAGCCTCGCCAGACTCCAGTCTGGCTGCGTTTTGCGCCTTGCATCTCATCCTCAATAGCACCCGCACGACGTCCCCGAGGCGTGCGAATAGATTCTTTTGCTTTAAACATGGAGATCGACAGCGTTCAATCTACAAGTGGCGAACGCTGTACCGTGATGGTGGCGGCAACATGAATGCCCGGAGCCCTCGGAAGAATTTAATTCACTCAGGTGCTTGCCGCTTTGCGTCAAAATGGCGCTAACCATCATTCCCAGACTATTGATCATGACCCAGTTAGACCAATTCCTGCAGCGTGCCGAAGCCTTGCTGGCGCGCGTCGAATCGCTGTTGCCCGCGTCGTCCAAGGAGCCGGACTGGAATGCCGGCGTCGCTTTCCGCTGGCGCGGCCCCAGCGGCCAGCGGCCGGGCTATTTGCAGGCGGTCGGCCATATTTCGAAGATCGCGTTGTCGGACCTGCATAACATCGGCCCGCAAAAAGAGCAGATCGACCAGAACACCAAACAGTTCGTCGAAGGCCGTCCGGCGAACAACGTGCTGTTGACCGGCGCGCGCGGCACCGGCAAGTCCTCGCTGATCAAGGCCTGCCTGAACCAGTACGCCGACCGCGGCCTGCGCCTGATCGAAGTCGACAAGGACGACCTGCACGACCTGCAAGACATCGTCGAGATGGTCTCGGCGCGTCCGGAACGCTTCATCGTGTTCTGCGACGACCTGTCCTTCGAAGAGGGAGAGGGCGGCTACAAGGCGCTCAAGGTGGCGCTGGATGGCAGCATCGCCGCGCAGTCGGACAATGTGCTGATCTACGCCACCTCCAATCGCCGCCACCTGATGCCGGAACGCCTGTCCGACAACAGCACCTATACCCATACCGATGACGGCGACCTGCATCCCGGCGAGACGGTGGAAGAGAAGATTTCCCTGTCGGAGCGTTTCGGCCTGTGGGTGACTTTCTATCCGTTCAAGCAGGACGATTTCCTGGAGATCGTCGCGCACTGGCTGCGCCACTTCGGCTGCAACGACGCCCAGATCGAGGAAGCGCGCGGCGATGCGCTGCGTTGGGCGCTGCAGCGCAGCTCGCGCTCGGGCCGCGTGGCCTGGCAATTCGCGCGCGACTACGCCGGAAAGGCGCAGGGCTGATGAACGAGGCGGTCAAGCCTATCGACGTCGCCGTCGGCATCCTGATGCAGCCCAATGGCGACGTGCTGCTGGGCCAGCGTCCGGAGGGCAAGCCCTACGCCGGTTATTGGGAATTCCCGGGCGGCAAGGTCGAGCCCGGCGAAACCATCTTCGCCGCCTTGCAGCGCGAGTTCAAGGAAGAGCTGGGCATCGAGGTGCTGGACGGCGAAGGCTGGTGCGGCGTCGAGCATGTCTATCCGCATGCCCATGTGCGATTGCATTTCTATATCAGCCGCAGCTGGCGCGGCGAACCGCAAAGCCTGGAAGGCCAGGCTTTTGCCTGGCAGGGCAGCGTGGGGGTGGAGCCCCTGTTGCCGGCGACCGTCCCGTTGATCGAGTGGCTGGACCTGGTGCGGTATGGCGAAGCTGGGCAATCCTCTTGATGCTTCTGCTGGCGTTGTGAGGACGGACGTAGAACCATCGCAAAAGAAATAAAAAAGCCGCAATCAGCGGCTTTTTTGTCGATGCGGCAATGATCCCCCGCTTATTGCAACGTATCCTGGTCGTTTTCCTGCGGCAGGTTCACTGCCGGGATTGCATACTTTTCTTCGGCCCAGGCGCCCAGGTCGATCTGTTTGCAGCGTTCCGAACAAAAAGGGCGGTACTTGTTCTTTTCCGCCCATTCCACCTTGGCCCCACAGGTCGGGCAATCGACTATCGTCGCCATTGCTTGCTCCTTAAAACCCGCACAGCGCCAGTTCGAACGGCACTTCGCCTTCGAGGGGACGCGGTTTCTCATCGCCGTCCTGCTGGGTAAAGCGTACCCATAGCATGTACTTGTTGGCGGAGATTTCGGGGATGGCGCCCAGTTCGATGTCCAGCGACAGGCGCAGCATCTGGTAGATCTTGCCCTGCAGCATTTGCTGGTAGCTGCCGCCCGCGGCATTGATCTTCACGGCGTGGCCCGATTCGCGCAGCAGGCGCAGCACGATGGTGATGGCGTCGGCCAGCGGGATCAGCGGCGCGAACCAGTTCGAAATGTCATTGAAACGGCGCTCGAAGCTGTGCTGTTGCCAGGCGTAGTACGCGGGCAGGTCGAATTCGCAGGCGCCGCCGGGGATGATGGTGCGACCGCGGATGCTCATTAGCCATTCGTTGTCGCGGATGTTCTGCCCGGTCTTGCCCTGGGCTGCGGCCAGCGCGCTGCTGGCCTTGTCGACCTCGGCCAGGATGGCGTTGAGCATCTCCGGCTCGACATTGGGGTTGGACTGGTAGGCCAGCAGCATCTGCTTCTGGCGCTCGAGTTCTTGCAGCAGGTCCGACTTGAGGTCGGCGCGTCCGGCTACCTCCAGCATTTCGAAAATGGTGGCAAGGGCGATGTGATGCTGTTGCGGGCTTTCCTGGTGCAGGAAGAAGACGAACTTCTCGTACAGGTCTTCCAGTCGCAACAGCGTGCGAATACGCTCGTTGAAAGGGTATTCGTAGACGATCAAAGCATGATCCCTTTAGTGGTTGAACCGGATTCGATGATGGGCCGCTGGAAAACTGCTGTTAGCCGCATTGTGTGTGATTCTGACCCATGCAGAGGAAAATTACAAATGCATGGCGCAATGGAGAAGGGCCGCACGCGCCGTCTGGGCATGGGCGCGGCCACAAGTGGCAAGGAAGGGGCGGGATCGGCTGCCGGATGTAAAGAGTTTTGCCCTCGCAGCATCAGGCGGCGCGCGCCAATTCCAGATAGCTTGCATGCAGTTCGCGCACGCGCGGCAGCAGCCCGGCGGCGTCGCCATTGTTCTCGATGACGTCGTCGGCCACCGCCAGGCGGGCCGGGCGGCTGGCTTGCGCGGCCATGATGGCTTCCACCTCGTCGCACCGCAAGCCGTTGCGCTGCATGACGCGGGCGATCTGCACTTCTTCCTCGCAATCGACCACCAGGATGCGCGAGGCGCGGCCCACCCAGGTGCCGGACTCCACCAGCAGCGGGACGACGAAGATGACATAGTCGCCGGTTGCCGCCTCGGCGGCGCGGGCGGTCTCGCTGCGGATGAGCGGGTGCAGGATGGCTTCCAGCGCATGGCGGGCGGTTGCATTGCCGAATACATGGCTGCGCATGCGCGCGCGGTCCATGGCGCCGTGCTCGTCGATGAAGGCGGCGCCGAAGTGGTCACGGATGCTGGCGATGGCCAGGCCGCCGGGCGCGGTCAATTGATGGGCGATGGCATCCGTGTCGACCAGCGAGGCGCCCAGTTCGCCGAACATATTGGCGACCGTGGTCTTGCCGCTGCCGATGCCGCCGGTGAGGCCGATGGAAAAACGCTGCGCCGTGGATGTCATGTTTAATAATCGTAAATGCCGAAGGACAGCCAGTTGCCGCCATAGAGAAGCGCCAGCATACCTGCAATCGCCAGGTAGGGGCCGAACGGGATCGCCTGTCCGCGCTCATGGCGCCTGGCCAGCACCAGCGCGATGCCGGCGATGGCGCCCAGCGCCGAAGCCGAGAGCAGCACGAAGGGCAGCGCCTGCCAGCCCAGCCATGCGCCGAGCGCGGCCATCAGCTTGAAGTCGCCGTAGCCCAGGCCTTCCTTGCCGGTGGCCAGTTTGAAGATCCAGAAGATCAGCCACAAGGCGATATAGCCGAGCGCGGCGCCCAGCACCGCATCTTGCAAGGGCACGATGCGGTGGTTCAGGTTGACCAGCAGGCCCAGCCATAACAGCGGCAGGGTCAGGTCGTCGGGCAGCAGCATGGTTTCGGCATCGATGAAGCCGAGTGCGATGAGGAAGGCGCAGCAGGCCATCGCAGCCAGCCCGGTCAGGCCGGCGCCGAATTGCCAGGCAGCCAGCGCGAATACTATGGCGGTCAGTAGTTCGACCGCGAGGTAGCGCACGCCGATGGGCGCCTTGCATTCTCCACAACGGCCGCGCAGCAGCAGCCAGCTCAGTACCGGCACATTGTGGTGCGCCGGCAGTGCGGCGCCGCAGTGAGGGCAGGCCGAACGCGGCAGCAGCAGGTCGTAGCGAGCGGCATGGGGCAGAGCCTCGCCGCGTTCATTGGCGACGAAGTTGGCCGTTTCGCGCATCATCATCTTCGGCACGCGATGGATCACCACGTTCAGGAAGCTGCCCACGATCAGGCCAAACAGGGCCGCCATCAGGCTGATGGCGGCGTTGTTCGGTTCGCTGTAAGCGTCGAGAAATGGCATCGGAGCGAATTTGCGTGTTTTTAACAGGATCTATACAACGGAGCCCATGCGGAAGATCGGCAAGTACATCGCGATCACCAGGCCGCCGATCAGAATGCCCAGAACCACCATGATAATCGGTTCCATCAGGCTGGTGAGCGCGGCGACGGCGTCGTCGACTTCGCGTTCGTTCATGTCGGCGATCTTGCCCAGCATGGCGTCGAGCGCGCCGGCTTCTTCGCCCACCGCAGCCATTTGCACCGCCAGGTCGGGGAAGACGCCGGTTTGTTCCATCGCCGCATGTAGCGAGGCGCCGTTGCGCACGGCGTCGCGAATGGCCAGGCTGGCATCGGCATAGGCAATGTTGCCGGCCGCGCCAGCCACCGTTTCCAGCGCATCGACCAGCGCAATGCCGGCGCTGAACAGGGTGCCGAAAGTGCGGCTCCAGCGCGCGATGGCCGCCTTGCGCAGCAATTGGCCGAACACCGGCAGGCGCAGGCTGGCGCGCTGGGTTGCCGCCCGCATGCCGGGCGAGCGGCGCCAGGCATGGAGGCCGGCTGCGCCCAGCATGCCGATGGCCGCCAGCAGCCAGGGCCACCATTGGGCGAGCAGGCGCGAGACCTGCATGACGATGCGCGTCAGCAGGGGCAGTTCGGCACCGAAATTGTGGAACATCTGTTCGAAGGCCGGCACCACCCACAGCATGATCACCAGCGTGACCACCACCGCCACCAGCATCACTGCACAGGGATAGGCCAGCGCCGAGCGCACCTTGCCCTTCAGGGCTAGCGACTTCTCGCGATAGCCGGCGATGCGCTCCAGCATGGTATCGAGCATGCCAGCTTCTTCGGCGGCGCGCACCAGGTTGCAGAACAGCGCATCGAAATGGCGCGGATGGTGGCCCAGGGCGGCATGCAGGCTTTCACCTTGCGACACGTCGTTGCGGATGGCGCGCAGCAGCGCTGCCATGGCCGTGGCGCCGGCGCCGCGGATGGCGATATCCAGCGCCTGCAGCAACGGCAGGCCGGCTTGCAGCATGGTCGCCAGTTGCCGTGTGAACAGCACGACCTGTTTTTCCGGGATACGGCCGTGTGCCGCACCGGGGGAAAGCCCTTGCGCTGATCGGGGCCTGCGCCCGGATGCACCATCGCCCGCCATCGATGCAAGGCCATCGGCCGCACGGATCCGCGCCACGCGGATGCCCTGGCGGCGCAACAGGGCGCGCGCCAGCGCGGCATCGCCGGCAGCCAGTACGCCGCTTTGCGGACGGCCATGACGATCCAGGCCCTGCCAATGGAAGGCGGTGCGGGAGGCGGCGGAGGCGTCAGGTGCAGGCAAGGACTTCCCTCAGGCTGGTCTCGCCGCGCAGCGTTTTCATGAGCCCGGCGCGGCGCAGGTCGGCAATGCCTTCGCTGCGTGCCTGGCGGGCGATGTCCTGGGTGTTGCCCTGGTTCAGGATCAGGCTCTCCATGGCCGCGCTGATCGGCATCACCTGATAGATTCCGGTGCGGCCGCGATACCCGCTCTGGTTGCATTTGTCGCAGCCACGGGGTTTGAACAGGCTGGTGCAGTGCTCGATATCGGCTTCGCTGAAGCCGGCGCGTTTGAGGCTGTCGGGAGCGGCGTGCACTTCCTCGCGGCAGCTGCACAGCCGCCGCACCAGGCGCTGCGCCACGATCAGGCTGACCGACGAGGCCACGTTGAAGGCCGGCACGCCCATGTTGAGCAGCCGCATCAGCGTGGCCGGGGCGTCGTTGGTGTGCAAGGTGGAAAAGACCAGATGGCCGGTCTGCGATGCCTTGACGGCGATGTCGGCGGTTTCCAGGTCGCGGATCTCGCCCACCATCAGCACGTCGGGATCCTGGCGCAGGAAAGCGCGCAAGGCGACGGCGAAGCTCAGGCCGGCGCGTTCGTTGATGCCGACCTGGTTCACGCCGGGCAGGTTGATTTCGACCGGGTCTTCGGCGGTGGCGATATTCACCCCAGGGCGGTTGAGCAGTTGCAGGCAGGCGTACAGCGACACGGTCTTGCCCGAACCGGTCGGCCCGGTCATCAGCACCATGCCGTGCGGCTTGCCGATGGCGCGCAGCAGCGCCTGTTGCTGCCGCGGTTCGTAACCCAACTGGTCGATGCCCAGGCTGGTTTGCCCGCCATGGAGGATACGCAGCACGATCTTTTCGCCGAACTGGGTCGGCAGCGTCGAGACGCGCAAATCCACTTCGCGGCCGCCGCCCAGTTCCAGCCGCATCTTGCCGTCCTGCGGCAGGCGCTTCTCGGCGATGTCCAGGCGCGAGAGGATCTTGATGCGGGTCGAGAGCTTGTCTTTGAGCGACAGCGGCGGCTGCGCCATTTCATGCAGCACGCCATCGATGCGAAAGCGCACCCGGCAGAAATGCTCGAAGGGTTCGAAATGCAGGTCGGACGCGCCCATGCCGACGGCATCGGCCAGCATTTTGTGCAGCAGCCGCACTATCGGGGCGTCGTCGATATGGGCGGCGGACGGCAACGGGTGTTTTTCCATGATGATCGCCTCGCGATGAGGGACCGCTATAAGAACCTGTTCCCAACTCCGTGGAGATCGTGGACAGGTTCCTGGGAAGGCGGCGAATGAGGGAGAAAAAAGTCTCCCACATTCGCAGCGGTGCGCGAGGAAGCTCCCCGCGCTTTGGCTTGAATTTTCGAGCGAGTTCGAAAGACCGGCGATGACCTGCAGGGGAGATTAGCGGGAGGGCGTACCGTTCGCCCCGCTGTTTCCGGCAGTGGCTTGCCTCGGGGCGATCAGCTTGACCATGCGGATCGCCTGGTTCTGCACTTGTACGATCTCGATCACGCAGCCGGCGATCTTCAGGGAGACGTTGGCTTCAGGGATGTCCCGCAGGTATTCCAGCAGCAGGCCGTTGATGGTCTTGGGGCCGTCCAGCGGCAGCTGCAGGCCCAGGCGCTTGTTGATATCGCGCAGGGTGGTGCTGCCTTCGAGCAGGCAAGCGCCGTCCTTGCCCCAGCCGAAACCTTCTGCCGAAGAGCCGGGAGACGAAGTGGTGAATTCGCCGATCATCTCTTCGATGATGTCTTCCAGCGTCACCAGGCCCTGCACTTCGCCGTATTCGTCGACCACGATGCCCAGGCGCTCGTGGTTTTCCTGGAAGTACTGCAACTGGGTGAAGACATCGGTTTCCACCGGCACGTAATAGGGGGCAGACAGCAGTTCGCGGATGGCCTCGTGCGTGATCTCGTCTTCATGGTTGAACAGCGACACCGCCTTGCGCACGTGCAGGATGCCGACGATGTGGTTGATCTCGCCCTCGAACACCGGCAGCTTGTTGTGGTAGCAGGTGGCCAGCTGGCTCAGGATGTCTTCGATAGGCGCGGCCAGGTTCAGCGCCTCGACCTGGGCGCGCGGCGTCATCACGTCTTCCACCGAGATCTTTTCCAGGTCGAACAGGTTCAGCAGGATGCTCTTGTGCTTTTGCGGAATGAAGCTGCCGCCCTCCAGCACGATGGAGCGCAATTCCTCGGGTGAGATGCGCTGCTCCCTGGCGCGCGCGCCGACCTTGATGCGCAGCAGCTTCAGTACGGCCGAGACGAACAGGTTGACGAACCAGATCAGTGGCTTGGCTACCCGCATCAACGGCTTCAGGATGAAGCTGGTGAATAGCGAAATGCGTTCCGGATACGTCGCGCCGATCACCTTGGGTACGATCTCGGCGAAGATGATCAAGAGGCCCGCCACGCAGGCGGTGGCGATGGTGATGACGCGCTGGTGGTTGCCGAAGGCGGAAATCGCGATGGCAGTCACCAGCGCAGTGGCCAGCGCGTTGATCGCAGTGTTGGCGATCAGCACCAGTGAAAGCAGGCGTTCAGTGCGGTCGAGCAGCCACAGGATGGTGATGGCGCGGCGGTTGCCCTGCTTGGCGAGGTGCCGCAGGCGATGGCGGTTGGCGGCCATCAGCGCCGTCTCGGTCATGGAAAAGAAGGCCGAGAGCAAGATCAGGACGAAGAGTGCAAGCAGTTGCACCCATATGGGTACGGATTCCAAACATCACCGTGAGGTTGGTTGCCCTTGTGGAAGGGAGGCGGCGGGCCTGCGGCGTTGCTTTTGTTGCAATATGGGCAGGGCGGTCAGTGAGCGCCAAAGTCTAGACGATGGCCTGTATTACCGCAAGACAGCCGCTCTTCCCGGGGCGGCCGCTTGCCGATGTTTCATTGCCGCAGTTATTGCACTATGCAGCGGAAATTGCCCGCATCGTCGAGGCTGCCGCTGCCCTTGTATTGCGGCCAGCCCGGGTACGCGCACAATGGCCGGGTCCGGCCGGGTACGCCGGCGGTGTCGGTGACGACCGGGTGTGCGGGTGCCGCGTTACGCTCAACCCAATTCTCAAGCAAGGTCAGCGAATCCCAGGCGGCATTGAAGGCGGTGCCGAAGACATGGCCGTAGCCGGGAATCTCATAGTAGCGGACAAAGCCGTCGAGCCGGTCTTGGCCCATGGCCGTACGCAGCCGCTCCATGTATTGCCGCGTGGCCTGCGTGCTGACCAGCGCGTCCGCAGTGCCGTGAGCGATGAGGATCTTGCCGCCCCTGGCCTGGAAGGCGGACAGGTCGGTGCGGTTGGCGTCCTGTAAGCCGTTGAGCTGCACGATGCGCGCCTGCCAGGCGCCGGGATGCTGGCCGTCCAGCTTGGCCCAGTCGTAGCCGGCGTCGCGCGTCACGAAATACCTCACCCACTGGTCCCAGAAAGTACTGTGATAGGGCGGGCTGCCGTTGGCGGTCACCGCCGGCATGGGACTGGCCGGCTGCACGGTGCCCAGGCCCAGCGTCAGGATAGTGGGTTGAACGCCCGTGCCGCCGGTGCCCCAGTTCGTCCCCCAGGTATTGAAGCCGGGATAAGTGGTTTCGCCGCTGGCCAACGTGTAGCCGAGTTGCAGCGGGGTGCTGATCACCTTGAAGGCGGCGATCTGGGCGTCGGACAGGCAGTGGTCGCCGCCATTGCCGCCGTCCGGGCAGCGCAGGGGCGTGCCATTGAGCGCTGCCGTGGCGGGATCGAAGGCGGCGTTGCAGGCGTCGACGTTGCTGATCACGCCGTCGACCGCGCCGTCCAGGCCGTCGCAGGTGGCCATGGCGGCGTCATACAGCAGCTTGCGCTGCGCCGGGGACGGATAGGCGCCGGGACGCGCCAGCGCCTGGGTGATGCGGCCGAACTGCAGGTTCAGCGCCACCGCATTCCAGGCCGGATACAGGGCGATCACGCCATCGAAGTCGCCGGGCCAGTTGCCCGCCGCCAGCAAGGCCTCGCGGCCGCCCGTGGAGCCGCCGGCGAAATAGGTCTTGCCCGGTTTCGCGCCATAGCGGGCGGCGATGAGATGAAGGGCGGCATCGTGGGTTTTCTTGATGGCGTCGCCGGCGAAGTTGCGCAGCGCCTCGTCGTTGAGGCCGAACGAGCCGTCGCGCGAGGTCGTGGCATTGGCCTGGTGCCCGCTGTCGCTGCTGAAGGTGGCGTAGCCGCGGCCCAGCGGCGTGGGCTGGTCGACCGGGCCGGCGGGGACATTGCCGGCGGGATCGGGAATGGTGCCGTTGTAACCGCCGCCGCCCAGCATCAGGGCACGGCCGTTCCATTGCGCGGGCAGGTCGAGCTGGAAGCGGATGGCAGGTGCGGCCGGGTCTACCGGCGCAATTTCACCCAGCACCTTGCAATAGGCGCCGATGGCCTTGGCGCCGTCGCCTGCCGCTGCGACCATCTCGGCGCGGATAACGCGCGCACCGCCGGTCGGCAGCCCGATGGCCGGGGCTGGAACCGTGATGGCATTGAGGTCGGCGCAGGTCTTCTGGTTGGCGCCGGTGTAGGGCTGGCCGGGCGCGGCAGTGGTGCCGCAGCCGGCGAGTGCGCCAAGGAAGGCCAGACTCAGGGCGATGGTGGCGAACTGTCCAAGATGAGGGCGTTGCCGATATGAATGCTGGTCAGGCATTGCTTGTCTCCTGTTTTTGCACTATTTGAAGAATGTTGGTGTGCGGAAGGCGACGTTTTGTTATTGGTTTTATCGGACGTCCGGCCGATGAGCGGGTCATCATAGCGCAGTCGCCGGTATTGAGGACAGGCGGGAGGAGCGAGCCGAAAACGAAAAAGCCGGATCATTCAAGAGAATGATCCGGCTTCGTATTCTGGTCGGGGTGAGAGGATTCGAACCTCCGGCCTCTACGTCCCGAACGTAGCGCTCTACCAGGCTAAGCTACACCCCGTCGAGTGGATGCGTATCAGTGATTACGATCTACCGCGAAAGCCGATAATTCTAGCAGGGATTTTTTGAATTGGCTATCCGGGAGCGGCGCGATGGCCTGCGCTGAACGCCGTGCTGCGATTTCCGCCTGCTCGCGGGTATACGCCAGCGCACCGGAGTGGGTGATGGCCGCCAGCACCTGGTCGAAATGCTGTTCGTCGCCATTCTCGATACAGGTGCGCACCAGTTCCCGTTCGGTCGGGGAGCCATGCTGCATCAGCCAGATCAGCGGCAGGGTGGGTTTGCCTTCGCGCAGGTCGTCGCCGACGTTCTTGCCGATTTCCTCGCTGTTGCCGGAATAGTCCAGCACATCGTCGATCAGTTGGAACGCGGTGCCGATGGAGCGGCCGTATTCGCCGGCCGCTTCGATGCCGGCTTCATCGGCGCCGGCGATCAGGGCGCCGATCTGGCTGGCCGCTTCGAACAGTTTGGCGGTTTTGGAGCGGATCACCTGCAGGTAGCCGGCTTCATCCACGTCCGGATTGTGCATGTTGAGCAACTGCAGCACTTCGCCTTCGGCGATGACGTTGGTGGCGTCGGCCACGATTTCCATCACGCGCGGGTTGCCGACGGCGACCATCATCTGGAATGCGCGCGAGTACAGGAAGTCGCCCACCAGCACCGAAGCAGCGTTGCCGAACAGGGCATTGGCGGTCTGCTTGCCGCGGCGCAGCGACGATTCGTCGACCACGTCGTCATGCAGCAGGGTGGCGGTGTGGATGAATTCGATGACCGCCGCCAGCGAATGGTGGTGTTCGCCCTTGTAGCCGAAGGCATTGGCGATGAGCAATACCAGTACCGGGCGCAGGCGCTTGCCGCCGGCGCTGATGATGTATTCGGCGACCTGGTTGACCAGCGGCACCTCGGAATACAGTTGCCGGCGGATAACGGCATTGACTGCCTCCATGTCGGCGACGATCGGTTGCAGGATGGTTTGTTGCGAGGCGGTATGTACGGCGGCGGACAAGGGGAAACCTGTGGGAAATGGTTATTCGCGAGATTATACGATGACAACGGCCCCCGACGCCAAAGCCGGTTGGACAACGGCGGGCAGCATTTCTGCCCGGCGCGGATGCGGCATCTTGCCGGAATGGGAATTGTCCTGCCGGAAACTGTGTTGCGTGCCGGTCGCGCAAAGCGCCTGGCCTTTTGACCGAGCAGCTAAGTCTATGTATAATTGGAGGTTTTCCTGATTGTCCGGCTATTTGGCGCAGGGGAAAATCGTTCATTAATCATTCGATGAGGTTTCACATGTACGCGGTCATAAAAACCGGCGGCAAACAATACAAAGTTGCCGCTGGTGAAAAACTTAAAGTAGAACAGATACCGGCAGACATTGGCTCCCAAATCACTTTGGATCAAGTGCTCGCAGTGGGCGCAGGCGATACCGTTAAATTCGGTGCGCCTTTGGTCGAGGGTGCAACGGTGCTGGTTACTGTTATAGCGCAAGGTCGCCACGATAAGGTCAAGATCTTCAAAATGCGTCGTCGTAAGCATTACCAGAAGCGTCAAGGCCATCGTCAGAACTACACCGAACTGCAAATCGTCTCGATCAACGCTTAATAGCGTAGGTCAAACTAGATACAAGGAGTCATATAAATGGCACACAAAAAAGGCGGCGGCACTACGCGCAACGGCCGTGATTCAGAGTCGAAACGTCTTGGCGTGAAGGTCTACGGCGGCCAGGTCATCAACGCTGGCGGCATCATCGTGCGTCAACGCGGCACCCGCGTCCACGCTGGTGAAAACGTCGGTATCGGCAAGGACCACACCCTGTTCGCCCTGAAGGACGGCAAGGTGAAGTTCGTTGTGAAGGGCCTGCAACAGCGCCAATACGCTACCGTCGTTACGGCGTAAGCGTAATCAGCCATCCGGCTCTGCCGGAGTCAGGCACAAGAAAGGCTCTGCCGGTGGTGGAGCCTTTTTAGTTTTTTGAGCCGTCAACAAAGCGCCGAGTCTTTCGTGAAAGCGGATGGCATCGACGTTTTGTTCACGGCTCCATAGGGGTTGTAGAACCATGAAATTCATTGACGAAGCCAAAATTGAAGTTGTCGCCGGCGACGGCGGCAACGGCGTGGCCAGTTTCTGCCGCGAAAAATTCCGCCCCTTCGGCGGACCTGACGGCGGCGACGGCGGCAAGGGCGGCAGCATCTGGGCCGTGGCCGACCGTAACGTCAACACGCTGATCGACTACCGCTACGCCAAGCTGCACCGCGCCGGCCGCGGCGAGAACGGCCGCGGCTCGGATTGCTACGGCAAGGGCGCCGACGACGTGTTCCTGCGCATGCCGGTAGGTACGCTGATCGTGGACAAGAATACCGGCGAGCATATCGCCGACCTGACCCACCACGAGCAGACCGTGCTGCTGGCCAAGGGTGGCGAGGGCGGCTGGGGCAACATCCACTTCAAGACATCGACCAACCGCGCGCCGCGCCAGAAGACCGAAGGCAAGGAAGGCGAACATCGCGAACTGCGCCTGGAGCTGAAGGTGCTGGCCGACGTCGGTCTCCTGGGCATGCCCAATGCCGGCAAGTCGACCTTCATCACCGCGGTGTCCAACGCCCGTCCCAAGATCGCCGACTATCCGTTCACCACGCTGCACCCCAACCTGGGTGTGGTGCGCGTGAGCCACGAGAAGAGCTTCGTGATCGCCGACATTCCCGGCCTGATCGAAGGCGCGGCAGACGGCGCCGGCTTGGGCGTGCAGTTCCTGCGCCACCTGCAGCGCACCGGTTTGCTGCTGCACATCGTCGACCTGGCGCCGTTCAACGACGAAGTCGATCCGGTCAAGGAAGCCAAGGCCATCGTCAAGGAACTCAAGAAATACGACCAGTCGCTGTTCGACAAGCCGCGCTGGCTGGTCCTGAACAAGCTGGACGTGGTACCTGAGGCCGAACGCGCCAAGCGCGTGAAGGATTTCGTCAAGCGTTTCGGCTGGAAGGGCCCGGTGTTCGAGATTTCGGCGCTGAACCGCGACGGCTGTGAAGACCTGGTCAACGAGATCTACAGCTACCTGGAAATCAAGCGCGCCGAGGAACATCGCGCCGAAGAGACGCAGATGACCGAGGAAGCGCGCGGCATTTCCAGCATCGATCCGGACGACCCGCGCTTCAAGGTCCTGGACTGACCCTGGCCGTTGTACGGGCGGCTGCGCGGCCGGAGCGTTCCGGCTATCATCTTCGCTTTCGGATTTTGCGTCTTAGAAGAATATGCAATCGGTCATTCAGAACGCCAAGCGGCTGATCATCAAGGTAGGCTCATCGCTGGTCACCAACGACGGCAAGGGGCTGGACGCCAACGCCATCGCCCGCTGGGCCGAGCAGATCGCGCAATTGCGCGGCCTTGGCAAGGAAGTGGTGCTGGTCAGTTCGGGCGCGGTGGCCGAAGGCATGCAGCGCCTCGGCTTCGACAAGCGTCCGACCGGCATCCATCACCTGCAAGCTTGTGCCGCCGTCGGCCAGATGGGTCTGGCGCAGATCTATGAAACCAGTTTCCGCAAGCACGACCTGCACACCGCCCAGGTGCTGCTGACGCACGCCGACCTAGCCGATCGCGAACGCTACCTGAACGCCCGCTCCACCTTGTTCGCCCTGTTGCAACTGGGCGTGGTGCCGGTCATCAACGAGAATGACACGGTGGTCACCGACGAAATCAAGTTCGGCGACAACGACACACTGGGCGCCTTGGTGGCCAACCTGATCGAGGCCGATGCGCTGATCATCCTGACCGACCAGCCTGGCCTGTTCACGGCAGATCCGCGCAAGGATCCGGCCGCTACCCTGATTGCCGAAGCGCGCGCCGGCGACCCGTCGCTGGAGCTGATCGCAGGCGGCACCGGTACCGGCATTGGCCGCGGCGGCATGCTGACCAAGATCCTGGCTGCCAAGCGCGCGGCGACTTCAGGCGCGCATACCGTGATCGCCTGGGGCCGCGAAGACAAGGTGCTTACGCGCCTGGCCGCCGGTGAAGCCATCGGCACCCAGCTCAATGCCGAGACCGCGCAGCTTACGGCACGCAAGCAATGGATGGCCGATCACCTGCAAACCGCAGGCCGCGTGGTGCTGGATGCGGGCGCGGTGCAGAAATTGACCTCGGAAGGCAAGTCGCTGTTGCCGATCGGCGTGGTGGAAGTGTCGGGAGAATTCGGTCGCGGCGATGTCATCACTTGCGTCGACGGGAGCGGCCGGGCCATTGCGCGCGGCATGAGCAATTACGCCAGCTCGGATGCGCGCCGCATCATTCGCCATCCGTCGTCCGAAATCCAGGCCATCCTGGGCTTCGTCGAAGAGCCGGAGCTGGTGCACCGGGACAACATGGTGCTGCTGTAAGCAGGTTTGCTTTTATTGTGTAAATAATAAAAAAGCGCGGTCATGCCGCGCTTTTTGCGTTCCGAAGCCGGTTGGCGCGGTCAGCGGCGCACCGGATCGATATAGCGCTGCGTCTTCAAGCGCTCGATGATGCTCTTGACCCTGCCATTGTCGGCTACCATCTTGCCTTCGCAGAAATAATCGCGGAACAAGGCGCCATCCACGCGGTTGGCGCCTACGTCCCTGATCGGTTGCCATTTGTCGCGGCGCGAGCGCGACCATTTGCCATCCGGGTGGCCGAAGGCATAGCTCTTCTTTTCCCAGGTTTCGCAGCGCATGCCTTCGTAGATGATGTTGACGGCCCCGCCCTCGGTTTTGGTCACCACGGTATAGCGCACCACATTGTCCGTGCCGACGGAGACCGAGTTGAGGTCAACATAGGCTTTCATGGTGGCGTTCGGGCTCAGGTAAAACTCGGCAAGGTTTTGTTCCTGCGGCGTAGGCGGGAGCTGCACGGCGATTTCCTGCCAAGGCTTTTCTTCATCGTCGAAATCTTCATCGAGGTTTTGTGCCAGCGTGCCGGCGCAGGCCGCCAGCAGGGAGCAGGCCAATACGGCGCGGCGCAGGTGGCGGACGGAGGGCAATGCAAAGGAAAATGGCATAAGGGTCATTTGGTATTGGGGACGGGCGCGGCATCCTGCGGCAACGCTTGTTGGGGCTGCTGTTTCTGAGGGTTGGCGGGATGGCTGCCGCTTTGCTCGCTACGGCGCTGGCCGTGCGAAGGGCGCGCCAGGAAGCGCGACAGCTCTTGCAGCGCCTGCTGGTAGACCTCGCGCTTGAATTCGATCACGACATCCAGCGGAACCCAATAGTCATGCCAGCGCCAGGCATCGAACTCGGGATGCGAGGTGCCGCGCAGGTTGACGTCGCAGTCGCGGCCGACCATGCGCAGCAGAAACCAGATCTGTTTCTGGCCGCGATAATGGCCGCGTACTTCGCGTTTGATGAAATGGTCGGGGACTTCATAGCGCAGCCAGTCGCGCGTGCGGCCGATGATCTTGACGTGTTCCGCGCGCAGGCCGATTTCCTCTTCCAGTTCGCGGAACATGGCCTGCTCGGGCGTTTCGCCATGCTTGATGCCGCCTTGCGGGAACTGCCACGAATGCTCGCGCACACGTTTGCCCCACCACACTTCGTTCTGGGCGTTAAGCAGAATGATGCCGACGTTCGGGCGAAAGCCTTCTCGATCCAGCATGGTGTACCTCAAAACTTTCTGCGACTGGACGACCCTCTCAGGCGGACTCGTGCGACTGGGCGCGCGGCCGTAAATACCGACGCGGCAGGCGCGTCAGGAACAATTACCTCGGCACGCGGATGTCATCGAAACAAGGACCAATTCTGCAAAGAGTGGGTGCATCAGCCAGCTAATCCTTTAAAATTACATCGATTATAACCCTCCTCTTTTTAAAAAGAACCGACCGTCATGCGCGCCTCACGTTTTTTTATTTCCACCTTGAAAGAAGCCCCTTCCGACGCTGAAATCGTCAGCCACAAGCTGATGATGCGGGCAGGGATGATCAAGCGACTCGGCGCCGGCATCTACACCTACATGCCGATGGGGCTGCGCGTGATCCGCAAGGTCGAGGCCATCGTGCGCGAAGAAATGAACCGCGCCGGCGGCATCGAGCTGCTGATGCCGGTGGTGCAGCCGGCTGAGCTGTGGCAGGAAACGGGGCGCTGGAACAAGATGGGGGCCGAGCTGATGCGCGTGAAGGACCGGCATGGCCGCGACTTCGCCATCCAGCCGACCTCGGAAGAGGTGGTGACCGACGTTGCGCGCACCGAGCTGCGCAGCTACAAGCAGTTGCCGGTCAACTTCTACCATATCCAGACCAAGTTCCGCGACGAGCGCCGCCCGCGCTTCGGCCTGATGCGCGGGCGCGAATTCACGATGAAGGATGCCTATTCCTTCGACCGCGACATAGACGGCCTGAGGAAGTCCTACCAGGCCATGTACGACGCCTACGTGCGCATCTTCACGCGTTTCGGCCTGGAGTTCCGGGCGGTGGCGGCCGACAACGGCGCCATCGGCGGCTCCGGCTCGCATGAGTTCCACGTCATCGCCGCCACCGGCGAGGATGCGCTGGTGTATTGCCCGACGTCCGATTACGCCGCCAACATGGAAGCGGCCGAGGCGCTGCCCGTTGACAGCGCGCGCGCCGCTGCCAGGGAGGAACTGAAAAAGACCCCGACGCCGGGCAAGTCCAAGTGCGAAGCCGTGGCCGAATTGCTGGGCCTGCCGCTGTCGCGCACCGTCAAGTCCATCGTGCTGGCAGTGGACAACGAAGATCCGGCCAAGAAGGAAATCTGGCTGCTGCTGCTGCGCGGCGATCACGAGCTGAACGAAGTCAAGGCCAGCAAGATTCCCGGCCTGGGCACCTATCGTTTCGCCAATGAGGGCGAGATCGTCGAATGGTTCGGCACCACGCCGGGTTACCTGGGCCCGATCGGCACCAAGAAGCCGGTCAAGGTGGTGGCCGACCGCACCGTGGCCAACATGGCCGATTTCGTGTGCGGCGCCAACGATGTGGACTTCCACTACACCGGCGCCAACTGGGGCCGCGACCTGCCGGAGCCGCAGGTGGCCGACATCCGCAACGTGGTCGAAGGCGATGCCTCGCCGGACGGCAAGGGCGTGCTGGCGATCCAGCGCGGCATCGAGGTGGGCCACGTGTTCCAGCTTGGCACGACCTATTCGGAATCGATGAAGGCAACCTATCTGGATGAAGCCGGCAAGCCGCAACCGCTGGTAATGGGCTGCTACGGCATCGGCGTGACCCGTATCCTGGGCGCGGCCATCGAACAGAACTTCGATGAACGCGGCATCATCTGGCCGACCGCCATCGCGCCGTTCCAAGTGGTGCTGTGCCCGATGGGCTACGACCGCAGCGAAGCGGTCAAGGCCGAGATCGACAAGCTCTACGCGCAACTCAGCGAGGCTGGTGTTGACGTCGTGCTGGACGACCGCGGCGAGCGCCCGGGCGCCATGTTTGCAGATTGGGAGCTGATCGGCGTACCGCACCGCATCGTGGTGGGTGACCGCGGCTTGAAGGATGGCAATGTCGAATACCAGGGCCGTCGCGATACCGAAGCGACCCAAGTGCCGCTGGCCGATGCGCTGGCCTTCATCAAGGGCAAGCTGGCGTCCTGATCCATACGGTGCGCCAATGAAAAAAGCGGATGCCATTGGCATCCGCTTTTTTGTGTGCAGCGCCGCCGTTTATCGCTACTGGCTGCCGGCCGGCTTGCCCGGGATGATGGTGACGGTCTCGCGGAAGATGCCGCCTTCGCGCACACTGCCGTCGGCGATGCCGCCGCCATTCATGCGCTTTTCACAATCGACGCGGTTGATTTGAGGCAATCCTTCGCAGCGCTTCATGGCGTTTTCCTTCAGTTGCGCCGAGCCTGGATCGGTGAGGCTACCGCGCAAGGCAGCCTCTTTTGCGGCGCCGGCTTCGCGCAGGCATGTGGCCTTGCCCTCATTGGATGTGCCGTTGTTGCAGGCCGCTCTTTCTGCCTGGTACTGCGCTTCTATTTGCGCACGGCCCTTATCGGCGGCCAGGCTGCTGCCTGCCAGCAAGAGGCCGCAAGCGGCCAAGCCGATGCAGGCGATGTTGCGGATGCTTGAAACGGGTTGTGTGGATGTCATGTTATCGCCCCTTGAAGTGGTGACTGATGTTTTCTAGACAGGGATGAAAATAGCAAAGTTCAGTACAGATCGGCAAATCGTTTCGCGATAGTCCTGTGCTGTCAGTGCTTGTGGCGTTCTGGCGTGTCCGCTGTCAGAAAAATGCTTGAAGAGATTCGCAGGGAGCATCAATAAAACAATGGGGACTCTGCGATTTCATCGCTTTTCCCCGCTGAGTTTCGGATTGGCGATCATGGCCATGTTGCCGTGAAACACCGCAGTGGCATATGCCGAAGTCGACTGTGGAGACTGGCTGGATTGGGAGACGTTGAGCAGATTCCGACGGCTGGCGGAAACAAAAACGCCCGCTGGGATGCGGGCGTTTTTGTTTGCAATTGCCTTGCAAACTGGTGTTGCCAGGCCAGGGATCAGCTCAGGTGCGCCGAAATCAGCTTGGTCATCTCGAACATGGTGACCTGCTTCTTGCCGCCGAAGATGGCCTTGAGCTTGTCATCGGCATCGATGTTGCGCTTGTTCTCGGGGTTCTGCAGCTTGTGCTTCTTGATGTATTCCCACACCTTCTTGGTGACCTCGGTGCGCGGCAGCGGCTTGGCGCCAACCACTTCGCCCAGTGCGGCCGACGGTGTCAGCGGCTTCATGAAAGCGGCGTTGGGAGTGCGCTTTGCTGCGGGTTTCTTGGCCGCTGGCTTGGCTGCCGGTTTTGCTGCTGCCTTCTTGGGTGCTGCTTTCGGAGCTGCCTTTGCTGCCGGTTTGGCGGCTGCCTTGGGTGCAGCCTTAGGCGCTGCCGCCTTTGCGGCTGGCTTCTTGGCTGCTGGTTTGGCTGCGGCTTTCGCTGCTGGCTTCTTTACTGCGGCTGCTGGTTTTTTTGCTGTGGCCATCTGAAAGACTCCTCGACAAGGAATGAGTTGGATGCGTCAATTACGCACCGCTAATAGTGGTGCGGTTTGAACGGCCATGCAAGTATTTTTTACGGGTTTTCCCCGTAAAACGGCGGGGAAACAACGGGTGCGCGCGATTCGCCGTCAAGCCGCACCGGTAAAGGGCTTGCGGCGGATCGCCGCGGGCCGCGAAAGACTGTTCTTTGCACAATGGGCAAGCAGCATGGCGTGATGCAGAACGGAGCATTTCCGTTCCGCTTTTCGATGGCGGGGAAAACGGGTTTGTTGCGGGAGGAGGCAGAAAGCGGGGCGCGGGGAGGGAGGTAGCCTGGCGGCGCTGAAAGCCGCCAAGGGAACGAAACCGGCGAGATCAGCGCATGCCGGGCAGCATGCCCTTCATGTTGCGCATCATCTTCATCATGCCGCCGCCCTTGAGCTTCTTCATCATCGATTGCATCTGTTCGAATTGTGACAGCATGCGGTTGACCTCTTGCACCTGGACGCCGGCGCCGGTGGCGATGCGGCGTTTGCGCGCAGCCTTGATCAGCTCGGGCTTGGCGCGCTCGGCCGGCGTCATCGAGTTAATGATGCCTTCCATGCGGCGCACGTTCTTTTCCGCCTGGTCCATGTTGGCGTTGCCGGCGGCCTGTTGCATCTGGGCCGGCAGCTTGTCGAGCAGGCCGGACAGGCCACCCATCTTTTTCATCTGCGAGAGCTGCGCCTTGAAGTCGTTCAGGTCGAACTTGCCGCCGCCCTTGATCTTGTTGGCCAGGCCTTCGGCCGCGGCCACGTCCACGCCTTTGCGCGCTTCTTCGACCAGCGCCAGGATGTCGCCCATGCCGAGGATGCGGTTGGCCATGCGCGCCGGATCGAAGGCTTCCAGGCCGTCCAGCTTCTCGGCCACGCCGGCGAACTTGATCGGTTTGCCCGTGATGTGACGCACCGACAGCGCAGCGCCGCCGCGCGAATCGCCGTCCAGCTTGGTCAGCACGATGCCTGTCAGCGGCAGGGCATCGCTGAATGCCTTGGCGGTGTTGATGGCGTCCTGGCCGAGCATGGCGTCGACCACGAACAGGGTTTCGATGGGGTTGAGGGCGGCGTGCACGGCGCGGATTTCATCCATCATGGCCTGGTCGATGCCCAGGCGGCCGGCGGTGTCGACGATCAGGACTTCATGGTGATGCTTCTTGGCGTAGTCCAGCGCAGCCAGTGCGATGTCGACCGGCTTGTCGGTGGTCTGGGTCGGGAAGAAGTCGGCGCCGGCCTGGCCGGTCACGGTTTCCAGCTGGCCGATCGCGGCCGGGCGATAGACGTCGGCGGAGACGGTCAGGACTTTTTTCTTCTTGTTCTCGCGCAGGTACTTGGCCAGCTTGCCGACGGTAGTGGTTTTACCGGCGCCTTGCAGGCCGGCCATCAGGATGATGGCCGGCGGCTGGGTGGCGAAGCTGAGCTGCGAGGCTTCCGGACCGAGGTCGGCGCCCATCAGGCTGGCCAATTCGCGCTGCACCACGCCGACCAGGGCCTGGCCGGGCGTGAGCGAACCGATCACTTCCTCGCCCAGCGCTTTCTCTTTCACCTTGGCGATGAATTCGCGCACGGCGGGCAAGGCGACGTCGGCTTCCAGCAAGGCCAGGCGCACTTCGCGCAGCATCTCGGTGGTGTTCGATTCGGTCAGGCGCGCCTCGCCGCGCATGGTTTTGACGACTTTGGCGAGGCGTTGGGTCAGGTTGTCTAGCATGGTGGTATCTGCAAAAAAGTGGGGCCGCCGCGGTTGGCGGGGACGGGCGGCAGGAGGCAATCGGGCATTGCGCCGCGCCCAGTCCGGGCAATCTTGCATTTTAACCGATTGGCCCGGCCGCGCGCCCCGGCGCCTGCGCGGAGGATGAATCGTTTGGCGGGAGGCGCAGGTAAGGAAACGCAGGTAAGTAAAATTAACAACTTGTACTGAGGGCGGACTTTGTGTATACATTTGGCCTGAATTTCCAAGCGCGATAAAAATCAAGCCGCTGAATAGCGGCAAAGCATCGAGACCGCCGGAGCGCGCCGGCCAACGGAACAATAAACAAACATAACGAGGAGAGTGGAAATGCAAAAGAAACTGATCGCAATGGCCCTGTTGGCAACCGCCGGTTTTGCGGCCTCCAGCCAGGCCGCCGACGACGTGGTCCGCCTGGGCAACCTGAAGTTTGCCCACTACGGCGCGGTGTCCTATATCAAGGAAATTGCCCCAAAATGTGGCATCAAGGTCGATGAAAAAGTCTTTCCCAAAGGACCGGACGTGATGCAAGGCATCCTGGCTGGTGAACTGGATGTGGGGACCACCGCCTCTGAAGCCGCCATTTCGGGCCGCGCCAATGGCGCCCCGATCTATGTGGTGGCCGGTTTCGCCAAGGGCGGCGCGCGCCTGGTGGCGGGCAAGGATTCCGGCATCAAGTCGGTCAAGGATCTGAAGGGCAAGAAGGTCGGCGTGACCCGCGGCGGTATCCATGAAGTGCTGCTGGATGCCGAACTGGGCCAGAACGGCCTGACCGCCAAGGATGTGACTATTGTTTACCTGGCCTTCGCCGACCTCAACCAGGCGCTGCTGGGCAAGAACATCGACGCCATGATGCAGAGCGAGCCGCAATCGTCGCAGGCGATCAACAAGGGCTTCGGCGTGGAAGTCATGAAACCCTACGACACCCCGATCGGCGAACCGTACCGAACCATGGTGATGACCGAGAAGTTCTACAAGGAAAAGCGCCCGCTGGCCGAGAAGTTCATGCGCTGCTTCCTGGAAGCCACCAAGACCTTCATCGACAAGCCCGAAGTGGCCGAGAAATACGTGCGTGAAGTGATCTTCAAGAACCAGATCAGCAAGGAAGATTTCTACGACGCCATCGGCAACTCGCCTTACGCCTACGACATCACTGCCGAGCACATCCAGATCACCACCGACACCATGGCCAAGTACGGCACTGGCAAGATGGCCAAGCCGCCGGTAGCCACGGATTGGGTGAAAACCGATCTGCTGGAGCAGGCCAAGAAGAGCATGAACCTCAAGTAATAAGGAAGGCGCGATGGCAAAACAGAAGAACGGGAGCGTCCTCCAGGGGTTGCTGGTGCCGCTGATTGTGGTGGCGATCTGGGAGGGGGCGTCCCGGGCAGGATGGATCAATCCGCAGATCCTGCCTTCGCCCTGGGCGGTGCTGCATAAGTGGTACGAGTATGCCACGCCGTCCAAGCCGTATGACTCGGCCGACGGCAGTTGGCTGGCCTGGGCTTTCTCCGGCGAACTGATCATGGATGCCATCGGCAGCCTGTACCGTGTGGTGGCCGGCTTCCTGATCGGGGCCGGGCTGGCGCTGCCGTTGGGTCTCCTGATGGGATCCAGCCAGCGCATTTACGGCCTGATGAACCTGACCGTGCAGGTGATCCGCCCGATTCCGCCGATTGCCTACATTCCGCTGGCGATCCTGTGGTTCGGGCTGGGTAACCCGCCGGCGCTGTTCCTGATCTCGCTGGGAGCGTTCTTCCCGGTGCTGATGAACACCATCGCCGGCGTGCGCCAGGTCGACAGCATCTACCTGCGCGCGGCGCGCAACCTCGGCGCCAGCCAGACCACGATGTTCATGCGGGTGATGCTGCCTGCGGCCGTGCCCTACATCCTGTCGGGCGTGCGTATTGGCATCGGCACCGCCTTCATCGTGGTGATCGTGGCCGAGATGATCGCGGTCAGCAACGGCCTGGGTTTCCGTATCATGGAAGCGCGCGAGTATTTCTGGTCCGACAAGATCATTGCCGGCATGATCACCATCGGCCTCTTGGGCCTGGCGATCGACCTTGGCATGAGCCGCCTGAACAATTACATGCTGCGCTGGCACCGCGGGCTGGAGAACTGAACCATGAGCATGAACCCTTCTTCGCCCCAGATCAGGATCTCCGGCGTACACAAGGTATTCAAGACCGACGACCGTGAAGTCGTGGCCTTGAAGGACATCAATCTCGAGATCCCCGATGGCCAGTTCGTCTGCCTGTTGGGGCCTTCGGGCTGCGGCAAGTCGACGCTGTTGAACGCCATCGCCGGCTTTGCGCTGCCATCTTCCGGCACCATCACCACCGGTGACAAGCTGGTGACCGAACCCGGCCCGGATCGCGGCATGGTGTTCCAGGAATACGCGCTGTTCCCGTGGATGACGGTGGAGCAGAACGTCGCTTTCGGCCTGGAGATCAAAGGGACGCCCAAGGCGGAAATCACTGCGCGCGTGACCCAGTTGCTGGACAAGCTGGGCCTGATCGATTTCCGCAGCCGCTTCCCCAAGGACTTGTCCGGCGGCATGCGTCAGCGGGTGGCGATCGCCCGCGTGCTGGCGCTGGATTCGCCCATCATGCTGATGGATGAGCCGTTCGGCGCGCTGGATGCGCTCACTCGCCGCAATCTGCAGGACGAGCTGCTGCGGATCTGGGACGAGTTCAAGAAGACCATCGTGTTCGTCACCCACAGTATCGAAGAGGCGATCTACCTGGCCGACCGCATCGTGGTCATGACCTATCGCCCCGGCACCATCAAGCGCGATATGGTGGTTACGCTGCCGCGCCTGCGCGATCCGGCTGATCCCGAGTTCAACGCCTTGAAGCGCGAACTCGGCCAGTTGGTCATGGAGGAGCAGCAGCGCCACCACAATGCGGAAATGAAGGCGGCGGCGGTCGACTGAGGCTGCACGGCTTGTTTGGTTTTGTCTCGACTTAAGGCACGGCAGGATCTCCTGCCGTGTTTCTTTTGTGCGTGTAGAATGCGCGCCCGGCACTCGGCACGGAAACCTTGGACTTTGTTTGCGCGGATTCGCCTCTATATATAGAGAATCTGGACGGCATATTGGCCGCCGCCAGGAAACGTCGCCATGACAAGACTCTTGCCGGGTGGGAAGAGGCAGGCGAGGAAGGCCGGCCTTCGCTGATGCGCCGTAACGCCGGTCTGGATGCGGGACGGCGGCGATAGGGCCGGGGCCGACATGGTGTAAACTTAGCCGATGCAAACTTATTTTTTCATCCTCGCCGCATTGCTGTATCTGGCATGTGCTTTCCTGCCTTCGGAGCGGCGCCTGCCGATTTCGCTGGGGATCGTAGTCGGCTGGATCCTGCATGGCGGTGCGTTGCTGTCGGACATGTTCGCGGCTGAGGCCATCCGGGTCGGGTTTGCCGTGATGCTGTCGGCCACGCTGTGGATTTCGGTGGCCGCTTACTGGCTGGAAAACCGCAACTTCACGCTCGACAGCATGCGGGTGCTGGTGCTGCCGGTGGCCGCGGTATCGGTGGTGCTGCCCAGTATTTTCCCGGGCAACATGATCGTATTGGCCGGCAAGTCGGATTGGTTCCTGGCGCATATCGCCGTCTCCATCCTGGCCTACAGCACGCTGACCATCGCCGCTTTCCATGCGGTGCTGATGGTGCTGCAGGAGTCGCGCCTGCATACGCGGCCGGGCCCTGCCGCCAAAAACGGCTGGTTCGCGATAGCGCTGGACCGCCTGCCGGCGCTGTTGACGATGGAAAGATTGCTGTTTCGCCTGATCGGCTTCGGTTTCGTGCTGCTGACGCTGACCGTGCTGTCGGGCGTGGTATTTTCCGAGCAGTTGTTCGGGACACCGTTCCGGTGGGACCATAAGACGATCTTCACCATGCTGTCCTGGCTGCTGTTCGGCCTGCTTCTGGCCGGCCGCCGCTGGCAGGGTTGGCGGGGGCGTACCGCGCTTTCTTTTACGCTGGCCGGTTTCGCCATCCTTTTATTGGCTTATGTGGGCAGCCGATTCGTACTTGAAGTCGTGCTGCATCGGGTACTGACATGAAATATCTGATCTGGCTGGTGGTCTTGCTGGCCGTAGTGGTGTGGTTCCAGCGCGCCAAGAAGTCGATGCTGGCCGGCAGCGATGCCGCGGGTGAACCTGCAGGCGAATCCGAAGCGCCAGCCCCCAAGGCCAAGCGTTTTCGCCGTGGCGCCGACAGCGGCGCCGAAACCATGGTGCAGTGCGCGCACTGCGGCATCCATTTTCCCATTTCCGAAGCGGTCACGCATGCCTCCGGCGCGCATTACTGCTCCGAAGAACACCGCCGCCTGGCCTCGTTCTGATCCATGGCGACCTCTCCTTCCGACGTCGGCGCATGGTTCATCGACGGCGACGGCTGGTGCAATATGTCGCGCCGCGAAGCTTCCCCGAATTGCGACGAACGGCCTGACGGTTGCATTGCCGACCTGCTGGTGGTCCACAACATCAGCTTGCCGCCCGGGGAATTCGGCGGACCTTACATCGCCGACCTGTTCTGCAACCGGCTCGACTACGAGGCCGATCCCTATTTCGACCAGTTGCGGCCGCTGCGGGTGTCGGCGCACTTCCTGATCCGGCGTGATGGCGAGGTGGTCCAGTTCGTTTCCGCCAATCGCCGGGCCTGGCATGCCGGGGTGTCGGTGTTCGACGGGCGCGAGCGCTGCAACGACTTTTCGATCGGCATCGAGCTCGAAGGCACCGATACCGAACCCTTTGCCGAGACCCAGTATCCGGCATTGGCCAAGCTTACTGCTGCACTGCAGGAGCGTTATGCGCTCACCGATGTGGCCGGGCACGAACATATCGCCCCGGTGCGCAAGACCGACCCCGGTCCGTTTTTCGATTGGGGGCGCTATCGGAATGCGCTTGAGGAAATAATTAACGGCGCGCAATTGCGCTTCCCTGCTGGCCCTCTCAAAAGTCAAGCTGCCGGGCCAGAAAAATTCGAGAAATAGCGGTTGCAACATCGAGATGCCGCCACTAGAATTAGTCTCAATCGTTCTTTTGGTACTAGATGTAGTGTTTTGGTAATCCCCAGTTGTATCCGGATTTGTCATTCGAAAATGGCCGTGCTTCAGAAGGTGAAAGGTTCGTGAGGCAGTAATAAAGTCCTACAACGTCTCGCGGTTCCTTCTTTTCCAGCATCGGTCTACTCATTAATTCAGTTTCAAGCAGGTTTTGCGTCAGCATGAATATCCGCGCAAAGGGATATTTATTGTGGGGCGCTTCTGTCGTTCGCGAACCCCCAGGCTGGTAGGGGTTCTAATTTAGCAATTCGGGGCAATCTCCACGTGGTTGTCTGTCTTAAGTATCTAGGAGGCTAAGTGCGCTCAACTCAAGAAATTTCCGTCAAATCTCCTGCCGCGTTCGGCGTGACCGCCGCTGACCTGGAGGTGTCTTCTGACGCTTCCCAGGCATCCGCCGTGAAAGCTGCGGCCGGTCTGGGCGAATACCGCATCATCCGCCGTAACGGCGCCGTGGTCGGTTTCGAACCGTCGAAGATCTCCATTGCCGTGACCAAGGCCTTCCTGGCCGTCAACGGCGGCCAGGGCGCGGCTTCGGCCCGCGTGCGCGAGATGGTCGAGCAATTGACCACCAATGTGGTCTCGGCGCTGGTGCGCCGCCAGCCCACCGGCGGAACGTTCCATATCGAAGATATCCAGGACCAGGTCGAACTGGCCCTGATGCGCTCGGGCGAGCACGACGTCGCCCGAGCCTACGTGCTGTACCGCGCCAAGCGCATGGAAGAGCGCGCCCAACAGGGCAGCGCCGCCAAGGCGGATGTCGCCGCGCCGCAACTGCACGTGGTCGAAGACGGCCGCAGCCGTCCGCTGGACATCGCTGAAGTGCGCGCGCTGATCAATGCCGCTTGCGAAGGCCTGGAAAAACATGTCGATGCCCAGGCGATCCTGGCTGAGACCATGAAGAACCTGTACGACGGCGTGCCCGTCGAGGAACTGTACAAGTCCGCCATCCTGGCTGCCCGCGCGCTGATGGAAAAGGATCCTGCCTACAGCCAGGTCACCTCGCGCCTCTTGATGCACACCATCCGCAAGGAAGTGTTCGGCAAGGAAGTGGCGCAAGCCGATGCACCGGCTGAGTACCTCGAATACTTCACCAAATACATCAAGAAGGGTATCGCCGCCGAGCTGCTCGACACCAAGCTGGCCCAGTTCGACCTGGAGAAGCTGGCTGCCGCGATCAAGCCCGAGCGCGACCTGCAATTCGGCTACATCGGCCTGCAGACCCTGTACGACCGTTATTTCCTGCACATCCAGGGCACCCGCATCGAAATGCCGCAGGCGTTCTACATGCGTGTGGCGATGGGCCTGGCCCTGAACGAGATCGACCGCGAAGCGCGCGCCATCGAGTTCTACGACCTGCTGTCGTCGTTCGACTTCATGAGCTCGACCCCGACCCTGTTCAACTCGGGCACCCTGCGCTCGCAGCTGTCCTCGTGCTACCTGACCACGGTGGCCGACGACCTCGACGGCATCTACGAAGCCATCAAGGAAAACGCCCTGCTGGCCAAGTTCGCCGGCGGCCTGGGCAACGACTGGACCCCGGTGCGCGCCCTGGGCGCCCACATCAAGGGCACCAACGGCAAGTCGCAAGGCGTGGTGCCGTTCCTGAAGGTGGTCAACGACACCGCCGTGGCGGTCAACCAGGGCGGCAAGCGCAAGGGCGCGGTCTGCGCCTACCTGGAAACCTGGCACATGGACATCGAGGAATTCCTCGAACTGCGCAAGAACACCGGCGACGACCGCCGCCGCACCCACGACATGAACACCGCGAACTGGATTCCCGACCTGTTCATGAAGCGCGTGATGGAAAAGGGCGAATGGACCCTGTTCTCGCCGTCCGATACCCCGGACCTGCACGACAAGTTCGGCAAAGCCTTCGAGGAAGCCTACACCGGCTACGAAGCCCGTGCCGCCCGCGGCGAGCTGAAGCTGTTCAAGAAGGTGCAAGCCAACGACCTGTGGCGCAAGATGCTGTCGATGCTGTTCGAAACCGGCCACCCATGGATCACCTTCAAGGATCCGTGCAACATCCGTTCGCCGCAGCAGCACGTGGGCGTGGTGCACAGCTCCAACCTGTGCACCGAGATCACCCTGAACACCAACGATTCCGAAATCGCGGTGTGCAACCTGGGTTCGGTCAACCTGCCGGCGCACCTGGTCAATGGCGAGCTGGACCATGCCAAGCTGCAAAAGACCGTCCGCACCGCCATGCGCATGCTGGACAACGTCATCGACATCAACTACTACGCGGTCAAGAAGGCGCGTGATTCCAACCTGCGCCACCGTCCGGTGGGCATGGGCATCATGGGCTTCCAGGACTGCCTGCACATGAAGCGCATCCCGTACGCGTCGATGGACGCCGTCGAGTTCGCCGACCGTTCGATGGAAGCCGTCTGCTACTACGCTTACTGGGCATCGACCGAGCTGGCGGAAGAGCGCGGCCGTTACAACTCCTACCGCGGTTCGCTGTGGGATCGCGGCATCCTGCCGCAGGACTCCCTGAAGCTGCTGGCGCAAGAGCGCGGCGGCTACCTGGAAGCCGATAGCACCGAAAGCATGGACTGGAGCGCCCTGCGCGCACGCATCAGCGAGCACGGCATGCGCAACTCGAATTGCGTGGCGATCGCCCCGACCGCGACCATTTCGAACATCATCGGCGTGTCGGCTTGCATCGAACCGACCTACCAGAACCTGTACGTGAAGTCGAACCTGTCGGGCGAATTCACCGAAATCAACGAGTACCTGGTGCGCGACCTGAAGGCGCGCGGCCTGTGGGACGAAGTGATGATCGCCGACCTGAAGTACTTCGACGGCAGCCTGGCCAAGATTGACCGCATCCCGCAAGACCTGCGCGACATCTACGCCACCGCTTTCGAAGTGGATCCGTCGTGGCTGGTGGAAGCCGCCTCGCGTCGCCAGAAGTGGATCGACCAGGCCCAGTCGCTCAACATCTACATGGCCGGCGCCTCGGGCAAGCGCCTGGATGAGACCTACAAGCTGGCGTGGCTGCGCGGCTTGAAGACCACTTATTACCTGCGCACCATTGGCGCGACCCACACCGAGAAGTCGACTTCCCGCACCGGCGCCCTGAATGCCGTGTCGGTGGATGGCGGCATGAGCAGTTCGGCAGCGGCTGCTGCGGCTGCAGCATCGGCTCCGGCAGTCGCCGCAGCGTCGATCGCCTCGGCTACCGCCGCATCGACCGCCTACGTGATGCCGAATCCGGGTGCTTCCATCGATGCCGACGGTCCGGTTTGCACCATGCGTCCGGGCGACGCGGGCTTCGAAGAGTGCGAGGCCTGCCAGTAATACCAGCAAGAAGCCAGAAGTCCGGCCGGAATCGCCAGCTCATGAGGATGCCCAACACCATCCTCGATCGTAGCCAGCCAGATTTCCGCGCCGGTTTTCACCGCCGGCGCATCTCGGTGAACTTCACCGGATGCGCCGTTGTCACCTTAAATAGATGCATGGATGAATGGCCAGTCCGTTCCCGGCATCGCCGCAACACACACAGTTAAAGAGGAATAACCATGCTTTCTTGGGATGACGAAGCAAGCGCAAAGTCGGCGCAACCCCAACTGCAGCCGGCCGTGGGCGGCCACCCGCAATTCAATGACTCGGCGCTGAACCCGGCGCTGGTCACCCGCGATGCTCCGGTGGACGTGACCAGCCGCGTCAATGCCGCCGACAAGCGCATCATCAACGGCCACACCGACGTCAACCAACTGGTGCCGTTCAAGTACAAATGGGCCTGGGACAAGTACCTGGCCGGCTGCGCCAACCACTGGATGCCGCAGGAAATCAACATGCAGCGCGACATCGAGCTGTGGAAGAATCCGAACGGACTGACCGAAGACGAACGCCGCCTGGTCAAGCGCAACCTCGGCTTCTTCGTGACCGCAGACTCGCTGGCCGCCAACAATATCGTGCTGGGCACCTATCGCCACATCACCGCGCCGGAATGCCGCCAGTACCTGCTGCGCCAGGCGTTCGAAGAAGCGATCCACACCCACGCCTACCAGTACATCGTCGAGTCGCTGGGCCTGGACGAAGCCGAGATCTTCAACGCCTATCACGAAGTCAAATCGATTCGCGACAAGGACGAATTCCTGATCCCGTTCATCAACACGCTGACCGATCCCGAGTTCAAGACCGGCACGACAGAGAACGACCAGAAGCTGCTGAAGTCGCTGATCGTTTTTGCCTGCATCATGGAAGGCCTGTTCTTCTACGTCGGCTTCACGCAGATCCTCGCACTGGGCCGCCAGAACAAGATGATGGGCGCCGCCGAACAGTATCAATACATCCTGCGCGACGAGTCGATGCACTGCAATTTCGGGATCGATCTGATCAACACGGTGAAGATGGAGAACCCGCATCTGTGGACTCCGGAATTCCGCGAAGAGATCAAATCGTTGTTTTTAAGCGCGGTGGAGTTGGAATATCGTTACGCAGAGGATACAATGCCGCGAGGCGTGCTCGGGTTGAACGCTACCATGTTCAAGGGCTACCTCCGATTCATCGCTAATCGTCGCGCACAGCAAATCGGATTGGACCCGCTGTTCGCACAAGAAGAAAATCCGTTCCCTTGGATGAGCGAGATGATCGACTTGAAGAAGGAGCGCAACTTCTTTGAGACCCGCGTCATCGAATACCAAACCGGGGGTGCGTTGAGTTGGGAATGATGTGCAGTCTCGTCAGTGCTCTTCAGCGAGACACATTGCACAGCAGCAGTCGGGTAGCTTGCAAGATACCCGGCTGTTGAAACTGAAAGGCAATCGCCAAATTAATGAACAGTCAGAGACCGAACCGTTCTTCTCTGTTATCGCCGCTCAACCCCATCGTGTCGGGTAAGGCGGCTTTTCCTTTGAAAAACCTGATGGTTTTTCAAAAGTGCTATTCCGACGCTGGCGTTTGAACACGCTGGCGTTTTTTTTGGCCTCGCGCCTGCTCCCGTAGTCGATCGTAGCCCGCCTGATGTGCGGGACTGCCGGGAGAGGTCCAGCCAAGATAGCTGAAGCGCTGCATAGGTGAGGGGATGCAGCAGTTCAGCTGGTGCCGAATTCATTAGCGCAAGCAGAGGCATGCTTGTGCCGATGAATAATCCGCCTGCGTACATCGCGATGTCGCAGGAGGGTTTCTTATATCAAGCTTGATTTTTTCCATCACGTGAAGAAGGAGAAACAAAATGGCAACAGCAGCAAAGAAGCCAGCAGCCAAGAAGCCTGCTGCAAAGAAGCCGGCAGCCGCCAAGGCAGCCGCAGCACCGAAGAAGGCCGTCGCAGCCAAGAAGCCAGTAGCTAAGGCAGCGGCTAAGCCGGCAGTG
>NZ_LFLT01000023.1 GCF_001189955.1 Herbaspirillum chlorophenolicum | reverse complement strand
CGCGGGGGCTGAAAGAGTACATAACACGCTCTACGGCTTAATGAAGTGTTTGCTTTCCGGCAAAGAAACACAACAGCCATTTGCCATTGTATTGACGGACATTGCAGAGGACACATGAAATCGATTTGCGTATATTGCGGTTCTTCCCCCGGCGCTACCCCGGCTTATGCCGAAGCGGCGCGCAAGCTGGCCCAGGAAATGGTCAAGAACAACATCGCGCTGGTGTATGGCGGCGGCAACGTCGGCCTGATGGGCATCATCGCCACTGAAATCATGAAGCTGGGCGGCGAAGCCACCGGCGTCATCCCCAAGGCGTTGCTGGACAAGGAACTCGGCCACAATGGCCTGACCCGCCTGCACATCGTCAAGGACATGCACGAGCGCAAGGCGATGATGGCCGAACTGTCGGACGGCTTCGTCGCCATGCCCGGCGGCATGGGCACGCTGGAAGAGCTGTTCGAAGTGCTGACCTGGGCGCAGCTGGGTTTCCATTACAAGCCGATCTGCCTGTACAACGTCGAAGGCTTCTACAACAATCTGATCGCCTTCGTCGACCATCTGGTATCGGAACGTTTTGTCAGCGCCGACCAGTCCAAGCTGATGATGCATGAGGCCGATCCGGCGATGCTGATCGAGCGCTTCCAGACCTTCACGCCCAGCTACATCACCAAGTGGGCCGACCGCGAGGCGGTGGCCAATCTGGTGCCGTAAGCGGCGACGTTTTCAGCGCATCGTCACCTGTTGAACGTCACCGGCCCCAGATTTTCGCCAGGATGATGGAAATAAAAATGCCCGCAGCTCTTTCGAGCACGCGGGCATTTTTTATTTCAGCTTCGGTGGCGATCAGGCATCCAGCGCCTGGCGGAAATCCCCGACCAGGTCATCGGTGTCTTCCAATCCCACCGATACGCGGATCAGCGATTCAGCGATGCCCATAGCGGCGCGGCGCTCGGCGCCCATCTCATAAAAGATGGTATGCGCCACCGGGATCACCAGCGTACGCGTGTCGCCCAGGTTGCTGGCAGGGACCGCCAGTTGCAAACGGTTCAGGTAGTCGAAGCAGTCGATGCCCTCTTTCAACTCGAACGACAGCAGGCTGCCGAATGAGCGGAACAGTTCTGTCGACAACGCGTGCTGCGGATGCGACTCCAGGCCAGGATAGTACACCGCCGCCACACGGGAATCGGCATCCAGCATCTGCGCCAGCGCCAGTGCGTTCTTGCATTCGCGCTCCTGGCGCAGCGCCATTGTTTCCGCTCCCACCGCGATGTGATGCGCCGCTTCCGGCCCCAGCGAGGCGCCGAAGTCGCGCAAGGCCTTGGCGCGGATCTGCGCCATGCCCCACTGCGGCGCCGGATTCTTTTTATAGTTGTCAGCGATATGCGGGTATTGGGCCCAGTCGTATTCGCCGGTATCGGTCAGCGCGCCGCCCAGCGCATTGCCGTGGCCGGCAATGGACTTGGTCAGCGAATTGACCACGAGGCCCGCTCCCACGTCCTTGGGCTGGAACAGGTAAGGCGAGGTCATGGTGTTGTCCACCACGTAGAGGATGCCGCGCTCGCGGCACAGTTCGCCAATGCGCTTCAGGTCCGCCACCTGGGTGCGCGGGTTGGCAATGGTCTCGACGAACACCAGGCGCGTTTGCGGGGTGATCGCAGCTTCCACGTTCTTCACATCGGTGGCATCCACCATCGACACCTTGGCGCCCTGCGCACCCACCGTCATCCACAGGCTGTTGGTGTTGCCGAACAAGAAGGCCGACGACACTACGTGGTCTCCCTCGCGCAGCAGCCCCTGGACGATGGCGCCGATGGCGGCCATGCCGGTGGCGAAGCAGATGGTGGACTTGCCGCCTTCCATCTTGGTGATCTTCTCTTCCAGCGCGGCGACCGTGGGATTGCCCTGGCGGCCGTAGCGGTAGCCGGGCTGCTTGCCCTGGAACACTTCGGCCAGTTGGCGCGCATCCTTGTAGCCGAAGGCGACGGCGGTGTGGATGGGCTTGTGCAGGGAGCCGTGTTCGATGTCTTTTTGCCGGTCGCTGTGCAGGATGGTGGTGGTGAAGCCGTAGGTCTTTTTATCGTTCATCGCGGAATCGGGAGATACTGAAGTTGGGCCAGGAGCGCGTGGCCGGTGGCGGAAAGCAAAATGATAAGCCAGTTTGGCTGCGCCCGCTCCAATGAAAAACGCCGGCGCCGCATAAGCGGCAACCGGCGTCGTTTCCAGGCGGTGCGAAGAGTATGGAATCAGTCCACGCGCGCCAGGTTCAGGTTCAACTGCGAACGCACCGCATCTTCCAGCGCCGGCTTCGGATTCTTGCGGGCGTATTCGATGCGATCGAGATATTCCTGCGTGATGTCGCCGGTGATGTAATTGCCGTCGAAGCAGGAAGCCTCAAAGTTCTTGAGCGCCGGATTGCATTCCGAGATGGCGCGCTTCATCGCTTCCACGTCCTGGTACACCAGCGAGTCGGCAGTGATCTCGCGGCACACTTCTTCCTCGGTACGGCCGTAGGCGATCAGTTCGTCGCGGGTCGGCATGTCGATGCCGTAGACATTGGGGAACTTCACCGGCGGCGCGGCCGAGGCGAAGATCACGTTCTTGGCGCCGGACTCGCGCGCCATCTGCACGATCTCGCGGCTGGTGGTGCCGCGCACGATGGAGTCGTCCACCAGCAGCACGTTCTTTCCCTTGAATTCGCTGCCGATGGCGTTGAGTTTCTGGCGCACCGACTTACGGCGCAGCGCCTGGCCCGGCATGATGAAGGTGCGGCCGATGTAGCGGTTCTTGATGAAGCCTTCACGGTATTCGATGCCCAGCTTCAAGGCCAGCTCCATGGCGGCCGGACGCGAGGAATCGGGGATCGGCATGACCACGTCGATCTCGCCGTGCTTGAATTCGCGGCGGATCTTGTCGGCCAGGAATTCGCCCATCTTCAGGCGGGTGCCGTAGACCGAAGCGCCATCGATGATCGAGTCCGGACGGGCCAGGTAGACGTATTCGAAGGCACAGGGGTTCAGTGTCGGGTTCTCGGCGCATTGCTGGTTGTACAGCTTGCCGTCGTTGTCGATGAAGATCGCTTCGCCCGGCATGACGTCGCGCAGGAAGCGGAAGCCCATGCCTTCCAGCGCCACGGACTCGCTGGCCATCATGTATTCGATGCCCTTGTCGCTCTCGTTGAAGCCCAGGCACATCGGACGGATACCGAACGGGTCGCGGAAGCCCAAGAGGCCATGGCCGGCGATCTGCGCCACCACTGCGTAGGAGCCGCGCACGCGCTTGTGCACCATGGCTACCGCCTTGAACAGCGCCGCCGGGTCCAGCGAATAGCCGGTGGTGGCCAGTTGCAGTTCGTGGGCCAGCACGTTCAGCAGCACTTCGGTATCGGAATCGGTATTGAGGTGGCGGCGATCGTTCTTGAACATCTCGATCTTCAACTGGTCCGCATTGGTCAGGTTGCCGTTGTGCGCCAGGATGATGCCGAACGGTGCGTTGACATAGAACGGCTGAGCCTCTTCTTCGCTGGACGAACCGGCGGTCGGGTAACGCACCTGGCCGATGCCGGTGTTACCGGGCAGCGAGCGCATGTTGCGGGTACGGAACACATCGCGCACCAGGCCGTTGGCCTTGTGCATCGAGAAACCCTGGTGATGGTTGGTTGCGATGCCCGCCGCATCCTGGCCGCGGTGCTGCAGCAGCAGCAGCGCGTCGTACAGCATTTGGTTGACGGGGCTATGAGAGACGATACCGACGATGCCACACATGGTGGACTCCTAACGAAAAACGAAAACGAAAATGAACCGCTACTGCAAACCGCGACCGATGCCCCGAACCACGGGAATGGCATCAGACAGGGACGGAAAAACTCACATGTTCCGCAAACTTGCCCGGGAGGAACGGCATCACCGACAGCGCTGCCTCTTCCACCCACGGGCTTAATACCGCATCTTTCCAGAATGGCTGCTGCGGGATCGAGGTGGTGCCGCACAACAACGCCACCGCCACCACGATCAGCACACCGCGCGCCACACCGAAGATGCTGCCAAATCCCCTGTCAACCAGCGTCAGTCCGCTGGCCTTGATCAATTCGCTCAAGGTTCTCGATACCAGCGCCATCAACAGCCGGGTACCGATGAACAAGGCGATGAACGCCACAATCAGTCGTGTCGATTCGCCGGGTATCACTTCCGGCAACATGGCCGCCAGCGCTTCGCCATAGGCATTGGCCACCACCAGCGCCACTATCCAGCTCGCCAGCGACAGCACTTCGCGCACCAGGCCACGCAAGGTGCCGATGATCACCGAACAGACCATCACCAGCAGCACCAGGTAGTCAAAGATCGTCACGATGACAATATGGAGCTATCGGCGATCAAATTCAAGCCGGAACGATCGTCGCATTCAGGCCCAGCTTCTTGATGCGGGCGCCCATCTTCTCGGCCTCGTCGCGGCTGGCAAACGGGCCGACTCGGATGCGCGTGCGGTCGCCCGACTGGGTCGCGATCTTCTGCGTAAAGGAATGGATACCCGCGCCACTGAGCTTGTTGCGCAATTCATTGACCTTGTCCTGGGTAGCCAGCGCAGCTACCTGGATCACAAACTTTCCGCCCGCTGTCGCCGGCTTCTTGTCGGCGGTGGAAGTCGACTTGCCTTCCAGGATTGCCAGCGCACGCGAATCATCGCTCTGCTCGGCCACCTTGGGCTTGGGTGCCTCTTTCTTCGGCGCTTCCTTCTTGGCTTCTTCCTTGCGCTCGGCCACGGCCGGCTTCTCCACCGGCTTGGCTGGAACCGCCGGGGCTACCGGCGGCGGCGTCGCCGCGGCGGGAGCGGGATTGACGCTTGCCGGCTCGACAATCTCTTCCTTCTGGTCCAGGGCCGACGCTGCCGACGCCAACTTCTCGCCGGCAGGCGGCGCAGCCTGGTCGGGCTGCGTGCCGCTGGCAACGGCATTGGTGGCTGGCTGGTCCTTGGATGGAATCTGGATGGCGATGTCTTCGTTCAGGGACTTCGGTTCGGAATCGAGGATCATCGGCAGCACGATGACTACCGCCAGCGCCAGCGCAACGGCCCCGATCAGGCGGCGGCGGGCGCGTTTCTTTTCCGGCAACAGCGGGTCGGCTGCGGCTTCCTTCCCTGCTTTGCCGCGTCCGCCTGGGGCGCGGCCTGATGTATTGGATGCGCGGCTGCTGCGGCTACGCAGGACGGATGTTTCCTCCGCGGAACGCGAACGGAATTCGCCTTGGTCTGAAGCAGATTCCTGCTTGTTTTTACGGAAAAACGAGAACAAGCCCATGCGGAGTCGAATTGAATTGATCTGAATGTCTGAAAAAACTGCCCGGCACATCAGGCCCTGGCGCGAATTGGAGGGAATGCACCCGTCTCTCTCGCATTCGCGCCTTGCGGCGGATGCGGCGCACGTATGAGCACCTCTGCCGGCCTTTGAGTCCGTTCCGGAATCAGTGCAAACCGGGACGGCGAACTTGCATTACGCCCGCCACGGTGAGGAAGGATCCGAAAACCACAATTCTATCATTCTCCCCTGCTCTGCTCAGGGCATTTGCGTACGCAGCAGCGGGCGTTTCGAAGGTCTCGATGCTGCGCGCCGCATCGGGCTTGAATTCCGGCTCCACACCGGCTTCCAGCAGGGCATCCTTGAGTTGTTGCGCCGTAGCAGCGCGCGGCAGCGGCAAGTCGGTCACGCACCAGTGGTCGATCTTGTCCTTCAGGTGGGCGATGACGCCTTCGATATCCTTGTCCAGCATGGAGCCGAACACCGCATAGGTATAAGGATGGAAGCCCATGTTGTCGAGGTTTTGCGCCAGCGTGGCAGCCGCGTGCGGATTGTGCGCCACGTCCAGGATCACCAGCGGCTGGCCCGGCAACACCTGGAAACGCCCAGGCAATTCGACCGTGGCCAGGCCCGTGCGCACATCCTGCGCACCCACCGGCAGCACTTCGCGCAGCGCTTCCAGCGCGGCCAGCGCGGCCGATGCATTCAATATCTGGTTGGCGCCGCGCAGGCTCGGGTAAGCCAGCGAATTGCGGCGCATGCCGCGTCCGCCGTAGGCCCACTGCTGCTTGTCGCCCTGGTAATTGAAGTCGCGCCCCAGCAGCCACAGGTCGGCGCCGATCTTCTCGGCGTGGGCAATCAGCGACTTGGGCGGTACCGGATCGCCGCAAACGGCGACCTTGCCAGGACGGAAGATGCCGGCCTTCTCGAAGCCGATTTCCTCGCGCGTATTCCCTAGGTATTCGGTGTGGTCAATATCGATGCTGGTGACGATGGACACATCCGCATCCACCACGTTGACCGCATCCAGCCGCCCGCCCAGGCCGACTTCCAGGATCACCACATCCAGCCTGGCATCGGCCAGCAGCTTCATGATGGCCAGCGTGGTGAATTCGAAATAGGTCAACGAGACATCGCCGCGCTGCGCCTCGACCGCGTTGAAGGCGGCCACCAGCTGTTCGTCGCTGGCCATGTCGCCGTCGATGCGGGCGCGCTCGTTGAAGTGCAGGAAATGCGGCTTGATGTAGAGGCCGACGCGGTAGCCGGCGCGCCTCAGGATCGATTCCAGCATGGAACAGGTCGAGCCCTTGCCGTTGGTGCCGGCCACCATGATGACCGGGCAGCCGAACTGGAGGTCGAGCTTTTGCTTGACCTGCATCACGCGGTCGAGCCCCATGTCGATCTGCTTGAAGTGGCGCTGCTCCAGCAGGGCCAGCCATTCGTTGAGGCTGCTTGGGGTCGGGGATACTTGCGATGTCATGGCGCCGCTCGATGGAAAAAACAAATCTGCAAAAAACAAAGCCCGGATTTGCTATCCAGCAAATCCGGGCCTGAAGTATACCGCGTATCAGGAAATGGTTTCGGCCGCCTGGTTTTGCAGCAGGGCCAGCAAATGGGCGATTTCCTCGCGCATCTGGCGGCGGTCGACGATCATGTCGATGGCGCCCTTGGTCACCAGGAATTCAGCGCGCTGGAAGCCTTCCGGCAGTTTCTCGCGCACCGTGTTCTCGATCACGCGCGGGCCGGCAAAGCCGATCAGCGCCTTGGGTTCAGCCATCACCACATCCCCCATGAAAGCGAACGAAGCCGACACGCCGCCCATGGTGGGATCGGTCAGCACGCTGATGAAAGGCAGTTTCTTTTCCGACAACTTGGTCAGCATGGAAGTGGTCTTGGCCATCTGCATCAGCGACAGCAGGCCTTCCTGCATGCGCGCACCGCCGGTAGCGGTGATGCAGATGAACGGCACCTTCTGCTCCAGCGCCGCCTGGGCGCCGCGGGCGAAGCGCTCGCCGACCACCGAGCCCATGGAGCCGCCCATGAATTCGAATTCGAAGCACGCCACCACCACCGGCAGGGTCATGATCGCGCCGCCCATGACTACCATGGCATCGGTTTCGCCGGTGGACTCCATCGCGTCCTTCAGGCGATCAGGGTACTTCTTGCTGTCCTTGAACTTCAGGGTATCGACCGGCAGAGCTTCCTGGCCGATCTCATAGCGGCCGCCTTCGTCGAGCAAAGCATCGAGACGAGCGCGGGCGCGGATGCGCATATGGTGGCTGCACTTGGGGCAGACGTGGAGGTTGGACTCCAGGTCGGTACGGTAAAGCACTGCTTCGCAGGATGGGCACTTGACCCACAAGCCTTCCGGGATCGACTTGCGGCTTGCGGAACCGCTGCGTTGAATTTGGGGTGGCAATAACTTCTCAAGCCAGCTCATAAGATCCTCTTTCAAATTTCCGGTGGCGCATTGTACCAGAGGCGATCAAGCGCGAATGTAAAGCCGGATTTCATTTCCAAAATGCAATAAACGCCGCTATCACCCCCGCGAAGACAGGGATTCAGCGGCGTTTTATATGAAGAAAGGACACTGGGTTTCTGCTTTCGCAGGGACCGCTGACTGCAGATCAAGCATCCAGCGCCTGGCGGATATCGGCCACGAAAGCCTGTACCGCTTCGCATGCCTTGTTCGGCGGCGTGTTTTCCAGCTCCGAGATGATACGGCTGCCGATCACCACGGCGTCCGCCGCCGCGCCCACTGCTCTCGCGGTGGCGCCGTCGCGAATGCCGAAGCCCACACCGATAGGCAGCTTGACGTGCTTGCGGATGGCGGCAATGCGTTCGGCCACTTCGACAGTGTCGATATGGCCGGCGCCAGTGACGCCCTTGAGCGACACGTAGTATGAAAAGCCGCTACTGACCTTGGCCACCTGGCGAATGCGCTCTTCGGTCGAGGTCGGCGCCAGCAGGAAGATCGGGTCCATGTCATTGGCTTGCATCTTCTGCGCGAACTCTTCGCACTCTTCCGGCGGATAGTCGACCACGATGGTGCCGTCGACACCGGCCTCCTTGGCTGCCGCGATGAAGGCATCGACGCCGAAGCGCTCGATCGGATTGGCGTAGCCCATCAGCACCACCGGGGTGTGGCTGTTGGTCTTGCGGAACTCGCGCACGTAGCCGAGCACGTCGCGGGTGCTGACGTTGAACTTCAGGGCGCGCTCGCAGGCGCGCTGGATCACCGGGCCCTCGGCCATCGGGTCGGAGAACGGCACGCCGAGCTCGAGGATGTCGACGCCGCCGGCCACCAGCGCGTGCATCAGCGGCACGGTCAGTGCCGGCGACGGATCGCCGGCGGTGATGAAAGTGATCAGGGCCTTGCGTTTCTGCTCGGCCAGCTTGGAGAAAGTCGGTTGGATTCTGGACATGATCTTTGCGTGTTCTGTGGTTGTTCAGGCTGCATGCCCGGACGGCGGCGCCGGCCGGGCCACGTGAAGTACCAGGCCGGGGCTCAGCCCTGGCGCTGCTGCACGGTATGCATGTCCTTGTCCCCCCGGCCGGACAGGTTGGCCAACACGATCTTGTCCTTGGGCAGGGTGGCTGCCAGCTTGGCCGCGTAAGCCAGTGCGTGGCTGGATTCCAGCGCCGGGATGATCCCTTCGATGCGGCAGCAGGTGTTGAACGCTTCCAGCGCCTCTTCGTCGGTGATGCACTCGTAGCTGGCGCGGCCGCTGTCCTTCAGCCATGCGTGTTCCGGGCCCACGCCTGGATAGTCGAGGCCGGCCGAGATCGAATGGGTCTCGATGATCTGGCCGTTCTCGTCCTGCAGCAGGTAGGTGCGGTTGCCGTGCAGCACCCCCGGCGAGCCCAGCGTCAGCGAGGCTGAATGCCGGCCGGAATCCAAACCGTCGCCGGCGGCTTCGACGCCGACCAGCTTGACGTCCTTGTAATCGATGTAAGGATAGAAGATCCCCATGGCGTTGGAACCGCCGCCCACCGCCGCCACCACATAGTCGGGCTGGCGCGCGGCGATTTCGGGCATCTGCACGATGCACTCGTTGCCGATCACCGACTGGAAGTCGCGCACCATCATCGGGTACGGGTGCGGGCCGGCCACGGTGCCGATGATGTAGAAGGTCGATTCGACGTTGGTAACCCAGTCGCGCATGGCTTCATTCAACGCATCCTTGAGCGTCTTGGAGCCGGACTCCACCGGCACCACCTTGGCGCCCAGCAGGTTCATGCGGTAGACGTTCTGCAACTGGCGCTTCACGTCCTCGCTGCCCATGTAGACGATGCACTCCATGCCGAAGCGCGCGCAGATGGTGGCCGTAGCCACGCCATGCTGCCCGGCGCCGGTCTCGGCGATGATGCGCTTCTTGCCCATGCGCTTGGCCAGCAGGGCCTGGCCGATCACGTTGTTGATCTTGTGGGCGCCGGTGTGGTTGAGGTCTTCGCGCTTGAAGTAGATCTGCGCGCCGCCGGCCAGTTCGGACCAGCGCTTGGCGTGGTAGATCGGGCTCGGGCGGCCGACAAAGTGCTTCAGCTCGGTGTGGAACTCGGCCAGGAACTGTTCGTCATGCTGGTAGTGGGCATAGGCTTCGCGCAGCTCGGTCAGCGCCAGCGTCAGGGTCTCGGCCGCAAAGCTGCCGCCGTAGGGGCCGAAATGGCCGCGCGCATCCGGCAGGTTATAAGGCGCCGACTGGTGCAAGGCGGCAGGGTCAATGGCTTGGCGCTCGGCGAAGTTGCCGAGCGGATTCAGTTCTTTCATGGAAATCCTCTGTACAGGTTGTGCGCTACGCTTGCGTAGCATCCGCCAGATGAACCGCCTCGATGAAGGCGGTAATTTTGGCGGCATCCTTGATGCCCTTGGAGGCTTCGACACCGCTGCTGATGTCGACCGCGTAGGGGCGAACGCCGGCCACCGCCTCAGTGGCGTTGTGTACGCTCAAGCCACCACTTAAAACGGCCCGAGGCGCGAGTTCTTTTGGAATGACTGACCAATCGAAGACCTTTCCGCTGCCGCCATAGTGCTCGACCAGGGTGTCGAGCAGCAACCCGTTGAAGAACGGGCTGGCAGAGCGATATTGAAGCTCGTATTCTAGCAAATCGGCAGGCTGCGTAGCGCTTCCGATGCGCGCTGCGCGCATGAAGGGCCGCACCACGGCGGCGGCGATGCCGGCGCATTGCTGCGGCGTCTCGTCGCCGTGGAATTGCAACAGCGTCAACGGCACGTGCGCCAGCACCTCCCTCACCTCTTCGATGCTCGGGTTGACGAACAGTCCCACCGTGCTGACGAAAGGCGGCACGCCGGCAGCCAGTTCGGCGGCCTGCTGCGCCGTCACATAGCGCGGACTCTTGGGGTAGAACACGAAACCGACGGCATCGGCCCCGCTGCCGACAGCGGCAGCGACGTCTTCCTTGCGGGTCAGGCCGCAGATCTTGATTCGGGTACGGTGGGTCATGGCGATTGCACCTGCAATAGTTGTCGGTCGTTCATGGTCTTGCTGTTCGCGTCGCAGCTACAGCCAGGGCCAGGAGCGCGCTTCCTGCGGCAAGGCCCAGGTGTCCGGATAATCGACGCGCGCCAGGTACAAGCCGTCCGGCATGAAGGTCGGCGCGGCGCGGCTGCGATCGCGCTGGGCCAGTACCTGGGCGATCCATTCCGGCGGCTGGTTGCCGTTACCCACGAAGATCAGCGAACCCACGATGTTGCGCACCATATGGTGCAGGAAGGCATTGGCCTTCAACGTGAACACGATCATGTCGCCGTGGCGGCGTACGGTGATGCTTTCCATCTTGCGCACCGGCGACTTGGCCTGGCATTCGACCGCGCGAAAGCTCGTGAAGTCGTGCTCGCCGATCAGGTGCTGCGCGGCCCGATGCATGCGTTCGGTATCCAGCGGCCGGAAGGTCCATCCGGCCTTGCCGGCCAGCAGCGGGGAACGCACCGGATGGTTGTACAGCACGTAGTGATAAGTGCGCGCCATCGCGGAAAAACGCGCGTGGAAACCGAATCGCGCCAGCATGTCGGCGCGGCTGGCGCCATGCACTTCCTCCGCCTGCGCTGCTGAGGCTGCAATGGCCGCATCATCCACATAAGGCAGTTCGCAAGCCCAGCGCACGGCAATGGTAGGCGGCAAAAAGGCATTGGTGCCGCGTACCCACGAGAACAAGTCGCGGGCGATGGTCGTGTCGAAATGCACCACCTGCTCCAGCGCATGCACGCCCGAGTCGGTACGGCCGGCGCACGTGGTGGCAATGCGCTGCAAGGTGAAACGCTCCAACGCGGCTTCCAGCTGATCCTGCACCGTCTGACGGTGCGGCTGGGTCTGCCAGCCCTGCCACTGCGAGCCATCGTATTGCACGCCCAGCACCACGCGGCGCAGGCCTGCGCCCTGTTCTGCCGCCAGTGCGTCCGATTGTCCTGATGTATCTGTCATTGCCTTGGTTTGTATTGCACGTATGCGGCCCGATATGCGGGACCACAAAAACAAACGGGCACCTCATGCGAGGTGCCCGCGAGATGGGGCTATTGTAATCGTTCGAAGGACTCAGGCCAGCTTCGACAACATGTCCTTGGCCCGCGCCACTTGTGCGTCGTTGCCGCCGCGCGTGACTTCTTCCAGCAATTCGCGCGCACCTTCCTTGTCGCCGATCTCCTGATAAGCAGCCGCCAGATCCAGCTTGGTCGTCATCTCTGCCTCAAAAGCCGATTCTTCATCTTCTTCCAGCAGGTTGGCCGATGCCGATGGTGCCACCGGCGACTCGGCCGGCAAATCCAGATCCAAGTCGGCCAGGCTCATGGCCGGCTTGGCATCGCCGCTATCGAGCAAGGATGAGGCTGAAGCCGAAGCGGGCAGGATCGGTTCGTTGTCGTCCGGCTTGGCGCCATTCTCCAGGTCCAGATCGAAATCGATGCCCTTGCCCAGATCGACCGCCGGCATGGCGGCAGATGGCTGGATCTCGGCGCCCTTGAAGTCGCTGAGGTCGAACTCCATGCCCTGCTCTTCCGGCTCGGGCGCTGCCGGCTCCTCAGGCGTTCCGCCATACAGGGGATTGGTCGGATCCAGCACGATGCCCAGGCTGGCCGCCTTGACCCATGCCTCATTAAGGCCGCCGCTCAACTGGTGCAAGTCGAGGGCAACCTTGTTGAAGTTGCCCACATCCTGGCGCTTGGCATAGATTTCCAGCAGCTTGGAATGCAGTGCCTGGCGTTCTGGTTGCGTCTGCAGGGCCAGCTTGAGGATGTCTTCAGCCTGCTCGTCGCGGCCGTAAGCGATATACATGTCGGCTTCGGCAATCGGATCGACCGGGCTTTCTTCCTCGGCCGCCGCTGCTGGTTCCTCTGCTACGGCTGCTGGCGGCTCTTGCTCGACGGCAGCTTCAGCGACGGCAGCCGCTGCCGATTCGGACGCAGGTGCGGGAATGGGTGCAGGTGCAGGCTCAGGCTCCGCGGATTCTTCGGCCGCCGGTTCTTCCGCCTTCTTCTTGCGGCGGCGCACGCCGACCACGCCCAGTGCCGCAACCAGCAATGCAGCGGCGCCGCCGACACCCGCGAGGATGTACGGATTCTCCAGCACACTGTCGATGAAGCCGGACTTGGAAGCGGGCTTGGCAGGCGCCGGGGCAACTGGCGCTGCCGGAGCCGCCGGGGCCGGTGTTGCAGCCGGCTTCTCTTCAGGCTTGGCAGCCTCCGGTGCCGGCGTGGCCTTGGCGGCATCGCCCGGCTTCTGCTGCTCGCCCAAATCGGCGATGGTCTTGTTCTTCATCTCCAACAGTTTCTGGAGATCGCCGACGTTCTTCTCAAGCTCCTTGACGCGGTCATTGGCATCGGACAGCGCGCGATCTGCAGCGGCTTTCTCTTCCGCCAAACCGGCATTGCCGGTGTTGCCCTTGCGGCCATTGGCGCGCGACAGTTCCAGCCGGTCTTTGGCGGACGATGCGCCGGAACGCTCCTCCACACGGGTAGTGATCTTGCCGCCCCCACTCTGGCGGTCGGCGCGAGGCTTGCCGGCAGGTGCGTTGGCGACCTGCGAAGCCAGCTTGTTGCGGTAGGCGTTGAAATCCTGCGCCTGCGCTACCACCATGCCATGCGCTTCATTCTGGTCGACTGCCGACGCGGTCGGCTGGTCGGGGATAGCAAGGACCCGGCCGGCGCGCAGGCGATTGATGTTGTTGCCCATGAACGCGTCGGGGTTGGCCCGATATAGCGCGATCAGCATCTGGTCCAGCGAGACGTTGGCTTGCTTGTTGCGCAAGGCGATGCCCGCCAGGGTGTCGCCCTGTTTGACGCGGTAATCCGCTGCCTTGCCCGCCGCCGGCGCGGCGGCTGCTGGCCGTACCACTTCGCCCGACGCAGACTGCCCTGTCGTAACGGGAGCTGCCTCAGGACTGGCAGATGCCGGCGTAGCGTCCGGGGAGGCTTGCTGGCGACGGATAAGTTCTTCCGCCAATGCCGACGGTGCCGCACGCTGGACAATCGTGGTCGCAGGTTCTTCACCGCTGACCGGAATCGGCGCGCTCGCCGCTGGCGCTGGTGTTACAGCAGGCGCCGGGGCTGGACTGGAAATCGGAGCTGGAGCTGGAGCTGGAGCCGGTGCAGAAGCTGGAGCTGCAGCAGGTGCCACCTGCTGGAGAGCCGGCGACGGCGCCTCAGATGCCGCTGACGGCGCCGGTTCGCTCTTGGCGGCCGGCGCGCTCGGCGTCAGTGGTGCAACCTGGGCGTTACGCGGCGTCTTGCTGTCGGCGGGGTCAAGCAAGAAGGTATATTCGCGCACCAGCTTCGCATTGCCGGCGGACAGCTCCAGCAACAAGTCGACAAACGGGTCGCTGACCGGCTGCGACGAGCTGATACGGATGAAATAACGTCCCTGGCGCTGCTCGACAGCGAAGCTCAGCGACGACAGGACGGGGTTGTAATCGACATTGGCGCGGCTGAATGCATCGGCCGATGCCAGCTTGGCCGAAAGCTTGCCCACCTCGTCGGCGCCCACTGAGGTGACTTCGATCTCGGCGCGCAGCGGCTGGCCCAAGGAGGACAACACGGTCAGCTTGCCCAGGCTGGCGGCATGCGCCCCCAGCGGGATGGCCAATGCAAGCGCCAGTGCGGCGCTGAGTTTCTTGATCTGGGACAGAGGAAGCTTCTTGTTTGTATTCAGAGGCATGTTTATATGGCGTAGAGAAACGTTCCGCTAATAACCCGTCACGCTCTTGTTCAATCAAAATGGAAGCGGTGATTGGGGGCATGTTGCCGCTCGGATCCCGGATGTTGCTCCGGTCCCGGCTCTGCTCTCTGTCCATCGGCTGCCCCACCGGGGGCACGCCTCTCACAGGGGCCGAAGAGCCAGACTTCAGACCCATTTCATCAAATCCAGCAAATCCGGCCTGTGGGCCTGCCGGCGCGGGCGCACCAGTCTTTACGGGCGCCATCAAGCCAGCATGCAAGCCACATTTTGTTGGCTTTCATGAAATGAATTTAGATTTTCAACTTATCATCAAGAACTTACACCCGCAAGTGTAACCAAGTTCTCAAGACGAGAAAAACCCGCCAGTCACCACTTGCACGGTCACTGGCGGGCTATTGTTGCAGACTGACAACGATGTAGGCAAGCCCTAAACGCATCAGACCCGCATATCCGACCGGGCCGCAACGGACCGGCCGCCGGGCAAACTTAGCTCAGGTTGCCCAGGATGATACGCAGCATGCGGCGCAGCGGCTCGGCGGCGCCCCACAGCAGTTGGTCGCCGATCACGAACGCGGAGATGTATTCCGGCCCCTGGTTCAGCTTGCGCACGCGGCCCACACCGATTTCCAGGCCGCCGGTGATGGCTGCCGGGGTCAGTTCCTTGACCGTGACCGGACGCTCGTTCGGGACCCATTTCACCCACTGGTTACCCGCGCGGATGATGGACTCGATTTCCGACAGCGGCAGGTCGCGCTTCAGCTTGATGGTCAGCGCCAGGCTGTGGCAACGCATCGCACCGATACGCACGCACAGGCCGTCAACCGGGATGACCTTCTCGTTGCCGAGGATCTTGTTGACTTCGGCCTGGCCCTTCCACTCTTCCTTCGACTGGCCGTTTTCCAGCTGCGCGTCGATCCAGGGGATCAGGCCGCCCGCCAGCGGCGCACCGAAGAATTCGGTCGGCACGTCTTCGCGGATGGTCTTGGCCACTTTGCGGTCGATGTCCAGGATGGCCGACGACGGTGTCGCCAGCTCATCGGCCACGGCCGCATTGATGACGCCCATGCCCTTCAACAGCTCGCGCATGTGGTTGGCGCCGCCGCCGGAAGCGGCCTGGTAGGTCATGGAACTGACCCACTCGACCAGGCCTTCCTTGAACAGGCCGCCCACGCCCATCAGCAGGATGGAGTTGGTGCAGTTGCCGCCGATGTAATTCTTGACGCCCTTGGCCAGCGCATCCTTGATCACATTGTTGTTGACCGGGTCCAGCACGATCACCGCATCATCCTTCATGCGCAGGGTCGACGCCGCATCGATCCAGTAACCGTCCCAGCCCGCTGCGCGCAGCTTGGGGAAGATCTCGGTGGTGTAGTCGCCGCCTTGCGCGGTAATAATGATGTCGCATTTTTTCAGCTCATCGATGCTGTTGGCGTCTTTCAGCGTCGTTGCCGTTTTGGCGAACGACGGCGCTTTGCCGCCTGCATTCGAGGTCGAGAAAAATACCGGTTCGATGTGATCGAAATCACCCTCGTCCTGCATGCGTTGCATCAGGACCGAACCCACCATTCCACGCCAGCCAACTAAACCAACCAGTTTCATCATCTTTCCCTATTTAGAACTTCCATGGTTATCAACTTCGATTGAACACATTTGCCGGACCATCCGGCGAGCAACCCGCCTCACGGCGGGATTGTCCTTTAGCCAAGCGCCTTGACCACGGCCTCGCCCATCTGCTGGGTGTTGACCTTGGTGGTGCCTGCCTCATAAATATCGGCGGTGCGCAGGCCTTGCGCAAGCACTTTCTTGACCGCATTCTCGATACGGTCGGCCTGTTCGGCCTTGTTCAGCGAGAAACGCAACATCATCGCCGCCGACAGGATGGTCGCCAACGGATTGGCGATACCCTTGCCGGCGATATCAGGCGCCGAGCCGTGCGACGGTTCGTACAGGCCCTTGTTATTGGCATCCAGCGAGGCCGACGGCAGCATGCCGATCGAACCGGTCAGCATGGCCGCTGCGTCGGACAGGATGTCGCCGAACATATTGCCGGTAACGATCACGTCGAAGTTCTTCGGCGCCTTGACCAGTTGCATCGCGGCATTGTCCACGTACATGTGCGACAGCTCGACATCCGGGTATTCCTTGCCGACTTCAGTCACGATGTCCTTCCAGAACTGGAAGGTTTCCAGCACGTTGGCCTTGTCCACGCTGCACAGGCGCTTGCCGCGCTTGGCTGCCGCCTGGAACGCGACGTGCGCGATGCGGCGGATTTCCGGTTCGGAATAGCGCATTGTATCGAATCCTTCGCGTGCGCCCTTGAACGGGCCGTCCGGCGCTTCGCGCATGCCGCGCGGCTGGCCGAAATAGATGTCGCCGTTGAGCTCGCGCACGATCAGGATGTCGAGGTTGGCCACCAGTTCGGGCTTGAGCGAGGAAGCGCCGGTCAGCTCTGGATAGCAGATCGCCGGACGGAAGTTGGCGAACAGTTGCAGGTGCTTGCGCAGGCCCAGGATCGCCTGTTCCGGACGCAGTGCGCGCTCGAGCTTGTCGTACTTCCAGTCGCCGACCGCACCGAACAGGATGGCATCGGCTTCCTTGGCCAGCTTGAGCGTACCGTCCGGCAACGGATGGCCATGCGCTTCATAGCCTGCGCCGCCGACCGGTGCGCTTTCCATCTCGAACTTTTCGCCCAGCGAATTCAGGACGCGCACGGCCTGGTCGACGATTTCGGGACCGATGCCGTCACCCGGCAGGATTGCAATCTTCATGGCACTCTCTCTTCTAGGAATGTTCAGGATTCTTCAGGGTTGTTTATTCAGGGGCATCAACGACAAGGGCGGTCATTTGACCGCCCTTTGCTGGTTGCTACGATCCTCAGATCGTGTTGCTCAGCCAGGGCTGTTCGTGCAGGTGTTTCTCTTCGTAAGCACGAATGGTGTCCGATTTGCGTAGGGTCAGGCCGATGTCGTCGAAACCATTGATCAGGCAGTACTTGCGGAACTCGCTGATGTCGAACGGGAAAGCCTGGCTGCCGTTGGTGGTGGTAACGACCTGCTTTTCCAGGTCGATGACCAGGCGATAGCCCGGGAAAGCCTTCACTTCGTTGAACAGATGATCGATCTGCTGCTCCGACAGGACGATGGGCAGCAAGCCGTTCTTGTAGCAATTATTGAAGAAGATGTCCGCAAAGCTGGGCGCGATCACGGCGCGAAAACCGTATTGATCCAACGCCCACGGCGCATGCTCGCGCGAGGAGCCGCAGCCGAAGTTCTTGCGCGCCAGCAGGATCGAGGCGCCCTGGTAGCGCGCCTGGTTCAGCACGAAGTCGGGATTGAGCGGACGCCTGGAATTATCCATGCCCGGTTCGCCGTGGTCGAGGTAACGCCATTCGTCGAACAGGTTGGGGCCGAAGCCGCTGCGCTTGATCGACTTCAGAAACTGCTTCGGAATGATCGCATCGGTATCGACGTTGGCGCGATCGAGCGGTGCAACCAAGCCGTCGTGGACGATAAATTTATTCATGGCACTGAGTCGGCGCGGCATGCACAAACGGCAACCGCGCCCTTCCTATTTGCTGTTCAACTGTTGGCCGCCCCGACATAACGTACGGAGCGGTTTTTCCTGTTACTTCTTGCTGGCGTCCTGCATCTTTTCGCCGACGTTCTGCACATCCTTGCCGAAACCATCGACGGTATTACAACCGGCCAGCGAACCGAACACGGCAAACAACAGGAACAGAGCGGAGATTTTTTTCATGGTTTTCTCTCTCAATGACAAGTTACAGGGAACGGACATCCACAAAATGCCCCGCGATGCCTGCCGCAGCAGCCATCGCCGGACTCACAAGGTGGGTGCGGCCGCCGGCGCCCTGGCGGCCTTCGAAGTTGCGGTTCGAGGTCGAGGCGCAGCGCTCGCCCGGCTCCAGGCGGTCGGCGTTCATGGCCAGGCACATCGAGCAGCCCGGCTCACGCCATTCGAAACCTGCGTCCTTGAAAATCTTGTCCAGGCCTTCGCGCTCGGCCTGTTCCTTGACCAGGCCGGAGCCTGGCACCACCATCGCCAATTTGACGTTGGAGGCGCGGAATTTGCCGCGCACTACCGATGCCGCTTCACGCAGGTCTTCAATGCGCGAGTTGGTGCAGGAACCGATGAACACCTTGTCGATACGGATGTCTTCAATCGGGGTATTCGGCTTCAGCGCCATGTAGGCCAGGGCCTTTTCCATGCCGTCGCGCTTGGTCGGATCCTTTTCCTTGTCGGGGTCCGGCACGCGCGCATCGACCGACACCACCATCTCGGGCGATGTGCCCCAGGTGACTTGCGGCTTGATGTCGGCGGCGTTGAGCATGACCACCATATCGAACTTGGCGCCCGGATCGGAATGCAGCGAACGCCAGTAGCTGACGGCACGCTCCCAGTGCGGACCCGATGGCGAATACGGACGGCCCTTCAGGTAATTCATCGTGGTGTCGTCAAAAGCCACCATGCCGGCGCGCGCGCCAGCCTCGATGGCCATGTTGCACACCGTCATGCGGCCTTCCATCGACAACGAGCGGATGGTCGAACCGGCGAACTCAATCGCGTAGCCGGTTCCGCCCGCTGTGCCGATCCGGCCGATCACGGCCAGCACGATATCCTTGGCGGTGACGCCGGCCGGCAGCGCGCCGTCGACCTGCACCAGCATGGCCTTGGACTTGCGCGCCAGCAGCGTCTGCGTGGCCAGCACGTGCTCGACCTCGGAGGTGCCGATACCATGCGCCAGCGCAGCGAAGGCGCCGTGGGTGGACGTGTGCGAGTCGCCGCACACCACTGTCATGCCCGGCAGCGTGGCGCCCTGTTCAGGGCCGATCACGTGCACGATGCCCTGACGCTTGTCGTTCATGCCGAAATACGTCAGGTTGTATTCTTTGGCATTGTCGTCCAGGGTCTCTACCTGCAGGCGGGAGATGGGATCGGCGATGCCGTGCGCCCGGTCTGTGGTGGGAACGTTGTGGTCCGCCACCATCAGGTTGGCCGAATTACGCCAGGGTTGACGTCCGGCTAGCTTTAAGCCTTCGAAGGCTTGCGGGCTGGTCACCTCGTGGAGCAGATGGCGGTCGATATACAGGATGGCGGTGCCGTCATCTTCCGTATGAACGACATGCGACTCCCAGAGTTTGTCGTAAAGCGTCTTGAGCATGTTGCAGTCCTGCAAAGGGCACTGAGCGTTGAAAATAGCATTTGATTATGCCATAAAGCGACAGGTCTTACCCTTCCTGGTGCGTTTTCCGCCGCGCGGCAACAACGGTCAATAATGCTGCGAAGCAGCAACAAAAGCGCAGAAGAAGCGGCACATGCAAAAAGAACAGCATTTCCGGTCACGGACTTTAGTCACTAAAGCCCTGCCGTTCAGCGTGTCTTGCGGGTCTGCTGGTACAAGGGGTCGACACGCTGCGCGTACACCGTCAGGTCGGCAATGCGATCCGCGCTGGAAGGATGGGTCGACAGGAACTTCATCGGCTCCTCGCCGCCCAGCTTCGACATCTTCTGCCACAAGGTCACCGCCGCCTTGGGATCGTAGCCGGCGCGCGCCGCCAGCTCGACGCCGATGCGGTCGGCCTCGGTCTCATTGGCGCGCGAATTGGGCAGCCCCATCAATCCCATGTAAGCGTACTGGGCGCCTTGCTGGCCGATATCGCCCAGGCCCAGCAAGGCGGCGCCGATGGAGATGGCCGAATTGGCCACCGCCTGCTGCGAAGCGCGCTCGCGCGCATGCTCGCGCAATGCGTGGGCAATCTCATGGCCCATGACGGCGGCCAGCTCGTCATCGGTAATCTTGAGTTTGTCGATCAGGCCGCTGTAGACCGCTATCTTCCCGCCGGGCATGCACCAGGCGTTGGTCTCGTCCGACGCCAGCACGTTGACTTCCCACTTCCATTGCAACGCATCCGGACGGAACACGCCGGTCTGCGGAATCAGGCGGTTGGCGATGGCCTTCACGCGCTGCGTCTGCGCGGCGTTGCGGTTCAACTGGCCCTTGCCCTTGGCTTGGGCCAGCACTTGCGCGTACTCCTTGCTGGAGGCCGCATCCATCTCTTGCGACGACACCAGCATCTGCTGCTTGCGGTCGATGCCTACGGCGCCGCCCTGGGTGGTTTGTACCGTTTCGCAAGCGACCAGTCCGGCCAGCGTCAAGGCCAGCATGCTGTTTTTCAATATGGGTTTAATGAGCGCCACGCCCGCCTCCATTGGATTTGATATTTGATGTCGGGAAGGAATGCCTGGCCGCGATGATACCGCCTTGGCCACGATTCTTCATCCCCGCCCTGCCGATTTCAAGTGAGCGATTCGACTGGCAACATCCGCAGGTGGTTCGCCAAAAATAAAGCCGGCGATCGCTTGGCGATGGCCGGCCTGCTGTCGAAAAAGATCGATCAGCGTAATTGCGGCGTATCGACCTTGACGTCGCCGCATTGCGCGCGATGACGCAGCGCGTGGTCCATCAGCACCAGCGCCAGCATGGCCTCGGCGATGGGCGTGGCGCGGATGCCCACGCAGGGATCGTGGCGGCCGAAGGTTTCGACCGCGATCGGGTTGCCGGCCTTGTCGATGGACGGACGCGGGGTGCGGATGCTGGAAGTCGGCTTGATGGCGATCGAAGCCGTGATGTCCTGGCCGGTGGAAATGCCGCCCAAGACGCCGCCGGCATTGTTGCCCACAAAGCCTTCCGGCGTCAGCGCATCCCCATGCTCCGAACCCTTCTGCGTCACCGAGCGGAAACCGGCGCCGATTTCCACGCCCTTGACCGCGTTGATGCCCATGAGCGCATAGGCGATCTCGGCGTCGAGCTTGTCGTACAGCGGCTCGCCCAGGCCGACCGGCACGTTCTGCACGACGACATCGATGCGCGCGCCGATGGAGTCGCCATCCTTGCGCAATGCATCCATGTACTCTTCGAGCTTCGGAATGATGCCGGCATTGGCGGCGAAAAATGCATTGTTGGGAACGTGCTCCCAGGATTCGAACGGAATCTCGATTTCACCCAATTGGCTCATGCAGCCCTTGAAGGTGGTGCCGAATTTCTCGAACAGCCACTTCTTGGCGATCGCAGCCGCGCCCACCGCCGGTGCGGTCAGGCGCGCCGACGAGCGGCCACCGCCGCGGGGATCGCGAATGCCGTACTTGTGCCAATAGGTGTAATCGGCGTGGCCGGGGCGGAAAGTCTCGAGGATGTTGCCGTAATCCTTGCTGCGCTGGTCCTGGTTGCGGATCAGGAGCGTGATCGGCGTGCCGGTAGTCTTGCCCTCGAACACGCCGGACAGGATCTCCACCGTATCCGGCTCCTGGCGCTGCGTCACATGGCGCGAGGTGCCGGGACGGCGACGGTCCAGCTCAGGCTGGATATCGGCCTCGGACAGCGCCATTCCCGGCGGGCAGCCATCAACCACGCAGCCGATAGCCGGGCCGTGGGATTCGCCGAAAGTGGTGACGGTGAAGAGAGTGCCAAAGGTATTGCCGGACATGGTTCTTTATCGCAGTGGACGAGGGAAGTAGTCGATTCTACCAGCGTCGGGGCCAGGCGGCGAGCGGCAGGCTTGCCGGCGCAGCCCCGACGGCATCCTCCGATTACTTCCACTCGCCCCGCAATCCCGCCACCTTCTGCTGCAGCAACTCCGGTGTTGCCTGCTCCGGCGGCACCGCCTCCCCCACCACCAGTTCCAGCCGCGAGAACAGGCCGCGCTTGAAGGAGCGCGCGAAGGGATTGCTGGTATCGCGCGACAGCAGGCTGCCCCACAGACCGCGCAACGCCATCGGCAATACCGGCACCGGTGTGCGCTCAAGGATCTTCTGCACCCCGCCGCGGAAAGGATTGATCTCGCCGTTGCGGGTCAGTTTACCCTCCGGGAAAATGCAGACCAGCTCGCCCTCATGCAAGGCCTGGGCGATGTCGACAAAGGCCTTCTCGGTCAGCCATGGGTCTTCCTTGACCGGCGCAATCGGTATCGCGCGGGCGGTACGAAACACCCAGGACAGGACCGGAATCTTGAAAATCCGGTGGTCCATCACGAAACGGATCGGACGCGGGCTGGCCGCCATGATGACGATGGCGTCCATATAACTGACGTGGTTGCACACGATCACACCCGCGCCATGTGCGCTGATCGCATGGCCATTGGTGATACGCACCCGATAGAAGGTATGGATCAGCAGCCAGGCCAGGAAACGCATCAGGAATTCCGGCACCAGCGAGAAGATATAGATCGCCACCACCGCATTCATGATCGCAGTCGCGAGGAAGATCTCGGGAATGGTCAGGCCGGCCTTCAACAGCACCATCGCCACCAGTGCCGCTACCACCATGAACAGCGCGTTCATGATGTTCATGCCGGCGATGGTGCGCGAGACATGGGCCGGATCGCAGCGCGTCTGGATCAGCGCGAACAGCGGCACGATGTAGAGTCCGCCGAACACGCCGATGCCCAGGCAATCGGCCAAGATGCGCCAGCTGCCGCCCTGCGCCAGGAAACCGACGACATCGACCGCCGCGCCCGGCGCCGCATAGCCGCGGCTGGCCAGGTAGAGTTCCACGCCGAACACCGACAGGCCGATGGAGCCGAACGGCACCAGGCCGATTTCCACCTTGTGGCCGGACAGGCGCTCGCACAGCAGCGAACCGGCGCCGATGCCAACCGAGAATACCGCCAGCAGCAGCACGAACACACTATGGTCGCCATGCAGGTAATTCTTCGCATAGAGCGGGAACTGCGCCAGCATGATGGCGCCGTAAAACCAGAACCATGAATTGCCCAGCAGCGACAGGAACACCGGCCGGTTGCGGCGCGAGAAACCGATGTTGCGCACGGTCTCGGTGAACGGGTTCCAGTTGACCTTGAGGTCGGGCACCGGCGCCGGCGAGTTCGGGATGCCCTGGCTGGCCAGCCAGCCGAGCACGGCGATACCCAGCGTCACGCCGGCCACCAGCTGCAGCCCCCAGGGCTTATGCACGACCAGCACCGCCCCCAGGATTTCGCCCAACAGGATGCCGACGAAAGTCCCCATCTCGATCACGCCGTTGCCGCCGATCAGCTCCTCACGCTTCAACTGCTGCGGCAGGTAGGCATATTTCACCGGCCCGAAAATGGTCGAGTGAATGCCCATGCCGACTACCGCTGCCACCAGCAGCCAGAGATGATGGGTCATCCAGCCATATGCGGCCACGGCCATGATGGCGATTTCCAGCAGCTTGACGAAACGCGCCACGCGCCCCTTCTCCAGCTTGTCGGCCAACTGGCCGGCGGTGGCGGAGAACAGGAAGAACGGCAGGATGAACAGGCCGGGAATGAGGTTGTTGAGCAGCCCGGTATCCATGTCGGTCCACGACAACGCGTCGTAGGTCAGGATAGTCAGCAGCGCGGTCTTGAAGACGTTGTCGTTGAGCGCGCCAAGGAACTGGGTCCAGAAGAAAGGAGCGAAGCGTCGTTGGGCCAACAAGGCGAACTGATTATTCTTTTGCATGGAGAAGTCGGTGGCTGTAATCGGATGGACGGCAAAACTTCAAACAATAACGAGACGCAGCGGGCAATAAAAAACCGTTCCCCGAGGAACGGTCTTGATATGGCCTGGTGGGAGCAGGCCCCAGTATAACGGAGCCGCCATCATGGCCGGGCTACACCGGCGTTGGCTCAGGTGTTGTTCTCTTCGTGCTCGGCCGGCCAGTCGCGGATATAGGCCTTGAGCATCTTGTTCTCGAAACCTTGCGCGTCCAGCACCGCCTTGGCCACGTCGTAGAAGGACATCACGCCCAGCACGGTGCGCGCCTCCATCACCGGCACGTAGCGCGCGTGCTTTTCCAGCATGATGCGGCGCACTTCGTTGAGATCGGTGTCCGGGGTGACAGTGATGGGCGCATCGTTCATGTGCCTGCGCACGGTCGACGAACCCAGCGCGCCGCCGCTCTTGTGCAGCGTCAGCAATACCTCGCGGAAGGTCAGCATGCCCACCAGGTCGCCGTACTCCATCACCACCAAAGAACCGATGTCTTTCTCCGCCATCGCAGCGACCGCCTCCTGAATCGGGGTTTCGGGCGTGACGGTGAACAGAATGTTGCCTTTGACCTTGAGGATTTCAGAGACTTTCATGATGTCATCCTAAATTTATATTGTGCTGTTTTGACTGTAGCCGATGGTGCCTGAAAAATCCAATTCGTGCAGGCAACATCGCATGGCTGCGCACGCTCTCGGCGTAAGTAGCATGGTACGGGCAAGGGCGCGGTTTCGGCAACCGGCAATCGCGCTGCTTTGCAACTATTTCATTGAATATCCGACACGCGCTGACTAAGCTGAAATTACCAAGACTTTGGGAGATGAGTGTGTCCACCGCGCTGCCCGACCGGGAATATGCCAGCTTCAGCGACTTCTATCCGACATATCTGAGTGAACACTCGCATCGAGTCAATCGTCAACTGCATTTCCTCGGTTCGACGCTGGCGTTGCTGAGCCTGATGCTGCTGCTGATCACCCACCAGTGGTGGTGGCTGCCGGCCGCCATCGTCTGCGGCTACGGCTTTGCCTGGATCGGCCATTTCATGGTCGAGAAAAACCAGCCGGCCACTTTCCGCCATCCTCTGTATTCGTTCCTCGGCGACTGGACCATGTATTGGCAAATGCTGACCGGGCAGATTTCTTTCTGAGAAAGCCTAGCGCTCCCACATCTTGCGCCGTTCCTCCAGCGGTACCGTCGCATAAGGTGCGGGCGCGACAGCCGCCATGACCTTTTGCTGCACCACTTCCTGTGCGCTGCAATATTCGTCCAGCGACTGGTCCAGCGCGGCATCGACCGCCCCTTCCACGCGCGTGGCCAATGCCCCTTCCTCGCCCGTGTGGATCAGCACCGCCGGGTCGAATACGAACAGGCGATACACCTGCGCCAGCTTCAGCCCGGCAGGATTGGCGACCAAGGCCCAGCGGTCCATGCCATCGACGATGCGCTTGTTCCATGATGCTTTGCGGGAGACCTCGGGCCTGATCGACGCGACCCAGCCGGCCTCCTCCATCTTGCGCAGCAGGTTCTGCAATTCGCCCAGGCCGAGCCTGGTGGCGCGCCTGATATCCCCCATGTCGACCACGGCAGTTTCCTCGCCGGTGCGCGCGGCGTGCAGGAACTTGAGGATCTTGACCGCATCGATGAACTCCGCCCCCGGCGATGACACATGCCACCAGCGTTCGTAGCGCACCACCGGCAGTGCCGCCGTCAGCAGCGCGCCCATCAGCGTGATCATCCACATCATGTAGATCCACAGCAGGAAAATCGGCAGCACGGCCACTGCGCCGTACACCATCGTGTAGGTGGGGAACTTGAGGATATAAACCGCGAACAGCCGCTTGGCGATTTCCACGCCGACCGCCGCCACCAAACCGCCTGCCAGCGCATCGCGCCAGTCCACGGCCCGGTTGGGCACCGTGCTGTAGAGCAAGGTATACGCCACGGTCGACAGCATCAGCGACACCAGGGTGTAGAAGCTGGCGCCCAGCCAGGGCAAACTCTTGACCGCGCCGCCGGTGGCCGTGGACAAGAACGATGTCACGCTGATCGACACCCCGATCAGCAACGGCCCCAATGTGATGATGGCCCAGTACACCAGCACGCGCTGCACCAGCGGGCGCGATTTCTTGACGCGCCAGATCTGGTTGAACACGCTTTCGATGGTCGACATGGTCATGACCGACGTCAGAATCAGCGCCACCGCGCCCAACGCCGACAGCCGCGCCGACTTCGAGGCGAACTGGTTGAGGTAGCCCAGGATGGTATTGGCCACGCCCTTGGGCATCAGGTTCTCGACGAAATACGCTTCCAGCGAAGCACGAAGGGTGGAGAACAGCGGAAAGGCAGTAAACAGCGCCAATGCGATCGTCAGCATCGGCACCAGCGAGAGGATGGTGGTGAAGGTCAGGCTGCCGGCCACTTGCGGCAAGCGGTCCTCGCCCAGCCGGCTCACGGCAAAGCGGAACAGATCGCGCAACTGCTGACGGGTCAAGCCACGCATATGGGTCAGGGAAAAACGGAAAGAAGACATCGGATCGGTTCACTTCAAATGCAAGGAGCGCAAGGAGACCTCCTCGCATGCCCACTGGTTCCTGCCGGCCAGATTGCCATCGAATCGCATCAGCCATGACATCAGCCATACGCCGACCGGTCAGCAGGATTAATCCAATCCGGTTCAGATGGGCCTGAAAATTGGATTATCGCCAATATTTCTTCATTTTCCGAACTTTTAGTGAAAAGTTTTCAACAAAAGGCTCATCAATCAACTTAATGTCGACTAAACTTTTTCCGGGGACATCGACAGTATCGCAAACCGGCCAACGCAGCCGGACTCGGCGGCGTCGACCATCCGGGTAACTGACCATCGACCATGCGCTCTGGCAAGCCGGGACAACGTCTCCTGGCATCGGGCGCAACGGTAATCTTTTCGGGGGATTTCCAAATGCGTCACCTTGTCGGAATTTCACTTGCCGCCCTCCTCCTGGCTTCCGTTGGCAATCATGCCGTCGCCGCCCCGGCCGCCGAAACCAGCGTGGCGTACATCGGCTTCGCCTGCGCGCTGTCGAGCCCGGTCGAAGCTTCTGTACGCATCGGCAGGAGCATGGCCAACGCGGCGCAACTCGCCGTCGACGCCGCCAACCGCCAGAAGATCAGGATCAACGGCAAGGAAGTCACCTTCGAACTGCTCACCCAGAATGACAATTCCGACCTGCGTACCGCGCCAATCGTCGCCGAATATTTTGTCAAACGTGGCGTGATCGGCGTCATCGGCCACGGCAATTCCGGCACCAGCATGGCCGCCTCAGCCGTCTACAGCCGCGCCGGCATACCGCAACTGGCGCCCTCCGCCAGCAGCCGCGCCTACACGCAGCAGGGCTTCCAGACCACCTTCAGGATGGTCGGCAATACCGAGAAAGGCGGAAAATACTTGGCAGAATATGCGGTCCAAACCGCCGGCCTCAAGCGCATTGCCGTGATCGACAATGGCATCGCCTCCGGGCACGCGTTCGCCGAAACGTTCGCGCAAGCGGTGCGTGCACAAGGCGCCGAGATCACCAGCCATGACTCGGTCAGCTACAAGACCTCGGATTTCAGCAGCGTCCTCAGTGCGGCCAAGAACAACAATCCCGACGCCATCTTCTGGGGCGGCCTGTACGACCAGGCGGTCATGCTGGTGCAAGCCATGCAGCGCCTCAACATCAATGTCCCGCTCATCAGCGGCGCCAATAGCATCATCAGCCCGCGCTTCCCGAAACAGGCCGGGACGGTGGCCAACCAGATCATCTCGCTCGAAGCGAGCCAGCCGATAGAAAAGCTCAAGGGCTGGAAAAACTTCCAGCGCGGCTACGAGGAAGATTTCGGCAGTTATATCGATCCGTATGCGCCGCTGGCCTACGACGCGGCGCAGGTATTGATCGCAGCGGTCAAACAGGCCAATTCGCTGGCGCCGGACAAGATCACTGCGGCATTGCACAGCATCCGCTTCAACGGCCTTACCGGCGCGATCGCGTTCAACGGAGAGGGCGATCTGGTGGCGCCGGTGTTCAGCATCTACGCGCTGCGCAACCAGCAATGGCAGTTGCTGCAGGTCATCGACGGGAAATAGCGGCGGCGCCGCTCACGCGCTGCAGCATCGACGCCCGCCCTCACCGGCGTGCCAGCGCGCCGGAACGCGACTCGCCTTTGGCCACTGCGCCATCCGCTCTTCACTGATGGCAAGAGAAAAAAACAGAAATATAATAAGTTGCATGAACACTGCACATTCCCACTCCGCCTCCGTCAACGCCACCATCCTGGTGCTGTATTACTCGCGCCATGGCGCCACCCGCAAGCTGGCCGAACTGATCGCCCAGGGCGTGGAAAGCGTACCGGGCTGCGATGCCCGCCTGCGCACGGTGCCTGCGGTATCGACGGTAGCCGAAGCGGTGGAACCGGATGTGCCCGCCAGCGGCGCCCCCTATGTAGAGCTCTCCGACCTGGAAGAATGCGACGGCCTGGCGCTGGGCTCGCCCACGCGCTTTGGCAACATGGCCGCGGCGATGAAATATTTCTGGGACGGCACCGCGCCGCAATGGCTCTCGGGCGCGCTGTCAGGCAAGCCGGCCGGCGTGTTCACCTCCACCGGCAGCATGCACGGCGGACAGGAATCCACCCTGCTGTCGATGATGATTCCCTTGCTGCATCATGGCATGCTGCTGGTCGGCCTGCCCTATACTCATCCTGAACTGATGAATACCAACAGCGGCGGCACCCCTTACGGCGCCAGCCACTGGGCGGGAGTCAACGGCAACCAGCCGCTGTCGGACGACTCGCGTACCCTGGCAATCGCACTAGGCAAACGGCTGGCAGAAACTGCCAAACAATTACGGAGACCATCATGAGCAGCTCTCAGGCACACATTGCACGCTATTTCCATGCTGGAGCCATCGTCAGCCTGATTTCCCTGATCCTGTTGTGCGTAGCGTGGGAGCTGGCGCTGGCGCCGCTGCGCCCGGGCGGCTCCTGGATGGTGCTCAAGGTAATTCCCCTGCTGCTGCCGCTGCGCGGCGTATTGAAACGCGACGTCTACACCATGCAATGGTCGTCGATGCTGATCCTGGTCTACCTGGCCGAAGGCCTGGTGCGCGCCACCAGTGACGCTTCGCACACGTCCATGCTGCTGGGCTGGGCCGAAGTCGCGCTGTCCTGCGTCTACTTCCTGTGCGCCCTGCTCTACCTGCATCCATTCAAAAAGGCCGCCCGGGAAATCGCCCGCCAGGCGATCCAGAAGGCCTCGCAATAAGCCTTTGCTGCCCCGCGCCATGTCCGGCGCGGGCTCCCCCATACAGGCGGGCATGCGCCCGCATCGTGCGATGAACCAATTCCTGCAAGCCTGCCGCGCTGCCATCGGCGCGGCGCATGTCCTCACCGAAACCCACGACACCGCCGGCTACCTGACCGACCAGCGCGGCCGCTTCACCGGCCGTGCGGTGGCGGTGCTGCGCCCGGCAGACACCACCGAGGTGGCGGCCATCGTCAAGCTGTGCGACCGGCATCGCGTGCCGCTGGTGCCGCAAGGCGGCAACACCGGCCTGGTACTGGGCAGCGTGCCCGACCAGCAAGGCAATGCCGCCGTGCTGTCGCTTAAACGCCTGAACCGCGTGCGCGCCGTCGATCCGGTCAACAACACCATGACGGTCGAAGCCGGCTGCATCCTGCAGCACATCCAGCAGGAAGCGGCTGCCGCCGGCCGGCTGTTCCCGCTGTCGCTGGCCGCCGAAGGCAGCTGCACCATCGGCGGCAACCTCTCCACCAATGCCGGCGGCACCGGTGTTCTGCGCTATGGCAATACCCGCGAGCTATGCCTTGGGCTGGAAGTGGTCACGGCGCAAGGCGAAGTGATGAGCAGCCTGCGCGGCCTGCGCAAGGACAATACCGGCTACGACCTGCGCGACCTGTTCATCGGCGCCGAGGGCACGCTGGGTGTGATCACGGCGGCGGTTCTGAAGCTGTTCCCGCAACCACGCGCGCAAGTCACCGCGCTGGCCGCGCTGAAGACGCCGGCGCAGGCGCTGCAATTGCTGAACCTGGCGCAATCACGCTGCGGCCCGGCGCTGACCGGCTTCGAGCTGATGTCGGACTTTTGCCTGCAACTGGTATGCAAGCACTTCCCCGACCAGCGCCTGCCCTTCGCACAGCGCCACGCCCAATACGTACTGCTGGAATTGTCGGACAACGAATCGGAAGAACACGCACGCGCCATGTTCGAAGAAGTGATCGGCAACGCGCTGGAACAGCAATTGATCGACGACGCCGTCATCGCCTCATCGATCGCGCAATCGAAAGCGCTGTGGCAATTGCGCGAAAATATTTCGATGGCCCAGGCCCACGAAGGCAAGAACATCAAGCACGACATCTCGGTGCCGATCTCGCGCATTGCCGAATTCATCGAGGCCACCGACACGCTGGTGCAGCAGGCATCGCCCGCTTGCCGCATGGTGACCTTCGGCCATCTCGGCGACGGCAACCTGCACTACAACGTCTCGCCGCCGCTTGGCATGGCCGATACCGACTTCATCGGCCAGCAGCATGCCATCAACCTGGTGGTGCATGACAGCGTCGACCGTTTCGGCGGCTCCATCTCCGCCGAACATGGGCTCGGCGCACTCAAGCGCGATGAGATCACGCGCTACAAGTCGCCGGTCGAACTTAAACTGATGCGCACCATCAAAACCGCGCTGGATCCGCATAACCTGATGAATCCGGGCAAGGTCATCTGACCTGCCGCGACGACGGCGCCAGTCCGTCGCACACACAATCGGGAGCGGCAGGGAGAACAGGTGCGCGCCATCGGCGGCGCACAGTTCTTTCCTTGCCGCGAGGACGCCTTGATGCATCTCCCCCTGTTTTTCTCCCGCCTTTCGCACGCGCTCAGCGCATCAGTGTCGGCCTTGTCCCTGCTCAGTCTCTCGCCGATGGCATCGGCTGCGATCTACAAATGTATCGATGCGGCCGGCAACGCCACCTACAGCGACCATGCCTGCACCGGCGCGCAAGAGCTCGCGCCACCGCCGCTGCCCGTTGTCCCTGCCGTCAAACCGGCCAGACCGGTGCCGCCGGATTCCGCCAAAGAAAAAACCGAAGCCGCGAAGAGCGCAATGCAAACCCGCAACCATGAACGGCAGCAGTTGCGCGCCGAGGCCGCACAGAAAAAGGCATGCGCCAAACTGGCATTGCGCCGCCGCTGGGCCGAGCAAGATGTGCAGCAAGCAAGCACCTTGCCCCTGCGACCCAACGATAAAAAGCTGGAAAACGCCCAGCGCAAAGCCAGGCGCGCCGATGAGCAATACCGGCTTGAATGCGGTGGCAACTGAAGCCCCCTCCCCCCGCTGGCATGCATTCCGCAAAAAATAAAGGGGCGGAAGCCATATCCGGTCATCCGCCCCAAACTTCCCCCTCAGGAATGCTTGCGTCCAGGTTCGTGAGTCGCCTGCCGCCGTATTACGGCAACCGCGCCTGCGCCGGCGTGACGTCGATGACATAAGGCGCAGTTGAGCCATTCGATACCGTTTCGCCGTGCAGGTTGAATACGCTGACCAGTTGCGACAGCTTGGACGCCTGCTCCTGCATCGACTGCGCAGCGGCCGCCGCTTGCTCCACCAAGGCGGCATTTTGCTGGGTATTCTCATCCATCTGCGTAATGGCGCGATTGACCTCTTCGATGCCGTTGCTCTGCTCCTGGCTGGCGGCGGTGATCTCGGCCATCACATCGGTCACGCGGCGCACGCTGGCCACGACTTCATCCATGGTGCGTCCGGCCTGGGACACCAATTGGCTGCCCGTACCCACCTTCTCCACCGAATCGTCGATCAGCGACTTGATTTCCTTGGCCGCCGCTGCCGAACGCTGCGCCAATGAACGCACCTCGGACGCCACCACGGCAAAACCGCGCCCCTGCTCGCCTGCGCGCGCGGCTTCCACCGCGGCATTCAACGCCAGGATGTTGGTCTGAAAGGCGATGCCGTCGATCACGCTGATGATGTCGACGATCTTGCGCGATGAATCGTTGATCGATGCCATGGTCTGCACCACCTGATTGACCACCGTCCCGCCCTGCTCGGCCACCTGCGAAGCCGATGCTGCCATCTGGTTGGCCTGGCGCGCGTTGTCGGCGTTCTGCTTGACGGTAGAGGTGAGCTGTTCCATCGCCGATGCAGTCTCCTCCAGCGAACCGGCCTGCTGCTCGGTGCGCGCGGAGAGGTCGAGGTTGCCGTTGGCGATTTCGGCAGATGCCGTGTTGATGGTCTCGGTACCGACGCGCACGTTGCTCACGATATTGCGCAGGTTGGAATTCATGTCCTGCAGGGCCTGCAGCAGCTGGCCGGCTTCATCCTTGGTCTTGACCGTGATCTCAGCCGAAAGATCGCCCTGGGCCACCTGGCGCGAAACCTTCACCGCGGTATTGAGCGGCCGCGTGATGCCCACTGTCAGGAACCAGGCGCAAGCCACGCCGAACACCAGCACCAGCGCTTCCAGCACACCCAGCAATATCGCGCTCTGTTTGGCGATGCGCTCGTTGCTCGTCGCCAGCGCATCAAGCTCTTTGCGCTGCAGGTTCATCAAGGCCTCCACCCCTTCCTGATAGGCCTTGGCCGCCGGCAGGTAATCCTTTTCCAATGCGTTCTTGATCAGCTCCTGGTCCGGATTGTCCTTGGCCTTTTCCTTGTAGATCACATCGCGGGTAGCGAGGTATTGCTTGCGCAGGGTGCCGACGATTTTCCCGAGCAGTTGCTTTTCCTCTTCGGTCACGACCAGTTCCTGGACCTTCTTCTGCAGTTCGCTGGAGACACGCGTGGCTTCGTCGGTCTCCGGCTTGAAGAAAGCCGACAGCGAAGGGTCGCTGCTCTTGGCCACCGCGGTAGCGCGCCGGATGCCGCTATAGGTGTTGCGATACCAGTCGGAGATATAGCGCTCCTTGGCGATAGGCTTGTCCATCATCTGCTGGGTGGCCTCGGCCAGCGTCTGCAAGCGCCAGATGCCGATACCGGTAATCGCCACCGACAAGCCAAGAATGATCGCAAAGCCCAGTGCCAGGCGTTTGCCGATGTTCATATTGCCGATAATGCTCATGGTCTGCTCCATCCTCCGCCGGCTGCTGCCGGCATGTATCGTTTTTGATCCTCATGTCCATCCGCGCCGGCGGCCAACAAGCCAAGCCCCGAAAAGCACCCGGCTCGCCATTGCATCTTGCATCAAGCCCATCGGCGCGATCGTTGGAATAACCGGACGGGCACCTGCCAATTTATTGGATAGGAAACGTGGCACAGCCGCGCGGGCTACGGGTTTCCGTGCGGATATAGGGAAATGCGCCTGGATGCTCCCAAGCGCTGGGAAAACGATGGAAACCGGGTCGCCGTCAGGCCTGGCGCATGGTTGGCTGTTGCGGCTGAATTGCCTGCAGGAATTGTTCCGGCGGCACCGGGCGCCCCATGAGGTAGCCCTGCAGCGCATCGCAGCCGACCGATGTGAGGAACGCCTGCTGTACTTCGGTTTCCACCCCTTCGGCCACGATGCGCAGGTTGAGCGTGCGCCCCAGCGCCACGATGGCCGAGACGATGGCGGCATCCTCGGTGCCCGCCGAAAGGTCGCGGACAAAGCCGCGATCGATCTTGAGTTCGTTGGCCGGCAAACGCTTGAGGTACAGCAGGCTGGAATAACCGGTGCCGAAATCGTCGATGGAGATATCCACGCCCAGGTCGGCGATCTTCTGCAGCGTCTGCATGCTGGACGCGGTGTCGTACATGGCAGTCGATTCGGTCACTTCGAGCGTGAGGCAATGCGGCGGTAACTGGTGCTTCTCCAGCACCGCCTGCACCACATCGAGTAACTGGGGATCGTTGAACTGCAACGCCGACAGGTTGACCGCGATCTTCCAGTCCTGGTAGCCGAGCGTGAGCCATTCGCGCATCTGGCGGCAGGCTTCATCGAGCACCCAGGCACCGATCGGGATGATCAGGCCGGAGCGTTCGGCCAGCGCGATGAAGTCATCGGGGCCAACCATGCCATGCACCGGATGCTGCCAGCGCAGCAGCGCCTCGGCGCCGATCACGGGACCGTCGGGCGACATGAACTTGGGCTGGTACACCAGGCGGAACTGGCCGCGTTCCAGCGCTACGCGCAAGTCCTGCAGCCATTGCAACTGGTTGTGCGCATTGGCGTTCATCGATGGTTCGAAGAAGTTGTAGCCGTTACGGCCGCTGCGCTTGGTGTGGTACATGGCGGCATCGGCATTGATCACCAGGTCATGGCGCGTGTTGCCGTCATCCGGATAGATGGCGATGCCGATACTGGCCGAGACGCGCAGCTCATGCTTTTCCACCATAAAGGGCTGGTTGACTGCCTCGACCAGTTTCTCGGCGACCGGCATGGCGTCGTCCGGCTTGTCCAGCTCCACCAGGATCACGAATTCATCGCCACCCAGACGCGCCACCGTGTCGTGCGCGCGCATGGCATTGCTCAGGCGCTGCGCCACCTCCACCAGCAAGCGATCACCGATATGGTGGCCGAGCGAGTCGTTGATGGCCTTGAAGCCATCCAGGTCCATGAACATCAGCGCAAAACGGCCTTTGCTGCGCGAAGCCTTGTTGATGGCCTGGGTCAGGCGGTCTTCCAGCAGCGTACGGTTAGGCAACTTGGTCAGGTGGTCGTGCAGCACCATCTGGGTCAGCTCCTCGTTGGCTTCGGCCAGTGAGCTGGCCAGCTTGGCGGTGCGCGACTCAAGGCGGGCATCCAGCACCGACGTCAGCAGTGCGATGGTCAGGACGGCCAGCGTCACCACGATAATCAGGATCGCCAGCCAGCCGGGGCTGACGCCTTCGCGGGCGGCCATGCAGATCGAGTTGGCCGGGAAATTGGCGGCATCCATGCCGGTGTAATGCATGCCGACGATGGCAATGCCCATCACGATCGACGCGGCGGCGCGGGCGGCTTTCACATGCGGGGTATTGCGGCGCAGGCGAAAGGCAATCCACAACGCCGCGGCCGACGCCACGATTGCGATGACCAGGGACGCGACGAACAAGAGCGGGTCGTATTCGATGCCGGGACTCATGCGCATGGCCGCCATGCCGGTGTAATGCATGCTGGCGATGCCGGTTCCCATCAGCAGCGCGCTGCTCAGCAACCGGCGCAGCGGCAGTTCCGGACGTGTGGCAATCCACAGCGCATAGCCGGACACGGCAATGGCGATCACCAGCGACAGCATGGTGATCCAGGGGTCGTAGCCCAGCAGGATGGGCAAGCGGAAAGCCAGCATGCCGATGAAGTGCATCGACCAGATGCCGATCCCCATCGCCACCGCGCCGCCGGCCAGCCACAGGCGCGCCGCCATGGAATGCAGGTTGCTGGTGGTATTGATGCGCTCGGCCATATCCAGTGCCGTATAGGAGGCGAGGATGGCAACGAACAGCGAAACGGCAACCAGGAGGCTGTCGTAGGATGCGCTTAACATGGCAGTGGGGCGATGCGTATCAGAACGTCTGGTTTTCGGGATAACGACGTCACCGCTGGCGGCCCTTCCGCAGCAGCGGGCGTTCAGTTTTCCCATCCCGACGGGGAAAAACCGCCTGCATCAAAACAAATCCGGACAAGTACGACGGGGAGCTTATAAGGCGCGTCATTCTGCCACAATCAGGAAATACCCTTTGTCGAATTGCTATTTTAACAATTTCCTGCAGTCCAGACATTGCCGTCACAGCGCTTCTTGCGGCAAATACCACAACTTTATTGCGTATGGTCGATCAGTTGACGATCAACAGGATCTTTACAAGGATCAGGAATCTCATCGATTCTTCAGTATCGGCAAGGCCTCCCTTTTAACGGCCGGCATCGAGATAAACTTTACCAAGGACAACATGCTTCGTCTCCTTTTGTTCAGACAACCGACCCGATTCACGCTTGAGCTTTCCTTCGCCTGGGTATTGTGCGCCTGCCCGTTGCTGGCTTTTCTTCCCGGCACTGCACACGCCGGCATTGCTCTCGTCCAGCCGCCCAAACAGGTGGACGCCAGCAAACCGCTGGAGTTGACGCTGCTGGTCAGCGAAGACGATGAAGATGAACACACCTATCAGTTGCCGGAAACCATCACGGTGTCGGCCTCGGCAGACATGATTGCACCGATGCGGGTCCCGCTGGCGCGCGAGGCAGGCAATGGCGGCCAGACCAGCCTGACGCTGAAAAAAGGGGAATTCCGCAAGATCCGTTATCGCGGCATGTTGCCGGAACGTTTGCGGGGCATGGTGCGCATCGAGCCCATCGATATCGATGCTTCGCCGGCGCTGGTCATGGTGATCCGCCCCGCCCCCGGGCAGCCCCCGCTGGCCGATGCCGCGTCACTACCGCCTTCGGCCTCAGTTGCCGCGCCGGGTGCGGATACACCTGCCAGTGCGCCGGTGGCTCAGGATCTCCTGGACAATAGCCGCCTGTCGTTCAACGAACCGGTGTATTTCCTGGTTGGCGACAGCGGCAACAACACCAATGCCAAGTTCCAGCTGAGCTTCAAATTCCGACTGTTCATGCCGGACGATCCGCGCTCGCGCGGCCTGCTCGACAATCTCTATTTCGGCTACACGCAATTCTCGCTGTGGGATCTCTCCGCGCCGTCCGCGCCATTCCGGGACACCAACTATCGCCCCAGCCTGTTCTACTACCTGCCCGACACCGGCATTCGCAATGGCTTCGTCAGCCGCATCGCCCTGGCCACAGGCCTGGAACACGAATCCAACGGCCGGGACGGGGTCGAGTCGCGCAGCGTGAACACTTACTTCATCCAGCCCACCTTCAGCTTCGGGAACCTCAACGACTACCACCTGACGGTTTCCCCCAAGGTTTACGCCAGCCTCGGTCCGACCAACGACAATCCCGACATCAGCGACTACCGCGGCCATGTCGACCTGAAGCTGGCCTACGGCAAGCCGGACGGCTGGAAATTCGCCACGACCCTGCGCAAGGGACAGCGCAGCAACTATGGCAGCGCCGATACCCAGATCTCGTATCCCTTGTCCCGCCTGATCCCCGGCACCGCCGGTTTCCTGGTGGCGAGCTATTTCTACGGCTACGGGGAAAGCCTGCTGACCTACAACCAGAAGGAACATCCGCAGTTCCGCATCGGCTACGCACTGTGGCGCTGACGGCCTGCGGGTCTATCTGAGGCCAGCAAAAGAAAACGGGGATGACATCGTCATCCCCGTTGTTCATGACGCAACGCAATCGCTCATGCAACCGGCGTACGCATCGTCACGAACTCCTCGGCAGACGTCGGGTGAATCCCGATCGTCATGTCGAACTGCGCCTTGGTGGCGCCGCATTGCAAGGCCACGGCAAACCCCTGGACGATCTCGCCGGCCTCGCCGCCAACCATGTGCACGCCAAGTACGCGGTCGCTCCTGGCATCCACCACCAGTTTCATGAAGGTGCGCTCGGTGTTGCGTGAAAGGGTATTTTTCAGCGGCTTGAAGTCGGTCTTGAAGATCTTCACCTCGCCGACTTCCTTGCGCGCCTGTTCCTCGCTCAAGCCGACGGTACCGATGTTGGGATGACTGAACACCGCAGTCGGGATGTTCTGGTAGGACATCACCCGCTCGCCATTGCCGAACAGGCGCGACACTACCGCCATCGCCTCGGCCAACGCCACCGGCGTCAGCGCCACGCGGTCGATCACATCGCCCACGGCGAGGATGGAGGGTACGTTGCTTTCAAAATTCTCGTTGGCCTTGATGGCGCCATTCTTTTCCAGCGCCACGCCGACCTTCTCCAGGCCCAGCTTCGATGTATTGGGTGTGCGGCCGGTAGCGAACAGCACGCACTCGGCCTCCAGCACATCGCCATTGGACAGGCGCACGGTCTTGACCACATGCTCGCCGGCTTGCGCCGCCTCGACCGCATCGATGTTGGCATTGAATACCAGCTTGATGCCCTTCTTGGCCATCTCGTCGGCCAGGAACACGCCCAGATCGGCATCCATCGAGCGCAGCAGGCGGTCGCGGCGGTAGACCAGCGTAACTTCGCTGCCCAGGCCGTTGAGGATGGACGCCAATTCCACCGCAATGTAGCCGCCGCCCAGGACCACTGCCCGCTTGGGCAAGGCCTTCAGATGGAAGAAGTCGTCGGACGTGATGCCGAATTCCTTGCCTGGAATATCCGGACGTTCGGGATAGCCGCCGGTGGCCACCAGGATATGTTTGGCGGTGAAACGCCGGCCATCGACGTTGACCGTATGCGCATCCTCCACGGTGGCGAAGCCGCGGTGCAGCGCCACGTTGGCGCCGTCCAGCAGGCGCTTGTAGATATCGTTCAGGTGCGCGATCTCGCGGTCCTTGTTGGCGATCAGCGTGTTCCAGTCGAAGCTGGGCTGGGCATTCAGGCTCCAGCCATAGCCTGCCGCATCGCCGAAATCGCTGTGGTAATGCGCGCTGTAAGACATCAGCTTCTTGGGGATGCAGCCGACATTGACGCAGGTTCCGCCCAGGTCGCGGCTCTCGGCGATACCCACGCGGGCCCCGGTTTGCCCGGCAAAACGCGCGGCGCGCACCCCGCCGGAGCCACCGCCGATGGTGAACAGGTCGTAATCGTATTGGCTCATAATTTCTCCATTAGCATGGCTTGCTTGTTGTCCTGTAATGATGCGGGCGGCACGTCCGATTGCAAGGGATCAGTTCTTGCGCGTATCCAGCGCGCGCATCACCACCAGCACCGGCACCAATCCGACCGCGACAATGGACAATGCCGGCAGCGCCGCCTCGCCCAGCCGTTCATCGCGCGCCAGGTTGTGGGCAATGACGGCCAGGGTGTCGGTATCGAAAGGCCGCAGCAACAAGGTCGCCGGCAACTCCTTGACCACATCGACAAACACCATCAGCGCCGCCGTCGCCAGCGAGCGCCACAGCAGCGGCACATGCAGGCGCCAGGCGATGGCGCCGCGGCTGCTGCCCAAGGTGCGCGCCGCCTCATCCACGCTGGCGGGGATGCGCGTGTAACCTGCTTCCACCGACTGCACCGCGACCGCCGTGAAGCGTACCAGATATGCGTAGATCACACCCAGCGAGGTGGCCGTCAGCAAAATACCCAAACTGGCCGCCGGCCACACTGCCTGCAACCAGGCAACCGGCAGCAGGATGCCCACCGCGATCACCGAGCCTGGAATCGCATAGCCCATCGACGCCAGCCGCGCCACGCCGCGCAACAGCCATCCCGACACGCGGGACATGCCGCCGGCGCGCTGCGCGAAGCACAACGACAGCGCCAGCACGATCGCCACCAGCGCCGCCATGCCGCCGAAGCGGAAACTGTTCCACACCCAGCCGGCATAGCGGGAAAAACTGAACAGCGATGCCGAACCGCCCTCGAAACCGGTCTGCGCCGTGCGTCCCAGCTCGCCCCACCACAATTGCAGCAGGATCAGCACCGGCAGCACGAACCCGAGCAACACCGGCAAACCGCACACCAGCCAGGCCAGCACTGCCCGGCCGCCACCCAGCACCGGCAAGCGCGCTTCGGCGCCGCCATCATCGCCGCGATGGCCGCGTACGCTCGAAAAACGCATGCGCTGCTGCTCGCGCCGTTCCAGCCACAGCAATACCGCCACGAACAGCAGCAGCGCCGACGCGTACTGGGCAGCGGCGATGCGGTCGTCCAGCACCATCCAGGCCTTGTAGATGCCGGTGGTAAAGGTCGTCAGGCCGAAGTAGGCGGAGACGCCGTAATCGGCCAGCGTCTCCATCAGCGCCAGTGCGGCGCCGGCCATCAGCGCCGGGCGCGCCAGCGGCAGCGCCACGCGCACGATGCGTTCGCGCAGCGGCGTGCCCAGCATGCGCGCGGCCTCCATCAAATGCGTGCCGCGCTCGGATAAGGCATTGCGGGCCAACAGGTAGGCATAGGGATAGAGCGTGAAAACGAACAGAAAAATGGCGCCGGGCAAGCCGCGCACATCGAACCGGAACCCCGGAAACCAGCCGCGCAGCGTGCCTTGCACGATGCCGGCGTATTGCAGGAAATCGGTATAGGCATAGGCGCAGACATAAGCCGGCATGGCCATCGGCAGCAGCAGCGCCCAGGAGAAGAAACGCTTGCCGCGAAATTCGAACAGGCTGATCGCCACGGCAACCGTCCCGCCCACCAGCGCCACGCCCAGCGTCACCATGAGCGCCAGCCAACCCGACGTGACAAGGTAGCCCGGCAGCACGGTCTGCATCTGCTGGCGCAAGCTGTCGATTCCGGCCGCATCCAGGCCGAACCAGGCGCCGAGGATACCGAGGATGGGCAAAGCGATCAGGACTGCGAGCAAACCGATGATGTGCATGAGCTAAAAAGAATCAGAAGGACGGCAACAACAACATGGAAATACGGCAAAGGATGCATATCGGCATGGCGCGGGAGCAGTTTGTCCCGGCGCATACGCTACACTGCAGCAAATGCGAATTGTAACCATTTAAGTGAGTACTACATGTTTCTCGAAGTCGATCAGGTCAGCATCCGCTATCCGCGCACCCCGACGCCGGCGGTCGACGCCGTCTCGCTGCAACTGCAGCCGGGCCAGTTGGGTGTGCTGCTCGGCCCCTCCGGCAGCGGCAAAACCAGCCTGCTGCGCGCCATCGCCGGCCTGGAACAGGCGCAATCCGGCAGCATCCGGCTGGACGGCCGCGTACTGGACGGCCACGGCATGCGCGTACCGGCCGAGGAACGCCGCATCGGCATGGTATTTCAGGACTTCGCGCTGTTCCCGCACCTGGACATCGCCGCCAACGTCGGCTTCGGCCTGCGCGGCATGGCGCGCGCGCAACGTGCCGCGGTAGTTGACCAGATGCTGGCGCTAGTCGGCCTGCCCGACGCCCACAAGAAATTCCCGCACCAGCTCTCCGGCGGCCAGCAGCAGCGCATCGCCCTGGCCCGTGCGCTGGCGCCGCAACCGCGGCTGCTGTTGCTGGACGAACCCTTCTCAAGCCTGGATGTGGAATTGCGGGAAAGGCTGGCGCATGACGTGCGCGACATTCTCAAGCGCACGCACACCACCGCCCTGATGGTCACGCATGACCAGATGGAAGCCTTCGCCGTAGGCGATGTGGTCGGCGTCATGAAACAGGCCCGCCTCGAGCAATGGGACACGCCCTATTCCCTCTACCATCGCCCCGCGACGCGCTTCGTGGCCGACTTCATCGGCCATGGCGTGTTGATGGAAGGCCGCTTGCAGCAGCCTCGGCAAGATGGCGTATTCGAAGTGGAAACCGCAGCCGGACGGCTGCGTTCAATGACGATGAGCGGAAAAAATCCGAATTACCACGGCTACTCGGAGTACCTGGATAACCAGCCCCGCCAATCTCATCAGCGTCATCAGGATGAAGTACCGGAAAATCCACCCGGCGCACACCCGGCAGTAATCGACATACTGCTGCGCGCCGACGATGTGATGCACGACGATGCATCGCCCTTCAAGGCACAGGTATTGCGCAAATCATTTCGCGGTGCGGAATTCCTCTACACGCTGGAACTGGAGAACGGCCAGCAGCTACTGTCGCTGGTTCCCTCGCACCATGACCATGACATCGGCGAATGGATCGGCATCCGGCTGGATGTCAGGCACTTGGTCACATTCCCGGCCAGCCATCGCACGCAGAATCTGGACGCGGATGTCTGAACTGCATCTTCCCATCGAGCCGGTGGGGACGGTAGCGGCAGCATGGCCGCCATCGTCCATCACCAGCCAGTCGAGCGCGCGACGCATTAGCCGCGCGCCTTGGACAGCACCAGCAACCAGCGGCGGAACAACAGGATTTCAACGTGGCCGGGCTCTATGCCGGCGCTGCATTCAATGACGGGGTTGACGCGGTAGCGCCGTACGTAAGTATCGCGGCAGGCGAAGATTTCGCGGCGGCCGATACGCAGGCTGAACGACGACGGCGTGGAAGAAACAACGGCGAAGCGTGTGTTTGAAGCAAGATCGAAGTGTGTCATGGCAGTGATTCCTCTTCTTGTCTGTAAGAGACTTCACTGTAGCACATATACTGTACAAATACACAGTATTTTTCATACAGTAGTTTTGGCGCGACGGCCCACTATACAACAAAGCCGCCAATAGGCGGCTTTCCCCTTCCGGCGTGGCGCTCAGGCCACGCCATGCTCCAGCCGCGCACGGACGAAACCGATATGCTCGCGCAGCACATAGAACTGGTCGGCAAAGGCCAGCGGCATCTTCATGCGGTTGACCGCCGCTTCGATCTCATCCAGGCGCTTGAGCATCTCGGCCTGCTGCTCCTGCGTCTCGCGCGAAATCCCCCGCTCCAGCGCGATCAGCTCGCCATACCAGTGATAGATGCGCGAACGGATGCGCCAGCCGTACAGCATTGGCACCAGTCGGATGCCGGGAATCAGCAGCAGGATGATCGGCAGCAGGATCACCACCGCCCGGTCGACCAGGCTGGCCATCCAGAACGGCAGCGTACGGTAGAAGAAGGTCTTGCCCGACTTGTAATAGCGTGCGGCATCGTCGCTGATCGGATATTCATGCTCCAGCGGCGCCGGAAACTCCCCCGCCTTTTGCATCACGTTGGCCTTGCCATGTACTTCGTGCGCCGCCTCGATCAGCAGGTCGGACAAGGCCGGATGCAAGTCGTCGCGCGCCACCAGTTCCGCCGTCGGCGCCACCAGTTGGGTATCGCGCGAAGGCAGGTTGCGCGCCAGATCGAACACGCCCATCGGCATCTTCAGGATGTTCAGGTAGCGGAAGCGCCGCACATAGGCATCGGCCTGCGAGAAATCCAGCAGCCGGATGCCAGGCGTGCGCAGCAGCTTGCCCATGGTCGCCACCGATACCGAATCCCCCATCAGGAAAGCGGCATCGATCTTGCCGCTCGTCAGCGCCTGGGCCGCGTCATCACCGCCGATGCTCAACAGCTCGGTGCCGCCGCCCTGCTCCACGCCATTTGCCTTGAGCAGCGTCAAGGCCAGCACGCTGGAGCCGCTACCCTCGCCGCCGATGGCGATGCGCTTGCCCGCCAGTTCCGAGAGCTGGCGCAACGGCGGCGCGGGCTTGCCGTCCTCGCGCAGCGGCGGACTGCGGTAATAAATGGATACCGGCACATAAGAGATGCTGCCCAACGACACCAGCGGCGCCAGCGCATCGGCGCTCACCGCGCTGGCCAAACCGCCCTGAACGAAGCCCACATCCACGTCTTGCGCCGGATCGGCCAGCCGCTTGAGGTTATCCAGCGAGCCGCCGGTCTCGACGATATTGAGCTTGATGCCGTCGCGCGCCAGGATGGTGCGGTAGCGTTCGGCCACGCGCCAGAAATTACTGTCCTTGGGGCCGGCCGCGATGGTGATGTCGGACGGCGGCGCCGGCCTGATCAGCCAGATCACCAGCCAGGCGCCGACCAGGATCAGCAGGATGAAGGGCCCGAAACTGACTGCCAGGTCGCGCCAGGAGATGGCGACGAAGCGCGCCTTGATGCGGGTAGCCGAGGGCTTGTAGGCGGAGAGTTTTTTGTCTTTGAGCATGCGCCCTATTCTAGGGCCTCTTCGGCCGGAATTGCGACGTACAAATGCCCGCTCGCAATTCCGCCACAGCGCTCAATAGGTTTTGTACGGCAAAAACTTGCCGGAAAGCATCACATTGACGCGATCGCCATTCGGATCGGCCTGGCGCTGGATGTCCATCTTGAAGTCGATGGCGCTCATGATGCCATCGCCGAATTCCTCATGGATCAGCTCCTTGATGGTGCTGCCATAGACGCTGACGATCTCGTACCAGCGGTAGATCAGCGGGTCGGTCGGCACCGGCGTGGGCAGCGAACCCTTGTAGGGCACGATCTGCAGCCACAGGGTTTCCTCGTCGGTCAGCGCGAACAGCTCCTGGGCGGCGGCGGCCTGCTTGGCGGTCAGCGTCATCTGGCCGAGCATGGCGGCGGTCGTCCACTCCTTGCTCTGGCCGATGCGCTCGGCGATCTGGGCCCAGGTCATCTTGTTCCTGACCTTGGCGGTGATGATCTTCTGGGTGACTTGGTTGCGGTCCATGTGCTCTCTCCTCGAATCGGTTGACGAAAATAGCGGGCGACGACTCATGCGTCCCGATTCGTCATTGAGCAAGGGATATGCCAGGCCGGAGGCAAAAAGGGCTGCCCGCAGGCAGCCCTTTGCTATCGAACGCGGTGCACTGTCACGGCATGTACTGCCCCCCATTCACCTCAATGATCTGCCCCGTCACATACCCCGACATCTGCTCCGAAGCCAGATAGAGGAAAGCCCCGCTGCACTCGTCCGGATCGCCGATGCGGCCCATGGGAATGGTCTTGCGGAACGCTTCCAGCTGCTCCGGCGTGGTGAAGCGTTCCTGGAACGGCGTCATGATCACGCCCGGCGCCACCGCGTTGACACGGATCTTGTCGGCCAGCAGTTCCTTGGCCATGCCGCGCGTGATGGTGCTGACAAATCCCTTGGAAGCCGCGTAGATCAGCGCGCCCGGGCCGCCGCCGTGGCGGGCCGCGACCGAGGTGACGTTGATGATGTTGCCGCCGCCCTGGCGGCGCATGACCGGGATCACGGCGCGCGTGAAGGCGACCACCGAACGGGCGTTGATGTGGACGATGTCGTCGAACAGTTCGTCGGTGACCTTTTCGAGCGGCTCGCGCTTGACCAGGCTGCCGGCGTTGTTGATCAGCACGTCGATGCGGCCGAGCTGCTCGACTGCGCTGGCGATTGCCTGGTTGATGGCGTTGCTGTCGCGCACATCAGCGCCGATGGTGATGGCTTTGCTGCCGGTTTCGCGCACGTCGGCGGCAACCAGTTCAGCTTCCTTTGCCGAGCTGTTGTAGTGGACGATGACGTGTGCGCCGCGCGCGCCGAAAGCGCGGGCTGCGGCGGCGCCGATGCCGGTGCTCGCGCCGCTTATGAAGACGACTTTTCCAGCCAGATCTAGCATGCTGTTCTCCTGTGAAAATTAAACGGTGATTGATCGTTCATGCTCCGGCTTATGGGATTGGGCGGCCCTGCGCCCTGCCGGTATCGCTTGTTCTGTATCGGGCATCGCAGGCATGGCGCCGCGACGGTGCTGCCAACGCCGCCGTTGTGGAGAGCCGCATGGGAGCGGCAACGGCGGCGCGTCATGCTTGAGTGGTCTTAATCGTGTACCGATTCGTCCTTGTTGCGCGCCGCGCCGCGGTAAGCGTCGCGTACGTGAATCAGATGGTTGCGCATGGCATCGGAGGCCTTCTGCGGATCGCGCGCCTTGAGCGCATCGAGGATCTCGCGGTGGTCCTGCAGGCTGCGCTCCAGCGTGGCCGGGATGCGCGAGGTGATGGTGCGGCTCTTCTTGCCCAGCATGTAGAGGCTGCCGGCGATGCTTTGCAGGAATGGGTTGTCGCAGGCTTCGATAATGGCTTCGTGGAATTCGACATCGGCGGCGGCGAAGGCGGCCGGGTCGGACAACAGACGCGCTTCGTCTTCCACGTTGCGCACCAGGTGCGCCAGTTCGGCCTCGCCGATGTGGGTGGCGGCCAGTGCGGCCACGCCGGTTTCGATGATCAGGCGCGCGTCGAACAGCGCTTCAAGCGTGCCGGCGTTGAGGTCGATGATCATCTCCAACGGCTCCAGCAGCTCACGCGTTTCCAGCGAACTGACGAAGGTGCCCTCCCCCTGGCGGATGCGCAACAGGCCCAGTAGCGCCAGGCCGCGGATCGCCTCGCGCACGGCCGGGCGTCCCACGCCCAGCATGGCGGCCAGTTCGCGCTCGGGCGGCAGCTGCTGGTCGGGTTTCAGCAGGCCGCTGCGGATCATGGTCAGCAAGCGCTGTGCGACTTGCTCGGAAATGGACTTCTGGACGATGGGATCAAAAGACATACTGTCGGAGTGAGCGCCTAAGGGTCGGATGAATCATTGCCATGGAGGCAATGCCTTGCTGGCCGCCGGCTATGCCGGGAAAGGTAAGACCAATGGCTGTGGAGGATAGGTACCCGGCGGTGAAGTGTCAAGCCATGAGAATTTCTGCTGCACTGCAGAACAAACCTGAACGAAACGGGCCCGCAGGCCCGCTTCGAAACAACTCATCCGTATCAGAACATCCAATGCCACTTTCCTTCTTGCATGCTCGCCTCCTCAACCGCCATGACTGGGCTTGGCTACGCCGGCATGCAGGCACGTCTGGCGGCTCAGCATCAGCGTCACGATTGCCGAAATCGCCAATGTGCCCGCCACCACGTACAGGCCGGCGGTGTAGCCGCCCGTCACGCTCTTCAGCCAGCCGATGGCAAACGGGCCGACGAAACCGCCCAGGTTGCCCAGCGAATTGATCATCGCAATGCCCGCCGCTGCACCGGCGCCGGAGAGAAAGGTGCTTGGCATGGCCCACAGCGGCGCCTTGGCCGAGCTGATGCCCACGTTCACCACCACCAGCGACAGCACCACGAACAACGCAGTGGTGGCGTTGCCGGCCAGCAGGAAGCCCACGCAGGCCAGCACACAGGGAATCACCACGTGCCAGGTACGCTCGCCACGGCGGTCGGAGTGACGCGCCCACAGCACCATCGCGACCACCGCCACCACGCTCGGCACGCCGGTCAGGAGGCCGGTCTGGAACGGCGTGAAACCGAATTCGCGGATCATCAGCGGCGCCCACAGGCCCAGTGTGTAGAGACCGGCGGAAGTGCCGAAGTAGATCAATGCCAGGGTCAGCACGCGCATGTCCTTCAACGCACGCCAGGCACTGGCGGTATGGCCGTGGCCGCCCTTCTTCGCATCCGCCTCGGACTTCAGGCGCGCCACCAGCCATTCGCGCTCATCGTCGTCCAGCCACTTGGCCTGCTCCGGCTTGTCGGTAAGGAATTTCAGCACCACGAAGCCGAGGATCACCGCCGGCGCCGCCTCGATGATGTAGAGCATCTGCCAGTCGGCCAGGCCGAACACGGAGGGCATCTGCATGATGGCGCCCGACAAGGGCGAACCCAGCGCCACCGAGATCGGCGCGGCGGCCATGAACCAGGCGGCCGCTACCGCGCGCTGCTTGGCCGGGAACCATAGCGAGAGGTAAAGGATGATGCCGGGGAAGAAACCGGCTTCAGCCACGCCCAGCAAAAAGCGCAGCACATAGAAGCTGTTGGGGCCGACCGCGAACGCCGAGATGGCCGAGATCAGGCCCCAGGTCACCATCACGCGGGCGATCCAGATGCGCGCGCCGACCTTGTGCAAGATCAGGTTGGACGGCACCTCGAACAGGAAGTAGCCGATGAAGAACAGCCCGCCGCCCAGGCCGAAGGCAGTCGGCGACAGGCCCAGCGCCTTGTTCATCGTGATGGCGGCGAAGCCGACGTTGACGCGGTCGAGGAAGCTGATGAAATACAGCAGCATCACGAAGGGAATGATGCGCCACATGAGTTTGCGGGATACGCGTGTTTCGATATCGTTTTTCATTGTCTCCTCCTTGGAGAGGGTGGCGGGGTTCGCGGCCCCGTCTTGGATTTTTGTTGGAATGCGCAAACAGCTTCCCCCGCAGTGCCTTGCGGCACTGACGTTCAGTACACACGGAAGAAGTGGCGGCCGCGCGGGCCGCCGGTTCAGGTTCAGGCCGCCCGTTGCACTTGCGTGGCCTTGGTGACAAAGGCGCACACGGCCTCGGTCACCTGCACCGTCGTAGCCTTGCCGCCGAGATCGCCGGTGTGCAGCGCCGGATCGGCGGTGACCACCTCGACCGCCTGCATGACCTGTGCTGCAGCCTCATGCTCGCCCAGGTGTTCCAGCAGCATCACCACCGACCAGAAGGTGCCGACCGGATTGGCCAGCCCTTTGCCCATGATGTCGAAGGCCGAGCCGTGGATCGGTTCGAACATCGATGGATAGCGGCGCTCGGGATCGATATTGCCGGTGGGCGCGATGCCCAGGCTGCCGGCCAGTGCAGCGGCCAGGTCGGACAGGATGTCGGCGTGCAGGTTGGTAGCCACGATGGTGTCCAGCGTGGCGGGACGGTTGACCATGCGCGCGGTGGCGGCGTCGACCAGCTCCTTGTCCCACTTCACGTCCGGGAACTCCTTGGCAATCTGCAGCGCGATCTCGTCCCACATCACCATCGCATGGCGCTGGGCGTTGCTCTTGGTGACCACGGTCAGGAGCTTGCGCGGACGCGACTGCGCCAGCTTGAAGGCGAAGCGCATGATGCGCTCGACCCCGGCGCGGGTCATCATCGAGACGTCGGTTGCGGCTTCGATCGGATGCCCCTGGTGCACGCGGCCGCCGACGCCGGCGTATTCGCCTTCGGAGTTTTCGCGCACGATGACCCAATTCAAATCTTCCTGCTTGCAGCGCTTGAGCGGCGCATCGATGCCGGGCAGGATGCGCGTCGGGCGCACGTTGGCGTACTGGTCGAAACCCTGGCAGATTTTCAGGCGCAGGCCCCACAGCGTGATGTGGTCGGGGATGTGCGGGTCGCCGGCCGAACCGAACAGGATGGCATCCTTGCCGCGCAACGCGTCCAGGCCGTCGGCCGGCATCATGGCGCCGGTCTTGCGGTAGTAGTCGCCACCCCAGTCCAAGTCTTCGAATTCGAAGGCGAACTTGCTGCTGGTGGCGGCCAGCGCTTCCAGCACCTTGCGGCCGGCGGGAATCACTTCCTTGCCGATGCCATCGCCCGGGATGGTTGCGATGCGATATGTCTTCATGTCTCCGGCCTTTCGAAAAATGTGTTGGTGACCGGTACTGTATCGACATTGATTACTAAGAACCGACGCTATACTTAAAGCATTCTTAACTTTAAATTAAAGATAAGCTCATGCAGGATACCGTCCTCCCTGCCGACCTGCGCTTCTTCTCCGTGCTGGCCATGGCCGGCAGCCTGTCGGCCGCGGCGCGGGAAATGGGGCTGACCACGGCGGCGGTCAGCAAGCACCTGGCGCAGATGGAAAGCCGTGCCGGCGTGCCGCTGGTCAACCGCACCACGCGCCGGATGATGCTCACGCCCGAGGGCGAGCTCTATCTGGAGCATGCGCGCCGCATCCTGGATGAGATCGATGAATTGTCCGAGCTGCTGGGCAGCTCCAAGCGTCGCCCGGAGGGCCTGTTGCGGGTCAACGCCACGCTGGGCTTCGGGCGCAGCCACGTGGCGCCGGTGATTTCGAAGTTCGTCGGCGAGCATCCGCAGGTGTCGGTGCAGTTGCAACTTTCCGTGATGCCGCCGCCGCTGACCGACGACAGTTTCGATGTCTGCATCCGCTTCGGCGAGCCGCCCGACACGCGCGTGGTGGCGCGCCGGCTGGCGGCCAATGCGCGCCTGCTGTGCGCTACGCCGGACTATCTCAAGAAACGCGGTATGCCGATTACGCCGCACGACCTGACCAAACACAACTGCGTGGGCATCCGCCAGGGCGACGAAGCCTATGGCGTGTGGCGGCTTTCTTCCGGCTCAGGTACGGCGCGCAAGACCGAGACGGTGAAGATACGCGGCAACCTCACCACCAACGACGGCGAGATCGCCGTGAAATGGGCGCTCGATGGCCACGGCATCCTGATGCGCGCCGAGTGGGACATCCGCCCCTATCTGGAAGACGGCCGCCTGGTGCAGGTGCTGCCGGGCTGGCAAACGCCCAACGCCGACATCTTCGCGGTGTATTCGCAGCGGCACCAGATGTCCAACCGCATCCGCAGCTTTGTCGATTTCATTGCGCGCGAACTGGCTGATATTTCACCCCGGGGCTGAAAGCCTCTTACGCCCACATTCCGGCGGGGTCCTGACTTTCGTCAGGACAACGGATCAGTACGCGCTGGCCTGATCCAGCAATGCAATATCCTCGGCCGGCAACGTCAATTGCGTCGCCTCCACCAGCGCATCCAGCTGCTGCAGCGAGGTTGCGCTGGCAATCGGCGCCGTCACGCTGGGGCGGGCGATCAGCCACGCCAGCGCGACCGATGCCGGCGTGCTGGACTGGCGCTGCGCCACCGTATCGAGCGCACCGAGGATCTTCAGGCCGCGCTCATTGAGATATCCCTTCACGCGGCCACCGCGCGCGGCGCTCTTGCCGAGATCGGCTTCGGAACGGTACTTGCCGCTCAAAAAGCCGCTGGCCAGCGAATAGAAACCAATCACGCCCACGCCATGCTTGAGGCAATACGGTTCCAGCTCCGTCTCGAATGCGGCGCGTTCGATCAGGCTGTATTCCGGCTGCAGCGTCTGGTACAGCGGCAATCCCAGCCGCTCCCCCACCTCGCGCGCCTCGGCCAGCCGCCTGGCGTCATGGTTCGATGCGCCGATGATGCGCACCTTGCCCTGCTTGACCAGCGTGCCGTAGGCATCCAGGGTTTCTTCGAAAGGCGTCGACCTGTCGTCGTCGTGCGATTGGTAAAGGTCGATGTAATCGGTCTGCAGGCGGCGCAGCGAATCTTCCACTGCACGCAGGATGTAGTCCTTCTTCAAGCCGATACGGCCCTCGCCCATGTCCTTGCCGACCTTGGTGGCGATCACCACCTTGTCGCGCCGGCTGCCCTGGGCCAGCCACTTGCCGATGATGGTCTCGGATTCGCCGCCCTTGTTGCCCGGCACCCAGCGCGAGTAGACGTCGGCGGTGTCGATCAGGTTCAGGCCCGATTCGACGAACTTGTCGAGGATAGAAAAGGATGTCTTCTCGTCGATACTCCAGCCGAAGACGTTGCCGCCGAAGGCCAGCGGCGCGACGGCGATATCGGATTTGCCCAGCTTGCGGTGCTGCATGAAGCTCTCCTTGTTGTGCATGCGGCACGCTTGTCCATGAGGCGCCGCCAGTGGATGGAAGGAAAAACTGATCCTGCAATTTTATTCCTCGACTGCAATATCTGCTTGGGCCCCACGTCTTCTATACTTGCGACTTAGCAGCGAAAGAATCGGTTGGCCCCCATGCCACCGATGGACGCACGCCAATAACACCAACACCACCCGCAATAATGGAAATTGTCTTCACCGTTCTGATCCTGCTGCTCGCCGTTGCCGTCTCCGGCGTGGCAGCGCGCCTGGTCCCCTTCAAACTGCCGCTGCCGTTGTTCCAGATCGGCCTGGGCGCCGTGCTGGCGTTGCCGCTGTTCGGCTTGAAGATCAGTTTCGACCCGGAACTGTTCTTGCTGCTGTTCATCCCGCCGCTGCTGTTTACCGACGGCTGGCGCATGCCCAAGCGCGAATTCTTCCGCCTGGCGCAACCTATCCTGGCGCTGGCCCTGGGCCTGGTTTTGTTCACGGTAGTCGGCGTGGGCTACTTCATCCACTGGATGATCCCGGTGATCTCCCTGCCCTCGGCCTTCGCGCTGGCTGCGGTGCTCTCGCCCACCGACGCGGTGGCGGTGTCGTCCATCATCGGCAAGGGCCGCTTGCCAGCCTCGATGCAGCACGTGCTGGAAGGCGAGGCGCTGATGAACGACGCGTCCGGCCTGGTGGCATTCAAGTTCGCCATCGCAGCGGTAGTGACCGGGACCTTCTCGCTCCTGGATGCCAGCCTGAGTTTCGTCCTGATCTCGGTGGGCGGCATTGCCGTCGGCCTGATCGTCGCCTGGGGTTTCGGCCTGGTACGCCGCAAGATCATCGAATGGGCCGGCGACGAACCCGGCATCCAGGTGGTGCTGCTGATCCTGATCCCCTTCACCGCCTATATCTTCGCCGAACACTTCGGCCTGTCCGGCATCCTGGCGGCGGTCTCGGCGGGCATGCTGATGCCCTACATCGAAACCGCCGGCGGCGAATCGGCCGCGACCCGCATGCAGGGCCGCAGCATCATGACGATGATGGAGTTCGTGTTCAACGGCATGTCGTTCCTGTTGCTGGGCCTGCAATTGCCGGGCATCGTCAGCCTCGCCCATGCCGATGCCAAGACTGCCGGCGATGTCCCGGTGTGGCACCTGTTCGCCTACATCCTCGCCATCACCGTGGCGCTGATCGTGCTGCGCTTCATCTGGGTGTGGATCAACCTGCGCATGCGCCGCTTCGCCAACGCAGTGCGCGGCCAGAGCGGGCGCAACCGCAAGTTCGACCTGCGCCTGATCGGCATCACCGCGCTGTCGGGCGTGCGCGGCGCTATCACGCTGGCCGGCGTGATGTCGATCCCGCTGCTGCTCAAGGAACATACCCCCTTCCCGGCGCGCGACCTGCTGATCTTCCTGGCCACCGGCGTGATCGTGTGCTCGCTGCTGTTCGGCAGCTTCCTGCTGCCGTGGATGCTGAAGGACCTGCAACTGGATGCCGAGGCCAAGCGCCGCCGCACGGAAGAAATGAATGCGCGCATGCGCCTGTCGGAAGCGGCAGTGCGCCGCATCGAGGAAGCCCAGGAGCGCATCGGCCACGGCCTGGACGAGTCCGACCTGGCCTTGCTGACGGAAGTCAGCGGCAGCCTGCTGGCGACCTACCGCATGCGCATGAATGCCGAGAGCGATTCGGAAGAAACCCATCGCGCCGCCAACCGTTTCAAGCAGTTCGAACGCGAACTGCGGCTGGAGGCGATTCGCGCCGAGCGCATGGAAATCCACTACCTGCGCGCCGAGCAACGCATCAACGACGAAACATTCCTGATGCTGATCAACCAGATCGACATGGCCGAAACCTGGCTCCTGGGCTCGCTCAACGCTTCAGACTAAGACGCGCCAAAACCGGAAAAGAAAAAGCCCGCAACGGCATCGCCGTGCGGGCTTTGTTCATGCAGAAAGTACGCTCAGGCTACGGCGTTCACCGTGGTGCCGATGACTTCGCCATTAGAATTACGGGAAATCTGTTCGCGGCGGTTGCGCTGTTCAAGTTCAGCCTCTGCGCGCTTCTGGTCGGCCTGGATCTGTTCCTGGCGGAGCTGCTCGGCCTTTTGCGCCATACGCGCTTCATCGGCCCGGCGAACCGCCTCCGGATCGGTGACCGATGAGGTGGCGGATGTAGATGTGGTGCTGCTGGAAGTGGGTACGATTGCGAGATCGACAGACACGTTAGCCTCCTGTTGCTATCGCTGATGTTCGGTGCCAATGCTTTATGGTACGCCCATTGCCGGGCTCTGCCACGCGGCGAAAGCATGCATCGGCAAAAAAAACTGCGGCATCGGCACAGTCTGTTATACGGGAAGCAATCAATTCGGAAGAAAAGATGCCAAAAGGCAAAGCCGAATTGCCGCGCCGGCAAGTTTGGCGGGACTGGAAACTCAGTGGCAATCCGGTACGTTCTGGTCCAGATAAACCTCGAAGGCTACGCTGTTGGACCACTTTTTCCTGACGCCGGCCCAGAAGGCAGCATCCCAGCGGCCGGCCGCCTGCCTGAGCGCGGCGAGATCGGCAGCGTCGGCGCCGCGCACCTTCAACACCAGCGCCTGGCGGCCGACGGGCGCCAACTGGGCGGAGAATTTCTTCCACTCGGGCAGCTTCAGCAATTCCTTCATCATGCTGTCGTCATGCACGGCCGCGTCGCATTGGCCGGTGCGCACCGCCAGCAGCGAATCGGCCGGCGCGCGCATCACCTTCTCGATAGCGCCATAGCGCGAGGCCAGCGTGCCGACGTAGGGCGAGCCTTCCGAAACGCACACGGTGCGGCCCTTCATGTCGTCCCACTTCCTGATGGTGGTGTCGGTGCGCATGATGGCCATGCCGCCGGCGCGGTAGCCGGTGGAGATGACGACGGTATCGGCATCGCCCGCCTCGCCCTCGGGCGCCAGCGTCAGCACCACATCGGCGCGGCCGCTCTTGAGCGGCTGCATGGCGTTGCCGCCGGGCGCGTTTTTCAGGTAATCGGATTTGAGCTTGAACTGGGCGGCGAGATCGTCGGCCAGCACGGTATCGACGCTCTCGGGCGTGCGGAATTTCATGCCGCCCTTGTAGGCCGGCGGCACGTAATCCAGCCCCACGCGCAGGACACCGGCCTGCCGGGCCGCATCGAGCACGCCCGCCTGCACGCTGCCACAGACCAGCAGCAAGAGCGGGAAGAACAGGCGGTCGAGCTTCATGGCCTCAGGTTCAGACGTATTGGTAACGCAACAGACGGTGCTTCAATTTTTCCAGGATCACCTGGTCGATCAGTGCGGCGAGAATGGCGATGGTCAGGATATTGGCCATCACCCCCACCATGTCGGCGGTCTCGCCGGAATACGCCAGTGTACGGCCCAGCCCCTTGCCGAAGCCGACCAGCATCTCGGCCGAAATCAGCGCGCGCCAGGCATTGCCGAAGGCCAGCTGGGCGCCGGTGATCAGCTCCGGCATCACCGCCGGCAGGTAGACCCGGCGCAGCATGCCCAGGCGCGACGCGCCCATCACGCGCGCGGCCGACACATGCACCTGCTGCACGCTTTCAGTCGCGTTCATCACCGACAGTGCGGCCGGGAAGAATGCGGCGATGGCCACCACCACGATCATCGGCAGGTTGCCGAAACCCATCAGGATCAGGAACAGCGGCACCCAGGCGATCGACGGAATCGACTGCAGGATCACGATGGCCGATTTGAGCACCTCGCGGAAGAAGAACAGCACCGCGCCGACCAGCCCGAAACCGATGCCGAACAGCAGCGCCGAGCCATAGCCCAGCCCCAGCCGGTACAGGCTGCCGTACAGCGCCAGCCGGAAATTATTGGACTGCACTTCCTCCCACAGCCGCACCACCACCGACGGCACGCCCGGCATCAGGAACGACGGCAGCGACCACGCGGCGATCTGCCACATCAACAGGATGGAAGCGATCGCCAGCACCATGGCGAGTTTCTTGCGGAGACCGGTAACGCGACGCTGAGAGCTCATAACGCTTATAAATGACGATGGCCGGAAACCTCCGGCCAAGGAAAATCGGGATTGGAGTTCTGCGCGGCGATGCTGCCACCGCCGCGCAGGATATTACAGCTTACGGGCGTTTTGCCAGGACAGGTCGGTGATCGAGTTGACGTCGAACGGCTTGCCGTCACGCGTCTTCAGTGCACCTTGCTCCTGCAGGATGTTGGAAATTTCCTGCATGCGGTCCTGGTCCTTCTTGGAGATCTTGGGGGTGAAGGTCTGGCTCTTGATGGCGTCGCGGATCACGTCTTCGCGCAGCACTTCGCCATGCTTGAGCGTCTTCAGGGTAGGCTCGGCGATGAAGTAGCCGGCAATCAGCTTGGAGGCTTCGGCAGGCTTCTTCTGCAGCAGCGCGATGGCGTCGCGCTGGGCATCCAGCGACTTCCACACGGCGTCGCGGCGCTTCTTCAGCGTATCGCCCGAGGTGATCACCACCATGCAGGGGAAGGGCCAGACTTCACCGATTTCATAGATCTGCTTGACCGGCGCGATCAGTTGCGCGATGCGCGCCTGCGGCTCGAACAGGAAGGCGGCGTCGACGCGCTTGCCCACCAGCGACTGCACCGCCACCTGCGGCGACACGCCCATCACGTTCACGTCGTCCGGCTTGACGCCGGCATCCTTGAGCACCACCCCCTTCAGCACGGTGTCGGCGGTGCTGCCTTCGGCTTGCGAGGCCAGGGTCTTGCCCTTGAGGTCGGCCACCTTGTTGATGCCGGAGTCTTCACGCGCCACCAGCGCGTGGTAGCCCAGCTGCGCGCCGCCCACCACTTTCAGGTCGGCGCCCTTGGAAGCCCAGGCCACGGCGTTGGAGAAGCCGAACACGCCGCTGTCGAGCTGGCCGCCGACGATGGCCTTGACCAGGTCGGTACCGGACTTGAATTCGATCAGTTCCACATCCAGGCCGTACTTCTTGTACAGGCCGGCTTCATAGGCGGCCATCGCTTGCGCGTCGTCCATCACGCGCAGGTAGCCGATCTTGAATTTCTCCAGCGCCAGCGCGTTGTTGGCGAAAGCCAGTGCGGCCAATGCGGGAACCAGGATGCGTGCGAGTTTCATACTCCAACCCCTTCTAGTGTTTTTGAAAAATCATCCTGTTCGGCATGGATGCCGAGCAGGCAAAGGATCTCGCGGCGGATGGCCGCGAATTCGGACAGGTCGTGCGTCTTTTCGTGATGCACCAGGTTGAATTCCTTGAGCACCTTGGCCGGGCGTGGGCTGAACACGAAGATGCGGTCGGCCAGGAACAGCGCCTCATCCACATCATGCGTGACCAGCAGCACGGTCGGTCCCTGCTGGCGGATCAGGTCGCGCAGCGCGTCCTGCAGCGTCATGCGGGTGAGCGCATCGAGCGCACCGAAGGGTTCATCCAGCAGCAGCGCCTTCGGCTGCGAAATGAAGGCGCGCGCCAGGGCCGCACGCTGGCGCATGCCGCCCGAGACCTGGTGCGGGTAATACGATTCGAAGCCCTTGAGCTTGACGTTCTCCAGCCACACGCGCGCCTGTCCGGCCGCCTTTTTCTTGTCGACCTTCTGGAATTCCAGCGCCAGCGCCACGTTCTGCTCCAGCGTGAGCCAGGGATACAGGGCGTTTTCCTGGAACATCAGCGTGCGTTCCGGATGCGGCGACTTGATTTCCTGGCCGTCGCCGGTGATCGAGCCCGAACTGACTTTTTCCAGGCCGGCGGCAATGTGCAGCAGGGTCGACTTGCCGCAGCCGGACGGGCCGACCAGCGCAACCAGTTCGCCCGATTCGATGTCGCGGCTGAATTCGTCGATCACATGCAAGCCGCCGAAATGCTTGGCGACGTTCTTGAAAGATAGCTTCATGTCGTCCCGCGGCGCATGGGCAGCCGCTGCAGTGGATAGGATTGGTTGGGAAGGAGGATGACTGGCGAACGATCCGGCGGTGTCTTGCGCGGCGCCGATGCCCTGCGGCCTGTGGCCGTCTTGTCTGGCATGCGGGCGAAATCCCCATTTATTTCACGTTAGCGCTGGACTTTACTGTTGCTGCCAAGACAAGACAACTACTTTAAATTCTTATGCTTATTCGAAATTCGAATAAGGAGGCCTCAAAAATTGCATAAAGAGAAAAAGATTTGCCAATGCAACCTCAGGGCAACTTGATCTCCCTCTTGGCCAGGAGAGCCTGCACACTGGGATAATCCAGCCGCAAACCCAACTCCTGCTTGAGCCGCCGGTTATCCAGCCGGCGCGATTCCGACATGAACGACAGCATCATCGGCGATACGCCACGTTCCAGCTCAGCCCGCGGCAAGCGGGGTGGACGCGAAAGTCCCATGGCATCGGCCACGGCGTCGAAATAATCGGCCATCTTCAACTCGGTGTCGTCCACCGCATGGTAGATGCGGTTGGGCGAGCCGCGCCACAGGGCCGCGACGGCTGCACGCGCCAGGTCGTCGGCATGGATGTGGTTGGTGTAGACATCGTCGGCGGCCACCAGCGCGGGCGTGCCTTTCTGCAGGCGCTCGACGGGCAGCCGGTCGGCTGCATAGATACCGGGAACGCGCAGGATGGACAAGCGTGCGCCGCAGCGCCTGGCCCAGGCGCGCAGCACGTTTTCCGCATCCACGCGGCGCACCGCACGGGCATTCTGCGGCCTGACCGGATGGGTTTCATCAAAACGCTCGCCGCCGCAATCGCCGTACACCCCGGTGGTGCTGATATAAACCAGGCGCGTGCCCTCGGGTAAAATGGCGGCCAAATTGCGGGTGCGGCGGTCATATTGGCCTGCCGACTGCGGTGGCGCCAGATGTAAGACGGTCGGCGCCAGTCGCGCCAGCCGGCCCAGCGTATGCGGCCGGTCAAGGTCGGCCACGATGGGGACCGCGCCGGCCGCGCGCAGTTCGGCACAGCGTTGCGGGTTGCTGGTAACGGCCAGCACGCGGTAGCGCGGCAGCAACAGCGGCAGCAAGCGCAGACCAACATCGCCGCAACCCAGTATCAAAACACGTGGCAAGCCAAGTTTTTTCACAGTTTCCTTAACCTATTTTCCTTAGTCCAGAAGCAGAATTGTATGAGTTTCCAAGTCACAGTCCAGCCAAGCGGCCGCCAATTCACCTGCGATGAAGGCGAAACCATCCTCAATGCGGCCATCCGCGCAGGCGTGGGCCTGCCCTATGGCTGTAAAAACGGCGCCTGCAGTTCGTGCAAGGGCAAGCTGGTCTCGGGAGAAGTCGAGCACGGCCCGCACCAGGAGCGCGCGCTGTCGGCCAACGACGAAAAGCTGGGATTTTCGCTGTTCTGCTGCGCCAAGCCGCAGTCGGACGTGACGATCGAAGCGCGCGAAGTGGCCGGCGTGGGCGAATTCCCGGTCCGCAAACTGCCGGTGCGCGTAGCCGCGCTGGAAAAGAAGGCCGACGACGTCATCGTGCTCTCGCTGCAGTTGCCGGCCAACGACCGCCTGCAGTACAAGGCCGGCCAGTACGTCGAGTTCCTGCTGCGCGACGGCAAGCGCCGCAGCTACAGCATGGCCAACGCGCCGCACAAGGACGAGCACATGAGCCTGCACATCCGCCACCTGCCGGGCGGCCTGTTCACCGACCAGGTGTTTTCCACAATGAAGGAACGCGACATCCTGCGCATCGAAGGCCCGCTGGGCACCTTCTTCCTGCGCGAGGATTCGGAAAAGCCGATTGTGCTGCTGGCCTCGGGTACCGGCTTCGCGCCGATCAAGGCGATCGTCGAGCAGCTCGAAAACGCCGGCTCGACGCGCCCGGTCACGCTGTACTGGGGCGGCCGCCGCCCGCAAGACATGTACATGAACGAACTGTGCGAAGCATGGGCGCGCACGCTGCCCGCCTTCACCTATGTGCCGGTGGTGTCCAATGCGCAGCCGGAAGACAACTGGAACGGCCGCACCGGTTTTGTCCACCAGGCGGTCATGGCCGACTTCCCGGACCTGTCCGGCCACCAGGTCTATGCCTGCGGCGCCCCCATCGTGGTGGAATCGGCGCAGCGTGACTTCGTGGCCCAGTGCAAGCTGCCGGAAGACGAGTTCTACGCCGATTCCTTCACCTCGGAAGCCGACCTGGCCAGCAGCGCACCGGCCACCAACTGAGGCTGCACAAGCCCCGGCGAGGCCCGCGCGTGTCACGCAGCCGTCATGCGCGTTTGCGATCATGGCGCAAGTCGGTGCCGATTTCGGAAAAGGTGTGGTGCGACGGCAGGCGATGCAAATGCAACGCTTGCCGGATTCAGGCAGAATGACGGTCAATTCTTTTTGACGCTGTGCGCAAAACGTCCTAATATTGAACGCATGATCGCCAACGCCACATTTTTACGACGTCGCAGCCAACCTCAAGGAGGTTTGCTGCTGTGCGCGTGAGATGAAACGAATCGCGAAGCCACAGGCAAACCCTGTGGCTTTTTTTTATCCGCCATTTCGGGTTGCCGTGCGCTTTCCACCGTTTCAGAACCTGTTCAACGTCTCGGCGGGAGTTGGGCAAATGTCATTTCAGGATGGGATGCAAGGCGCAAAACGTAGTCGGGCCGATGGCCCGGCGAGGCTTTGCAACGCAGCAGACCGCCTGAAAGGGCATTTGAACAACCCCGATGAGACGTTGAGCAGGTTCTTAGGCCGGTCTGCCCCGCACCATCCCCATCCACCCATTCTTGCAGGAGCCCATCGATGGAATACAAAGATTTCGACAGCAACAAGCTGATGTACGTCACCAACCGCCCCGAACTGGTGTTCACCGAAGGTGACGGCATGTGGCTGACCGACCATCAGGGCAAACGCTACCTGGATTACCTGCAAGGCTGGGCGGTCAACGCGCTGGGCCACTCGCCGCAATGCATCCAGGACGCACTGGTGGCGCAATCCAAGAAGCTGCTCAATCCCTCGCCCGCGTTCTACAACGCGCCGTCGATCGAGCTGGCCAACCTGCTGACCGCGAACTCGGTGTTCGACCGCGTGTTCTTCGCCAACAGCGGCGCTGAAGCCAACGAAGGCGCCATCAAGCTGGCGCGCAAATGGGGCAAGAAGAACCCGGCCACCAACGGCGACTCCCGCTTCGAGATCATCACCTTCAAGCACAGCTTCCACGGCCGCACCATCGCCACCATGTCGGCCAGCGGCAAGGACGGCTGGGACACCATGTTCGCGCCGCAAGTGCCGGGCTTCCCCAAGGCCACGCTGAACGACCTGGCCAGCGTCGAGAAACTGATCACCAAGCACACCGTCGCCGTGATGCTGGAGCCGGTGCAAGGCGAAGGCGGTGTGATCCCCGCCACCCGCGAATTCATGCAAGGCCTGCGCCGCCTGACCAAGCAGGCCAACCTGCTGCTGATCGTCGATGAAGTGCAAAGCGGCATGGGCCGTACCGGCGAACTGTTCGGCTACCAGCTCTCGGGCATCGAGCCGGACATCATGACGCTGGGCAAGGGCATCGGCGGCGGCGTGCCGCTGGCGGCACTGCTGGCGCGCGAAGAAATCGCCTGCTTCGAAGCCGGCGAACAGGGCGGCACCTACAACGGCAACCCGCTGATGACGGCGGTAGGCGTGGCGGTGATCAAGGAACTGTTGAAGCCCGGCTTCCTGGAAACCGTGCGCGAACGCGGCCAATACCTGCGCGAACGCTCGCTGGCGCTGTGCGAAAAGTACGGTTTCGAAGGTGAGCGCGGCGAAGGCTTGCTGCGTGCGCTGGATCTGGGCCGCGACATCGGCCCGCAGATCGTCGAGACTGCGCGCGACATGGGACCGGTGGGCCTGCTGCTGAATTCGCCGCGCCCCAACCTGCTGCGTTTCATGCCGTCGCTCAACGTCAGCAAGGACGAAATCGACCAGATGTTCTCCATGCTGGAAGACGTGCTGGTCAAGATCGGGCAATAAGCAATGCGGACGCGTCGCTTACCGGGAATGTCCGATCCGGCGGTTATGCCGCCTGCTTCTGCCGTCCCGGCTGCGATGCGCCCGGCCGGCGCCATTGCGGCGCTGTGCGTCGCCTTGGTGCTGGCTGCATGCGGCACAGCGCCCCCTGTCGAACGCCTGCCGGGCGCCCCGGAATCGAATACGCCGGCGCTGCCGGCATCCGACGCCGGCAATGAAGTCGCCATCTATGCCCTCTCGCTGATCGACACCGGCTACCGCTTCGGCGGCAAGAATCCCTCGGCCGGCCTGGATTGCAGCGGCATGGTCAGCTACATCTTCGGACAGGCCGCCAACTACAGGATCAGCGGCAGCGCCGCCGATATCGCCCGCAAGGGCCGCCAGATCGATGCCAGCCAATTGCGCGCCGGCGACCTGGTGTTCTTCAACACCATGAACAAGCCCTTCTCGCACGTGGGCATCTACCTCGGCGACGGCCGTTTCGTGCATGCGCCATCGACCAACGGCCGTGTGCACATCACGCGCATGGACAACCCCTACTTCTCCAAACGCTTCGAGATGGCGCGCAGCTATTTCAACTGAACTCCTCGCCCCGCTATTCCAGCTTTTGCGCGTTGGCTTCCCAGTTGCGGCCATCGAAATCGGTGTACGCGATCCCGCTGCCGGCCAGGTCGAAATCGTCCAGACAGCGCACATTGATGGTGTAAAGCTCGGGAGCCGCGCGCGGCCGCGTAAAGACATGGATGCCGCAGCGGGTACAGAAATGGTGCCTGGCCGCCATGCTGCCGAACTGGTAGGTTCCCAGGCTGGCCTCGCCTGACAGTAGCGTGAAATTTTCCGGCTGCACGCGCTGGTGCAGAAAACCCTTCTTGCTGCAGATGCTGCAATTGCAGACGGTCACGCGCTCTATCGCCACCTTCGCTTCAAATGTCACCGCGCCGCAATGGCAACTGCCGTGATAGGTCGGAAGGTCCGGTTGCATGTCGCGCTCCTGGCGAACGGAATGGGGAAGATCAGGCCGGTAGTTTGCGCGCGGCACGCACGCGCGGTTTGGCGGCTGCGGTGCCGGCTTTGGATTTGGCAGTCACCTTGGATACCGGCGTCTTGGTCTTGGCCACGATCTTGCCCGGCGCGCGCTTGCGTCCAGGCGCCTTGCCGGCGGTCTTGGCATCGCCGGCCTCGTGCTTTTCCTGGCCGCCATATTGTGCCGTCAAGTTAGCGCTGTAGCGGGTGAACGAAATATCCATGTGCCGCCGCATTGCCTCGCGCGCCTGTTCGGGGTCGCGCGCATGCAGCGCCTTCATCACCCGCGAATGCTCCTCGATCGCCTCGTACCACACCACCTTGCTGTCGAAATGGCTGTGCAGGCGCTTGAACAGCGGCCCCAGGCGCGCATCGAACAACTGCGTCACCAGCCCCACCAGCACGCTGTTGCCAGTGGCTTCGGCCACCCGGATATGGAACAGGCGATCGGCCTGCAAGGGATTGATCCCGGCATTGGTGTGCTCGATCATCAGCTGGAAGGCTTGCTCGATGGCTTCGATCTGCGCCTGGTTGGCATTGCTGGCGGCGGCATAAGCCACCTCGCCTTCAATCATCTCGCGCGCACGGATCAGTTCCAGCGGTCCTTCTTCGCTGGAGAGATCGATCTGCCCTTCGCGCGGCGCCGGCGGACAGACATAGATACCCGACCCCATGTGCACTTCAATATAGCCTTCGACTTCCAGCGCGATCAGCGCCTCGCGCAACGAAGGCCGGCTCACGCCGAGCTGCACCGCCAGGTCGCGCTCTGACGGCAATCGGGAGCCGACCGGAAATTCGCCGTCGACGATCAGTTTGCGCAACTGGTCGCTGATCTGCCGGTATAACCGCTGCGGCTCAATCGCTTCTATGGGCATGGATGAATCCGATCAAGTTTTTATCTGCCTGGAAACCGCATGCAACAGCTAGATGGCTTCCCATGCGACTTCCTTTTATGACGCCGGATTGTATCTCAGGCCCGGCAGGTCTCCACCACACCGGGCCGTTTTTCCATCAGCTCAATGCCGATGGGAACGACAGGCCATAAGGCACAGCCGCATCGCGCAACATCGGCGCAATGGTCGGGTGCAGTGCCACGCCCTCTTTCAGTTGTAGCGCGCGCCGCTGCATGCCGCGGTCGCCCGGCATGCGCACCTGCTCCACGCCGGGACGCGGCGGGTTGCTACGGCAGGACTCGGCAACAAAATCCATCTGCCGCAGGAAATCATCCTTGCCGCCGAAAGCCGACGGGTCGTACAGCGACATGAACACGGTCGCACCCCAGCCCGCCGGCGGATCGGCGCGGCCGAAGCCCGACAGCCCGCCGGTCAGCGCCTCGATCAGCACCGCCAGGCCGAAACCCTTGTGCCCGGCCGACAAGCCGCCCAGCGGCAGGATGGTGCCTGGCGGATCGGCCGCCAGCACGGCCGGGTCGCGGCTGGGATTGCCCTGGCCGTCGATCAGCCATTCCTCTTCGAATTGCTTGCCGGCCTTGTGGAGCCGGTTGCTCATGCCATTGGTGGTGACCGAAGCCGAGATATCGATCAGGAACGGCGTGCCCGAGGTCGGGATACCGGCGGCAATCGGGTTCGGCGTGAACACCGCGCGCGTGCCACCGAACGGCGCCACGCTTTGCACTGCGGGATCAGAGCTGGCCAGAATCATCATGAAGCCCTCCTGCGTGGCGCGCAGCAGGTAGGCCGCCAGGCAGGCAATGTGGTGGCTGTGGTGGATGGTCAGCGAAGCACTGCCATAGTCGCGCGCCTTGGGGATCAGCGCGTCGATGCCCTGGTGCACCAGCCACGGCCCCGGCAGGCGGCGGCCATCCCAGGCCAGCGCGGCGGCGCGTTCGGACAGCACTTCCGGCTGGCCGCTCTTGGCCATCGCGCCTTTTTCCAGCTCCTTCACATACGGCGCCAGCAGCGCCAGGCCGTGGGTATCGTGGCCCAGCAAGTCGCCATCAACCAGCGTCGCGGCGACGCTATCGGCCTTGGGTGTTTCCAGTCCGGCCTTTTGCAGCAGGTCACTGGCGAAGCGCGTCAGTTCGGCAGCGGAAAAACGTTCGGGTGAAGCCATTGAAAACAACCATCCTTTCATTGGGTGAAATAAAGAAACAATATTCAGGTCGCGGCCCATGCTTCTGCATGCTTTGCCTGCGTGGGAATTAATTCCGGATTCCGTCTCTGATGCGCAAGTCCGGTGCCTCGCCGCTTTTTGTCTTGTCTGTTTGGTTATTTCTTGTCGCCGCACTTTGCTGTACGATGATTCGATACGGACAGGTAATGTGGTCAGACCAATTGGATTAGAATTTCATATCCGATAGCGAGTGTCAAGGATGAATCCTGTGCATCAAAACAATTCATCCATCTCGCGCCGCAACAAATTCCGAGGCCGTATCTTGCCTTGCAAAGCCTTATCCAGCCTGCCTTCTGCAGCCATGGCACCGAGCCTGCGATGCTGCACCGGCACAGCGCCGGATACGAACTCCCTCCTTCTTTCAAAATTGCCGTTTCAATTTGGTATTACCACTTGACCAAACAAAGAATGCTGCAATAGACTCGCTGCCAATCGAACAAGTCACGTCGCATGCTGCGGCCATTTGCAACGTCGGGGAGACGGGCACAAGGCAGCAGATGCAGGAACGGGCAACACCATGACCCAGCCGCCGCAGTATCCAATACCGCAGGCAGCAACAGGCAACGGAGACATCTCTTGGCATACGCAGCAATGAGCGCGAACGGCAAGTCACACGGCAGCTGGACCCATGCCGCCGTGGCCGCATTGCCATCTACTACATGCGCCCGGCTCGCGCTGCACCGTGCCTCCTCTTTCGGTTCCCTGCTGGCCTTCCTGCTGATCGACTTTTCCCGCTATTTCTTTGACCAGGGCGACAGTTAATCCTGGCACCCGCAGGACGGCGCATGCACGCTTGCGCCGGAACCACGAAACAGCACCGTATCGCGCCAATGCGCGCACGGCATTTTGATGTTGCACAGGCAGTGTCCGGTTTTACCGGCCGACACGCCCGTCATCGAGGGAATCCCAAATGACTGACACTACAAAGAAACTCACCCGCCGCAGCCAAGCCTGGTTCGGTCGCCAGGACCGCGACGGCTTCATCTACCGCTCCTGGGTCAAGAACCGCGGCATCCCGCACGACCAGTTCGACGGCCGTCCGGTCATCGGCATCTGCAACACCTATTCCGAACTCACCCCCTGCAACTCGCACTTCCGCGCCCTGGCCGAACAGGTCAAGATCGGCATCTGGGAAGCCGGCGGCTTCCCGCTGGAATTCCCGGTGATGTCGCTGGGCGAGACCCTGCTGCGCCCGACCGCCATGCTGTACCGCAACCTGGCCAGCATGGACGTGGAAGAGTCGATCCGCGCCAATCCGCTGGATGGCGTGGTACTGCTGATGGGCTGCGACAAGACCACCCCTGCCCTCCTGATGGGCGCAGCCTCGGTGGACGTGCCGACCATCGGCGTGTCCGGCGGCCCGATGTTGTCCGGCAAATACCGCGGCCGTGAAATCGGTTCGGGCACCGGCGTGTGGCAAATGTCGGAGGATGTGCGCGGCGGCAAGATGACGCAGGAAGAATTCTTCGAAGCCGAGAGCTGCATGCACCGCTCGCACGGCCACTGCATGACCATGGGTACGGCTTCCACCATGGCCAGCATGGTCGAGGCGCTGGGCGTGGGCCTGCCGCACAACGCCGCCATTCCGGCAGTCGATGCGCGCCGCAATGTGCTGGCACGCAATGCCGGCCGCCGCATCGTGGACATGGTCAAGGAAGACCTGGTCTTGTCCAAGATCCTGACCCGCCAGGCTTTTGAAAACGCGATCCGCGTCAATGCCGCCATCGGCGGCTCCACCAACGCGGTGATCCACCTGCTGGCGATCGCCGGCCGCATCGGCATCAAGCTGGACCTGAAGGACTGGGACGACATCGGCCAGAAGCTGCCCTGCCTGCTGGACCTGCAGCCATCGGGCAAATTCCTGATGGAAGACTTCTACTACGCCGGCGGCCTGCCGGCGGTGATCCGCCAACTGGAAAGCGTGATCGACAAGTCCGCGCTGACCGCCAACGGCAACACCCTGTGGGACAACTGCAAGGACGCGCCGAACTGGAACGAGGAAGTGATCCGTTCCTTCGACAAGCCGTTCAAGGAAGCTGCCGGCATCGCCATCCTCAAGGGCAACCTGGCCCCGGACGGCGCCGTGATCAAGCCGTCGGCCGCCACTCCCGCCCTGCTGAAGCACCGCGGCCGCGCCGTGGTGTTCGAGAACAGCGACGACCTGCACAAGCGCATCGACGACGAGAACCTGGATGTGGATGAAACCTGCGTGCTGGTGCTGAAGAACTGCGGCCCCAAGGGTTATCCGGGCATGGCCGAAGCCGGCAACATGCCGCTGCCGCCGAAGGTGCTGCGCAAGGGCATCACCGACATGGTGCGCGTCTCCGACGCCCGCATGAGTGGTACCGCCTATGGCACCGTGGTCCTGCACGTCACACCCGAAGCCGCTGCCGGCGGCCCGCTGGCGCTGGTGCAGAACGGCGACTTCATCGAACTGGATGTGGATGCGCGCAAGCTGCACCTGGACGTGTCGGACGAAGAGCTGGAACGCCGCCGCGCCGCCTGGCAGAAACCTGAAGCGCCGGCCTCGCGCGGCTGGGTCAAGCTGTACGTGGATCACGTACAGCAGGCCAACCTCGGCGCCGATCTCGATTTCCTGGTCGGCAAGAGCGGCGCCTACGTGCCCAAGGATAACCACTAAGCAATCGGCAACACCCGGGCGGCAAGGCAGCCGACTTCAGAATCGCCACCTGCCGCCCGGAACATCAACCCCCTTTGGATAAACGGTTGGCTCGGGAACACCAGAAACAAAAATAGAAATACATCCGGACCGCTGCGTACAGAGCCACAGGCCGACGCAGCAACAAGGAAGCAGCATCAGTAACAGGGAGGCGCGGTACAGCACAAATGGCGGCCGCACCATTCCACGCAGTAATTGCATCAGGTGGACCGAGACAACCATCATGGAGACGAAGCAATGAAAGTACTGATCACCGATTACGATTTCCCCGACGTCGACCTGGAGCTGGCGCTGTACAAGGCTGCCGGCGTCGAAGTGGTGACGGCGCAATGCCGCACCGAGGAGGAAGTCATCGCCGCATCCGAAGGATGCCAGGGCCTCCTGGTGCAATATGCGCCGGTCAACGCCAAGGTATTCGCAGCACGCCCTGAAATCCGCATCGCCAGCCGCTACGGCGCAGGCTTTGACACCATCAACACCGAAGACGCCGCCAGGCATGGCGTGTGGGTCGGCAACTCGCCCGACTACGGCGTGGGCGAAGTCGCCACGCATGCGCTGGCCATGGCGCTGGACCTGATCCGCAACATCACCGTCTACGACCGTGCCGTGAAGGCCGGCGAATGGCACTACACCACCGCCGGCATCATCCCGCGCGCATCCGAAATGACGCTGGGCATCGTCGGCCTGGGCCGCATCGGCAAGCGCATGGCGCATATCAGCCGCAACGTGTTCAAGCGCGTGATTGCTTACGACCCGCATATCATCGACGGCGACTTCCCCGCCTACGTGGAACGCGTGGGCCGCGAGGAGCTGTACAAACAAGCCGATGTGGTCTCGCTGCACACCCCGCTGAACGACGAAACGCGCGGCATGGTCGATGCCTCGGTGCTGAACCTGCTCAAGCCGAACAGCTACCTGGTCAACTCCGCGCGCGGCGGCCTGGTCGACATCGACGACCTGCTGGCAGCGCTCGATTCGAACAAGCTCAAGGGCGCCGCGCTGGACGTGCTGCCGGTGGAACCGCCTGCGACGGCATCGGCTATCGTACAGCACAAGCGTGTGCTATTGTCGCCGCACGCGGCGTTCTACTCCGACGTCGCCGCGCACGAACTGCGCCGCAAGGCAGCCCAGAACCTGATCGACTGGGACCGCACCGGACGGCCATCCTACGTGGTCGTCGAAGGCAAAAAAGACAATAAAAAATAGCAAGAGATAACTCCCGTGCGCCAAGGCGCGCGGGAATCGCCAAAAACGCCGGCGGCCGCAAGCCGCCCGGCAGATGCAGCATCGGGGGCAATCCAGCGCCGTCGATGAAAGTGTAAAGGGGACGACTCAGATCCCCGCATGCCGCCACAGGCAAGATGGCATATCGGCCGGCATCCCCACGAATAGAAAAAAGTCGCCGCAGGCATTCCCGCAAGGACGCCTGCAGCGCCGAAAACGAGGATATACACGAGGAGCAATTGCATGGCATCAGTACAGATTCGCGCTGTCAAGAAACAGTTCGGCAGCACCCAGATCATCCGTGGCGTCGACATCGATATCGAGGACGGTCAGTTCGCCGTCCTGGTCGGCCCTTCCGGCTGCGGCAAGTCCACCCTGCTGCGCATGCTCGCAGGGCTGGAAGAAATCAGCGGCGGCGAAATCCTGATCGGCGGCACGGTAGTCAACAACGTGCAGCCCAAGGATCGCGACATCGCCATGGTGTTCCAGAACTACGCGCTCTATCCGCACATGACAGTCAGGGACAACATGGCGTTCTCGCTGACGCTGGCCAAGAAGGACAAGTCCTTCATCGAGGAGCGCGTCAAGAAAGCCGCCGACATCCTCGGCCTGAACCAGTTGCTCGAACGCTATCCGCGCCAGCTCTCCGGCGGCCAGCGCCAGCGCGTGGCGATGGGCCGCGCCATCGTGCGCGACCCGCAGGTGTTCCTGTTCGACGAACCGCTGTCCAACCTCGATGCCAAGCTGCGCGTGCAGATGCGCACCGAGATCAAGGAACTGCACCAGCGCCTGAAAACCACCTCGGTCTACGTCACCCACGACCAGATCGAGGCGATGACCATGGCCGACCAGATCGTCGTGATGCGCGACGGCCTGGTGGAACAGCGCGGACGCCCGCTGGAACTGTACGACCACCCATCCAACCAGTTCGTGGCCGGCTTCATCGGCTCGCCGGCGATGAACTTCATCCCCGGTACGCTGCGCCTGTCGGCCGACCGCGCCGAGGTTGAATTCGCCGACGGCACCCGCCTGCCGGCGCCCTATGGCCGCCAGCTGCAAGGCAACGACGGCCAGCGCGTGGTCTACGGCGTACGTCCCGAGCACCTCTCCATTGGCGCGGCCGGCGACGGCATTGCCACCAAGGTCATCGTGGTCGAACCGACCGGCGCCGACACCGAGGTCTACAGCCGCTTCTGCGACGCCAGCCTGACTTCGATCTTCCGCGAACGCCACAGCTTCGGCGCCGGCGACACCATCCATCTGGTGCCCGACCATACCCGCACGCACCTGTTCGACGCCGAATCGGGCCAGACGCTGGCGCGGCGCTGACACCGTTCCCACGCCGGCCACCCGATCGTGGCCGGCATTGTATGAGCATTACCGCAGCAACCAAGCAAAGCAGCACACCAGCATCAATCTTTAGCAATCAGTAATCGGCAAGGCAGCATCAGAACAACAATCCGCACCATAGCGGTCCATTCCCATTTCAACCGAAGGAGTAGGAGACATGAGCAAGCTGACAAGACGCGATTTCCTGGTAAGCAGCGCCGCTGCCGCGGCCGCATCGAGCGTGGGCATGAACGCCTTCGCCGCACCTGCAGGAGCGGCTGCGGCCGACAGCATCAAGTACCCGATCGAACAAGGCGCTACCCTGCGCGTCCTGCGCTGGAAACGCTTCGTACAAGGCGACGAAGACCTGTGGAACGCCAACGTCAAGAAATTCACCGAACTGACCGGCATCGCCGTGCGTACCGACAGCGAAGGCTGGGAAGACGTGCGTCCCAAGGCCGCCGTTGCCGCCAACGTGGGCAGCGGTCCGGACATCGTGCTGGGCTGGTTCGACGACCCGCAGCAATACCCGACCAAGCTGGTCGACATGACCGACCTGGCCGAGTCGCTGGGCAAGCGCTACGGCGGCTGGTACGACGTCTGCCGCAAGTACGGCACCAAGGATGGCAAGTGGATCGCCATGCCCCTGGGCGTGATCGGCAACGCGCTGGTCTATCGCGAAAGCCAGATCAAGGCCGCCGGTTTTGACGCCATCCCCAAGGACACCGCCGGGTTCCTGAAGCTGTGCCAGGCCTTGAAGGCCAAGAACACCCCGGTCGGATTCGCGCTGGGCAAGGCGGTGGGCGATGCCAACAACTGGGCGCATTGGCTGCTGTGGTCGCACGGCGGCAAGCTGGTCGACAAGAAGGGCGCGGTCGCCATCAATTCTCCCGAGACCCGTGCTGCACTGGAATACGCCAAGCAGCTGTACGCGACCTTCGTTCCGGGCACGCTGTCGTGGCAGGATCCGTCCAACAACAAGGCTTACCTGGATGGCCAGATCAGCATGACCGCCAATGGCATCTCGGTGTACTACGCGGCCAAGAATTCGACCGAAGCGAAGATGCAGGAGATCGCCAAGGATACCCAGCACGCGCACTTCCCCATCGGCCCTGCCGGCAAGCCGACCGAGCTGATGCAGATCACCCAGATGATGATCTTCAAGCACACCAAGTATCCGAACGCGGCCAAGGCTTTCGTCCAGTTCATGTTCGAGCCGGACCAGTACAACCCATGGATGAAGGCATCCATCGGCTACGTCAGCCAGCCGCTCAAGGCCTACGAGAAGAACCCGATCTGGACCGAAGACCCGAAGGCCACCGTGTACCGCGACTCCGCATCGCTGATGCTGGATCACGGCCACGAAGGTCCGCTGGGCCAGGCGTCGGCGGCTTGCATGGCTGACTATGTGGTGGTGGATATGGTGGCAGAAGCTGCCAGCGGTTCCAAGACCGTCCAGCAGGCCATCGACCGCGCGGCCGATCGCGCCAAGCGCTTCTATAAGGCTTGATGTTTTGCGGCCGGACCGCGGCCGCCGGTATTGGCCGGCGCGCACCGATCCGGCGGCATCGGCGCCGGGTCTGATTGGCGAGTTGTCAGGGCTCGCCGGCACGGCGCCAGTGCCGCCATGGCATTGAAATAAAAACAGGCATTTTCCGCCCGGAGCGATCCGGTGCGGCGACTCAACCGAGGCTTATTATGCTATCCCGTTTCCTGAATAACCGTAACGTACTGGGCATGCTGTTCATGGCCCCGGCCGTGATCCTGCTGGTGGTGTTCCTGACCTACCCGCTGGGGCTGGGCGTCTGGCTCGGCTTCACCGACACCAAGATCGGCGGCGAAGGCAGCTTCATCGGACTGGACAACTACACCTACCTGTTCGGTGATTCGCTGGCCCAGCTATCGCTGTTCAACACGCTGTTCTACACCATCAGCGCCAGCATCCTGAAGTTCGGGCTGGGCCTGTGGCTGGCGATCCTGCTCAACAAGAACGTGCCGCTGAAGACCTTCTTCCGCGCCATCGTCCTGCTGCCCTGGATCGTGCCCACCGCCCTCTCGGCACTGGCCTTCTGGTGGCTGTATGACGCCCAGTTCTCCGTCATCAGCTGGGCCCTGACCAAGATGGGCCTGATCGACCACTACATCGACTTCCTCGGCGATCCTTGGAACGCGCGCTGGTCGACCGTGTTTGCCAACGTCTGGCGCGGCATTCCGTTCGTGGCGATCTCGCTGCTGGCAGGCCTGCAGACCATCTCGCCCTCGCTGTATGAAGCGGCGGCCATCGACGGCGCCAAGCCGTGGCAGCAGTTCCGCTACATCACCCTGCCGCTCCTGACCCCGATCATCGCGGTGGTGATGACATTCTCGGTGCTGTTCACCTTCACCGACTTCCAGCTGATCTACGTGCTGACCCGAGGCGGTCCGCTCAATGCAACCCACCTGATGGCCACGCTCTCGTTCCAGCGTGCGATCCCGGGCGGCGCGCTGGGCGAAGGCGCTGCGCTGGCAACCTACATGATCCCGTTCCTGCTGGCAGCCATCATGTTCTCGTACTTCGGCCTGCAACGTCGCGGCTGGCAACAAGGAGGTGACAAATAATGGCCAAGAAAAAAGACGACCAAATGGAAACCCAGGGCATGGATTTCCTTCAATCCACGCCGCGTCGCTGGGTAACCATCTACCTGCCGCTGATCATCTTCCTGTTCGTGCTGCTGTTTCCGTTCTACTGGATGGTGATCACCGCCTTCAAGCCGGATGCGGAACTGCTGTCGCAAAGCGGCAATCCGTTCTGGGTGATCGCGCCGACGCTAGCCCACTTCAAGAAGCTGCTGTTCGATACCCAGTACCCGGCCTGGCTGCTCAACACCGTGATCGTGTCGGTGGTATCGACCTTCGCCTCGCTGGCGGCCAGCGTGTTCGCCGCTTATGCGATCGAACGCCTGCGCTTCCAGGGCTCCAAGCAAGTCGGCCTGGGCATCTTCCTGGCCTACCTGATTCCGCCGTCGATCCTGTTCATCCCGCTGGCGGCGATCGTGTTCAAGCTGGGCCTGTTCGACACCCGCTGGGCACTGATCCTGACCTACCCGACCTTCCTGATCCCGTTCTGCACGTGGCTCCTGATGGGTTACTTCCGCTCGATCCCCTATGAGCTGGAAGAGTGCGCGCTGATCGACGGCGCCACGCGTTGGGAAATCCTGGTCAAGATCATCCTGCCGCTGGCGGTGCCGGGCCTGATCTCGGCAGGCATCTTCGCCTTCACGCTGTCATGGAACGAGTTCATCTACGCGCTGACCTTCATCTCTTCCTCGGAAGTGAAGACGGTGCCGGTGGGCATCGTCACCGAACTGGTTGACGGCGACGTCTACCACTGGGGGGCGCTGATGGCGGGTGCACTGCTAGGCTCGTTGCCGGTGGCGGTGGTGTACTCGTTCTTTGTGGAGTATTACGTGTCGGGGATGACGGGGGCTGTGAAGGAATAGCGCTCGTCTCTCTTCCCCCGCTCGAACAAAACCCCACGTCCTTGCGGACGTGGGGTTTTGTTTTGGGCGACCGGTATTGTGCGGAGAAAGACCAGTGTTGTTCAGTATCTTCAAGATGTGATCACACGTTTAAACGTTGATCGCTCGGGAAAGACCTGTGAACACCAGGGTTCGCAGGAAAGTCGCGTTACCAGCTTTACGGGGATCGTTGGAAGTCTCCTCAGTTGTACCCCGGCAGACCATCCCCCACCACCACAACCTGCTGGGGAAAGATGCCCTGTTCACCACGCCAACCTCGCTCATGCTCGACGTCCGCCTCACGCCGCTGGAACACAATAGCTGACAAGTTCTACGCATGCTTCACTCTGCGGAGGGTATCGGACCGCTGACGAATCTGGGGCAGTTGCGCCGCTATCTCACATCTACCCTTCTGGGACAGCGGGCTGAATACGAGACCGCCTGGTGCGTCCTCATCGTGCTTCGGCTGACCGGCTGTAAGTTATGGCTGCCTATCTCAGAAGATAAACAGCCTGGCATCCGCTACTTCACCACTTCCATCAATTTACCGAAGCTGTCCACTACATCGTATTTGACGTTCTCCGGCGCATAGCGCCGATTCATCTCGTCAAAAAACTTGCGTGCACACTTGATCTTGTTTTTTTCGATCTCGCGCAGCTCCATGGATGACATGGTGCCTTTGGTTTCGGCGACAAAGTAGATGTGCTTGACGCTTCCTTCCTTGAAGGCGATGGCCCAATCGGGGTTGTAGTCCCCTACCGGAGTGGGAATCAAAAATCCACGGGGTAGTTTGGCGTAGACCACGACCTCATTGGCCGTATCCAGCTCTTTCACGAATTCCCGCTCTACCTTTGAGTCCGTCAGTACATAGTCATAGATATGCCGCTGGAGCTTATCACCGGCCTTGCTGAAGTCCTGCTTCGTCTGGCCAGACGTGAAAATATCGAGGGCGAACTTGTCCTCCACGGGATCGTAGGCCAGATGTTCGATGATGACCGTGGCTTTCTGTTCATTGATAAGGCGCGTAGCTTCGGCAATGAAGCTTTCCGGATTGGTCTTGAACTGGGCGAAAACAGCGACGTTGATCCCCTTCAAGATTTCCACCACCGTCCGTCGCGTGAGTTGCGTGCCTTCAGCCAGCTTGCCGATCAGATCATACTTGACTGCTGAGTGGATCGACTGCTTGTGATACTCGGTTTCCGTTTCGGAAACCTTGAACCCATCTCCTCGCTTGAGCGCATCCTCAGTCACCTGGTCGGTCTGCTCACCCACCTGAATGGTGTATTGCAGCGGAGTTACCCGCAAACCATCGTTCTTGTCATTGAGCGCAGCCACTGCCTTAGCCGTAAGTTCATCCGAATCGAACTCGACACTGTAGGCTGCCTTGCGGTTGATGCGCTGCCACAATGCCTTGAACTCCTGTTTCTCGAAGTTAGAGTTGAGTGGATTTTTTTTCGGCTTACGGTCATCATCGATGTCCGGCAACTGGCTGGCGCTGAACACGCCGTCGATAAGCTGGAACACCTGCTCTGCATGTGGCTTCAATTCTTCAGGCAAGTCAGCCAGGGTTCCGGCTTTCTTGGCCTCGTGATAGGCCTCAGTAATCCGATCCGCGTCATCGGTGTAGTCGTTCTTAACCAGATAGCGATAGATTTGTTTTGCCATCTGCGGCGTAATCGGGACGTCACCGCTGGCCGTATGCAGTACCTTGCCAGAAAAGTATTCCTCATTCGCCAGCCGCGGCCGCGCAGACAACGAATCGCTGATGTCCTTTTGCAGCGCCGCAACGAAATCCTTATAACTTTCACTGGCGACTACAGTCAGCACGTTCACGTCGTGAACGATGGCGGGGTGATCCATCCGATCGCCCTGCTGGTTGACCGATAGACGCAGGCCACGTCCAACTTCCTGCCGTCGCGAAATGGTGTTGTCGCTATGCTTGAGTGCGCAAATGACAAATACATTCGGGTTGTCCCAGCCCTCGCGCAGCGCCGAGTGCGAAAAGATGAAACGCACCGGTTCGTTCAGTGACAGCAAACGCTCCTTGTCCTTGAGGATCAAATCGTAGGCATCCACGTCATCGGAAAGCCCGGCGTTCTCGCCGCGCGCGGCAACCGTGGGGTCGGCCAGCCGCTTGGTCTTCTTGTCAATGGAAAAGTAGCCACTGTGGGTTTTATCCACCGGGATGCTCTTCAGGTACTTGACGTAGGCAGTCTCGTCCAGATCAAGCATCTCGTTGAGATACAGGTTGTATTCCTCCTCGAAAACATGGGCGTACTCGCCCTTTTCATCGGACACGGAATAATCCCGGTACTTGGACACCTCATCGATGAAGAACAGGGTCAATACCTTCACACCTTGCTGAAACAGCGCCTGCTCCTTGTCGAAGTGAGCCTTGATTGCATCACGAACCTGGATGCGGCGCAGTGCCGTTTCGGTCACATCACCCGTGGCGTCGCCCACCGTCAGCTCCATGCCGTTGGTGAAGCTTAGCGTGTCAGTGTTGGCATTGATGTCGGAGACGACAAAGCCGTCGCGGTACTGATCCAGCCCGTTAGAGAGGTCAAAAAGATTAGCTCCTTTGCCAAGCTTGCGAACGACGCGTTTGATTTTTCTGTCCGCCTGCTTCTGCTCAAACTCCACCCGCGCCTCGGGCGGCTTCTTGCTAGAAATTTCGATCGATTGCAGATAAAGGTAACCCGCCGCACCCGCCAAGCCCTTCACCGATATGCCGCGCACGGCGATCTTCTTCACCAGTTTCTGGTTATAGGCGTCCAGCGCGTCCAGACGATGGACCTTGTTGTGCATGGTCTTATGGGTGGCCGAATAGCGCAACACCATCAACGGCTTGAAGTTGACCAGCGAATCCAAGGTCTTGCCGCCTTCCATCTTCTGTGGCTCATCCAGAATCAGGATTGGGCGGTTGACACTGATGACGTCAATGGGCCTGCGCGACTGGAAGTCGTCCAACTCCTCGTAGATGCGACGGTTGTCTTTGCCGGCGGCATTGAATGCCTGCACGTTGATGACCATCACATTGATGCCAGCGTCCGAGGAAAAACTCTCCAGGTGATGCAACTGCTTGGAGTTGTAAATGAAAAAGCGGGCCTTCTTTTGGTAGCTCTGCAGAAAATGCTCGGCCGTGATTTCCAGCGACTTGGCCACGCCTTCGCGGATGGCAATGCTTGGTACCACGATGATGAACTTGCTCCAACCGTACAGCTTGTTCAGTTCAAAGATGGTCTTGATGTAGCAATAGGTCTTGCCCGTGCCAGTTTCCATCTCCACGTCCAGATTCACACGGGCGATCTTGGTCTTTGCCAGTGCATCGGAGATGGGCAGATTCTGCTGACGCTGCACCTGCTGGATGTTGTCGAGCAAGGTCGTATCCGACAACACCAAGTCGGCATTCTTGAAGCCGGCCTCAGAGAACAGGCTGTCCATCCCAGCCTTGGCCTTGCCGGGATCAATACGGTAGCTGATCGCCTCGCTAAACACGGACGGCTGCCCCTTGAAGCAATCCACCACGGCCTGCACGGCGACGGTCTGATAGGCCTGTGTCTTGAATTTCAATTTCATCGCATCGGCCTCAAATACTCTTCACTTCGGTAACGGGCGAAAGCAACTTGAAGATCTGTTCCACATTAATCTTGACCGCGCTGTCCTTGAATCCGGCATCGCGGAACACCACACGCAGCGGCTTGTGCGTGGCCAGCTCCTTGACGAAGGTTTCATCGATGCCGCCATGAGCGTCAAAGCAGGCAACAAGATCATAAGGTGGCGTATTAACGAAAAAAACCTCCTTTCCCTGAATCGTTTTCTTCTCGATGGACAGGGTAAGATCAATGCCCCAGTCCAGCATCACTTGGAATAGCAGGTCTTCCGCCGTGCGGTCGGGTTTGATGTTGTCCACGAACAAGTCGAGATTGGCCTTGTCCAGCGAGTCGGGAGCGTAATAAACGTCGACCATGTTCGATGTATCTATCTTAAGGATGCGGAAGCCGACATCCCTACTCCATTTGGAGTGCTGCTCAGACGCTAATATTTGTTTCCCCGCAAGGCGAATGCGCTCCATTCCGACAGCGGCAATGCTCCTGTAGCCAGCCTTGTAAGCCTCACTCTCAGCCTCCACAACCTCGGGGAGTTGGACCAGAATGAAGCGCCGATCACGGCCATCCGCCGCATTCAACTCCAACGTCGCTGCAGCCGTCGTACTCGATCCGGCGAAGAAGTCCAGAATGATACCTTCATCGCAAGAAAGTTGAATGAGAGTCTGAATCAGTCCAACAGGCTTTGGAGTGTCAAACACAGACCGCCCTGCAAACAGTTCTTTCAGAAGATTCTTCGCACTCTCGTTCGTACCAACCTCTTCTGCAAAAAGAATGCTCTCTGGAGTAAGTCCTCTCTCCTTTGCTTCAAGGTACGTTTTAATCCGAGGAACACCATTCCCATCCTTGCCAAACCAAATCTTTCCGTCAGCGATCTCCTTCTTCATCACCTTCTCGGTGTAGAGCCAACAGCGTCCACTTTCGAGTTCATGCTTCTTCCCATTGGGTGCCGTCAAAATGTAGAACTGCTCCTTGGTTCCATGTCCAGCTTGTGCATGCGCCGGGTCTGACTTCCAGAGTCCACGAGGGTCGTTATCTGGATTCTTGTAATTCGCCAATGCCTTTGCAGACATTGGAAGTTGTTTGAGAGCACGCCCCCCCGGCTCCTGCTCCCTTGAGTAGCACACAACGTAATCGTGGCGCGATGAAACGACCTTCCGGTTCTCCCTATTGGTTCGCTTCTCCCAGATGAAATTAGCAACAAAATTTGTCTCGCCGAAAATCTCGTCGCAAATTCGAATGAGATTTGCAATTTCGTTGTCGTCCGCCGATATGAAGATCACCCCATCGTCGGATAGTAGAGTTCTCGCCAATTTGATACGAGGGTAAAGCATCGAAAGCCAGTCCGAATGAAAGCGGCCATTAGTCACGGTATTGGCGACTAGCCGATTACCTTCCTCATCCATCTGATTGGAACGACGCAGATATTCATCCGTGCCCTCAGCAAAGTCATCCTCATAGATGAAATCGTTTCCCGTGTTGTATGGTGGATCGATATAGATCATTTTCACCTTGCCCATATACGTCTCCTGCAATAGCTTCAACGCATCCAGGTTGTCACCTTCGATGAACAAGTTCTTCGTCGTATCGAAGTCCACGCTCTCTTCGCGGCAAGGTCGCAACGTCTTGGCAATCGGCGCATTGACCGCCAGCAGCGCCTCGAGCTAACCGGGCCAGTTCAGGTGGTAGCGTTCCTGTGGCCCTTCCACAATAGCGTCGGACAGCTCCTGCCGAAGCTGGTCAAAATCCACCGCCAGTTTCATGTTGCCGTCCTCGCCCCGAGCCTCCGTCACGCAACCAGGAAACATCTCGCGAATGCGGGCGATGTTGTCTTCTGTCAGGTTGGGGGAATGCATCTTCAATTTATCCATATTCAATTCTCGATTCGCTCTGCAGCTTTGGCATAGCGAGTAAATTTCTGTTTTATTGCAACAATGATTGGAATGGCTCGGTTCATGCTGCGTCAGAGCCGCTCTGATTCTTTAGTTCAGCAAACTTCGCCGCCATCGTTGGGTTACCCCGAGCCAACTTCTTGATCGTCAGATCCTCGGTCTTATCATTCGCGAGCCGCAGGTTTTCGCCGATTTGTAGAGCGCATTCTTTCTCTGTCAGAGAGCCAGACTTGCCATTGAAGAACCAGTCGAGCGCGCGAAGCGCGGTGGACTTTCCTGCCCCGTTCGGCCCGATGAAAGTCGTGACGAAGTCGAAGGGAATCGTCACGTCTTTCAACGTGCGAAAGTTCTTGATGCGGGTAGATTGGAGCTTCATTTCGGTTTCAACTCCTTGAACCTGTCATCTGTTTTTTGAGTCCATCCAGCTCTGTTTTCAGCTTCCGCAGTTCGGCATTGATCTCAACCTTGCGATTGAACTGTTTTTCCTTCGCCAGCCGAGCTGTGATCTTGTCCAACTCACGCTGCTTGATCTGGGTCTGCTCTACGCGGAGCACCAAATCAGCCAAGGACTCCTGCGGCCACACCTGCAATGGGATAAGACGAGACAACAGTTGCTCGTACAGCCCCCCCATGTGCAAGGCCACTGGCATGGCCACACGTTCGCAGCCAGCAGGCAACCAGTCTGTCGCAAAGTAGTCGGAAAGCACCCAGCGTCTGGCGTCAGTCTCATTGGGTCGCTTGTAGGCAGCGACCACCTTGATTCGACCCTCATAGGTCAGCTCAAACACGATGGGAAACGAGATCGCTCCGTCGATGCAAAGCAGCACATCGCGATGCAATTCCGGTGTCTTGAGCTGGAGACTGAAAACCTGAATTTCGGGCACGCCTGCCCGAGCGGGGAGATTCAGCGTTTCTGGGGCCAACTTGTATGCCCAAACAATCTGCTCCACCTGTTTGACAAACAGGTCTTTCAATCGAGCATTGGCCCCGCTGTGTTCGTACACTTTACTCTTGGACAACGTGCGCCCAAAGGCGGCCTGCACGGGGTAGCCAATAAGAGCTGAATGCCGCGACGTATGATTGACTTGACTCATCCGCCCTCCTGTATCACCAAAAAGGCAATCAGTTCGAAGTCGTCCAGCCCGGAGATGATACCCGTAAGCGCCGTGGTCTTGCCACCAGTGAATAGGCTGTCGAGGTCTTTTTCTTCCTTTACCTCGATCATCGATCGAATGGCCTGATTTAACAGATCGGAGTACGGCTGCATATTGCGGCCGTCCGCTGTGGCTTTATTGAACTGTTGGCAGACATCCACAATCGGTTCTGCTTGCCCCTTGCAGCACGAACGCGTCAGATCGAGCAGGCGCTTGACCTCGGTATAGTCGTGGATCACCTGGCCTTCCTGACTGATGTAGATCAGGTAGTACGGGTGCAGCCGGTTGTGTTGAGGCAAGTGTGCGGGCGGGTTCACGCCCGAGTTGCGATTGCGCAGGGTAAAGATGACACCAGGCGCAAGGCCCAGATCAGAGTTGGCCTGAACGACGGCATGCAGGCCGCTGGGTGACCTATGCAGTTCGCCATGGGTCTTGACGTAGTCCAGCAAGTCCATGCGGAAGTCGTTCAAGCCCAGGTCAGTGATGGAAACGCCTGTCTTCAGGTCTTCCAACTCGATGACTTCTTCCTGTAAGCGGCGCAGTTGCTCCTTGCGGTACGCCATGTCGTTGGCCTGCGCGGAAATCACGTTGTCGTCGCCGGTGGCGGTGACGTCCACGATCATCATCCGGTTTTCGACACGCTCCTTGAGATTGATGTATTCGTCCAGCGAAATATCGGGCCAGTAGTTCACCAACTGAATGCTGCTATTGGGCGAACCGATGCGATCCACGCGTCCGAAGCGCTGGATGATGCGTACAGGATTCCAGTGGATGTCGTAGTTGATGAGGTAGTCGCAATCCTGAAGGTTCTGGCCCTCGGAAATGCAGTCGGTGCCGATGAGCAGGTCGATTTCCGCCGGCTCGTTGGGCAGCACGATGACTTTTTCCTTCGAGCGCGGCGAGAACAGCGTCAGCAGTTCCTGGAAGTCATATGCTTTGGGCAACGTGGACTTGGGCCGGTCGCTGCCTGTAACCTTGCCGGAATGCAGTTGCTGGTGAGCCAGCAGGTCGGGCGCTAGATTAGCGTAGAGATAGTCCGCCGTATCGGCAAAGGCGGTGAAGATCAGCACCTTCTTGTTGCCAGGATTGATCGGATTGGTGATCTTTCCCAAAACAAGTGCCTTAAGATGCTGAAGCTTGGCGTCGTCAGCGGGAGTAATCTTCGCCATCGAAGCCAGCAGCGCGTCTATGTTGGTGAGATCGACCTTGAGGTCGTGCTCCCATGACGGCAAGTCCATATCGGACAAGCTGATCTTTACCTTACCCCCGACATCGTCGCCCTCATCCAGCCCTTCAAACGGATCATCTTCTTCTGCATCAAGGCTTTCCAGCACTTCGGTCAGATCGCCCACGCTGGCAGCGTTGCCGGTCTGGTTGAAAGCCGCAATCTTCACCAACGTGTTCTGGTGATTGGCCTGCAGGGATTGCAGCGTGAGACGAAATGACTGGACGGAGCTTTCCAGACGTTTGAGCAGATTGGTCGTCATCAGCGCCTGCAAACTCTTTTCGCGGTCAACTTGCTTGAATTTTCCAGCACCACCTGGAACCTGCGTGTCGTACATCTCTTCGTATTTCTTCAGCCGGCTCGGCAGGATGTAGCTGATCGGGGCATAGACAGCGAGTTTGAGCCTAGACAGGTGCTCGAAAATCTCGTTGAAGCCCATCACGTCCGAGCGTGGGGTCAGCGCGCAATGGAATGACAAGGGCTTGCGACGCTCGGGAAAATGGCCGATGTCTTTGGTGTCGTAGAAGGTCTGGATATGCTTGCGCGAGCGTGCGATGGTGACGCTATCCAGCAGCTCGAAGAAGTCAAAGTCCAGTGCATCAAGGATTGCTCGAGGCGTGCGCTCCTCTGGTGAGAGCCTGGACCAGGCATTGAAGGCAGTCTGCGCGTTGCGAAAGACTTCCTCCACCGACTTGCTGGTGCGCAGCTTCTTGCTGAGGCTCTCGGAATCTCCCTCATAGGCCAACGCGAGCTGATTCCGCAAATCGGTGAAGCGGTTGTTCACTGGCGTGGCCGAGAGCATCAGCACCTTGGTCTTCACACCTTCGCGGATGACCTTATTCATCAGCTTCTGGTAGCGGGTCTCCCGATCCTTGAAGGCGTCGTTGTTACGGAAGTTGTGCGACTCGTCGATGACGACGAGGTCGTAGTTGCCCCAGTTGATGCGGTTAAGTGGTGTACCAAAGGATTCGCCGCTGGTGCGACTCAGGTCGGTGTGGCACAGCACGTCATAGCCGAAACGGTCGCGAGCAAAGATGTTGGTCTTGAGATTACGGTTGTAGTTGAGCCAGTTGTCCGCCAGCTTCTTCGGGCACAGCACCAGGACGGACTTGTTCCGTAGCTCGTAATACTTCACTACGGCCAGCGCGGTGAAGGTCTTTCCCAAGCCGACGCTGTCTGCTAGGATGCAACCGTTATAGGTTTCCAGCTTGTTGATGATGCCGGTTGCCGCATCCCTCTGGTAGTTGAATAGCTTATTCCAGATCAGGGTGTCCTGATAGCCGGTGCGGTCATTGGGCAACACGTCTTCGTCAATGTCGTCCAGAAACTCGTTGAAGATGTTGTAGAGCATCAGGAAGTAGATACTTTCGGGCGAATTTTCCTGATAGACGGACGCGATGTGCTCACAGATTTGAGCGGTCACATCCTCCAGTTTTTCGGGGGCGTTCCAGATTTGATCGAACAGGCTGAGGTAGGTATTCGCAAAAGGGGCCTCGACCTTGTTAACCAAATTGGAAACGGCATTGCCCTGGCTATACCCC
>NZ_LFLT01000022.1 GCF_001189955.1 Herbaspirillum chlorophenolicum | reverse complement strand
GCCGATAACGTGATCCGCGTCGGTACCGATGCCACCTTCCCGCCGATGGAGTTCGTCAAGGACGGCAAGCGCACCGGCTTCGACATCGAACTGATGGAAGCGCTGGCCAAGAGCATGGGCAAGAAGATCCAATGGGTGGACATCGACTTCAAGGGCCTGATTCCCGGCCTGATTTCCAACCGCTTCGACATTGCCGCATCGGCCATCTACATGACCGATGAGCGCCGCAAGGTCGTCAACTTCAGCGATCCGTACTACCGTGGCGGCCTGGCCGTGCTGGTGCGCCGCGATGACCAGAGCATCAAGGTGCCGGATGACCTGAACAAGGGCAAGAAGGTGTCGGTGCAGGTCGGCACCAAGTCGGTCGGCTACCTGAAGGACAACTTCCCTGGCGTAGAGCGTGTCGAGGTCGAGAAAAACCAGGCCATGTTCGACCTGCTGGCCACCGGCCGCGTCAATGCCGCCGTCACCGGCCGGCCTGCCGCGGTGGAGTACGCACGTACCCAGCCGCTGGTGCGCGTGCTGGACAAGGGCCTGACTACCGAGCTGTATGGCTTCGCCATGCGCCGTGGCGACACCGAACTGGCGGAGCAGTTGAACAAGGCCCTGCAGACCCTGCGCGTGAACGGCACTTATACCGCGTTGACCGACAAGTGGTTCGGCAAGAGCGAGTAATGCCGGCCTGACCGCCGCGCCGCCATAGCGGCTGCGGCGGTTTTCTTATCTTCCCAGCGGTCCGCCCGGCGGCAAGCCGGTACGGTTGCGCATTTCAATTTTCCGGAGCCCATATGGATTTCGACTTTTCGCCGGTATGGGAAAGCTGGCATTCGCTCGCCACCGGCACTGCAGTCACGGTGGAAATCACCGCCGCCGCGCTGGTGCTGGGTTGCCTGCTGGGCCTGCTGGTCGGCCTCGGGCGCCTGTCTCCGCAGCGCCGCATCATCTATGGCATCTGCACCGTCTACCTCACCCTGGTGCGCGGCACGCCGCTGCTGGTGCAATTGTTCATCTGGTTCTTCGGCCTGCCGCATTTCGGCATCCTGTTGCCGGCCTATGTATGCGGCATCCTCGGCCTGGGCATCTACAGCGGGGCTTATGTCTCCGAAATCGTGCGCGGTTCGATCCAGTCGATCGAACGCGGCCAGATGGAGGCGGCCCGTTCGCTCGGCCTGCCGTACAAGATGGCGATGCGCCGCGTGATCCTGCCGCAGGCCTTCGTGCGCATGATCCCGCCATTGGGCAATGAATTCATCGCGCTGATCAAGAACTCGGCGCTGGTGTCGCTCTTGACCATCGCCGACCTGATGCACGAGGGGGAAAAGATCATCAGCGTGAGCTACCGCTCGCTGGAGGTTTACCTGGTCATCGCCGCGATCTACCTGATCCTCACCAGCGTGACCACCCTGATCCTGCGCCGGATCGAGAAAGTACTGCGTTCGGAAGGGAGAGTGTGATGACGCAAGCCATTGTCGACATCAAGGGCCTGAAGAAATCCTTCGGTGAGCATGTGGTGCTCAAGGACATCGACTTTGCCGTGCAACCCAGCCAGGTGGTAGTGGTGATCGGCCCCAGTGGCTCGGGCAAGAGCACCTTCCTGCGCTGCCTGAACGGCCTGGAAACAGCCGAAGGCGGCACCGTCACGGTGTGCGGCCATCCGGTGGTGCAAGGCGGGCGCATGATGCCCGAAGCCAAGCTGGACGAACTGCGCGCCGAAGTCGGCATGGTGTTCCAGTCGTTCAACCTGTTCCCGCATCTCACCGTGCTGGACAACATCACGCTGGCGCCGACCTGCCTGCGCGGCGTGCCGCGCAAGGAAGCCGAAGAGCAGGGCATGCGCCTGCTGAAGAAGGTCGGCCTGGACCACAAGGCCAAGGTCTACCCCGGCACGCTCTCCGGCGGCCAGAAGCAGCGCGTGGCGATTGCCCGTGCGCTGGCGATGGGGCCCAAGGTGATGCTGTTCGATGAGCCGACCTCCGCGCTCGACCCCGAGCTGGTGGGCGAAGTGCTGCAGGTGATGAAGGACCTGGCCGCCGAAGGCATGACCATGCTCATCGTCACCCACGAGATGGGCTTCGCCCGCGAAGTGGCCGATGTGGTGGTGGTGATGGACCACGGCAGCATCGTCGAGGCCGGCGCGCCGGCAGATATCTTCACCGCGCCCAAGGAAGCGCGTACCCGCAGCTTCCTGCAGACCATGCTGGCGCGTGAGGTGGCTCATGGCGCCTGATACTTCCCCGAAGCCGCAAGCTGGCGGCGCCGTCATCGCCAGCGGCAGTCTCGGCCGGATTGCCGCGGTGCCCTGGAAAAACGAAGGCGGGCAGACGCGCGAGCTGTGCGTGGAGCCGCCCGAGGCGGATTTCTCTTCGTTCGCCTGGCGTGCCAGTGTGGCCGATGTCGGGCGCGATGGCGTTTTCTCGACCTTCGCCGGTATCGACCGCACCATCGTATTGCTGGAGGGCGGCGGTTTCACCATGCATGCCGATGGCGCGCAAATACATGACTTGCGCGAATGCTTCGCGCCGTTCTCCTTCTCCGGCGAATCGGATGTGTCGGTCCGCCTGCACGGCGCGCCCACCCTGGATTTCAACCTGATGGTGCGGCGCGACCTGGCCAGCGGCGAAGTGGTGGCGCTGAGTGAACAGAACTCCCGCAGGCTTCCGGCCGATACGGTATTGCTGTACGTCGCACAAGGCGCGGCCTGCCTCTCCGACGTCTCCGGGATGCAGCGGCAATTGCGTTCAGGCGAATTCGTGAGGCTGCGCGAAGGCGCGGTCCTGCCCGACTTGCTGTGTGCGGCCGGTGCGATGGTGCTGGCCATCCGTATCCGCCGCAAGACCTGATCTGCCGCCTGTAGCCGGTAAACACAGGGTCGTTCAAACATACAAAAACGGAAAATGGTGAGCCTATGCCAACTCACGCTGAGCAAGACCTGAACTCCAATGGCGGCGCATTGTTCTGCCCGCGCGCATTGCTGCCCGAAGGCTGGCGCAGCGATGTTCTGCTGCGCTGGAACGCAGCCGGCGACCTGATCGAGGTTACGCCCGACAGCATGCGCGGCGACGCGGCGCAGGCCGCCGGGCCGGTGATCCCCGGCATGCCCAACCTGCATTCGCATGCTTTCCAGCGCGCCATGGCCGGCCTGACCGAGACCATGGGCAGCCCGACCGATTCCTTCTGGAGCTGGCGCACGCTGATGTACCGCTTTGCCCAACGGCTGCAGCCGCAACACCTGGAAGCGATCGCGCGCCATCTCTATATCGAGATGCTCAAGGCCGGCTACACCTCGGTGTGCGAGTTCCATTACCTGCACCATGCCGAAGGCGGTGCCGCCTATGCCGACCCGGCCGAATTGTCGCTGCGCGTGATGCAGGCGGCGCAGGACGCCGGCATCGGCATGACGCTGCTGCCGGTGCTGTACCAGCACGGCGGCTTCGGCGGCATCGCACCGATGCCGCACCAGGCGCGTTTCATCTCGTCGCCGCAATGGATGCTGGAATTGCGTGAACGCCTGCAGCGCGTACTGCCGGAGAACGGCATGCGCCGCTACGGCGTGGCGCCGCATTCGCTGCGCGCGGTCGCGGCCGATGGCCTGGCCGAACTGGTCGGCGGCGTGCGCGCCCAGGCGCAGGGCGCCGATGCGCCGGTGCACATCCATATCGCCGAGCAGACCAAGGAAGTCGACGATTGCCTGGCCTGGTGCGGCAAGCGTCCGGTACAGTTGTTGCTTTCATTGCAGGAGCTCGACACCCGCTGGTGCCTGGTGCACGCCACCCACATGGCGGATGACGAGTACCGCGCCGTGGCTCGGAGCGGCGCCGTGGTGGGCCTGTGCCCGACCACGGAAGCCAACCTCGGCGACGGCATCATCGACGCGCCGCGCCTCCTGGCCGATGGCGCCAACTGGGGCATCGGCTCGGACAGCAACATCGCCATCAACCTGCGCTCGGAGCTGCGCCTGCTCGAATATGGGCAGCGCCTGCACCATCGCCGCCGCAACATGCTTGCTTCCGAAGCGCAGCCGGCCGTGGCCGACCGCATGTTCGCGCAGGCGCTGTCCGGCGGCGCGCTCGCCACCGGGCGGGCCGTGGCGGGGCTGGCGGCAGGACAGCGCGCCGACTTCGTGGTGCTCGATGGCGAGGACGCAAACCTGGCCGGCCGCGGCACGGAACAGTTGCTGTCGGCCCTGGTGTTTTGCGAACACGAGGGCAATCCGGTGCGTGATGTTTTCGTCGGCGGCCGCCAGGTGGTGGCCGAAGGCCGCCATGCGCTGGAAAGGCAGGCGCGTACCGATTACCGTGCGACTGTGTCGCACTTGCTGAACGATTGAGGAACCAACAATGACCCAGGAAGTATTCAAGCTGCGGCAGGGCACATCGCCCTTGCTGATCTCCATGCCTCACGTCGGCACGCTGCTGCCGGACGATTTGAAGTCCGCCTTCAGCGATGTCGGCCTGCAGGTGGATGACACCGATTGGCACATCGAGGACCTGTACGACTTCGCGGGCGAACTGGGCGTATCCGTGATCCGCCCGTTCTACTCGCGCTACACCATCGACCTGAACCGCCCGGCCGATGGCAAGAGCCTGTACCCGGGGCAGAACACCACCGGCCTGTGCCCGCTGACCACCTTCGACAACGTGCCGCTGTACAAGCCGGGCATGGAGCCGGATCAAGCCGAAGTCGCGCGCCGCCTGCCGCTGTACTGGAAGCCTTACCACGCGGCGCTGCAGGCCGAGCTGGAGCGCATCAGGTCCATCCATGGCTACGCCCTGCTGTGGGACGCGCACTCGATCCGCTCGGTGATCCCGCACCTGTTCGAGGGGGAACTGCCGGTGTTCAACTTCGGCTCCGCCAGCGGCGAATCCTGCGCACCCGGCGTGGCGGAAGCCTTGCTCAAGCAGGCGCAGGAACTGGCGCCGCATTACCCGGCGGTGCTCAACGGCCGCTTCAAGGGCGGCTACATCACCCGCAACTATGGCCAGCCGGCCAACAAGGTATACGCAGTGCAGCTGGAGCTGGCGCAGCGCAGCTATATGGAAGAACAAGCGCCTTATGCGCTGGACGCGGCATTGTCCGGCAAGCTGAAACCGGTGCTCAGGGAATTCATCCGGAGTTACCTGGCGTTCAAGCCGTCCTGAATGCGGCTGCCCGATAACGAAAAAGGCCTGCAGCGATGCAGGCCTTTTTTGCATGGGTGCCGGATTCCGAGAATCAAGGCTTGCTGCGGTTGGCAAAAATATGCCCCATGAATTCAACCATGACATGGGCGCCCAGATATGAGGTCACGCCGGTACCCACATCCAATGGCGGGCATACCTCCACCAGGTCGAAGCCGACGATCTCCATACGTTCCGCCAGCGCGATGAGCGCATCGCGCAATTCCGCATACATCAGGCCGTTGGGTTCGGCCGAGACGCAACCGGGCGTAAGCGACATGTCCAGCGCGTCGATGTCGATACTGACGTAGCACTTTTCGCCGGCCGGCAGGCCGGCGGCGATATCGGCCGGTACGCCGCGGCGGAAATCGCCCATGGTGACCACGCGGTTGCCGGCCGCGCGGGTGTCGGCGAATTCGGCCGGGCGTACGCGCAGGCTGCGGATGCCGACCTGGGTCACGCTCTTCACATGGGGCAGGCCCGAGATGTGCCGGAACGGCTGGCCGTTGGTGTATTGCAGCTCGGGCGTGACGGGGGCGTAGTCGAGGTGAGCGTCGAACTGCACCACATGGAGGGGCTCGTCGAAACCGCGCAGGATGGGAAAGCTCACCGAATGGTCGCCGCCGATACCCACCGGCATCACGCCGCGCGCGCGCAGCGCGGCCACCAGGGCGGTGACGTTGGCAGCGGTTTGCCCGATGTTGGTGGGCAGCACGTCGACATCGCCGATGTCGACGATACGTCCGCCGGTAATCTCGGTGGCCAGGTAGTGTTGCTGGCGTTCGACATCGAAGAATCCGGTCGCGGCGAAGCGCATCGAATGCTCGCGGATGCTGCGCGGGGCGAAGCGCGCACCGGGCAGGAACGGCGAGCCTTCGTCCAGCGGCACCCCGAACACCGCCATGTCGGCGGCGATGGCCTCGAGGTCGGTGCACAGGTCGCTGCGCAGGAAGGTGGGGATGCCGGTGAAGGCGCGGTTGGTGCGGTGGATGCCGCGCATGTTGGTCATGGTGTTTTCTCTCATGCGGCGATGGCCGCTACTTTCTGAAGCAGCAGGCGCGTACGCCCATGCACCGGTGCCTCGAAGATCGCGCGCGCTGGGCCGCTCTCGACGATGCGGCCGTCTTCCATCACTACCAGCACGTCGGCAACTTCACGGGCGAAAGACATTTCATGCGTGACCACGATCATGGTCATGCCTTCGGCCGCCAGCTGCTGCATTACCTGCAGGACTTCGCCGACCAGCTCCGGGTCCAGCGCCGAGGTCGGTTCGTCGAACAGCATCACCTCAGGCTTCATGGCCAGTGCACGGGCGATCGCCACGCGCTGCTTCTGGCCGCCGGACAGGCTGGCCGGCATCGCCTCGGCCTTGTGCGCCAGGCCGACCTTGGCCAGCAGTTCGCGGGCGATTTTTTCGGACTCGTCGCGCGGCATGCCCAGGATCTTGCGCGGCCCGATCGCCACGTTACCCAGTACCGACAGATGCGGGAACAGGTTGAACGACTGGAATACCATGCCCACATGCTTGCGCAGTTCGTTCAGGGCTTCCTCGGCCAGCGCCGCGCCATCCTTGAGCAGCCACTCGCCGCAGATGCTGATGGAGCCGGCCTCGGCGATTTCCAGGCCGTTGCAGCAGCGCAGGAAGGTGCTCTTTCCCGAGCCGCTGGGGCCGATCACCACCACCACTTCGCCACGGTTGAAGCGGGCGCTGACGTCGTGCAGTACCTGGTGGTCGCCGAAATATTTGCTCAGGCCGCTGACGCTGATGATGGGCGGCGTGTCGGGGGTATTGAGTTGGCTGATCGTGTTCATTGCACCATTCCTCCCGCGCGCAGCCGGTTTTCCACTTGCCGCAACAGCAAGGCCGTGCCGGTGGTCAGCACCAGATAAACCAGGGCGATGGCCAGGTAGACTTCCAGCGAACGGTACGACACGCTGATGATCTTCTGCCCCTCGTGCATCAGGTCGTGGATGGTCACCAGCGACACCAGGGCGGAATTCTTGGTCAGCGCGATGAATTCGTTGGCCAGCGGCGGGATCATCCGTACGAAGGCTTGCGGCAGCACCACCAGCCGCATCGCCATACGCGCCGACATGCCCATCGAACGCGCCGCTTCCATCTGCCCGCGGTCGATCGAGATCACCGCGCCACGGACGATTTCCGAGACATAGGCCGCCGAATAACAGCCCAGTCCCAGCACGCCGCATTCAAAAGCCGGCAACGTGATGCCGAAATAGGGCAGTCCATAGAACAAGATGAACAGCTGCACCAGCAGCGGCGTGCCGCGAATGAACACCACGTAGGTATTGGCTGCGCCGTAAGCCAGCCGGCGGCGCGGATTGACGCGCGCCAGGCCGATCAGCGTACCCAGCAGGCAGGACAGCACCAGTGAGACCAGTGTGACCTCGACGGTGACCAGCGCACCGCGCGCGAGGTCACCCCAACCGGCGATTACCGGCAAGAAATCAAAATCCATCGGAGGCTCGCGCGGGCTTTATTTCGCGTCGGCGCCAAACCAGCGCACGAGGATCTTGTCGTAGGTGCCATCGGCCTTGATGTCGCGCAGCGCACGGTTGATATCCTCGCGCAGCTGCGGCAGTTTCTTGCTGACCGCGATACCGTAGTCTTCACGCGTGAGCGGCTCCGGCAGCACCTTGGCGGTGCCGCGATTCTTTGCATACAGCAGGGCGGCCGGCTTGCCGGTGACCACGGCGTCGGCGCGGTCGGCTTCCAGCGAGTTGAACATCTCTTCATTCTTCTCGACTTCGACCAGCTTGGCGGCAGGGTAATGCTCCTTCATCCAGGCAATCGACTTGGTGCCGACCTGCACCGCTACACGCTTGCCGGACAGGTCGTCCGGTTTGGTAAGGCTGGTGTTGCCTTTCTTGACCATGACCACCAGGCCGGCAGTGAAGTAGGGATCGGTGAAATCCACCACCTTCTTGCGCTCGTCGGTGATGTAGATGGCCGACAGCACGATATCCTGGCGGCCGGAAATGACGGAGGGGATCATGCCTTTGAAGTCCATGTCGGTGTAGGCCAGGGGACGTCCCAGCTTTTCCGACAGCGCGGCGGCCATGTCGATGTCGAAACCGGTCCTCTTGCCGTCCTGGATGTACTCCATGGGCGGGAAGGTCGGATCGATCGCCACGCGTACCGGCTCGGCGGCGCACGCGAGGTTGGCGTAGGCGCCCAGCGCCAGAGCGCCGGCCATGATGATGTTCTTCAGCTTCATGATTTCCCCTGTTTGTGATGGTGGTAGGCTTGCTGCGGAAAAAGCGGCTGGCGGATTACTTGCGCTTGCCGTCGAAATAGCCGGCACGGATGGCGGTGCCGATCAGGTTGAGGATCAGGCGGCCGGCGGTCATGCATGAGATTTGGTGGATGTCCTTCTCGGGCTGGATCTCGACGATATCCATGCCGACCACGCGGCCCTTCTTCACCAGGCCGTGGATCAGCTCCCGCATCTGGATGAAGTCCACGCCGCCTGGCGCCGGGCCGGCCACGGCAGGCATGCAGGTCGGGTCCATGCCGTCGGCATCGATGGTCAGGTAGTAGCGGCCGCCGGCGGGGATGCGCTCCAGCACGGCTTCCATGCCGATCTTGTGCAGTTCATAGGCAGTGATGATCTGGGCGCCCCAGTTGCGGGCATCGTCGGCATCCTGCTGGCGGGCGCTGCCGGAGGCGCGCATGCCGATCTGGATGATGTTTTTCACGTAAGGCAGTTCCGAGGCGCGGCGGATCGGGCTGGAGAGGCCATCCTTCACGCCATTGACTTCGTCGCGCCAGTCCAGGTGAGCGTCGACGTGGACGATGGTGATCGGGCCCTGGTCGTCATAGGCGCGCAGGATAGGATTGGTGATGCCGTGGTCGCCGCCGAGCACGATGGGGATGGCGCCGGCCTTGAGGATTTTGCGGGTAGCCACCTCGGCGCGGGCATAATGGCCGCGCGGGTCGTTCAGGTCGGCCGGCACGTCGCCGCAGTCGACAAAGCGGATGTCGCTGCGGCCTTGCAGCAGCGGGCCTTCGATATCGAAGTCGTAGCGCTCGGGGCTGCGGATGACGCGGTCGGAAGCCTGGCGGATCGCAGTGGGCGCGTTGGTCTGGTCGTTGTTGTAGTCGGCCGGGGAGTAGGCTGCGCCATAAGGCATGCCGAGCACGGCGAAGTCCGCATCGAGATGGTCGAGGTCGAGCGCCAGTTCGGAAAACAGCAGCGACTTGTGGTTGGTTTTTGGTGCAATGGTCAGGGGAAGGGGCATGGCGTCACTCTGAAAACGGTTGGTGATGGGGCATTGGTTGAGCCGATGGTACAAGTGCCCACTTCAACAAAAAACCCGTTTTCTTTGTAATCACGGTTGCGGAAACCGAAACCTTTTTTCGCCCGGAAATCCGCGCTGGCAAAGGGTTTGAACAGGCCGTAAATAATTTCGATTAGCGTTCGCCGCTGGCCGTGGCAACCGGAAACGGCCGCGCGGCGCAGTTGGCATGGCGCTTGCTCAAGGCAATGCCGGATGAGGTGAGAGAAAGCACAAATGACACGCAAAGCATTGAACGAGCGCGACCTGCGCGCCTTGCGGATTTTCCGCGTGGCGGCGCAGGCCAAAGGCTTCGCGGCGGCGGAAAAGCTGCTTGGCATGACCAAGGCGACCATCAGCCGCCAAATCAAGGCGGTGGAAGACAGCCTGGGCTGCCGCTTGTGCATCCGTGGCCCCGGCGGCTTTGAGCTGACGCCGGACGGCACCATCATCCTGCGCTATGCCGGGGATGCGCTGGATGCGTTGGACCGCATCATTCCTGCGGTGCAGGCCGGACGCGGCGTGGTGTCCGGGCCGGTGGCGATCGGCATGAGCGACAATGTGATCGGCAACCCGGACTGCGCGCTGCAGGCGACGCTGGACCTGTTATCCCAGAGCGCGCCCGAGGTTGCGCTGACCTTATCCACCATGCCGACCAATTCGCTGATTGGCGCACTGATGGAGCGCAAGCTGGATATCGTCATCAAGGGCATCCACCAGGCATATGCGCGCGCGCCGGGATTGAATTACCTTGAGCTGTTCGAGGAGACGCACCGCCTTTACTATGTCAAGAGCAAGCAGGGCGAACGCATGCGAAAGCCATCTGAGCTGCCCATCGTCTACCGCGCGGCGCAGCCTTTCGTCGAGGAGGTCATCGAACACATGGGCTATCGGCGCGGCCCCGAAGCCATCGGGATGGAGTCGGTGGCCATGCTGGTGAGCAGCACCCATTACGTAGGCGTGCTGCCAACGCATTACGCCAACATGCTCAAGCGCATCGTCCCGCTGGCCGAAGTGCCGAAGTCTCCCACCTTCAGCGTCAAGATCTATGCAGTGACCAACGGCGCGCGGCCGTTGTCGCTGGCCGCCGAAAAGACGCTGGAGTTGCTGCGCAAGACGCACGGTCTTCCTGCCGTCGGCGCCGATGCGTAAAAAGGCGGATTTGGAGAAACGCGCCGCAATTGGTACAGTCTGCCTTTGGTTAACGACAAGCTGGCAGGGGGTATCGATTTGAGCAATGCACACCACAACCGTCGCAACGGCGGCAATGCCTTCATGCAGTTTTTTGCGAATGAGGCGGCAGGCGGCATTGTGCTGGCCATCGCCGCCATGCTGGCGCTGGTCGTCAGCAATTCGCCATGGCGAGACATGTATGACGCCTTCACGCGCATCCAGGGCACGGTCGACATCGGTGGATTCCTCGTACTTTCCAAGCCCCTGTTGTTGTGGGTGAACGATCTGTGGATGGCTGTGTTCTTTTTCCTTGTCGGGCTTGAGATCAAGCGGGAGTTCGTCGAGGGCGAGCTGGCTTCGCGCAGCCAGGCCATCTTGCCGGCGGTTGCGGCATTGGGCGGCATGGTAGTGCCTGCCGCGATCTATGCTGCAATCAATTGGGGGGATGCTGCGGCGCTGCGCGGCTGGGCGATTCCTGCGGCGACCGACATCGCTTTCGCCATCGGCATCGTGATGCTGCTGGGTTCGCGCGTGCCGACTTCGCTCAAGGTGTTTCTGACCGCCGTGGCGATTATCGATGACCTTGGCGCCATCGTCATCATTGCACTGTTCTATACCGATAACCTGTCGCTGGGGATGCTGGCGTCGGCAGGCGTTGGCGCCATCGTGCTGCTGCTGCTCAACCGTGCCGGCGTGCGGCGTGTCGATATCTACATCGTGGTCGGCCTGATGATCTGGGTCTGCGTGTTGAAATCGGGTATTCACGCCACGCTGGCCGGCGTATTGACGGCGCTGGCGATACCGATGCGGGATGCCAAAGGCCGGCCCTTGGCTGGAGCGCTGGAGCATGGCCTGCATCCGTGGGTGGCTTTCCTGGTGCTGCCGATGTTTGCCTTCGCCAATGCCGGCGTGTCGCTGCAGGGGATGTCCTTGGGCAGCCTGTTCGATCCGGTTCCGCTGGGTATCGCCGCCGGGCTGGTGCTGGGCAAGACTGTCGGCGTTTTCGGCGCCAGCTGGCTGATGATGCGCAGCGGCCTGGCTACGGCGCCGGCCGGCGCCAGCACGCGCCAATTCGTGGGAGTGTGCATGCTGTGCGGGATCGGTTTCACCATGAGCCTGTTTATCGGCGGCCTGGCGTTCCAGGGACTGAGTCCTGATTTTGAAGCGAAGCTCAAGCTGGGCGTGCTTGGCGGATCTGTCCTGGCAGGTTTGCTGGGGACGCTGGTTTTATGGCGGAAGACATCACCGCGCTGAATGTCTTGAAGGCGAAAACCGGTACCAGGCTGTAAAAATTCCGATCGTCGCTTATCTCTTTTTTGCCTCTTCTTGAAGGTTACCGTCGCCATTGAGCGACGGTAACCGGCTTTTCGTATTGCAACGCAGAACGTCATTTTGCCGATCAATTGGCAATCAGCCACATCCTTTAATCCCCCTGTTCCCGAAAGAAAAAAGTCAAACCGGCAAGCGCTGCCGGAGGGCTTTTTATTTATGACGTGCGGAAATTGCTGCTGCGCGAAACAGGTGCTCCTTTACATCGAAAAATGGCAAGAGCAAGATGAACTTAAGTTCAGTAGCCGCGCGGGATTGCCCGTGAATGACAGGCCGGAGTGGCAGCAGGAGATGCGCAACAATTTGGTGCGATTTTGAAGACTCGTCCGAGAGGCGGGCATGCATGGCATGCTGAACAATAAGCTGCGTGAGCTGGGCCGCGCCAGCAAAAAATATTTGGTGGAGACAGTATGAAAATCATCGACCTTCTGATGAGCTACGGCGTGCAAGTATTGTTGTGGTACGCCTTGTATGTGCTCATTGCGAGCTGTGCATTCGGTGCATATGTCTGGCGTCGTACCGGATTGAGCCATTGACCCTTATGGGTATCCTGGACCAAATCTTGTCGTATGGGGCGCTCATGCTGCGATGGTATGCGCTCTATGTCCTGATTGCCGGCGGTGTATTCGGCGTCTATTTGGTCTGCCGGCTGTGGCTGCGGGACGGGTTCTTCAAGATCAAGAGCGCGCACCATCGGCCGCGGCATCGGGAGGTAGACTAAAGTCCCCTTCGTCGTTGTATCGCCCTTCCTTGCGCAACTTCTCCATTCCAGAGGAAATTGATTTGCCGCGATGCCTGGTTGCATTGCGGTAATTTCCATTTTTCCTACAGGGAAAAGCGGAGCAGTCCTATCGCATGGCACAAGTTGCCTCGTTACCCTGTCACTCTGCCTTGTATGCGGCATGGAAAGGCCAGGAGCCTTATCCAGCAAGCATTTGGCCATATCGGAGCGATGCAGCGGGCTGGCAAGCCGGATAGACAAAACCCTTGCCTGGCGCTGTTGCTGATGCGTTGCATCATGATGCACGGCGCCTGTGCCTTGCTCGCCCCGCCCAGCACACCAGGAACAAGGAGCAGGACTCATGACGACTTTGCCCGCCAGCGACATCCAGTTGCCTCTCTTTATCTATACCCAGCGAGAACCGCTGACTGAAAAAAGCGCATGGGTTGCGCTCGATGAGCATTATCGCGACCGCGCACGCCACTTCCAGCTTGAACGCCTTTTCGCCATTGATGCAAAGCGCGGCGAAAGCATGGCTGCCGAAGATGTCGGCATCTATCTCGATTACTCCAAGAATCTGGCCACCGCCGAGACCATGGCGCTGCTGATGCAGCTGGCCCGTCAGTGCGGCTTGCAAGAGCGCATCGATGCCATGTTCCGTGGCGACAAGATCAACAACACGGAAGGGCGCCCGGTATTGCATACGGCCTTGCGCAAACCGGCAGGAACGCGCCTGGTTGTCGATGGCGAGAATGTGGTGGCGCAGGTGCAAGAGGTGCTGGGCCGCATGGCGGGTTTCGCAGACCGGGTGCGTTCGGGCCAATGGCTGGGCCATACCGGACGTCCGATCCGTCACGTGGTCAATATCGGCATCGGCGGTTCTGACCTCGGTCCGATGATGGCGCATGAGGCATTACGCCACTATGGCAAGCGCGATATCAGTATGCATTTCCTGTCGGACGTGGATGGCGCCGCCTTGCTGGAAACGGTGCGCACGCTGCCGGCTGAGCAGACACTGTTCATCGTCTGTTCGAAAACTTTCACGACACTTGAAACCATCACGAACGCCCACGCCGCACGCGATTGGCTGGTCGCCCAGCTGGGCGATGCAAAGGCCGTATCGCGCCATTTTGCCGGCGTGACCACCAACATCAAGCAAGCCGCGCAGTTCGGCATCGATCCCGACAACATGTTCGGTTTCTGGGATTGGGTGGGCGGACGTTATTCGATGACCAGCGCCATCGGCCTGTCGACCATGATCGCCATCGGCCCGGAAAATTTCCGCGAGCTGCTGCGAGGTTTTCATGCCATGGACGAGCATTTCCGCACCGCGCCGCCGGAGAAGAATTTGCCGGTGATCCTGGGCATGCTCACGATCTGGTACAGCAACTTTTTCGGCGCCGCCAGCCGGGCGGTGCTGCCGTACAGCCAATACCTCAAGCGCCTGCCTGCCTACCTGCAGCAACTGACCATGGAGAGCAACGGCAAGCACATCACCGTCAACGGCGAGACCGTCAATTACCAAACCTCGCCGGTCTATTGGGGCGACAATGGCATCAACGGCCAGCACTCGTTCTACCAGATGCTGCACCAGGGAACCCAACTGGTGCCATGCGACTTTATCGGTTTTTGCAAGCCGCTGGAACAGAGTGGCGACCAGCATGAACTGCTGATGGCGAACATGTTCGCGCAGACAGAAGCGCTGGCCTTCGGCAAGAGCGCGACGCAGGTGCGTGGGGAGGGTACGCCGGAAGAACTGGTGCCGCATCGCGTGTTCGACGGCAACCGGCCCAGCAACAGCATGCTGATCGACAAGCTCACACCGTACAGCCTGGGAACGCTGGTAGCGTTGTATGAACACAGCGTGTTTACCCAAGGGGTGATCTGGAACATCGATTCCTTCGACCAGTGGGGTGTCGAGCTGGGCAAGGTACTGGCCAAGCGCACTGCGTCCCAGTTGCTGGATCATCGCCAGCCGCTGCATCACGACAGTTCAACCAATGCGTTGATCCGCCGTTTCCGAAACTGCAACCGCAGCAGCTTGCAGGCCCGAGTGGCCTGAGTTCCGCTTATCCCCGGCAAGGTTGCACCAGGGACTCAGGCCTGCGTGCCGGCGGCCTGAGCCAACAGTCCGATGTTGCCGATCCGGGCAGTATCGCCCCTGCGCAACAACTTCCATTTTGTCCTACAAATAAATACGGTGGCGTCCGATACGGCTCATCATTGCGACCGCCTATGATCGTCAAACCCGCTAAAAAATGGCGGCAAGACAGCAGTGGCGACGTTGTATCAGACAGGTTGTCGCATGCTCAATAAAGTTTGTGTCAACGCACTTTGTCATCAGTTTGTTGAGGTAGTGACCGCATATAAAAGTTGTATCGGATGCGGTGGCGGAATGGGTATCCCAAGCCGTGCTTCAATGTTGTGCATGCAGTTGCAGCGATGATGTTCATGGGCAATACAAGCCCTTATTTTTCACAAACAAAATCCGCCGGATTCGCGCAGTTTGGCTAAAATGAATTGGCCGGTGATTGTGGAGCATTGAATGTATTTACACCTGAACATCAGGGAGTGAAGACCATGCTGTCGATGGAATACAAACAAAAATCGATTGCAGTTTCCAAAGCCCAACACGCTTCGCCCGCCACAGGAGGCGCAAGTTGCAGTGCGCCGTTGCGAAGCCGGAATGCGCCTTAGGAAGCGCGACGAACAGAGATTGCTAGCTTTGGAAATTTGACAGGGGAAATGTCATGGACAAGTCCGATTCTGCTCATCCGACCGACAAGAACATCTCCATTCAGCAAGGCGACTGGAACGCATACCGGAACCATATCGAAAACCATACGACGGAGCAGCAAAAGGCGCAGGATGAATGCGAGGAGGAGATCCGCCGCGCATTGGCCGATACGCGAAGCGACTCATCCGGCCAGCCGCTGAACGGCGAGGAAGACATCCTGGCTTACCGTCGCCAATGTGCGCGTGCCTATATCGGCATGAACGGACGTTTGGGCGGACGCGCTTACCATGCCAATGAACCGGTGATCCTGACGCCGGAATCCATCAATGAGCTGGCCGAACTCAATCGCATCTTGCGGGAAGAGCGTGCGCAAAAAAAGAAGAGCCGCTGACAAGGGCGCATTGCATGATATCGGATGCATTCTGAATTCTTTGCCAAGTGCGGCAATGCGTTGCCGCACTTGGCATTCTCATATAACCAGGCAGATATTTAAGTGCCTTGACCCCTGAGCAATGACACTGATGTCGTCATGCTCAGACGACATATCGGGTCTTACACGTTTTCACGACATGGCAGAAATCTCTTGGTTGCGCGGTGGCGGTCAGGCCGGCGGAATCGTTTCCAGATCCGATTGGTCTGGCAATGCGCTGGGCGACCCGGCGCATTGGCCTGTGTCGCTTCGGATCTCCCTGAATATCGCCTTGCATTCGCCATCGCCGGTCCTGCTGATCTGGGGCGTTGCGCGCAACATCCTCTACAACGATTCTTTCGCAGCCTGTATCGGCAGCCAGCATCCAGGCGTGTTCGGCGCGCGCCTGGCCGATGTGTCGTTTTGGCGGGAAATCCGCGAAGCGCATCTTGCCGCGATCGAGGCTTGCTTCTCTGGCCGCACCCAGACACTGGAAGACCAGCACGTAGTGCGCCTGGCGGATGCGGTCGATGCCTGGTTCGACTTTTCCTATGTGCCGGTCTTTTCGGCAGACGGAACGGGTGTCGAAGGCGTGCTGTGCACCTTTGTCGACCTCACCGAACGCCGCCGCGGTATGCAGGCATTGTTGTCGAGCGAGAACCGCCTGACTGCGATTTTCAACCAGGCATCGGTATGCTTTTCCGAACTCGACCTGCAGGGACATTATCTGCGCGTGAACGATGCGCTGTGCCGCATGCTTTGCCGCAGCGAGGATGCGTTATTGCAAATGACGCTGGCCGATGTGACGCATCCGGACGATGTTCCGATCAACATGTCGATGTTCAACCGCTGCATCGAGGACGGTAAATCCTTCACGCTGGAAAAGCGTTACGTGCGCCCGGACGGTTCGTTCTTCTGGGTATCCAGCAATATCAGCCGCATCGTCGATGCGGAAGGGCGGCCGCAGGCCATGATCGCGGTATCCACCGACATCACCGAGCGCCGCCGTGCCGAAGAGGCGCTGCGCGATCTCAATGATACGCTGGAGCAGCGTGTGGTCGAGGAAATCCTGGAACGCAGCCGCGCCGAGGCGGCGTTGAGCCAGATGCAAAAAATGGAAGCGGTAGGCCAATTGACTGGCGGCGTGGCGCACGATTTCAACAACGTGCTGCAGATCATCGGCGGCAACCTGCAGCTGCTGCAGTCCGATGCGACGCTGGAAGAGAAGAGCCGTCAACGCGTGAAGATCGCCATCGATGCGGTCGACCGCGGCGCCAAGCTGTCGTCGCAGTTGCTGGCGTTCGCGCGCCGGCAGCCGCTCCAGCCTCGCAGCATCAACCTGAGGCGCGTATTGCACAACATGGATGACCTGCTGCACCGCGCGGTGGGCGAAACCGTTGAGATTTCCACGGCCGTTGCAAGCGACCTGTGGAACACCATGCTCGACCCTAACCAGGTCGAAAATCTGATCATCAATACCGCCATCAATGCACGCGACGCCATGCCCAACGGTGGGCGCCTGACGATGCAGATCGGGAACGTGCAATTGTCCGATCCGTATTTCCTGTCGCAAGCCGATCTGGCGCCGGGAGACTATGTGGAACTGTCGATTTCCGACAATGGCGCCGGCATGTCGCCGGAAGTGCGCGAGCGCGCCTTCGAACCGTTCTTCACCACCAAGAAGGAAGGCGAGGGGACCGGGCTCGGATTATCCATGGCCTACGGCTTCGTCAAGCAGAGCAAGGGCCATATCAGCATCCAAAGCGAAGCGGGCCGAGGCACTACGATCCGCATCTATTTTCCGCGTTCGCGGGAAGACGAATCTGCCCTCGACGATGGCCGCGAAATGGAAGTGCGCGGCGGCGATGAGACCATCCTGGTGGTGGAAGACGACCCCAGCTTGCAGCTGACCGTAACCGATACGCTGTCTTCGCTGGGTTATCGCGTGCTCAAGGCGGATAACGGCGAACGCGCGCTGGCAATCGTCCGCAGCGGTGTTCCGATCGATATGCTTTTTACCGATGTGGTGATGCCGGGTGGCGTGCCGGCAACCGAACTGGCGCGCCAGACCCGCCAGTTGTTGCCGGGAATAGAAATCCTGTTCACTTCCGGCTATCCCCGCGATGCCATCATGCATGAGGGACGGCTGGATGCCGGGGTCGAACTGCTTTCCAAGCCTTACCGCATCAGCCAGCTGGCGCAGCGCATTCGTTACATGCTCTCCAGGCGAGCCCATCGTTCTCAGCTGGTGCGTAGTGCCAAGAGTGGTCATGCAGTGGATGATGGGCTGGGGACTGCCACCATCCATGTCTTGCCGGTGGCGGAGCGCCAGCGCAGGAAGACCAGGGAAGCGATCGGCATGGCGCCGAAGCAGTTGCATCCACCGGCAGAAAATGACGGCAGCAAGGCGCCGCGCTTGCGCTTGCTGGTAGTGGAAGACAACATCGATTCGCAGGAGCTGATCTGCGAGTTGCTGGAAGCGCTTGGGCATGAGGCGTACGGCGTGGCCACCGGGGAGGAAGCGCAAAAGGCACTCGATGAACAGAAGTTCGATGTGCTGTTTACCGACGTCAGCTTGCCCGGGATCTCCGGCGTCGATTTGGCCAAGGATGTGCTGTCGCGTTTTCCCGGCATGTCCATCATCTTCGCTTCCGGCTATGGCGCAGTGGTGGCGCGCAATGTCGGTTTTGCGTCCCACTCCCTGCCCAAACCTTACGACATCGCTCAGCTGCAAGACATCCTCAAGAAAATCGGGGCCGTGGCCTGAGGAGTTGGCATTTTTCGGCAGCGGTTTCGCTCGCTATCTTCTTCACTTTCTGCTTTTTCCCAGCCACCAAAAACTTATCAAGGCGCTATCGGGCCGCGCTTAAGACGATCAAATTATGTAAGTTTTGTTTCCTTTTTTACCTGTCTTATTTAAAATAAATAAGAATAATTACTATTCGTATTTATATTTTATTTGACGAAAAGGTAGAAATTGAACCGCCACAATCCAATTCCAGCGCAGCCACGGGCAATGATTCGTGCGCTGCGCAAGGCGCTTGTTTACATGACGCTGGCGGGAGTGCCGGCATTGGCAAGTACGCCGGCTCTAGCCCAGGCCACCGACACGCAGCAGGCGCCGGCCGCAGATTCCCAGGGCGCCAATTTGCCCACGGTCACAGTCACCGGCAGCGGCGACGACAAGCAGCATTTGCAGACCCAGTCGAGCAGCGGTGCACTGGGTTCACGTTCGATCCTGGACACGCCGTTCTCGGTTACCAGCGTCACTGCCGATGAACTGGCCGACAGGCAGATTCTCAAGCTGGGTGACGTATTCTTCAATGATGCATCGGTCAGCGACAACAGCGGCGGCTATAGCTCCTGGGCGTCCTACGTCACCATCCGCGGCCTGCCCGCCGACTGGCAGAATTCCTTCCGCATCGACGGCAAGCCTTTCCTTAGCTACGCCATCACACTGCCTTACGACCACTTCGAACGCATCGACCTGCTCAAGGGCTCATCCGGCTTCATGTATGGCTTCGGTTCGCCGGGCGGCTTGATCAATTACATCACCAAGAAACCGACCGACACGCCGGTACGCAGCGTCAGCGTAGGCTATACCAGCAACAACATCTGGAGCGAGCACGTCGACCTGGGCGGGCGCTTCGGCAACGACCAGATGTTCGGCTATCGCCTGAACGCCACGCATGACCAGGGCGAGACCTTCAACGAGGGCCAGCTCAAGCGCGATTCGGTATCGCTGGCGCTGGATGCGCGGCTCACGCGCGACCTGACCTGGGATTTCCAGGCGATCTGGCAGAACAGCAACGGGGAAGGCCAGACGCCGTCCATCACCACATCCAGCCTGGCCGGCGGCAGTTTGCCGGCCGTCATCAGCGGCGGCAACCGCAACCTGATAGGCGCCGGGCAGCATATCGACACCAATTTCCAGCTGTACCAGACCGGCCTGACTTACCGCATTACACCGGACTGGAAAGCCAACCTCAGCTACAGCCACAGTACCTCCAAGCGCTTCCGCAACGAAGGCATCGCGACCCTGACCGATGCGGCAGGCAATTACACCGACTGGCGCTCCGATTCGCGGGAGGGCCATGTCTTCGACCAATGGCAAGCCATGCTGGAAGGCAATGCAAAAACCGGTTTCCTGGAGCACCAGCTGGTGCTCGGGGCATCCTGGCAAAAGCAGGTCAACGACTATTCGGTCGCGCAGTACTACCAGCAGATCGGTACCGGTAACTTGTACACGCAAAACACCAATTCGCATGACAGCTCTACCGACCTGCAGACCTACCACGCCGGCATCCTTACCACGCCGGCATCCTTACCCAGCAGGCGGTGTTCGCCAGCGATACCCTGAAGTTCTCCGACCAGTGGTCGCTGCTGGCGGGCGCCCGCTACAACGAGTTCCAGCAGGACAGTTTCGATACGAGCGGCGCCCGGACTGCCCGCTATAACAAGTCGGCACTGACTCCGACGGTGGCCTTGATGTTCAAGCCGGAGCCGAACACCACGCTCTACGGCAGCTATGTGGAGTCGCTGGAGCAGGGCGGTACGCCCGGTGTGACCAACACCAACTACGGCCAGCAGCTCAAGCCGCTCATGAGCAAGCAATATGAAGTGGGGGCCAAGACCGACCAGCGTACCTGGAGCGCCACGGCGGCACTGTTCCGCATCGAGCGGGCGGCTGAGTACACCGATTCCAGCGGAGCGCTGGTGCAGGATGGCGAATCCGATTACCAAGGCCTGGAACTGGGCGGCTCGCTCAAGCTGGGTTCGCAGTGGCAACTGGGCAGCAGCCTGATGTTCCTCGATTCCAAGTACAGCAAGGGTTCGGCCTACAACGGCAATCGCGTGGCCGGCGCACCGAACATGATGGCGACCGCGCAGGTGTCCTACCTGGTGCCGCAACTGGCCGGCCTGAAACTGATGGCCGACGCCAAGTACACCGGCAACACCATGCTGCGTGCGGCCAACGACCTCCAGGTGCCCAGCTATACGTTGTTTAACCTCGGCGCCAGCTATACCACCCGCATCGGCAAGTACGACACCACGTTCCGGGCTGCGGTCAACAACCTGCTGGACAAGCGCTATTGGCAATACCAGTGGGAGAACTACATCAAGCCAGGCGACCCGCGCACCTTCAGCGTGAGTGCCAAAGTGGACTTCTGATCGCCGGCGCCAGTGCACTGGTAGTACAATATCGAAAACGAAGCAATTCTCGTTCTCGATTATGGGCAGCCTTCCATCAGGAAGGTTGCCGCTTGTATTTGTAGACGTCGCAATTCCAACATGGCATCGGCGGTCCGCCGAAGATATGCAAGCCAGCCAACAAAACTCACGGCAGCCAGGTAAAACAGCAATGCGCGCACTGTTCGTCATCATCCACCGCTGGTTCGGCCTGGCGGCCGCAGTCTTTCTTTTTATTTCCGGGGCCACCGGCGCGGTCATCTCCTGGGACCACGAGCTGGATGCCTGGCTCAATCCCCAGTTGTTCCATGCCAACAGCGCCGGCCAGACCGGTGCAGGCGCTCCCAAAGGCGGACTGGAACTGGCCAACCTGGTCGAGAAGGCCGAACCCAAACTGCGGGTGACCTATGTATTGGCCGAGAGCGAGCCGGACCACACCATCGGCATGATGGTCGAGCCGCGCATCGACCCCGCTACCGGAAAACCCTACACGCTGGACTATAACCAGATCGCAGTCGACCCCGTCACCGCCGAGGTCCAGGGCCGCCGCATGTGGGGGGCGATCTCGCTGTCGCGTGAAAACCTGCTGCCGTTCCTGTACAAATTGCATTACACGATGCACCTGCCCGACATGGGCGGCTTTGAAACCGGCATCTGGCTCATGGGGATCATCGGCATCGTCTGGGCACTGGATTGCTTCATCGCGCTCTACCTGTCTTTCCCCAATTGGCGCAGCTGGCGCAAATCGTTCGCCTTCCGCTGGCGCGACGGCGGCCACAAGCTCAACTTCGACTTGCACCGTTCCGGCGGCGTGTGGGTGTGGGCCTTGCTGCTGGTGCTGGCGGTGACGTCGGTGTCGATGAACCTGGAGCGCCAGGTCATGCGCCCCATCCTGCAAACCGTCTCGACCTTGACGCCCGGCCCCTTCGATACACGTACCCCGGTGGCGCCGGAGAAGGCCGCCGAGCCGCGCATCTCGCGTGAACAGGCCGTGGAACTGGGGCGGCAGGAAGGGGGGAAACTGGGCCTGGCCGATCCGGTCGGCGGCGTGTTCTATTCCTCGATGTTCGGCGTGTATGGCGTGGGCTTCTTCCAGCCCGGCAACGACCATGGCGACGTCGGCCTGGGCAATGCCTGGCTGTACTTCGATTCCAATACCGGCGCATATACAGGCGGACGCGTACCGGGCAACGGCAGCGCCGGCGACATCTTCCTGCAGGCGCAATTCCCCTTGCATTCCGGCCGCATCCTCGGACTGCCGGGACGTATCCTGATTTCCTTCATGGGCGCGCTGGTGGCAATGCTGTCGGTGACCGGCGTGGTGATCTGGGTGCGCAAGCGCAAGGCGCGCATCCAGCAGCGTGCCCGTCTGGCGCCGCCCCAGGCAGTGGCCAAGCCGCGCTGAATATCCCGCGCTATCCCGAGCTATGCGGCGTCGTGGAAGATGATGCCCAGCGTATGTCGCCGTCCGCTGCGCAGGCGCGACACGCCGTGGCGCAGGTTGACCCGATAGACATGTCCAGGTCCGCGTGCGCCTTGCACCGGCCGCTGGCTGACCGCGAACACCACTGCATCGCCCTGGCGCAGCGGCACGACTTCCGGACGCGACTGCATGCGCGGGCGCTGCTCGGTCAGCACGAATTCGCCGCCGGTGAAATCCCGCCCCGGTTCCGACAGCAGGATTGCCACCTGCAGCGGAAACACGTGTTCTCCGTATAAATCCTGATGCAGGCAGTTATAGTCGCCGGCCTCGTAGCGCAGCAACAAAGGAGTCGGGCGTACCTGCCCGGCATCGTTGCAGCGGCGCACGAATTCGGCGTGTGTAGCCGGATAGCGCACGCCGATATCCATCATCGCGTTCCAGTGGTTGGCCAGCGGCGCCAGATGCGGATAGAACGCGCTGCGCAGCGCCTGTATCGGCGCCGGCAGCGGGTAGCGGAAGTATTTGTATTCGCCCATCCCGAAGTTGTGGCGCGCCATCACGATGCGCGAACGGAACAGGCTGTCGTCGTCGTAAAGTTCAGCCAGCCGTTGCGCTTCCTGTGCATCGAACAGGGATGGGATCAATGCGCAACCGCCGGCATGCAGCGCGGCGCCGATGTCGTTCCAGGGTTGCGAGGCGATGCGCTGGTCCAGGTCGGTTCCGATATTGGCGGCTTCCAGTTGAATTGGGGGAAAAAGGGCGGCGTTCGCAGGCATGGCAAATCCTTGTCGATGAATGCGTCCAGTGTGTGCCGGTTGCCGTGACGGCGCACTCCGCCTCTTGCTTTTGAATTGATGGCGGCCGACATGTAACGGCATATTGGCAGCTATATATTCAGGATGGCGAAGCGGGGCAGTTTCTGCGCGATATTTCGCCTATGATAGGACGCAAGCTGGCGCCTGACAGGGTGTCCGGGACACAATCAACACATCAAAGGAGATGCCATGCTGACAAGCGCACGCAACGAATTTTCCGGCAAGGTAAGCCAGATCCGGCCGGGAGCCGTCAACGACGAGATCGAAATCACCCTGGCCGGCGGCGACCGCATCGTCGCCGTGATCACGCAGGAAAGCACCAGGTCGCTGGAACTGAAGATCGGCAGCGAAGCCATCGCCCTGGTCAAGGCGCCGTGGGTCATCCTTTCCGTCCCCAATTCCGGCGTCAGGCTGTCTACCCGCAACCGGCTGGAGGGGACGGTGAAATCGGTCAAGCCGGGAGCGGTCAATACCGAAGTGGAAGTGGCCCTGAAGGGCGGCGAGACGCTGGCCGCCATCATTACCCAGGAAAGCGCCAACAGCATGGGGCTGGCCACGGGCAAGCCGGTCGTGGCTTTCTTCAAGGCCTCGCATGTGATCGTCGGTGTACGGGCCTGATCAATCTACCTCCGTCGTCCTGAAAAAAGTCAGGACGACAGATTACGGAGCCGAGGCTTACCTTTAAGCTGTCGGCCTTCGCTTCAATGCGCCATCAGCACCGGAATGGTCATGGTCTTCAAGACCGTCAGCGTGACGCCGCCCAGCAATACTTCGCGGAAGCGCGTATGCCCGTATCCGCCCATCACCAGCAGGTCTGAGCCGAGGTCGGCCGCCAGCGACAGCAAGGCGTTGCCGATGTCCATGTTGCTCTTTTCCTGCACCACGTCCACTTTCACGCCATGGCGCGCCAGATAGAGCGCGATATCGGCGCCCGGTTGCTCGCCGTGCGCGCCTTGCCGCTTGTCGGCATCGAAGATTGCCACGGTAACATTGCCGGCCTGGCGCAGCAGCGGCAAGGAGGCGGTGACGGCGCGTGTGGCTTCCATGCTGCCGTCCCAGGCGATCAGCGCATTCCTGCCGACTTGCTTGAACTCGCCGACGCTGGGAATGATCAGCACCGGGCGCGGCGTGTTCAGCATCACATATTCGGGCAGGTCGGCCAGCAGGCTGGTGTCGGGCTCGTCGAGATCGGTCTGGCTGACGATGACCAGGTCGCTGTAGCGCGCCTGCAGTGCCAAACCGCCTTCGGCGTCGTCGTCAATGAAGCGTTTCTCATAAGAGAGCACGCCCACGCTGCGCGCGATGCTGTCGAATTGCTCCAGCGCCGCCAGCGCGCGGTCGCGGAAACCGTCGAGCTGCGTGGCCACGAAGGCCGCGCCTTCCATCTGGATGAAACTGGAGATGCCGGTCATGGCGCTGCCGATCAGGTGCGCCTGGTGGGCGCGCGCGATCTCGGCGGCGATGCGGATGCGTTGCGCGGTGTGGCGCGACTGGTCGACGTGAACCAGGATGGATTTGTAGGTCATGGCAGCTCCTCGGAAAGGTCTCGAATGCGGAACCGGTATCGGATTCCATCTATTCAGCCTAGGTCGGAGAGCGGCCGGCGTCCAGCCCAAAGCCGGGGCAAGTTGAGCTACATCAAGCGTGCGTGCGCTCAGGCGGATTCGGCGGACGGGATGGCCTGCGACAACATTCTCAGCATGTTGGGGCGTTCACTCTGGGCGGGGATTAGCAGCACGATGTCGCGCGGGTAGAGTGCATGCCCTTCGGGCTCGACCGCCTCCATGCGGCAGCCGGCGGCGAGCTTTTCCAGTCCGCTCCAGCGCGGCACCAGGCTCACGCCGACCCCATCGGCGACCAGCATGGCAATGGTTTCCAGGGCGTCGAGGTCGCATAGCAGCGCCGGTTGCAGGCCCTGGTCATCGAGGTAGCGCTGGGCCGGCCGTCCGCCCCAGGCCGACGGGTCGTACCGGATATAGGGCTGGGTCCGCAGCAGCGTGGCGGCGTCACCGCGCAGCTTGCGCCGCGCCAGCAGGATCAGTTCCTCGCGGCGCAGCGTCAGCGCGTGCAGGGTCTTGGGCAACTCGAACGGCGGCGCTACCAGGATGGCGGCGTCGATCTCGCCGGCCAGCAGGGCCTGGTAAAGCGAACGCGAGGTACCCGGGACGATGGCTGGACGCATGCCGGGCGCTTGTTGCGTCAGCACGCGCAGGGCGGCCGGCAGCATGCCTGTCAGCGCGGTTGAAATGGCGCCGATGCGCAGCGTGCCGGTCAAGCCTTCATCGTCGGCATCGCCCGCCAGCAACGCGACTTCGCGCACGATGCGGCGCGCCCGCGGCAGCAGCGCCAGACAGGCATCGGTGGCCTTGGCGGCATGGCCGGCGCGCGACAGCAGCGCAAAGCCGAGCGACCGTTCCAGCGCCTGGATACGCTGGCTAACGGCGGCAGCCGTCAGGCCTTCGGCGCGTGCGGCATCGGCAATGGAGCCGCTGTCCGCGACGGCGATCAGGCTTTTGAGATACCGGCTATCCATAAAAAATTCTTTCGAATCGATTAAAAATTACATGCTATCTCTTTTGATTGATGGCGGCTATCCTATGCCTCATTCAGAACCCGTTCATTTTTGTTATCGAGGGAATCCCATGAAATCGATCTTCCACCTGGCCTATCACGTACGCGACCTCGACCAGGCGCGCCATTTCTATTGCGGTCTGCTCGGCTGCGAAGAAGGCCGCAGCACCGACACATGGGTCGATATCGATTTCTTCGGCCATCAATTGTCGCTGCACCTGGGTGAGCCGTTCAGCGTTGCCAATACCGGCAAGGTCGGCGACCACATGGTGCCGATGCCGCACCTGGGCATCATCCTGGCCATGGATGACTGGAAGCAACTGGCTTCCCGCCTGAGCGACAGCGGCGCGGTCGAGTTCGTGCTGGAGCCTCACATCCGTTTTGCCGGCGAACCGGGCGAGCAGGCCACGATGTTCTTCATGGACCCGTTTGGCAACCCGATCGAGGTCAAGGGCTTCAGCAGCCTGGAACAGGTCTACGCCAAATGAGCCGGCCGGTCACGCCCATCCCTTTCGTGAGCCAGGGCGATGCCGCCACGGTGCAGGCCTGGCTCAAGGCGCTGCGTGCAGCAATGCCGGATGAGCGAGTGATGGACGTTGCCGAACTGAGCGAGACTGAACTGGCGCAATGCAAGCTGGCGGTGGTCGCCAATCCGGATCCGGCCGAACTCAAGCGCATGCCGCAACTGGAGTGGGTGCATAGCGTATGGGCCGGTGTCGAGCGGCTGGTCGAGGACCTCGGCGATAGCGGCTTGAAGCTGACCCGCCTGGTCGACCCCAGGCTGGCCGCGACCATGGCCGAGGCAGTACTGGCGTGGACGCTCTACCTGCATCGCGATATGCCGCTGTATGCGCAACGCCAGCGTTTTCGCGTCTGGCAGGCGGAGGAATATGTACTGCCCGAGCAGCGCACGGTTGGCATCCTGGGACTGGGTACGCTGGGAGAAGCGGCTGCGGAGGTGCTGCTGCAGGCGCGTTTCAAGGTATGCGGCTGGAGCCGCACCCACCGTGAACTGGCCGGTGTGCGCACCTTCAGCGGCGAGCAGGGCCTGGCCGGGATGCTGGCAATGAGCGATATCCTGGTGTGCCTGCTGCCGCTTACAAGCGACACGCGCGGCCTTCTCAATGCCCAGCGCCTGGCAATGTTGCCGCCACAGTCCCAGTTGATTAACTTCGCGCGCGGGCCCATCGTCGACGATCAGGCGTTGTGCGAGGCGCTGGATTCCCGGGTGCTGCGCCATGCAGTATTGGACGTGTTCGCCACCGAGCCGCTGCCGGCCGATAGCTGGCACTGGACTCATCCCGATGTCACGGTGCTGCCGCATTGCTCGGCGCCGACCAATCGCGAGACGGCTTCGGCGATCGTGGCCGGCAATGTCCGGCATTACCGCCAGACCGGTGAGATACCGGCCAATGTGGATATACGGCGCGGGTATTGAGAACATCCCGGCCGGAACGGCGGGGACTTCCAATCATCAAGCCTGGGAAATGGTAAAGCCGATGCTGTTGAAGCCATCCTCGCTGGAGGCGAACGCACGGCCGCCATGCATGCGCGCCACCGCCTTGACGATGGCCAGCCCCAGGCCGTGGCCGTGGCTGCCGTTGATGTCCTGGCGCGAGGTATCGACCCGGTAGAAACGGTCGAACAGGCGCGGCAAATGGCGCGCGTCGATGGCCTGGCCGGGATTGGTGACGGCGATGCGCACGCCACCATCCCGCGCGGCGATATCAATGCGGATCAGGGCGCCTGGCGGTGAATGCTGGATGGCATTCTGGATCAGGTTGGTCAATGCCCGCTTGAACAGCGCCGTCTCCATCATTGCGGTGGATTCAATGTCTCCGCTGACGGTGATGCCCATGCCGGCGTCGTCCAGCACGAACTCGAAGAAGTCGACCGTCTTCTGCACCTCGTCGGCCACCCGCGCATGCACCAGCGATGTGGCGGCCTCGCCCTGGTCGGAACGCGCCAGGAACAGCATGTCGTTGATGATGGAGCGGATACGGTCCAGCTCCTCCAGGTTGGATTGCAGCACGCCCTTGAACTCGCCGGCACTGCGCTCGCGCGCCAGCGCCACCTGTGTTTCCCCGATCAGGTTGGCCAGCGGCGTGCGCAATTCATGGGCAACATCGGCGTTGAAGGCTTCCAGCTGGGTATAGGCATCCTCGATGCGTTCCAGCGCGCCGTTGAAGGCATGCGCCAGGACCGACAATTCTTCCGGCAGCGATTCGACCGGCATGCGCGCCGACAGCTTGCGCGGCGAGAAACTCTGGGCGCGCACCGACATGCGCCGCAATGGCGCCAGCCCGGCACGGGCGATCCAGTAGCTGGAAATCACCGCCAGTACGATGCCCAGCAGGGAGAACGTGAAGGTCGCCACCAGGAAGGTGCGCCGCATCTCGAAATAGGGTTCGGTATCGATGCCGACGGTCACCCGTACTTCAGGCCGCTCCTCGAACGCGGGCAGGGTGCGCGTCATGGTGTGCAGCGGATATTCCTTGCCCGGCACGCGCAGCATGCCGACGGTATTGTTGTCCTGGTCGATCGCCTCGTGCTTCAGGCGCGACAGGTCACCGTAGCGGAAACGCTCATCGTCGCAGGAAATCCAGAATGAGACCCGCTGGTCGGCCTGCGACAATGCGGCCAGTTTCAACTGCACGCGCGACCAGCGTTCGGTGTTGCCGGCGCGCGAGATCTGGAAGCTGATGTCGTTCAGGGTCGTGACCAGCCCGTCGCGCTCGTGGCGCAGCAGTTCTCCCTTGAGCACGGTATAGAGCACGATTCCGGTGAGCGCGAAGATGAACAGCGCCGACGCCGCCGACATCCATACCAGCCGCGCCGTGATCGACTGCCGCAGCGGCAGGAAGCGCTGCCGCCGCACAGGGGCTGGGCTGGCGGTCGTTTCCTGCGGGAGATGGTGGCGGTCCATGCGGCGTATCGGCTCAGTCTTCCACGGCGTCGGCCGCAGCGCGCGGCTCGAGCACATAGCCCATGCCGCGCACGGTGTGCAGCAGCTTCTGGTCGAACGGGGCGTCGATCTTGGCGCGCAGGCGCTTGATGGCGACTTCGACCACATTGGTGTTGCTGTCGAAATTCATGTCCCACACCAGTTCGGCGATGGCGGTCTTGGAGAGGATCTCGCCCTGGCGGCGCGCCATCACCGCCAGCAGCGCGAACTCCTTGGCGGTCAGGTCGATGCGGGTGCCGCTGCGGAAGGCCTTGCGGCTGATCAGGTCGATCTGCAGGTCGCCGATGCGCAACTGCGCCGGTTCCTGCGAGCGGCCGCGGCGCGTCAGCGCCTGCAGGCGGGCCAGCAGTTCGAGGAAGGAGAAGGGCTTGATCAGGTAGTCGTCGGCGCCGTCATGCAAGCCCTTGATGCGGTCTTCCACGCTGTCGCGCGCAGTCAGCATGATGACCGGCGTCTGCTTGACCGTGCGCAGCGAACGCAGCACCGAGAAACCGTCCAGTCCCGGCAGCATCACGTCCAGCACGATCACGTCGTAGTCGTGCTGGATCGCCAGGTGCTGGCCGTCGACGCCGTTCGATGCGAGGTCGACCGCACACCCTTGCTCGGTCAGGCCCTTGCAAAGGTAATCGGACATCTTTTGCTCGTCTTCGACAATCAGGATTTTCATGCAGTCTCCACCCGTCGCGCGGGGACGGCGTGTCCCTGCATTGGCAATGCCAGAATTTTAACCCTTCGGCTTTTGCTTCTCCGGACTTTGTTGGCTCCGTCTTTCCGCTTTGCTGCCGTTTCCAATGTCGTCAATCAATGGCCCTGGCCTTGTGCAAGGCGTGCGGCCTTGCGCGCGGCGCGTGCTTCCTTCTTGTTCATGTACCAGTAATGGGCGCGGTCCAGGTAAAGGTAGACCACCGGCGTGGTGAACAGCGTGAGCGCCTGCGACAGCACCAGGCCGCCCACCATCGCGTAGCCCAGCGGACGGCGCAGCTCGGAGCCGGCGCCGTGGCCCAGCATCAGCGGCAGGCCCGAGAGCAGGGCGCACATGGTGGTCATCATGATGGGGCGGAAGCGCAGCAGGCAGGCCTGGTAGATCGCTTCTTCCGGTTTCATGCCCTTTTCGCGCTCGGCGGTGAGGGCGAAGTCGATCATCATGATGCCGTTTTTCTTGACAATGCCGATCAGCAGGATGATCCCGATCAGCGCGATCACCGACAGGTCGTAGCCGCCTATCATCAGGATCAGCAGCGCCCCCACGCCGGCCGAAGGCAGTGTCGAGAGGATGGTCAGCGGGTGGATGTAGCTCTCATAGAGCAGGCCCAGCACGATATACACCGCAATCAGCGCCGCCGCGATCAGGTAAGGCTGCGACGCCAGCGAATCGCCGAAGGCCTTGGCCGTGCCCTGGAAGTTGCCCACCAGGGTTTGCGGCACGCCCATCTCATCCTTGGTTTTCTGGATCATGTCCACCGCTTCGCCCAGCGATACGCCCGGCGCCAGGTTGAACGAAATCGTTACCGCCGGGAATTGGCTCTGGTGGCTGATCGAGAGGTAGCCGGTCTTGGTGGTGTCGATTTTCACGAAGGTCGACAGCGGCACCTGTTCCCCGGTCAGCGGCGAGGTCAGGTAGAGCTTGTCGAACAGCGCCGGGTCCTTTTGCAGTTCGGGCGTGATTTCCAGTACTACGTGGTAACTGTTGATCTGCGTGAAGTACTGTGCGACCTGGCGCTGGCCGATGGCGTCGTAGATGGTGGCGTCGATCAGCGAAGGCGAGATGCCGAAGCTGGACGCGCGGGCGCGGTCGATGGTGATGGTCGCGGTGGCGGCGGCGTTCTGCTGGTCGGAAGCGACATCGGTCAGTTGCGGCAACTGGCGGAATCGTTCCAGCATGCGCGGCGCCCAGACGTTGAGTTCGTCCAGGTCGGTGTCGGTGATGGTGTACTGGTACTGCGTGCGCGACAGGCGGCCGCCGACGTTGATGTCCTGGCTGGCTTGCATGAACAGGTTGATGCCCTGCACCTTGGCGACCTTGGGGCGGATGCGTGCGATCACCTGGTCGGCGTTGGTGGTGCGGCCTTCGTCCTTGGGCTTCAAGGCTATGAAGAAGGTGCCGGTATTGAAGGTGGTGGAACCCGCGCTCACGCCGAAGCCGGTCACGTCCGGGTCCTGGCGCACGATGTCGGCCACTTGCAGCAGGCGCTTCTGCATCGCGGACGAGGAAATGTCTTGCGCCGACTCCGCGAAGCCGATGATCACGCCATTGTCTTGCTGCGGGAAGAAGCCCTTGGGAATGACGATGAACAAGACCACCGTCAGCGCCACGGTGCCGATGAAGGTCATCAGGGTGATGAACTGGTGCTTGAACACGATATCGAGCCCGCGCTTGTAGCCGGACAGCATGGCGTCGAAGCCGCGCTCGAACCACTGGTACATCTTGCCGTGCCGGTTGCCGCTCATTTCATCGTGTGGGTTTTTGAGGAAGCGCGAACACAACATCGGCGTCAGGGTCAGCGAGATGATCACCGATACGCCGATGGTCAGCGTCACCGTCACCGCGAACTCGCGGAACAGGCGGCCGACGATGCCGCCCATGAGCAGCAGCGGGATGAACACCGCCACCAGCGAGACCGAGATCGAGATGATGGTGAAGCCGATCTCGCCGGCGCCCTTCAAGGCAGCTTCCAGTGGCGACATGCCTTCTTCCACGTAGCGGTAGATGTTTTCCAGCATCACGATGGCGTCGTCCACCACGAAGCCCACCGCGATGGTCAGCGCCATCAGCGACAGGTTGTCCAGGCTGTAGCCGACCACGTACATCACGGCCGCCGTGCCCATGATGGCCAGCGGCACGGTGATGCTGGGGATGATGGTCGCGGCGATGTTGCGCAGGAACACGAAGATCACCATCACCACCAGGAAGATGGTCAGGATCAGCGTGAATTCCACGTCCAGCACCGAGGCGCGGATGGTCTGGGTGCGGTCGATCAGGGTGTTGATGTGCACGCTGGCGGGGATGGCCGCGCGCAGGCGCGGCATGGCGTCCTTGATGCGGCCGACCGTCTCGATCACGTTGGCGCCGGGCTGCTTGGTGATGGCCAGCACGATGGAGCGGCCGTTGGTGATGGAGTGGTCGTCGCCGGCGGCGGCGCCCGAGAAGGCCCAGGCGGCGATCTTGTTGTTTTCGGGGCCGTCCACGGCAACGCCGATGTCGCGCACGCGGACCGGCGCGCCGTTGCGGTAGGCCAGCACCATGTCGTTCCACTGGTCGGCCTTGAGCAACTGGTCGTTGGTGTAGACGGTGAAGCTCTGGTGCGTGCCGTCTACCGTGCCCTTGGGCTGGTTCACGGTGGTGGTGGCGATCACGCCGCGGATATCTTCCAGGCTGATGCCCAGCGTGGCGATCTTGGCCGGATCGATCTGGATGCGCACGGCCGGCTTTTGCTGGCCATTGACGCTGACCAGGCCGACGCCCGAGATCTGCGAGATCTGCTGCGCCAGGATATTGTCGGAGTAGTCGTTGACCACCGTCAGCGGCAGCGCTTCCGACTGTACCGACATGATCATGATCGGCGAGTCGGCCGGGTTGATCTTGCGGAAGGTCGGCGGGCTGGGTAGGTTGGCCGGCAACTGGCCGGTCGATGCGTTGATGGCGGCTTGCACATCCAGTGCGGCGGCATCGATGTTGCGGTTAAGGTCGAACTGCAGCGTGATCTGCGTGCTGCCCAGCGCGCTCTGCGAGGTCATCTGGGTCAGGCCGGCGATCAGCGAGAACTGGCGTTCCAGCGGTTGCGCCACGTTGGACGCCATGGTTTCAGGGCTGCCCCCCGGCAGGCTGGCCGAGACCTGGATGGTCGGAAAGTCGACCTGCGGCAGCGGCGCCACCGGCAGCAGCGGCCACACGGCCACGCCCACCAGCAGGATGGCGATGGCCAGCAGCGTGGTGCCGATCGGGCGCTTGATGAATGCGGCGGAGACGCTCACTTGGCATTTCCTTTCGCTGCATCGTTGGCCGCGGGCTTTTGCTGCGGTTTGCTTTCGACAATGCGCGCGCCGGGCTTGAGCTTGTACTGGCCATCCAGCACCACGCGCTGGTCGGCGGCCACGCCGCTATTGTCGGCCAGCACGGCGATGCCGTCCTGGATGCGGGCGACCTTGACCGGCTGCATGCTGGCCTTTTCCTGGTCGCTGACCACATACACGTAAGTGCCTTGCTGGTTGCGCTGGATGGCGGCGGCCGGCAGCGTGAGTGCGTTGCCATGGGCATTCATCTGCAGGCGCACATTGACGTACTGGCCCGGCCACAGCTTGTGTTCGGCGTTGCTGAAGCGAGCCTTCAATTGCACGGTGCCGCTGGTGGTGTTGATCTGGTTATCCAGCAGCACCAGCTTGCCGGTGGCCAGCGGCTCGTCGGCTTGATCCGATTGGCGCGCATAGGCCGTGACCTTCATTGCATTCTGGCTGTCGAGGTGGGCGCTCATGGCCTGGTTGATGGCCGGCACGGCTTCTTCCGGCAAGGTGAAGACCAGGGTGATGGGATCGATCTGGTTGATCACGACCAGGCCGTTGGCATCGGCGGCGTGCACGATGTTGCCCGGATCCACCAGGCGCGCGCCGACCCGGCCGGAAATCGGCGCGGTAATGGTGGTATAGCTCAATTGCACGCGGGCGTAGCCGATCTGCGCATCATCGGTTTTGACGGCCGCATCCAGTTGCGCCACCAGCGCCTTTTGCGTATCGAGTTGTTGTTGGGTGGCGGCATCCTGGCCGCGCAGGGTGGTATAGCGTTGCAGATCCAGGCGGGCGTTGGCCAGCTGGGCCGCATCCTTGGCGCGTTGCGCTTCGGCCTGTGCCAGTTGCGCCTGCAGCGCGCGCGGATCGATCTGGGCCAGCAACTGGCCTTTCTTGACGTCTTCGCCTTCGGCAAAGCCGACCTTGTCCAATTGGCCGTCGATGCGTACCTTGACCGTCACGCTGGCATTGGCCGTCACGGTGCCGACGCCGGCCAGGTACAGCGGTACGTCGCGTTCCTGCACTCGGGTCAGCGTCACTGCGACAGGCGGCGCCTCCTTGGCGCTTTCCTGCTTGTCTGCTGCACTGGCGCGTTGCCAGTGCATCCAGCCGCCGGCGCCGGCCAGCACGATAACGGCGGCGGCCACGGAGAGGGTGAGGGTGGAGCGCTTAGGGATATTGGGTGAGGTTGTCATGCCTGAAACTCTTCCTGGAGTGATCGCTGGGAATGTCTGATGAGAGGGAGCGGCTCAGCGCGTGGCCAGCGGCTGCGCTTGCGGTTCCGGCTGGCCCGCATGCCAGCCGCCACCGGTGGCCTTGATCAGCGCCACGCTGGCCACCAGCTGGCGGCCCAGCAAGGTGACGGCGCTGCGCTGGTTGGTCAGGGAAGTCGCCTGGGTGGTCACCACCGACAGGTAGTTCAAGGTGCCAGCCTGGTACTGGCTCATTGCCAGCCGTTCTGCCAGTTGCGCGGCCTTGACGGCTTGCGCCTGTACCGCGCTTTCCTGATCCAGCACGCGCAGGCTGGAGAGGTTGTCTTCCACTTCCTGCAGGCCGCCGAGCACGGTCTGCTTGTATTGCGCCACGGCGGCGTCATACGTCGCTACGGCCTGGTCGCTGCGCGCACTGCGGGCGCCGCCGTCGAAAATGGTCGCGGCCAGCGCCGCGCCCAGCGACCAGACCCGGCTGGGGGTGTCGAACAACTGGGCGAAGGCCACGCTGGAATAGCCGCCCGACGCCGACAGCGTCAGGGTCGGGAAATAGGCGGCGCGCGCCACGCCGATGTTGGCGTTGGCGGCCGCCGCCAGCCGTTCGGCGTTGGCGATGTCGGGGCGGCGCTCCAGCAAGTCGGAGGGCAATCCGGTCGGGATCTGCGGCAGGCTGGACTGCAGGCGCTGGGCATTGTCGTCGATCGCCTTGTCACCGGCGTCGCCGGCAGCGGCAGGCAGGGCCGGCAGCGTGAATGCGGCGGGCGCGCGGCCGACCAGGATGGCGATGGCATGTTCAAGCTGGTTGCGCGTGGCGTCGAGATCGATCAACTGGGCCTGGGCCGAGCGCAATTGCGTCTCGGCCTGGGCCACGTCGGAACGCAGCGCGGTGCCGGCATCGTATTGGTGGGTGGTCAGTTCCAGCGAGCGGGTGTAGGCGTCGACCGTGCGACGGTAAAGGTCTTTTTGCAGGTCGGTGACGCGCAATTGCAGGTAATCCTGCGCCAGCGTGGCCTGGATCGACAGGCGCGCGGCGGCCAGGCTGGCGGCGCTGGCCTGGACACCGGCATCGCCGGCTTCGACAGAACGGCGGATGCCGCCCCAGATGTCGGCTTCCCAGGAGGCGTTCAGGCCCACGCTGTAGGTATCGGCCAGGCGTGGCGTGCCGCTGGTATTGGTTTGCGCGCGGCTCGGGCCGGCTGCCGCGCCGATGGTGGGCCACAGGCTGGCGCGCGCGAGCTGCGCGGTGGCCTGGGCCTGGCGGTATTGCGCTTCGGATTGGCGGATGTTCTGGTTGGCGGCGTTGGCCTGGACGATCAGGTCATTGAGGATGGGGTCGCCATAGGCTTCCCACCAGTGCTGGTTGCTGTCGATCTGGCTGGGCGCGGCCACCTTCCAGGGGCCGTCTTCCTTGTAGGCCTGGGGCAGGTCCATCGCCGGCCTGACGTAGTCGGGCCCGACGGCGCAACCGGCCAGCAGTACAGCCAGCGCCAGCGCAGTCATTCCCCGGGTGGCGCGGAAGGGGGATCTGTAGTTTGGATGAGTGAGATGACTAGCGCTGGAGCTGGCTGCAGCACGGCGGAACGGGACGACCATAGGGCACATGATGATATTCGGGTGACGGGCTGGCCGTTGTTGCGCGCCCCCGCGTGCTGACGCCGGCCATGGCTGGTACTGGTGCCTAATCTACCCCCATGTGATCAACGTCAGGCTGACGTCAATATGACAATTCTGTCAGTTGGCGGTCTGGGCGTGTATTGCAGCAGAGCACCTTTGCCCAATGATCAGTATCAGCGTCCCGCACCGGACTCTGCCGCGTCGCCGCCGGCATGGTCGGCCACGGAGAGCGCCGACAAGGCGCTGCCCACTCCGCATACCGCGATGATCAGGCCCATCGGCCACGGCGTGCCGTCGGCCAGCATGCCGACCAGCGCCGATCCGAGTATGCCGGTGCCGTACTGGGTGGCGCCGACCAGCGCAGACACCGCCCCGGCGCGTTGCGAGGAGCCCGACATGGCCCCGGCGATGGCATTGGCGACGATGAACCCGTTGGCGGAGACGAACAGGAACAGCGGCACGACCAGGCCGGCGATGCCGCCGATGTCGAAACGTGCCGTCACTGCCAGCAGCAGCCCGGACAGGGCGGCGCCGAGCGCACCGATGCGCAGCAGCCGGTCGCTGCCCAAACGCACTACCAGCCTGGAGTTGATCTGGTTGGTCGCCATGATGCCGACGATGCCCAGTGCGAACAGCAAGCCGTAAGCCTGCGGCGACAGGTGGTGATAGCTGATGTAGGCGAACGGCGTGCCGGCGACGTAAGCGTAAATCCCGCCATAGAAAAAGCCGCCGGCCCCGATGTAGCCCAGCATGCGGCGATGCCGCAGCAGGCTGAAATAGGTGGCCAGCACGCCGTCGAGCGCATGGCGGTTGCGGTGTGCCGGCGGTAGCGTCTCCGGCAGCAGGCGCAGTGCCAGCAAGGTCAGTATGCCGACCGCCACCAGTGCCCAGAAGATGGCGCGCCACGAGGCCACCTGCAGGATCAGGCCACCTACGCTGGGGCCGACCAGCGGCGCAATGGCCATGACCGTCATCAGCGTCGACATCATGCGGGCCGCGTGCGGCCCGGCATAGAGGTCGCGCACCATGGCGCGCGCCAGCACCACGCTGGCGCAAGCGCCGATAGCCTGCAGCACGCGCCAGGCGATCATGGCGCCGACGCTGCCGGCCAGTGCGCATCCGGCCGAACCGATGATGAACAGCACCAGGCCCACCGCCACCGGCAAGCGCCGGCCGTAGCGGTCGCCGAGCGGTCCCCACGCCAGTTGCCCCAGGCTGAAACCGATCAGGTAACCGGAAATGGTCACTTCCATTGCACCGTGGCCGGCGCCCAGCGCCAAACCCATGGCGGGCAGTGCGGGCAAGTAGAGATCGGTGGAAATCGAGGCGAATGCCATCAGCGCACTGAGGATGCCCAGCGTGACCAAACTGTGGCGGGCAGCGGGTTGATGGCGAGTTTCGGTGGCAGACGGCTGGGGTGAGACAGAGGGCATGGCGGGTGGACTGGGCAAGATGGAAGGCATGGCGGCGCAAACTGTAACGTAAAAGACCGTGCGGCCAGAAACCGCAGCTTTAACGGCTGACGCGCTACTGGGGATGCACCGGGTAGCTGTGCATGATAGTGCCAGGGCGTATTCTTGATTAGACGGGATAATCGGCAAGGTCTCATGAGTAAAAATCATGAGACCTTGCCCGCGGCCGTGTGTGGCCTGAGGATGAGGCGGCGCGGGATCAGCGCGATGGCTGGCCGAGCGTGATGCTGATGACCGTGAAGCTGTCTACGTGGAATTGCGGATCTTGCTTGACGCCGGCGGCGTCCGGCGCCGGTTGGGTGAACTCCATGGTGAACAGGTGGGCTATCCCGCGGCTGGCGTCGTAGACCATGTTGTGGGCCCATGGTCGGGTGCCGATATAGCCCAGCATGCGGTAATGCTCGCCGGCCTTTTCATCTCCTTTGCCGTCTTCCAATTGCAAGATGGACAGGCTGGCCGCATTGCCGCTGGGGATCAGCAGTTCGCGCCGGGCGGCATCCCAGGCCAGGGCATTGATGGCGGGCGTGGCCGGCAGGGCGGCGATGGCGGCGCCGTCATCCAGGCGTGCCACCGTCAGTTGCGGCGCCTTGCCGCGGCAGGCGATAAACACGCGGTTGCGGCTTTCGTCCGCAGCCAGCGCGCTGGGGTGTTCGCAGCCGCTGAACTGCTTGCCGGACCAGCCGGGGAGCGGTTCCAGCGTGGCGGCGCTGATGCGCATGACGCGTCCCTCGTCGCGCAGCGGCACCAGTACGCTGCCGTCGGCCAGCCCCAGCGGCGCATCGAACTTGCGCGCATCGAATTCGCGCTTCGCCGTAATGCGGCCGGCCACCGGATCGAACTGGTAGATGGCCGAGCGCTGCTCCCGCCGGCCGCCGGTCAGGATCAGTTTGCCGCTGGCGGTATCGAAGACGGCGTTATTGAGATTGCCGGCATCGATGGGGATGCGCTGCAGCTGGACCATGTCGGACAGCCGCAGGATGCCCAGCGCGCCATCCATATAGGCCACAAAGGCGCGGTCCAGCGCCGGTGCGAAGGCGACCGCATTGGCGCCGTCCGTGCCGGGGATATCTTTCACCAGCTTGCGGCGTGCGGTGTCGAACACGGTCAGGCCGTTTTCGCGGCGCGCGATGAACAGGAATGGGCGCGTCGGATCGAGCGCGCCGAAACCCCAGCTGTGGCCGCTGCCGGGCAGCACGTCGCTGCGGATGGCGGCCTGCGGCATTTCCGGTGCAGCGCCGTGGGCGGTACCTGCGAACAGGGCGGCGGCCAGTGCGGCAGCGGCAGTGCTCTTGCAATGGCGGGACATGTTCAGAACTCCAGTGAAGTCAGCAGCGAGAATTGGCGGGCGTCGCCCATGGAGACGAAGTACTGGTTGGCGCTGGAGGTGTAGTAAGTCTTGTTGAACAGGTTCTTGATATTGAACTGGAACTTGACTGCACGGCCGCCGATCGTGGTGTCGTAGGTGGCAAAGGTGTCGGCCACGGTGTAAGACGGCAGCATGAAGCTGTTGGCCGAGTCGCCAGCCCGCTTGGCGACATAGTGCGCGCCGCCGCCCACGCGCAGCTTGTCGCCGCCGACGATGGGACCAACGTCATAGGCCAGCGTCAGTGCGGCGGTCTGCTTGGCTACGTTCCACAGGCGCAGGCCGGCGTACAGAGGGTCCTCGGTGGTCTTGGCGTCGATCCATGCATAGCTGCCGATCATCGACAGGCGCTTGGTCAGTTGGCCGGTGACATCCAGCTCGATGCCGCGCGAGCGCGCCGCGCCCGAGGTACGCCATTCGGTCAGGTTGGTGGCGGCATTGAATTGCGATACCAGCACGTTCTTTTTCTTGATGTCGAACACCGCCAGCGTGCCGGACAGGCCGTTCGGGCTGTCATATTTGACGCCGCCTTCCCACGAGGTCGCCTGTTCGGGCGCAACGGTCGAGGTAATCACCGTGCCGCCGGTCAGCGCGGCGATCGAGGAGGTGGGCTTGAGCGATTTGGTATAGCTGGCGTATAACGAGACCGCTTCATCCACCTTGTAGATCAGGCCGGCGCGCGGCAGCCATTTATCGCCCGAGAGATCGGTATTGGCCTTGAATGGACGGCCTTTGCCGGCCAGCTGGCTGTAGTCCTGGTAACGCAGGCCGGTGACCAGGATCCAGCGGTCACCCAGGTGCAACGCATCCTGCACGAATACCGATTTGTTGTGCAGCAGGTCGGTTTGGTTGCTGTCGGCGGCCGATACGACGCTGGCCGGCAACGTCGCCCCATAGACCGGGTTGAGATAGTTGAAGGTATTGGTACCCACGCCGCGCAGCAAGTCGGCACGATAGATCTTGCGATATTCGATGTCGGTGCCCAGTTGCAGGTCGTGGCGCATTCCGCCCAGGTTCAGCTTGCCGTCGAGGTAGGCGATGGCGTAGTTGTCGGTGGACAGTGCGCCTTTGGTGCCGTCGTTGCTGCGGGTAATGGTGCCGGTGCTCGTGTTGATGCCGGTCACGCGCAACTGGCGGGCGTCATAGACTTCGCGGTTGTAGCTCAGGCCGACGTGGGCCTTCCAGTCCTGGTTGATCTGGTGGTCGACAGTCAGCTGGGCGGTCTCGCTGCTGCCCTTCATGTCGTTGCCGGGTTCGTCCAGCCGCCGTTCGGCGGGGATCGCCAGCGGCCGGTTGGTACGCGGGTCGATCGCGGTGCCGCGGTCGAAGGGATAGAGGAATTCGCGCTGCTCCATCGAGAACACCACCTGGGTATCGCTGCCGTACCAGGCCAGCGATGGGGCGACCACGGTCTGCTGGATCTGGCCGAAATTGCGCCAGTAGTTCTGGTCGGTGCGGTCGACGATCAGGCGGTAGGCCAGGCCGGTGTCGCCGATCGGTCCGGTGGTGTCGAGCGTGAGCTGGCCGCCGTTCTTGCCGTTGCCGTAGGTGGAGCCGGCGAAGGAGATTTCGTTGCGCTGCTGCAGCTGCGGTTTCTTGGTGACGATGTTGATCACGCCGCCCGGGTCCATCAGGCCGTAGAGCAGCGAGGCAGGGCCCTTGAGCACTTCCACGCTTTCGGCGGTGGCATTGAAGGCGCGGCCCTGCACCATCGGCATGCCGTTGCGCATCACGGAACCGTCGCGGTTGCCGCCGAAGCCGCGTTTCATGATGGTGTCCTGGGTGCCGGCCAGCGTGTTGCCTTGGGTAAGGCCGCTTACGCCGGCAAGCGCATCGTCCAGGTTGCGCGGGCGCTGGTCTTTGAGCGCCTGGGCGGGGACGACGTTGACGATCTGCGGCACGTCCAGCATGGGGGCGTTGCCGCGCAGGGTGCTGGCGTTGGGGACGGCGCGGTAGCTGCCGTCGGCTTCGCCGGAGGCGGCGCCGACCACGGCGATCTGCGGCAATTGGCCATCGGCGCTGGCGCTGGTGGTGCCGGCATTGATCACCACGAAGCCGCCATCAGGCTGGCGCACCGCCGATAGGCCGCTGCCGGCCAGCAGGCGTTCCAGGCCTTGCTCGACCGAGGCACTGCCTTGCAGTCCGGGAGAAGCCTTGCCCTGGGTCAAGCGGGCATCTGCCGAGAGCAGGATTCCCGCCTCGGAGGCAAATTGGCGCAGGGCCTGGCCCAACGGTCCGGCCGCGATGCTGTAGCTGCGGGTGGCCTGGACTTGCTGTGCATGAGCGGGAACCGCCAGCAAAGGCAGGGACAGGGCGGCCAGATGGACCGCCAGGGCCAGAGTGCGAAGACGGGGCTGTACGGCGGAGGCGGACAACAAGGAAGCGTGGCGCATGGGTGGACTTTCTTGAATTCGTTGGTCTGATATATCCATTGCCAAGCGAAATTCAAAAAAGGGAACCGCTATCGATAAAAAATTGGGGGAAAACGTTCAGGCATCTTTATTCCGGATGACGGTCTGGGGCCGCTGCTTCCACTGTTACCCACCAGGGCAGGATGCGGCGCACCTTGACCGGCAGGGTCGCTTCCAGCGTGTTGAGAATCCGGTCAATGTCGTTGAGCGGGTAGACGCCGACCAGCCGCAGCGACGCCACTTCCGGCGCACAGCCCAGATAGCCGCGCCGGTAGCGGCCCAGTTCAGCGATGAATTCATCCAGGCGCATGCCGTCGGGCATGAGCAGCTGGCGCGACCATGCGGCCATGCTTTCGTCGGACGGGGCCGGGGCTTCAACGCGGTCTTCGTCGAAATGCACGCGCGAGCCGGCCTCGACCAGTTGTGGTGTGCCTTTGCCGGAGGGGGTGACCATGACCCTGCCTTCCAGCACCGTCAGCATCGTGCCGTTGCCTTCCAGCCGAACCAGGAAGCGGGTGCCCAGCGCCTGCATGCGGCCCGCGGCGACGTCGACCACCAGTGGGCGTGCAGGCTGGCGGTTGTCGTGGGCGGTCTGGATCATGATCTCGCCACGGTGCAGCACCACGCGGCGCAGCACGTCGCTGAATTCAGCATCGGCAGCGCTGGCGGTATTGAGCCAGAGGATGGAGCCGTCGGCCAGTTGCTGGCGGCTGGTCTGGCCCACGCCGGTGCGGTATTGCGCATTGAGCGCCGCCACGTAGTCACGCACCTCGCGCGAACTGCCCAGGCCGCCGGCGACGGTGACGCCGGCGGCAAGCCAGGCCAGGGTCTTGATCGCCTTGCGGCGGCGCAGTCCGCTCTGGCTCAATACGCGGTGCGTTAACGCTTCCGGCATGACGCCGAATTCGGCGTTGACCGTTTCCACCCGCTGCCATGCGGCGCGATGGCCGCCATCTTCTTCCAGCCATTGGCGCCAGCGCCGGCGTGCGGCTTCGCCTGCATCTTCGTCCCGCAGCACGGCGAACCATTCGGCGGCCTGCTGCAGATCGGAAAATGACGGTTGGGCTTCACCCGGCTGCAGCGGCGGGAGGTTTTCTGGTGGGCGATGAAACTGTAGGTTGTCCTGCATGGCGAATGGCTGGCGGGAAGGAGTAATCTTAGTGGTCGAGCAGGAGCATGCATTGCAGCATGGCCTGCGCCATATATTTTTTGACCATGCGATCGGAGACGCCCAGTTCGGCGGCGATCTGCACATAGGTAAGGCCGTCCAGTTGCGACAGCAGGAAAGCCTGGCGCACCTTGGGCGGCAATTTGTCCAGCATGGCGTCGATGCGGATCAGGGTTTCCAGCACCAGGGCACGCTGTTCGGGCGAGGGTTCTTCCAGTTCCGGATGGACGGCCAGCGCGTCGAGGTAGGCGCGCTCCAGTTCCAGCCGGCGCCAGTGGTTGACCATCAGGCCGTGGGCGACAGTACGTAAATAAGCGCGGGGTTCTTGCAGGGTTTCTGCCGGTTTGCAGGAAAGCAGGCGCAGGAAGGTGTCTTGCGCCAGTTCGGCGGCATCCTCGCGCGAGCCCAGCTTGCGCCATAGCCAGCTGTACAGCCAGTTGTGATGGCTGCTGTAGACCTTCTCAAGGGAGTCGCCCAAGGGCGGATTGCTGGAATAAGCCACGATACTGTCAGACTGGGGACTGGACGAGACGAACGAAACTGGAAAAATGAATCGAGCGAACGCGAATCGACCGGTAATCGTGGCAGAAGAAGCTGGACCCGGATGCAAATCCGCCGCGGGTTGGGCGACGGATTGATATCTGGCGATTATATTAGGAATAATTCTTATTTACAAATTTTGGCGCTCCTGGCGTTGCAATTTGAGTCCATCGGGATGCCTGGCTTGACCGGCAATGAATGCAAGTCCCGTGGAGCGCCTGGATGTTGGTGATTGACAGGGTGTCCGGGTGGATTAAGCTGCCACCATCCTGATATCCCGCCAATGACCAGAAGGAGTTCGCCATGCCCTCGCAATCTCTTGCCACGACAACGGCACCACCGGTGGCCACATCCATGCTGGCCGAGATATGGGCTGCACTGGGTGGCCCGCAGGCCGTGCTGTCCAATGTGCGCCTGACTGGTAACGGCGCCTTGCCCTCGGTGTTTGCCACTAGCGACCTGGCGCAAGCCTCGGTAGCTGCTGCCGGATTGGCAGTCGCTGAACTGGCCGAAGCCGCGGGCGTCCCATTGCCTTCGGTGGAGTGCGACCGGCGGCTGGCATCGATGTGGTTTTCCAGCTCGCTGCGGGCCCAGGGCTGGACGCCGCCGGCCTTGTGGGATTCGGTGGCGGGCGATTACCGCAGCGCTGACGGCTGGATCCGGCTGCATACCAATGCGCCGCATCACCGGGCCGCAGCCTTGCAGGTCCTGGGGCTGGATGCGCAGCAAGCGCCGCGAGAACAGGTGGCCGAAGCCGTGGCCCGCTGGAAGGCCGGCGAACTGGAGGCCGCTATCGTGGATAACAACGGGTGTGCGGCGGAGATGCGCAGCCAGTCCCAATGGGCCGTCCACCCACAAGGGATGGCGGTCGCCGCCGAACCGCTGCTCGGATACCAGGCTTTCGATGCCGCCTGGCGGCGCACCACGCCCGTCGATCCGGCACGACCGCTGGCGGGTGTTCGGGTGCTGGACTTGACCCGGGTATTGGCCGGGCCGACTGCCACGCGCTTCCTTGCGGCTTTCGGCGCCCAGGTATTGCGTATCGATCCATCCTCCTGGGATGAGCCTGGCCTGGTGCCGGAGATGACGCTGGGCAAACGCTGTGCCCATCTCGACCTGAGCCAGCCGGATGGCAGGCGCACGATGGAGCATCTGCTGTCCCAAGCCGATGTGCTGGTGCATGGCTACCGCCCGCAAGCGCTGGAACACCTGGGGCTGGGGACGGCGCGTCGGCGCCAGCTCAATGCGGCGCTGGTGGATGTGGCACTGGATGCCTATGGCTGGAGCGGCCCCTGGGCCGGCCGGCGTGGTTTCGACAGCCTGGTGCAAATGAGTTCGGGTATCGCCGATGCCGGCATGCGCCTGCTGGGCCGCGACAAGCCAGCTCCGTTGCCGGTGCAGGCGCTGGACCATGCCACCGGCTACCTGATGGCTGCATCGGCACTGCGCGGCCTGGTGCGCCGGCAGCAGACCGGGCAGGGCGGCGAATATCGCTTGTCGCTGGCGCGTACGGCGCAACTGTTGGCATCGCATCGTCCTGAGGGCGTCGAAGCGGCCTTCGAGGCCGAGCAGCCAGGCGATCTGGGAACTGCCGAGGAAAATACAGTCTGGGGCTCGGCGCGCCGCTTGCGTGCGCCGTTGTCGATCGCCGGCGTGCCCATGCGCTGGGATCTTCCGGCTTCGCCATTGCGCTCGGTACCGGCAGAGTGGCGCTGAAAACGATAGGATAACGGGTGTCATGTGGCTGAGCTGGCGGTCAACCGGGCCGCCCCCTGCCGCATTGTGATTCCCATATCCAATCCATTGCCAATCGAGAAGGAAAATCCCATGAAACCGATCAAGAGCCTGCTGGGCGAGTACAAGGGCGTGCTGGTGTTCATGGCGCTGATGGTGGTGTTCCGCAGCGCCATCGCCGACTACAACGTGGTGCCCAGCGGTTCGATGCTGCCGACGGTGCTGGTTGGCGACCGCATCCTGGTCGACAAGATGGCCTATGACCTGCGCGTGCCGCTGACGCATCTCCGCATCGCCCGCCTGGGCGAACCCAAGCGCGGCGATATCGTGACCGTCGATTCGAAAGAGGCGGGCGAACTGCTGCTGAAGCGGGTAATCGGCCTGCCTGGCGACGTGGTCGAGCTGCGCGACAACGTCCTCTATATCAATGGCCAGGCCGCCAGCTACCGCCGTGCCGCAGTGAAGGCGCAAGCGGGGGATGGTATCGACGAGGCCGCCTATCGCGATGAACGCCTGGGCGACATGTCCCATCTGGTGCGCCTGTCGGAGTCGCATCCCAGCCTGCGCAGCAGCTATGGGCCGGTAGTGGTGCCGGCCGACCATTACCTGATGCTGGGCGACAACCGGGATAACAGTGCCGACTCGCGCTATTACGGTTTCTTCGGCCGCGACGAACTGATGGGACGCACCCGTCGCATTGCGTTTTCACTGGATTCGGAGCGCGGTTACCTGCCGCGCTTGAGTCGTACGGGGCGGTTGCTGGATGGTGCGACTGCCGAAAATTGAAATCACGGGAATCTTTCTGTCGTTGAGATAGTCGAGGTCGGTCGGAACTAAATTTAATGTTTTGTCTTAAATATTTATCTTAAGTATTTGATTTTGTTTGATTAAATATTTTAAGATGCGGCTGCCGTCCATTTTTGGGACGGCGCCTCGCAAACCTCCTCCGGGTTTGTTGTCGCAATTTCCTGTTTTTTGCTGACAAAAGTGCTCAAGTTGTCGCAAGGCATGCCGTTATACAACACGGATTACCTGCAATTGTCATTGGAGCACATCATTTCTCTCACCTTCATTTCCGATCCGGCCACAGGCCGCCGCAGAAACGCGGTCAGCCACGACGCCATCCTCGACGCCACCTATGTGATGCTTGAGGAGATCGGCTTTGACAAGCTGTCGCTGGAAGGTGTGGCGACGCGCGCAGGCGTGGGCAAGGCGACCATTTATCGCTGGTGGCCCAACAAGAGCGCGCTGGCGATGGAAGCGCTGCTGCGTGCGGTCGAGCCGATGCCGTCGATCGGCGACAGCGGCTGCGCCCGCAAGGACATCGAAGACCACATCACCGGCCTGGCGCAGCTGTTTCGCGGCAAGAGCGGGCGTGTGGTGCGGGAGATGATCGCGCTGGCGCAGTTCGATGATGACACCATGCGCATCTTCAATGACAGCTATCTGAAACCGCGCCGTTCGGCGCTGGTGGAGGCACTGCGCCGCGGCGCCCAACGCGGCGAGTTCAGGGAGGATTTCGACCTGAACCTGGTATTCGATCTGCTGTACGCCCCCTTGTTGCAGCGGCTTCTTACCGGCAGTGCCGACATCGATGAGCGCCAGGTCAATGCGCAATTGAAGCTGGTGCTTAGCAGTATCGCCCTTGAGCATCCCATCACAGAGTCATCACAGGACTGAGTAAATATTCGAGCTAACAATCGTAAATTTTGTTGAGCATAAGATAATTTGCACCTAGAATCCGAGACGAAACGTATCGTATTGGTTCTGGGCAAGTGTTCTATGGCGAAAGCAAACGATGGCCATTCATTTGGATGGCTTGATTTGATGCTTGAATAGCCGTTTTCAGTGACCAGGCGTGGAATTTTCGTTCCACCTGCCGGTCCTGCTGAAATGCGAGCCGAGGTTTTTCCCCGGCTCAGCCCGCCCGGACGCGCTTGCGTGAGCAAGCGTCCCACCTATCCGATGCGTTCATCCAGATTCAAGTAAAACACCGGCTTCCCGCAAGGGCGGCTGGCGGACGATTGCCATGTGCGGCGGAGGGCGTCTTGCAGGCGGCCGTGCGGTGATCCAGGGGCGTAAAACACATGCAAGTGCAAGGGGAAACAATGCACAGCGATGCGATGAGCGGATGCGGGGGCGCGCCAGGCATGCCTCCGTGCGAACCGGAAGGGCAAGTCCTGTCACGCGGCACGGACTGGTGCCGGCGGCAGCGAAAAACCAGGCGATGGTGCACCTTCGGCGTTGTCATGATTCCGCTCATGATGGCCTTTTTATGGGCACAATACGCATCGGCGCGCGAATCGGGAGAGCTGCTGTATGCCGACCAGTATTGCGGCTGCCGCGAGACGGTATCGCGTTGGGTCAGCGACTATGTCTGGACCCAGATGATCTGGCTGCCATGCAATACCTTGTTCCTGCTGGTCTGGGTGGCGCTGGCGGTCAAGCTGTGGAATGGCAAGCGGCCCTCACGCTGAGGCGCACTTCCTGACAGTCATTCTTCAAGAGCGGCCATCGATCGACCGGTAGCCTGCCCAGACTGCCATGCACTGAAAAAAAGAATAAATAAACTTGTCGCTCGAAAATACGAGTCGCGTTTTTCGGTGCGATTCAGCAATTCTATTGTCATTGAGTAGTAATACTTCGATGCAACAATCCGCCCCGCATCCGCTACGGCCTGATTTTTTGTTCACTTTCCTGGGATGATCGTGAAACTGTGCCACGGATCGCCTTCACAAGGGGAACTCAATGACCATCCGTCTGCGCATCACGCTGCTTGTCATACTCACATTCATCGCCATCGCCGGCATTGGCGGCTACGCGATGATCCAGTCCCGCGACAGCGCGGTGGAGGTCAAGTCGGTTACGGAAGGGGTGATGCCGAGCGTGCTGGCCTCGTCCGACCTGATGGGCCAATTGAAGGATGTGCAGCTGGCGGCCATGGTGATGGTCACCGAATCCGACAACCAGCTGGTTACCCAGGAAAACGAAAAGCTGGCCGAGAAAAAGGCGGCGCTGGAAAAAGCCCTGGAGATGCAGGCCCAGCATGCCGACGGCGTAGCCCAGCGCGGTTTGATCGAGCAGGCGCGCGAGAGCCTGGATAACTACTTCGGCGCCATCGACAACACCGCCAAGTTCAAGCTCGCGGGCAAGAACGAGATCGCCCAGGCGCAGTTCTTCGGCGGCGTGATGCAGTACCAGACCGAACTCGAAGGCATCGTCAACACTCTGCGCATCGAGAAGAACCGCTTCAAGGACACGGCCATCACGTCGCTCAACAGCAAGCTGTCGTCGACTACGGCCACGATTTCCATCGTCACCGCAGTGGCCGTGGTGCTGCTGGCCGGCATCGGCTTCCTGCTGTACCGCCAGATCACCGGCCCGATCAGCCGCATGTCGAGCATGATGGGCGAGATCGCCACCAGCCAGGACTTCACCCGCCGCCTGCCGGTGCAGCGCATGGATGAAGTCGGCCACTCCATCGTCGCCTTCAACGGCATGGTGGAAAAGATCGAAGAAGCTTCCGCGCAAGTGCGCCAGAAGACCGCCGACATGCAGGCCATGCTGCAGAACATCCCGCAAGGCATCCTGACCATCGTCGACGGCAACAAGATCCACCCCGAATATTCGGCCTTCCTGGAAACCGTGTTCGAGACCACCGACATCGCCGGCCGCGACATGATGGAGCTGGTCTTCTCCGGCACCAATCTCGGCGCCGACACGCTGTCGCAGATCGAAGCCATCGGCGGCGCCTGCATCGGCGAAGACGTGATGAACTTCGAATTCAACGAACACCTGATGGTGGGCGAAGTCGAGAAGGCCATGGCCGACGGCAGCAAGAAGATCCTCGATTTGTCGTGGTCGCCGATTACCGACGACAACGACATGGTGATCCGCCTGATGCTGTGCGTGCGCGACGTTACCGAGCTGCGCCAGCTGGCGGCCGAAGCCAACGAGCAAAAGCGCGAACTGGAAATGATCGGCGAGATCCTGGCCGTGGCGCCGTCCAAGTTCGGCGAATTCATCGGCAGCGCGCGCAACTTCCTGGATGAGAACGAGCAGATCGTCCACCAGAATCCGGAAGCCACCGCCTTTGCGATCGCCAAGCTGTTCCGCAACATGCACACCATCAAGGGCAACGGCCGCACTTACGGCCTCTTGCATCTGGCCAACGTGGTACACGATACCGAGCAGCATTACGACGACCTGCGCCATCCGCAAACCGGCGCAACCTGGAGCCAGGAACACCTGCTGCTGCAGCTGGCGCAAGTGCGCGAGATCATCGACCGTTATGCCCGCATCAACGATGTCACCCTGGGCCGCGGCGCTGCTGTTGAGTCGGGCGATGCGGGCGCCGGCTACGAGCGCCACATCATGACGATCGACCGCAAGTACATCCAGGAAAGCCTGCATCGCCTGGAAAACGTCAATACGTCCAACCTGCACGAACTGGTGGCGGTGCGCAACGAAGTGCGCCGCACGCTGCGGCTCCTGGGCACCGAGAGCGTGCAGGACGTGCTGGCGCCGGTGACCGATTCGCTGCCGGCGCTGGCCGCCGACTTGGGCAAGGCGGCGCCGGTGGTGGAGATCGAAGATAACGGTTATGTGGTCCACAGCTTCGCCTCGCCGCTGCTGCAGAACGTGTTCATGCACCTGATCCGCAACGCCATGGACCACGGCCTGGAGAGCGCCGACGAACGCATCGCCAAGGGCAAGCCGGAGGCCGGCACGATCAAGCTGGAAATGGGCGTGATGGACAACATGTTCCACATGGCGCTGTCCGATGACGGCCGCGGGCTGGCGCTGGAGCGGGTACGCCAGATCGGTGTCGAGAAGAACCTGATCAGTATCGACCAGGCCATGACCGATACCGAACTGGCCCACCTGATCATGCAGCCCGGCTTTTCGACCCGCAGCGAAGTGACCGAGGTTTCCGGCCGCGGCGTGGGCATGGATGCTGTGCTGGACTTCGTCACCCGCGAGCACGGCAAGATCGAGATTCGTTTCACCGGCCAGGACGAAGGCGCCGATTTCCGCACGTTCCAGATCATCGTGATGCTGCCGGAGAGTGTGGCAGTGGAAGTGGACGGTATCGACGTGCCATATCCCGTCGCCGGCCACGAGCAAGCCGCGCCGGCGGTGAGCCTGCCGCAGGGCGGCGATCCCCAGGTGGCATGAACGGGCGCATTGGGCGCGTTTGGCTTGATGTTGCAGGTTTGCGCGCATTGGCGCAGATGTGAAGTGATGGTGGTGAGAAATGAATGTCATGGTGTGGAACTCGATACTCTTCCTGGTGCTGGGCGCTTTGCTGGCCGGCGTGCCGATGGCGGTGCTGTGGCGCCGCCAGAAAGCCCGTGCGGCGCGCATGATCGACCTGACGCAAGTAGAGGCCCTGAAGCGCAGTGTGCAGGAAACGCTTGAAGAACAGCAGCGCGAGGTGGCGGAGCACCAGCAGCATATCGAGGAGGAACGCCTGGAAGGCGAACGCCGCATGGCCGAGATACGCCACGAAAGCGAGGCGCTGGTGGCGAGTTTGAGCGAGCAGAATTCGCAAAGCATGGCGCGCGTGATGGAAAACTGCGACGCCTCGCAGGATACGATTTCCAAACTGCTGGGCCTGATGCGTACGTTCGAGCGCTGGCACGACGACATGAACGTGCTGATTTCCCATAACCGCGAGATGCACCGCAAGAACGACGAGTTCGCGCTGATCGTCAACCAGGTCATCATCGTCGCCCTGAATGCCTCCATCGAAGCGGCCCGGGCCGGCGCGCACGGCCGCGGCTTCGCGGTGGTGGCGTCCGAAGTACGCGACCTGGCGCAGCGCGCCGAGAAGCTGTCCAAGAGTTATCGCGCCAACCTGTACCAGAACGACTTGATCACCACCACCACCTTCCAGGACTTGCAAGCCGGCGGCAAGATGATCATGGGCGCCGTGATCGGGCTGGACCTGATCAACAAGCGAACCAGGGAAACGCTGGCCGAAGCAGTCTGATGATGGCGCACGACATGATCAGCCAATCCGCCAAAGACGGCTTCGATACGCTGTTGCGGCAAGCGCTCAGGACGGGGCTGGTGCCGGCCGATACCGAGGCCGAGATGTCGGTCATCGACGATATTGCCGCCATCAGCGAAAAGAAGATGGTGGTGCTGACGGTGTCGTCTTATCTGTTTCGCCTGATGGTGATGTTTTATTTCACGCCGGACGCAGCCACCAAGGCGCATTTCGCGCGCCTGAACCGGATCGCCCCGGAGGAAATGTCCGACCAGGTGTTCATGGACGCCATCGCCGAATGCGGCAACCTGTGCTGCGGCATCCTGAACCGCGACCTGGGACGTTTCTTCCCGCACCTTGGCATGTCTACACCGAATGTGATCGACAAGAACTGTGCGGCTTACCTGCAGACGCTCAATGTCGGCCACCTCCGCCATCTGGCGGTGGACATGCCGCAGGCGCCGCGTTTTCACATCACGCTGTGCGTGTCGGCCTATGCCGAGATGGATTTTGCCGTCTCGGAAGAAGAGGCCGATGTCGGCACCGGCGAACTGGAGTTGTTCTGAACGACGCCGCTGCGCGCCATCCGGGCCATCAAACAGGGAAGGAACGGTGAGTATGGATACCGCCATCACCAGCAAGGTTCTGGTATTGGACAAGGATGCCGACTGCTACGGCACCATCAAGGCATTTTGCGAGCGCAACAACCTGGTCGGCCTGAAGGTGCAAGAGGAGCACGTCATGTCGGTGCTGCGTTCGAACGTCGACCTGGGCGGCATCATGCTGTCGGAGAGCTGCGCGGGGCTGGGCGAGGCGGGCCGGGGGCTGGCGCGCCGCATCCACGAGGTGCGTCCGGAGTTGCCGATCTTCCTGCGCCGCAGGCGTGAAGCGGCTGCCGACGATGAAATCTCCCCTCGCGAACGCATGCTGTTCGATGCGGTTTATCGCATCGATGAGATCGACTCGCTCGGCGCGGCCGTAGCCGCGTCGATCTTCAGCCAGCATTATCCGAACGCCTTGGTGCGGGGCATCGCCGAGATCAGCCGGATGGTGCTGGAGAAGCAATTCCCCGGCATGAATGTGGACATGGAAAGGCCTTATCTGGTGCGCGACCGCATCATTTTCGGCGAAGTGTTCACACTGATTCCGCTGGAAAGCAACTGGTGCCGCGGCTACATGATGCTGCAGGCCGAACAGCGGGCGCTGCAGGCGCTGGTGCCCAACGAGTCAGAGGATTTTCGCGATCTGAACAATACCCTGGGCGAGATCACCAACCTGATCTGGGGATGGTTCAAGAACCGCTTCATCAACCAGACGCAGCTGGTCCAGCAATTGAGCCAGGTGCCGATCATCATCAACCATCCGCACCGCTACATTTCCTTCGGCTCGGAGGATGCGCAACTGTGCTTCAAGTACGTGCTGGCGGACAAGGATGGCGGCGTTCCGGTTGTGCTGCAGCAGCGCTTCATTTTCAACCTGTCCTGGTCGCCCGAGGACTTCACCGAGAACCAGGCTTCAGTGGAAGACCTGTTCGAATCGGGCGAGCTGGAACTGTTCTGAACCAACATTCAATTCACGCATTTCATCATCGAGAGAGAAACAACATGGCACAAATTCTGGTAGTGGACGATTCGAGCACGGTGCGCGCCGAAGTCGGCGATTTCCTGAAAAAGAATGGCCTGGACGTGGCATTGGCCGTCGATGGCCGCGACGGTCTGAACAAGCTCAAGGGCGATCCGGGCATCAAGCTGGTGGTCTCTGACGTCAACATGCCCAACATGGATGGCTTGACCATGGCCGAGAAAATCCGCAGCGAACTGGGCAATGCCAGCGTCAACATCATCATGCTGACCACCGAGAACTCGCCGATCATGAAGGAGCGCGGCAAGGCGGCCGGCATCAAGGGCTGGATCGTCAAGCCGTTCAAGGGCGATGCGGTATTGCCGACGTTCAAGAAGCTGGTCGGCGCTTAATCGCTAGGGTGGACCTCGGCCGGTTGCGGTGCTTGCGGGGGCTTGCACCGCCATCGGCGTTTATCGTGGGGAAGTAGTAGAGGGGGAAAGTGCGCCGGCCGGCTGGATCGCGGCCGGCGCAACTTGTGGAACGCCGCCTGTCTTCGTGACGGCGGCGTTTTTTTATTGTTCTTCAATCACCAGTTCGAAACAGATCAGCACCGGATTGCGGCCGCGTGCCAGTACGCCTTCGCATACTTTGCCTTCGGGATTGATCAGCGCAATGTCCAGCGTCGCGCGCAAGCCTTGCGGGCCGTTCCGGACTTCGCCCGAGCGTACCAGGATCTCGGTGGCGCGATCTTCCAGCACACGGCCGTCTTCGAAATCGGCGCCGATGATGCTGCCGACGCTGCCGCGGATGACGGCATTGTCGATGCCGTGGGAACGGCAGACGTCCTCGATGGCCGTGGTCAGGTCTTCATCCGGACGGATGCGGGCCAGGATGATGCGCTTGCCCTGGACGGTGTGCGTCCGCTCTTCCAGGCGGGTGGGGTGGAAGAGCGTGAAATTGGTTTCCGGGTCGTACTTGGTTGCCATGGTGGCGTCATGCACGCCCCAGGCTTGCGCCTGGCAGGCTTCGGCCACGATGGTCTGGTCCATCAGCATATGGCCGCCCTGGCGCTCGCCGTCGCTGCCGCGCCAGACGGCATGGCAATGCACGAAGGGCGCGCCGTCCTTGCGGCCGTAGGTGGCGCAGGCGAATTCGATGACCGTGCCTTCTTCGATGGAATAGGGGGCGCTGTAGAACGCGGCATGCTGGTCGTCCACCGCCAGTGCCGGCATGAGGAAATGGTGCGGTGTTACCTTCAGGTTTTCAAAGCGCACGGTGCCGCCGGCGATGCCGGCTTCGTCCAGCGGAATGCTCATGGCATCGCGCAGCGTGCGTCCCGGTTCCAGCGTGAAAGTCTTGTGCATGGCGCCGCCTTCCAGGCTGACGATGCGTACCGGGTCGGGCTTGCCGGGATGGCGGGCGGTGCGGGCGAATTGCTGGCTTGGGGGCATTGCGGGTCTCCTTAGGCGTCTGGTTCCGATCACGGCTTGGGCAATGTGTGCCTGGCCGTTGTGTATTCAGTAGACGATGTCTGGCGCTTATTATCCCGTTTTCCCCCGCGGCTTGCAGGTGAATGTTTTTAACCGGCTGTGATGAAATGGCATCGACATTGCCGGCGTGTGAAAAGCGAATGCCGACGACAGGGAGGTGTTCAGAGCGGGTTGGGAACCAGCTCAGGAATGCCGACCACCGTGGCCCAAGGCTTGACTTGCCAGCGTGTCACCAGGCCGTGCCGGACATAAGGATCGGCAGCGGCAAAGGCTTCGGCATGGGTGGCCGAACCGCTGAACAGCAGCAGGCCGCTTTCGGGAGGATCGCCGACGGCGCCGCCGGCCGCCAGTTCGCCGCGTGCTACGGCTTCTTTACACAATGCGAGGTGTTCGTTGCGATGGGCGGGGCGGCGCTCGAGATAGTCCGGGACGAAATCGTACATGAGCAGATAGTGCATGGTTGGCCTAGAAGCGGAGAGTAGGGAGGGGCAATATAGCACCAGCCAGCCACGCCGGCAGGCGCGATATTTTTACGCTCGCACCCTTGAGTTTTTGCATCCGGTTCCCATGTTGGACGCCAGGTTGTTCCCGCCACGCAGGCCTCTGCCAATATGAAATTTTCATGACAGGCCGGAACCATTTTCCCTGCGGGGCGACTGATACAGATTGCCCTCGCGAACGGCATGCAGCGACGCTGACAGCGAGGCGGCATGTAAAGAATAAAGAGACAGTCATGACTCCATCGCCAAACCGCCGCACCCTGATGATTGCCGGCGGCCTCTCTACTTTGCTGGGCGGTTGCGCGCTGATTCGCGAGCGTCCTGACAACCGGGCTGTGATTGCGCAGAAATTGGCCGAACTGGAAAAACAATCCGGTGGACGTTTGGGCGTCATGGCCATCGATAACATTGGCGGTGCATCGTCCGACCGTATCGGCTATCGCGAGACCGAGCGTTTCCCGTTTTGCAGCACCTTCAAACTCATCCTGGTCAGCGCCATTCTTAACCGCAGCCTGGAAGACAGTACTCTGCTGCAACGCCGTGTGCGTTATGACGCGGCCGATCTGGTGGCCTATTCGCCGGTGACGGAGAAGGCCGTCGGCGCAGGTTTGTCCGTTAGCGGCTTATGTGCCGCAGCATTGCAATATAGCGACAATACCGCCGGCAATCTGCTGATTCGCGAGTTGGGCGGGATCGGTGCGGTCAACGAATACGCGCGCAATATCGGCGATGAAAGCTTCCGGCTGGACCGCATGGAAACCGAGATCAACAGCGCCGTACCCGGGGACGACCGCGATACCACCACGCCACTGGCGATGGCCCAGAGTTTGCAGCGCCTGGTGTTGGGGGAGATATTGCCGCCTCTGCAGCGCCGCATGCTGGTCGATTGGATGCGCGGCAATACCACCGGCGGTACCCGTATCCGTTCAGCCATGCCATCCGATTGGGTAATCGCCGACAAGACCGGCGGCGGCGATTACGGCACGACCAATGATGTCGCGGTCATCTGGCCGGGCAGTGAGTCGCCGGTCATATTGGCCATCTACTTTACCCAGACCGTTCAGGATGCGCCGCCGCGCAATGACGTCGTGGCTACCGCCGCGCGCATTATTGGCGAGCACTTCATCTGAGTTCATGCGGAAAAAATAAAACCCGGAAGCGAACTTCCGGGTTTTTTCGTTGCTGAAGCAGTCCAGCTTCGTGGCAGCATCAGTACATCAGTCTTCCTTTGCTTCCAGCGCCCGGTTCAGGCTCAGGGCCGCCAGCGAGCCGACCGCGCCCGACAGCAAGTAGAAGCTCACGTAGGCCAGACCGAAGTGCGCCGACAGGCCCAGCGCCACCAGCGGTGCGAAACCGGCGCCCACCAGCCAGGCCAGGTCTTGCGTCAGCGCGGCGCCGGTGTAGCGATACTTCTTCTGGAAATTGGCCGTCACGGCGCCGGCAGCCTGGCCATAAGACAAGCCCAGCAATGCGAAGCCCACCAGGATAAAGATGTTCTGGCCGTATTCGCCGCCATTCATCAGGGTCGGCACGAAGGCGGAAAGGATGGCGATCAGCAGTGCCATCGAGCCCAGCACGGTGCGGCGACCGAAGCGGTCGGCGATCAGGCCCGAGGCGACGATGCCCAGCGCCATGATGACGGCACCGATGATCTGCGTGATCAGGAAATCGTCCATGGCCCGCAACGAGTACAGCCGGGCCCAGGACAGCGGGAACACCGTCACCAGGTGGAACAGCGCGTAGCTGGCCAGTGCGGCGAGGGCGCCGATGATGATGTTGCGGCCCTGGGTGCGGGACAGTTCGACCACGCCGGCGGGTTCCAGCTCGCGCTCGTCGAGCAGCTTGGCGTATTCCGGTGTGGAAACAAGGCGCAGGCGTGCGAACAATGCAACAACATTAATCGCAAAAGCCACGTAAAAAGGATAGCGCCAGCCCCAATCCAGGAAATCTTCCGTGGTAAGATCCGCAAGCATGTAGGCAAACAGGCTCGCCGCGATGATGAATCCGATCGGTGCGCCAAGCTGGCCGAGGGCTGCATACCATCCGCGCTTGTTCTGAGGAGCGTTCATCGCCAGCAAGGATGGCAACCCGTCCCAGGCGCCGCCCAGAGCGACGCCCTGTCCGACCCGCAACAAGGACAGCAGGATGATGGCCCACACGCCTATGTGTTCATAAGTTGGCAGCAAAGCAATACCCGCCGTTGAAAAACCAAGCAGGAATAGCGCCAGCGTCAGTTTCACTTCTCTTCCGTATGCCCGCTGGATCGCCATGAATATCACTGTGCCGATAGGCCGGGCAAGGAACGCGAACGCGAAGATCACGAAAGCGTAAAGCGTACCTTCCAGCCTATTTTCGAAAGGAAAGAAAATGGCCGGAAACACCAGCACGGATGCCAGCGCATATACGAAGAAGTCAAAATACTCGGATGCTCGTCCTATCACCACGCCGACAGCGATTTCACCTGGCTCGATGTGCCCATGACTATGGGTTGCGGGGGGGACGTTGGATTGCGGCCGGAACTCGCTGGAACCTTGACCGTTGTGGATGCTGCTTGCCATGGCTTTGTCTCCCACTGTTAGAGGTTTAGTCGCAGTACGAAATCCCATCCCGGCGGGTGCTGCATGACGGGGTGGGACAAAACGTCCAATCGCCAACACACTTTATTGCCGTTACATTAGCATGCTCTGCTACATACGACTGGACTTTTCCTCCATGGTTTCTCAAATACTCCGTCGCGGATTGCTCCTCCTGCCCGCAGTTCTGTTGGCTGGATGCAACACCGTAGTGATGAATCCGTCCGGCGATATCGCCTCCCAACAGGGACGCCTGATCGTCATTTCCACCATCCTGATGCTCCTGATCATCGTCCCGGTGATCGCGCTGACCGTGCTGTTCGCATGGCGCTACCGCAAGGGCAACACCTCCGCACCGTACGAGCCTGAGTGGGATCACTCGACCCGCCTGGAACTGGTTATCTGGGGCGCGCCGCTGCTGATCATCATCGCGCTGGGCCTGCTGACCTGGATCACCACGCACACGCTGGACCCGTACCGTCCGCTGTCGCGCCTGGATGCGGAGCGTCCGATCCCGCCGGAAACCAAGACCCTGACGGTCGAAGTGGTGGCGCTGGACTGGAAGTGGCTGTTCATCTATCCGGAGCAGGGCATCGCCACCGTGAACGAGCTGGCCGCGCCGGTCGATACGCCGATCCAGTTCAAGATCACCGCATCGAACGTGATGAATTCCTTCTTCATTCCCGCCCTGGCAGGCCAGATCTACGCGATGCCGGGCATGGAAACCAAGCTGCATGCGGTCATCAACAAGGCCGGCGAATACGAAGGCTTCTCGGCCAACTACAGCGGCGCGGGCTTCTCGCACATGCGCTTCAAGTTCCACGGCCTGGACCAGCAAGGCTTTGACGACTGGGTCAAGAAGGCCAAGTCCGAGTCCGGCGCCATGAAGCGTGCCGACTACCTGCAACTGGAAAAGCCCAGCGAGCGTGAACCTGCCCGCCTGTTCGGCAACGTTGATGCCGGCCTGTTCCATGCGATCGTCAATCGCTGCGTCGAGCCCAATTCGGTCTGCATGGACAAGATGATGTCCGCCGACCTGAACGTGAAGCCTGGCCAAAAGCATGAATGACCGTTCCGAGCGCAGTAGCTGTATTGGTGCAGCAGTCTCCGGCTGCGCCGTATTTTCCTTTTTCCCCGGGAAGTAAAGATGTCTGACAATTTTGACCTGACAAAGCTGATTTTCGGTCGCCTCAGTCTGGAAGCGATTCCATACCACGAGCCGATCCTGATTGGCACCTTCGCCGCAGTCGCCCTGGGCGGTATCGTGCTGCTGGCGCTGTTGACCAAGTACCGCCTGTGGGGCGTGCTGTGGCGCGACTGGTTCACCAGCATCGACCACAAGCGCATCGGCATCATGTACATCGTGCTGGCCATCGTCATGCTGCTGCGCGGCTTCTCCGACGCCATCATGATGCGCGCCCAGCAAGCCGTCGCCTTCGGCGACAATCCGGGCTTCCTGCCGCCGCACCACTACGACCAGATCTTCACCGCCCACGGCGTGATCATGATCTTCTTCGTGGCGATGCCGCTGGTCACCGGTCTGATGAACTATGTCGTGCCCCTGCAGATCGGCGCGCGCGACGTGGCATTCCCGTTCCTCAACAACTTCAGCTTCTGGATGACCACCTTCGGCGCGCTGCTGGTGATGGCATCCCTGTTCGTCGGCGAGTTCGCACGAACCGGCTGGCTGGCTTATCCGCCGCTGTCGGGTATCCTGTATAGCCCGGATGTCGGGGTCGACTACTACATCTGGGCATTGCAGGTGGCCGGGGTAGGGACGCTGCTATCGGGGGTCAACTTGCTGGTTACCATCGTCAAGATGCGCGCCCCCGGCATGAACATGATGAAGATGCCCGTCTTCACCTGGACCTCCCTGTGTACCAACGTGCTGATCGTGGCCGCTTTCCCGGTCCTGACCGCCGTACTGGCCATGCTCTCGCTGGACCGCGTCTTTGGCACCAACTTCTTCACCAACGACATGGGCGGCAACGCCATGATGTACGTGAACCTGATCTGGATCTGGGGCCACCCCGAGGTCTACATCCTGATCCTGCCGGCGTTCGGCGTTTTCTCCGAAATCGTCTCGACCTTCAGCGGCAAGCGCCTGTTCGGCTACACCTCCATGGTGTACGCGACCGTCGTGATCACCATCCTGTCGTACCTGGTGTGGCTGCACCACTTCTTCACCATGGGTTCAGGAGCGAGCGTCAACTCGTTCTTCGGCATCACCACGATGATCATCTCGATCCCGACCGGGGCCAAGATCTTCAACTGGCTGTTCACCATGTACCGCGGCCGCATCCGCTTTGAAGTCCCCATGCTGTGGACCATCGGCTTCATGATCACCTTCGTGATCGGCGGCATGACCGGCGTGCTGCTGGCCGTTCCCCCGGCCGACTTCGTGCTGCACAACAGCCTGTTCCTGATCGCCCACTTCCACAACGTGATCATTGGCGGCGTGGTGTTCGGCATGTTCGCCGGCATCAACTTCTGGTTCCCGAAGGCCTTCGGCTTCAAGCTCAACGATTTCTGGGGCCGCTGCTCGTTCTGGTTCTGGCTGGTCGGTTTCTACCTGGCCTTCATGCCGCTGTACGTACTGGGCCTGATGGGCGTGACCCGCCGCGTAAGCCACTTCGACGATCCGTCGCTGCAAATCTGGTTCGTGGTCGCCGCGATTGGCGCAGGCCTGATCGCCCTGGGCATCGCTTCGTTCATCATCCAGATCTACGTGTCCATCCGCGACCGCAAGCAGCTGGCAGATGTCACCGGCGACCCATGGGGCGGCCGTACGCTGGAATGGTCGACATCGTCGCCGCCGCCGGCCTACAACTTCGCGTTCACCCCAGTCGTGCATGACAACGACGCCTGGGCCGACATGAAGAAGCACGACTACAAGCGCCCGCTGGGTGACTTTGTCGAGATCCACATGCCGAAGAACACCGGCGCCGGCTTCATCATCGCGGCACTGGCGGCAGCTTTCGGTTTCGCCATGATCTGGCAGATGTGGTTGCCGGCAGTGGCTGCCTTCATCGCCGTGGTGGTAGCGACTATCGTCCACACCTTTAATTACAACCGCGACTACTACATCCCGGCCGACGAAGTCGTCCGTGTCGAAGCAGAGCGCACTCGCCTGTTGAATAGCCATGTCTGAAGCCATGAACCCTACGGCCGACGCGACGCCAAGCTCGCGTTTCTGGACCCGCCATCACCATCCGGAAAACGGTACCCTGCTGGGTTTCTGGGTCTACCTGATGAGCGATTGCCTCATCTTCGCCTGCCTGTTTGCGTGCTACGCCGTTCTCGGCCGCAACTATGCAGGCGGCCCGACCGGCGCCGAACTGTTCGACTTGCCGCTGGTAGCGCTGAACACCGCGCTGCTGCTGCTGTCGTCGATCACCTACGGTTTCGCCATGCTGGCGATGCAAGCCAAGAAACAGCAGAACACGCTGGTCTGGCTGGCCATCACCGGCCTCCTGGGCGCAGGCTTCATCTACTTCGAACTGTATGAGTTCCTGCACCTGATCCACGAAGGCGCCGGCCCGACCCGAAGCGGTTTCCTGACCTCGTTCTTCGCGCTGGTCGGCACCCACGGCCTGCACGTCTCCTTCGGCATCATCTGGCTGATCGTGCTGATGTTCCAGGTCAACAAGCATGGCCTGACCCCGGAAAACGGCCGCCGCCTGATGTGCCTGTCGATGTTCTGGCACTTCCTGGACGTGGTCTGGATCGGCGTCTTCACCTTTGTTTACCTGATGGGAGTCCTGCCATGAGCCGCGGCCACCAAGAACACCCGGCCCGCCCGATGGGCCAGCACGACGACCACCACGGCCACGACGATCACGGCGCCCATGCTTCGCATGGTTCGATGAAGGACTATGTCACCGGCTTCGTGCTGGCGGTCATCCTGACTGCCATCCCGTTCTGGCTGGTGATGGGCAAGAAGATCGAAAGCCCGAGCAGCATGGCTATCGTGCTGCTGGCCTTCGCTGCCGTGCAGATCGTGGTGCACATCAAGTATTTCCTGCACATGAACGGCAAGGCCGAAGGCGGCTGGAACATGCTGTCGATGATCTTTACCATCGTCATCGTCGGCATTACGCTGGCAGGTTCGCTGTGGGTCATGTACCACTTGAACCACAACATGATGCCGCACCTGTCGCCGGAGAACATGCCTAACGAAACCGTGCCGCAATCGATGCAGCAAAGCATGCCCGGCATGCAACACGAGATGCAGCAAGCGAAATGAGCCAAACGCCACGCAAACGCGTGACGCAAGGTATCGAAACGGGGCGTGCGCAAGCCGCCCCGACATCCCGCTCAAAAGCCAGCCTGATTTTCCTGGCGCTTTGTGCGGGATTTTTCTTTATAGCCTTCGTCGCGCTCGGAACCTGGCAGGTCTACCGCCTGCAATGGAAGCTGGCGCTGATCGCCAAGGTCGATGCGCGCGTGCACGCAGCGCCGGTGCCGGCGCCCGGGCGTGACCTGTGGCCGCAAATCTCGTCGGATGCCGATGAATACCGCCGCGTCAGCTTGAGCGGCCGCTTCCTGTACAGCAAGACCACTGCCGTCCAGGCCAGCACCGACCTTGGCAGCGGCTCCTGGCTGTTGACCCCGCTGCAGACCGCCGACGGCGACCTGGTGCTGGTCAATCGCGGCTTTGTCGGTACCGCGCCGATCAAGCTAATTGCCAGCACCGCGCAGGATGGCCCCAGCGAGCAGCAGGTCGAGGTGGTGGGCCTGATGCGCATGAGCGAGAAGGGCGGCGGTTTCCTGCGCAGCAACGAGCCGGAGCAGAGCCGCTGGTATTCGCGCGATGTGCAGGCAATCGCTGTCGCGCGCGGCCTGCCGCCGGACCGTGTGGCGCCTTACTTCGTCGATGCCGACCGCGCATCGTCGCAAGCCAATGCCGCCAGTGCCCCCGATGCCGAAAAACCGGTCGGCGGTCTGACCGTGATCGCCTTCCACAACAGCCACCTGGTCTATGCGCTGACCTGGTATGCGCTGGCGCTGATGATCGCAGGTGCAGGCTTCTGGGTGGTGCGCGATGAACGCCGCCGCGCCGGCCTCGCACGACTCGGCCAGGAAAAGAAAGATGACGTCCGGTACTGAGGCCACAGGGGCAGGCAAGCCCAGGACGCTCAAGGAGCGTTGGCAGCGCCTGAGGCAGGGGCAGGAAAACCCGGCCGGCCATCAGAACATGCTGCTGCTGATCCAGCTGCGCTGGCTGGCGGTGCTGGGTCAGATCTCCACCGTCGCTTTCGTGGCGCTGGTGTTCGATATCCACCTGCCGCTGCCGCACATGCTGGAGGTGCTGTCCTGCCTGATCGCCTTCAACATCGCCAGCCACCTGCGCTGGCATGAGCGCCGCACGGTCGCCAATGCCGAACTGTTCCTGGCCTTGCTGGTGGATGTGGCGGCGCTGACGTTCCAGTTGTACCTCTCCGGCGGCATCACCAATCCGTTCGCCTTCCTCTACCTGATGCAGATCATCCTCTCGGCGGTGTTGTTGCGGCCGTGGTCGAGCTGGGCCATCGTCGGCATCACCCTGGGTTGCCTGGCCGGGCTGGCGTTGTTCTCCGAACCGCTGGCGCTGCCGCCCGACCACAGCAACGGCCTGTTCAGCCTGTATGTGGAAGGCACGCTGATCTGCTTCCTGCTCAATGCCGGACTGATGGTGTTCTTCATCACCCGCATCAACAGCAACCTGCGCGCCGGCGATGCCATGCTGGCCGACTTGCGCCAACGCGCCGCCGAAGAGGACCACATCGTCCGGATGGGCCTCCTGGCCTCCGGCGCGGCGCATGAACTGGGGACGCCGCTGTCGACCTTGTCGGTGATCCTGGGCGACTGGCGCCGCATGCCGGAAATCAGCCAGCGCGAGGAACTGCTGGACGACATCAGCGAGATGGAAGCGCAACTGCAGCGCTGCAAGGCCATCGTCAGCGGCGTGCTGCTGTCGGCCGGCGAAGCGCGCGGCGAATCATCGGTCAAGACCACGCTCAACACTTTCCTCGACAGCGTGGCCGAAGACTGGCGCAAATCGCGGCCGATTGAGGTATTTGAGTACCACAACCTGATCGAACAGGATGTACCGGTGGTGTTCGACTCGGCCATCAAGCAGATGCTGGGCAACGTGCTGGACAATGCCTTCGAGGTATCGCCCGGCTGGATTTCGCTGCTGGTAAAGCGGGAAGGGGATCTGCTGCAGATGGAAGTCAGCGATCGCGGAACCGGTTTTCCTGAATGGATGCTCAGCCAGCTCGGCAAACCTTACCAGTCGACCAAAGGCAAGCCGGGCCGGGGGCTGGGATTATTTTTCGTGGTCAACGTCGCCCGCAAGCTGGGCGGACGGGTGGCCGCCAGCAACCGCGAAACCGGCGGCGCCAAGGTGACGCTCACGCTGCCGCTGTCGGCGATCAGTCTGGAAGATGCGCCGGATTCACCTGATCAATCCCCGTCCTGACAGAAAACGATGCAGCTTGTTGAGCGGGCGCAAAAGCCAAGCTGCGGCCGTTTGACGCCAATCAATTCCTATTTCATGCCTTGGTATAGGTGCCGAAACCCGATCTCGCCATACAATAGCGGGTTAGGAAAGTAGAAAGAAATATGGGAATTGCAACATGACGGCTGAGCGCCTGCTTCTGATCATCGAGGATGATGCCGCCTTTGCCCGCACCTTGAGCCGCTCGTTCGAGCGCCGCGGCTACACGGTGCTGCAAGCCTCCAACCAGGAGGAGGCCGCGGTCCATCTGCGGAGCCACAATCCAGGCTATGCCGTGGTCGACCTCAAACTCTCCGGCAATGCCTCGGGCCTGGCCTGCGTGCAGATGCTGCACGCCCACGATGAGGCCATGCTGATCGTGGTGCTGACCGGCTTCGCCAGTATCACCACCGCCGTGGAAGCCATCAAGCTGGGAGCTTGCCAGTACCTGGCCAAACCTTCCAATACTGACGACATCGAAGCCGCCTTCGGCCATGTGGCCGGCATGGCGGAATTGGAGTTGCCGGGACGCGCAACGTCGATCAAAACCCTGGAATGGGAACGCATCCACGAAATGCTGGTGGAAACCGACTTCAATATCTCCGAAACCGCTCGCCGGCTCGGCATGCACCGCCGCACCCTGGCGCGCAAGCTGGAAAAGCAGCGCATCAAATAAGCCGCCGGCATGGTGCCAAGCCTGATCGTGCGACAACGGTTATGATTACGCCGCAACGCCGCGCGGGCCAATCCGCTGCACGTCTTTGCAGCGCCGCGGCAGGACAGCAATGACCTCTGAAGGGAATAACGTGACACATCGCATCGGCTTTCTCAAACCGCTCAAACACAGTATCCTGTTGGCCGCCGGGGCCGCCATCCTTGCCATCTCCGCTGGCGCGCAGGCGCAAGCCACCATCAAGATCGGCGAGATCAACAGCTACAAGGCGCAGCCGGCTTTCCTCGAACCCTACCGCCGCGGCTGGGAGATGGCGCTCGATGAGGTCAATGCCGCCGGTGGCGTGCTGGGCAAGAAGCTGGAAGTGATCGCACGCGACGACAACGGCAATCCCGGCGACTCGGTACGCATTGCCGAAGAACTGATGGCGCGCGAGCGCGTGGCGCTGCTGTTCGGCGGTTTCCTCTCCAACACGGGCCTGGCGCTGACCGACTATGCGAAGCAGCACAAGGTGTTCTTCCTCGCCGCCGAGCCGCTGACCGACAAGATCGTCTGGCAGAACGGCAACAAATACACCTACCGCCTGCGTCCCTCCACCTACATGCTGGTGGCCTCGGTGGTCAAGGAAGCGGCCAAGCTGAAGAAAAAACGCTGGGCCATCGTCTACCCCAACTACGAATACGGCCAGTCGGCCGCAGCCAGCTTCAAGGCGCTGATGAAGCAGGCGCAACCCGACGTGGAGTTCGTCGCCGAGCAGGCGCCGCCGCTGGGCAAGATCGACGCAGGCTCGGTCACCCAGGCGCTGGCCGATGCCAAGCCTGACGCCATCTTCAATGCGCTGTTCGCAGCCGACCTCGGCAAGTTCGTGCGCGAAGGCAATACCCGCGGCCTGTTCGATGGCGTGGAAGTGGTCTCGCTGCTGACCGGCGAGCCGGAATACCTCGACCCGCTCAAGGGCGAAGCGCCGGTGAACTGGATCGTCACCGGTTATCCCTGGTATGCGATCAATACGCCCGAGCACAAGAAGTTCGTCGATGCCTACCGCAAGAAATTCAACGACTACCCGCGCAACGGTTCGCTGGTCGGCTATGCCGCGCTGATGTCGATCGCCGCCGGGATCAAGAAGGCCGGCAGCACCGACGCCGACAAGCTGGCCGCCGCCTTCTCCGGCCTGAAGGTTGATACCCCGGTGGCGCCCATCGTCTACCGTGCACAGGACCACCAGTCCACGCTGGGAGCCTTCGTCGGCCGCACCGGCGTCAAGGAGGGGAAGGGCATCATGACCAGCTTCACCTACGTCGACGGCGCTGCGCTGCAATTGCCGGATGCCGAAGTGAAGAAGCTGCGTCCGGCCGATTGACCGCGGTTTCGATGATGGTCCTCATCCGGCAGGCGCTGCGCCCATGACGCTTGCCAGCCTCACCGTCCAACTGGTCAACGGCCTGGCCGACGCCTCCGCGATGTTCCTGGTGGCGGCCGGCCTGTCGCTGATCTTTGGCGTCACGCGCATCGTCAACTTCGCGCACGGCTCCTTCTACATGCTGGGCATCTACATCGCCTACACCCTGGTCGACGCCATCGGCGCCAGCGCCGGCGGCTTCTGGAGCGCCGTGCTGCTGTCGGCGTTCGCCGTGGCCGTCATCGGCGCGGTAGTCGAGATCCTTATCCTGCGCCGCATCTATCGCGCGCCCGAACTGTTCCAGCTGTTGGCCACGTTCGCCCTGGTGCTGGTGATCAAGGATGCCGCGCTCTGGACCTGGGGCCCGGAAGACCTGTTCGCGCCGCGCGCGCCGGGCCTGGAAGGCGCGGTGCATCTGCTGGGCCGCCGCCTGCCGCAATACGACTTGCTGCTGATCTTCATCGGGCCTCTGGTGTTCGGCCTGCTGTGGCTCCTGACCAACCGTACGCGCTGGGGCACGCTGATCCGCGCCGCCACCCAGGACCGTGAAATGCTGGGTGCGCTGGGCGTGAACCAATCCTGGCTGTTCACGGCCGTGTTCGCGCTGGGCTGCTTCCTGGCCGGCCTGGGCGGTGCGCTGCAGGGGCCGCGCATTCCCGCCAACCTGGCGCTGGACCTGGACACCATCGGCAACACCTTCGTGGTGGTGGTGGTCGGCGGCATGGGATCGATCGGCGGCGCTTTCGCGGCAGCCTTGCTGATCGCCGAGGTCAAGGCGCTGTGCATCGCGTTGGGCAACGTCTCGCTGTTCGACATCGAGTTTTCCTTGTCGCGCCTGACGCTGGTGGTGGAATTCCTGGTGATGGCGCTGATACTGGTCGTGCGGCCGTGGGGCCTGTTTGGCAAACCGCTGGCGGCTGCGCGCAGTGGCGCCGGGCATGAATTGCCGCTGCGTCCGGCAAGCATCGCCGCCCGCTGGACGGGCATTGCATTGTTCGCGCTGTTGCTGGCCTTGCCGCTGCTGGCCGAGCGCTTTCCCTACCTGCCGGTGCTGATGGTGGAAATCCTGGTGGCCGTGCTGTTCGCTGCCAGCCTGCACTTCATCATGGGACCGGGCGGCATGGCGTCGTTCGGACACGCGGCTTACTTCGGCCTGGGTGCTTACGGCGCCGCGCTGCTGGCCTTGAAGCTGCAATGGCCGATGGCTGCCGCATTCGTCGCCGGGCCGCTGGTGGCGATGCTGGGCGCGCTGCTGTTCGGCTGGTTCTGCGTGCGCTTGTCGGGCGTCTATCTGGCCATGCTGACGCTGGCCTTCGCCCAGATCGTCTGGGCCGTGATCTTCCAGTGGGACGACTTCACCGGCGGCAGCAATGGCCTGGTCGGCATTCGGCCGATGGAGGCCTTGGCGTCTCCCGTCGCTTATTACTATCTGGCGCTGGTGTGCGCCGCGGCCGGGGTCTGGCTGCTGCGCCGCGTGGTGTATGCGCCGTTCGGGCTGGCGCTGCGCGCCGCGCGCGATTCTGCCGTGCGCGCCGAAGCGCTGGGCATAGCCGTCAAGCGCGTGCAGTGGCTGGGCTTCGCCGTAGCCGGCTTGTTCTGCGGACTGGCCGGGGTGCTGTTCGCCTTTTCCAAAGGGAGTATTTCCCCCGAAGTGGCCGGCATCAACCGCTCGGTCGATGGCCTGGTGATGGTGATGCTGGGCGGCGTGCAAAGCCTGCTCGGCCCGCTGGCCGGCGCCTCGCTGTTCACCTGGCTGCAGGATGTGGTAGCGCGCGAAACGGATTACTGGCGCGCCTTGCTGGGCCTGATCATCCTTGCACTGGTGCTGCTGTTCCCCGGCGGCGTGGCGGGCCTGCTGCGGCGCTTTGAACGCCGCTCGGAGGAGACCGCGCCATGAGCCTGCTGCAGGTTAGCCATCTCTCCAAGGCCTTCGGCGGCGTGCAGGCGCTCGACGATGTGTCGTTCGAACTGCCGGCTGGCCAGTTGCTGGCGCTGATCGGCCCCAACGGCGCCGGCAAGTCCACTTGCTTCAACATCATCAACGGCCAGCACAAGCCGGATGGCGGCGCCGTACTGCTGGATGGGCAAGACATCGCCGGCCTCGGCCCGCGCCGCATTTCGCGGCGCGGCGTGGGGCGGACCTTCCAGGTCTCGGCCGCCTTCCATTCGATGACGGTGCTGGAAAATGTCCAGGCCGCCTTGCTGTCGCACCACCGCAAGCTCGGCCAGTTGTGGCGCCCGGCCGCTCGCTATTACCGCGACGAGGCGATGCAACTGCTGCAGCAGGTCGGCATGGCGTCACAGGCAGAGCGCGCCTGCGGCGTGCTGGCCTATGGCGACATCAAGCGCGTCGAGCTGGCCATGGCCTTGTCCAGCCAGCCGCGCCTGCTGCTGATGGACGAGCCGACCGCCGGCATGGCCGCACATGAACGCAACGAACTGATGGCGCTCACGCGGCGGTTTGTCAGCGAACGCGGCATCTCGGTGCTGTTTACCGAACACAGCATGGACGTGGTGTTCGCCTTCGCCGACCGCATCATCGTGCTGGCACGCGGCAGGCTCATCGCCGACGGCGTCGCCGCCGACATCCGCCGTGACGCGCAGGTGCGCGAAGTCTATTTCGGCTCCGGCAGCACTTTTGAAGACAAGCCAGAGGAGGGCGAGGCATGAGCGCGCCGCTGCTCGACGCCGAAGGGCTCAACGCCTTCTATGGCCGCGCCCACATCCTGTTCGACCTGAAACTGGAGGTCGGGCGCGGTGAGGTGGTAGCGTTGATGGGGCCTAATGGCGCCGGCAAGTCGACCACCTTGAAGGCGCTGATGGGCTTGCTGGAAGGTACGCAAGGCAAGGTGGCTTTTGATGGCCGCGACATCTCGCGCCTGCCGCCCTACAAGCGGGCGCGCCTGGGGCTGGGTTTCGTTCCGGAAGACCGCCGCGTATTCACCGAACTGAGCGTCATGGAAAACCTGGAGGCCGGTCGCCAGCCGCCGCGCCCCGGGGCGACAACATGGACGCCGGATGCGCTGTTCGAGATTTTCCCCAACCTCGGGGCCATGCCCAAACGCCTTGGCGGCCAGATGAGCGGCGGCGAACAGCAGATGCTGACCATCGCCCGCACGCTGATGGGCAACCCGCACCTGCTGCTGCTGGACGAACCGTCGGAAGGCGTGGCGCCGGTGATCGTGGAGCAGATGGCAGCCATGATCGTCAAGCTCAAGCGAGCCGGCATGGCAGTCTTGCTGTGCGAGCAGAACGTCCACTTTGCACGCATGGTCAGCGACCGCGCTTATCAGCTCGACCACGGCCGCATCGTCCGTGAGGGCGGGCTCGACTAGAGGAACCTCAGAGCAAGCTGCTAAGGCTTCGTGTGCTTAGTCTGGTCTTCGACATACTTCGCCGCTGCGTCCAACTGGTAGCGCACGACCTCCAGTACGTAATCGAACGTGGGGGTATAGGAGAGCGTCTCGATCGCGTCGAACTGCGCACGCAGGCTCGTGAGATCGCTGTCCAGCGCTGTCTTGATCGGGGCGATGTAGCGAATCAGGAATTCGCTCGCCTGCAATAGCTCTTCCGGCTCTTTTTCCGCCACCAGAGCAAAGTCGAACATGTCGCGCGCCAACAGGCGATTACCACGGTGGTAGAACTTCTTGGCCACGATCTCGGCGGCGGTCTCCACGTGCACGACCATGCCGAATATCTCTTCGTCGACATAGGGCCTTTCTGTGAGATTCGGCGATGCAACGAAGTCGATCTCACCATCGGGCAAGTACAGCTTAATGAAGCCGTTGGCCTCATCGTAGTGCATGGTCATGTCTTCGGCGACCTCGCTCAAGCGTGGATTCACATAGTTCAGCGCCTGGGGATCCGGCACGAAGATGTCGATGTCCTTGCTGAGGCGGTGCTGATACTTGCGCATCAGTACTGTCCCTCCGCCAAACGTCCAGTAGAGGTGCTTGGTACCACGAGTCTGAATCTCGTTGACCAGACGCAATGCGTTTTGGAAAAGCCCTTCCCAAGTCTTTTCGTTGGCCATTACCAAACTGCCCTATGTGCATGAAGATTTTTTGCCATGGTTGAAACGTGTTTCAACACGGTCTTCGCCGGCGTGTTGGTCTCAACCGAGGCTTCGTGGATCGCACTGACGACCAACTGCAGTGGCGTCTCATCCAGCAGCGTCATCACGTGAGGTTTGAAGTCATCTGGGATTACACCTGACTTCAAAATATTCTTCAGCACGTCGGATGTGAGGATTTTCTTGTAGCTGGTGCTGGCGGTCTGCGCAGCCATCTTCAGCGCCGACGACTTCTTCGCCTTGGTCTTTGCATCTAGACTCAAACCGAGGATACCAAGCAGATGGTTCAGCTTCGTATAGCCGAGATCTTCCAGCGCCCCACTTTCCAGTTGGTTCACAGTAGTGCGCGACAGGCCCGACAGCTTTGCAAGCTGTGCCTGGCTGATCCCAAGGGCCTTCCGCTTATCGTGGACGTGCATACCTACTTCGCGTAGTTGCATAATGGCATCCCTCTGCAATAATGTTCAATTAACTGAACATTATTATGGCGAATCCATTGAAAATTTCAAGTGCGACCTTGTGTTGCTCGATGCAAAATCGATACTCGCAGGCGAAAGAGAGGAAATATTTGCTGGCTTCTAGCAATTGATCAGTTCAGACCCGAAGACTGGAGCGCGGCCAGGTCGAGCAGGCCCGATGCCTTGGCGGCATCCATGCCATCGCGCCAAGGGAGACTGCCCAGCATCGGCGCGTCGATGCGTTGCTGCAGGCTTGCGATCATCGAACTGGCCTGGCTTTCTTGCGGATCGATGGCATTGGCCACCCAGCCGGCCAGGCGCAAGCCTTTACCGGCGATGGCTTGCCGCGTCAGCAAGGCATGGTTGATGCACCCCAGCCGTATTCCCACCACCAGGATCACCGGCAGGCCCAACCGGGCTGCAAGATCGTCGCTATTGGCGCTTGCATTGAGCGGCACCACAAAGCCACCAGCACCTTCGACAACGACCACATCCGCCACGTGCCGGATCTCCCGGTAGCAGCATTCGATATGTTCCAGATCAATATGTATTCCCTCGGTCTGCGCCGCGATATGCGGGGCGGTCGCTTCTTTCATCAGGTAAGGGTTGATCGTGGCAATGGGAAGTTCGACGTTGGCCTGGGCGCGCAGTGTCTCGACGTCTTCATTGCGCCAGTCTTCGCCATCCCGGAATGCGCCTGAGGCGACCGGCTTCATGCCGGCCACCTTGAACCCGCGTTGCGCGAAAAGACGAATCAGCGCTGCCGATACCAAGGTTTTTCCCACGCCGGTGTCGGTACCGGTGATGAAAAATCCCGCCGCATTCATGCCGCCTCCATTACCGCATCGAAGGTGCGTTGGATCCGCTCGGCCAGCCACGCGGCGTCTTGCCGATCCAGGATGTAAGGCGGCATCAGGTAGATGGTGTTGCCTATCGGCCGCAGCAGCAGTTCGTTGCGCGCCGCTTCGGCGGAAAAGCGACGCGGGAAATCGGCCTTGTCCGGGTGGCCGTCAATCACGGCATCGCAAGCCCAGATCATGCCGGTCTGGCGGAAATTGGCGATACGCGGATCGTGCGCCATCGGCTGCAGCGCTTCGGCCATCGCTGCGGCGAACACGCGGTTGCGGGCCAGGACATCGTCGTCTTCGAAGATAGAGAGCACTTCAAGCGCAGCCCGGCAGGCCAGCGGATTGCCAGTATAAGAATGGGAGTGCAAAAAGCCTTTGCGTACATCGTCGTCATAGAAGGCGCGATAGATGTCATCGCGCGTCATGACCAGCGACAACGGCAGATAGCCGCCGCTGATGCCTTTGGACAGGCAAAGAAAATCCGGCCAGATGCCGGCCTGCTCGCAGGCGAAGAAGCTGCCGGTGCGTCCGCAGCCGACCGCGATTTCATCGGCGATCATATGTACCGCGTAGGCATCGCACAGCCGGCGCACGCCGGCCAGATAATCGGCGCCATGCATGGCCATGCCGCTGGCGCATTGCACCAGCGGTTCAACGATGACGGCAGCGATATGGCCCTGGCGTTCTTGCAGCAGACGTTCCAGGCTGGCCAGCGCGGCATCCGATGCGCTTTCGCCGGGCCGGGCGAGGCGCGCATCGGGCGAGGCGGCGACATGCGATGCCCGCAGCAGGCCTTCATAAGGTTCGCGGAACAGGGGCGTGTCGGTGACGCCGAGTGCGCCCAATGTCTCGCCGTGATAGCCCCCTTGCAGGCAAATGAATTCCCGCTTGTTGCTGTCTCCCGCATTGCGCCAGGCATGCGCGCTCATCTTCAAGGCGATTTCGACGGCCGAAGCGCCGTCGGAAGCGAAAAAGCAATGGCCCAGCGCGTGGCCGGTCAAGGCCGACAGTTTTTCCGACAAGTCCACCACCGGCTCATGGGTGAAACCTGCCAGCATCGCATGCTCAAGCCGGTCGAGCTGGTCCTTCAAGGCGTTGTTGATGCGCGCGTTGGTGTGGCCGAACAGGTTGACCCACCATGAACTGATCGCATCGAAATAGCGGCGGCCGTCCGCATCGTGGAGCCAGGCGCCGTGGGCGTGCGCGACCGCGATCGGCGGGCTGGTTTCATGGTGCCGCATCTGGGTGCACGGATGCCAGACGCTGCGCAGGCTGCGCGCGACCAGGTCATGGGAGCGGGCGCCGCTCATGGCGCATCTCCAGCCAGCGCCGAGGCGGCGTACAGCAATGCATCCGTCAGTTGTTCCAGATGTTCGTTGGTGTGCGCGGCGGACAGGCTGATCCTCAGGCGCGCGGTTCCCTTCGGCACGGTCGGCGGGCAGATCGCCGGCACCCAGATGCCACGGCCGCGCAGATGGTCCATCAAGCCACGGGCTTTCTGGTTGTCGCCGACGATCAGCGGCTGGATCGCCGTCGAGGACGGCAACAGTTTCCACGGCAACGGCGCCAGGCGCTGCCTGAGATAGGCGGCGCCTTCGCGCAGGCGTTCCCGCCGCCATTCGTCGCGGCCAATGATGGCGAGGCTGGCGGACACCGCCGACGCCATCATGGCTGGATTGGCAGTGGTGAACATATAGGTCCGGGCGCGCTGCATCAGCCACTCGACCAGGTCGGCGTGCCCGGCCACGAAGGCGCCGGCGACACCGGCCGCCTTGCCCAGCGTGCCCATGTAGACCAGGCAATCCGACTGCAGGCCGAAGTGTTGCAGGCTGCCGCGCCCTTGCGGCCCCAGCACGCCGAAACCGTGAGCGTCATCCACCAGCAGCCAGGCGCCGTGGCGCTCGCACAGCGCTGTTAGCGCCGCCAGCGGCGCGATGTCGCCATCCATGCTGAAGACGGCATCGGTGATGACCAGCTTGCGCGGGCTCCGGCACTTGGCCAGCAGATGTTCCAGCCGCGCGATGTCGTTATGCGGATAGACACTGAACTCGGCGCGCGACAGCCGGGCGCCGTCGATCAGCGAGGCGTGGCTGAGCCGGTCGAGGAAGACCGCATCGCCGGCGCCCACCAGCGCGGTGATGGCGCCGATGTTGGCCATGTAGCCATTGGAAAAATACAAGGCGCGCGGCATGCCGACGAAATCGGCCAATTCCCGCTCAAGCGTTTCATGCGCCTGGGCGTGGCCGGAAATGAGCGCCGATGCGGCTGCACCGACGCCATAGCGCTGCGCCGCAGAGATCGTGGCATCGACGATCCCGGGATGGCTGGCCAGGCCGAGATAGTCATTGCTGCAAAACGACAGGTACTTTACGCCGTCGGCTTCCAGGATCGGCCTCTGGGGGCCGTCGACCACGCGCCGGGTGCGGCGCAGGCTCTGGGCCGACAATTCGGACAGGGATTGGTGGAAGTGAAGGTGATGTGAGGTCAATGGATGCTCTCGTATGTTGCTCGCCGTGGCGACATGGACGGCAGGTGGCAAGTGAGGGAAAACCGCTCAAGCGCGCGATAGGCGGAATTGTTTTGCCAGGACAGGCCGGCGGAGCCCAGCGTCATGTCGGGCATGGCTCGCAGCAGTGCACCAAAGGCAATCTCCGCTTCCATGCAACTGAGCGCGGCGCCGATGCAGACGTGGGGACCATGGCCGAACGCGAGGTGGTTGCCTTCGTCGCGGGCAATATCGAAGCGGTGCGGATCGGTGAAGCGTTCAGGGTCGTAGTTGGCAGCGCCGATATGCAAGATCGCCAGTTCGCCTTTGCGCAGCGTCTTGCCGCGCAGTTCGATATCGGCCACCAGCCGGCGGCCGGTGTATTGCACCGGGCTGTCATAGCGCAGCATTTCCCGGATGGCATTGCGCAGCAGTTGCGGCGACGCCTTCAGCCTGGCCCATTGCTCCGGATGCCGCAGCAGCGCCAGCAAGCCGTTGCCGAGCAGGTTGCGGGTCGTTTCATAGCCGGCGAAGAGCAGGGTGCAGCATTGCGCCAGGGCCTCGATGCGGGACAGGCGATGCTCCTGTTGCGCCAGCATGATGCGCCCCAGCAGGTCGTCGCCTGGGGTATCTGCGCGTGCCGCCATTTCATCCTGGAAGAAGGCGGTCATGCAGGCGAGCGCTTCCTGCGCGCGCCGGGCTTGTTCGACGGTAGGCGTCGGGCTGCCGATGAATGCGGCCAGGTCGGCCGCCCATCCAACGAAGCCGGCCGGCTGGCTGGATGTGACTCCCATCATGCGGGCGATCACCAGCGCCGGCAGCGGGCGGGCGAAACTCTCGACGAAATCGAATGCGACATGGCGCAGCCCGTCGCCGCTTGCCGTCGCCTTCGCGCATAGCGCGGAAATCAACTCCGCGGCGATGCCCGCAATGGCGGGCGCCAACGACTGCAAATCGTTCGGCTTGAACCCGATATTGACGATGGTGCGCAGCCGGCGATGGGCGCGGCCATCGACAAACAGCAAGGAACGCGAGAACACGCGCTTGAACTGGTCCAGCCCGGAATCCCTTGCTGTGCGAGACAAGCCTCCCATGGACGGCGCGACCGTGCTGTTGATCCAGCGGGCCGCGCGCCGTACCGAGAACCTCGGATCGCGCAAGGCGGCGGCGACATCGGCATAGCTTCTGATGATCCAGGCACCGCCACAAAATTCCTCGCTCCATTCCACGGGCGCCTCATGTACGTGATGCGCGCCATCCTGCCGCATCACGATGCGCAAGCCGTGGACATGGGCTTGATGCCAAGCCGGGTGAGCAAGTCATGGTCGGAAGAAACCGAGGCATTGGGCGTCGTCAGCAACTTGGCCCCGAGGAAGATCGAGTTGGCGCCGGCGGCGAAGCACAGCGCCTGGGTGGTTTCACCCATGCTTTCGCGGCCGGCCGAGAGCCGGATCATCGACTTGGGCAAGGTGATGCGCGCCACCGCCACGGTACGAATGAATTCAAACTCGTCCAGCGGCGGTGCATCTTCCAGCGGCGTGCCCTTGATCGGCACCAGATGATTGATCGGCACCGACTCCGGCTGCGGCGACAGGGCGGCCAGCTGCGCGATCAGCATGGCGCGCTGGCGGCGCGTCTCGCCCATGCCGACGATGCCGCCGCAGCATACGCGCATCCCGGCATCCTGCACCTTGCGGATGGTGTCGAGGCGATCCTGATAGGTACGGGTGGAGACGACGTTGCCGTAGAAATCCGGGGCGGTGTCGAGGTTGTGGTTATAGAAATCGAGTCCGGCCTGCTTGAGCGCATGGGCCTGTGTCTCTTCCAGCATGCCCAGCGTCATGCAGGTTTCCAGGCCCAGCGCGCGTACCTCGCGCACCATGGACGTGAGCGTGTCCATGTCGCGTTCCTTGGGGTTGCGCCAGGCCGCTCCCATGCAGAAGCGGCTGGCGCCTTGTTCCTTGGCGTCGCGCGCGGCGGCCAGGACGGCTTCCGCCGACATCAGCTTGGTCGCGGTGATATCGGCCGACTGGTGCCGGGACGATTGCGAACAATAGCCGCAGTCCTCGGGACAACCGCCGGTCTTGATCGAGAGCAGGCTGGACAGCTGCACTTCGTTGGCAGGGAAATGGTCGCGATGGACGGTTTGCGCCCGAAACAGCAAGTCGAGGAAGGGCAGGTCGAACAGCTCTTGCACTGCCTCCGCACTCCAGGGGGCGGAGGCGAGGGCGGAATCGACGGCCGAGGAATCGCGGTGGGACGGCGCCCAGTGGATCGTGCATTCTGATTGCGTCATATCGTCCCAAAGTATAGATAAAATGAAGTTGGTAGCATCATCACGTAGAATGATGCGTTTGGCGGATTCTATCTGCCGTCATTTTCATTTAACAATTTATTTTTTTATAGATTATCTATAAATGAGCGAGCCTCAAAAAGACCCCGGCACGACCGTCGAACGCATCGCGGAGGCGCTGCGTATCCGCATCGTGCGAGGCGAAATAGCCGGTGGCGCGGCGCTCCGGCAAGACCATGTCGCACAGGAATTCCAGTCCAGCCATGTGCCCGTGCGCGAAGCGTTCCAGCGCCTGGAAGCGCAGGGATTGGTAGTGACCTTGCCGCGCCGCGGCGTGCGCGTGACCTCGCTGAGCCCGGCCGTCATCAAGGAAAACGTCGAGATGCGCGCCTCGCTGGAGATACTGGCGCTCAGGCACAGCGCAGGGAAATTCACGCCGGAGCACATCGAGCGCCTTGAGCAGGCGCATGCCTCATGCTCGGAAGCGGCCTCGCTGGCGCAGTGGGACGAGGCCAACAACCTGTTCCATGAAATCCTCAGCAGCGAATGCGGCATGCCCAGGCTGCTGGCGGTGCTCAGGCAACTGCAGCTGACCAATTCGCGCTACCTGTTTTCAACCGGTTTCAAGCGCGGCTGGCAACCGCGCTCCGACCACGACCACCTGCTGATCATCGATGCGTTGAAGGACAAGAAGGTCGATCGTGCGCTGCAATTGCTGAGCATGCACATCGGCACGATGGAAAGAGTCGGTTTTTCTGCGGCCTGAACAGGCGAAGATGCCTGTTCAGCGCCACGACCTCTACCCGTACCGACGGGTTTTCCGACTTCAATGGCTTGTATGGATCAAGGCCGTGTTGAGGTAAGTCAGGCTCCATGCAGACCTGCCGCACATGTCCCAAATGGCGCGCTGCCGTCTAGTATGCGATGCTGCGGATATGTATGGATTTGTGTTTAAATTAAATCCATACTAACATTCGATGTGCGAATGTGCATGGCAACAATCCTGGCAATATCCCTGCACAGCGTGCTTTGGCACGCCCGAGGCATCCCGCAAGAGCCGGATTCAAGGAACAAGACATGAGCCGCAACGACAGCCTCCTGGCATGGACGCGCACCTTCGCCGACAACGGCGGACCGCGCTATCTGCAGATCGTGGATTTCATCGAACAGGCGATTTCGGACGAGCGGCTCAAGGCCGGCGACCGGCTGCCGCCGCAACGCCTGCTGGCCGAGCATCTGGGGGTGGACCTGACCACGGTGACGCGTTCATACACCGAAGCGCGCCGGCGCAATCTGCTGGAAGCGCGCGGCCCGGCCGGTACCTTCATTGCGTCGCCAAGGGTGGACCTGACGCAACTGGTCGACCTCAGCATGAACATCCCGCCGCCGCCGGCCGGCGTCGATCTTGACGACCTGCTGCGCCAGGGGGTGTCCCAGGTGCTGATCCATAGCGATGTCGACCTGCTGATGACCTACCACCTGGGCGGCGGCAGCAGCACGGACCGCGCGGCCGGCGCAGCGTGGCTGGCGCCGATGCTGGGCACGTTGGATGAGGAGCGCGTGCTGGCTTGCCCCGGCGCACAGTCGGCGCTGGCGGCGCTGGTGCTGTCGCAGACCCGACCCGGCGAGGCGGTGCTGGCTGAACCATTGAGCTATCCCGGCCTGCTGTCAGCCGCAGTGCAGTTGGGGCGGCAGGTGGTGGCAGTGGAGAGCGATGCCGACGGCATGCGGCCGGATGCGCTGGAAATGATGGTCAAGAAGCACAAGGCCCGGCTGGTTTATCTCAACCCCACATTGCAAAACCCGACCACGCACACCATGCCCCCGGTAAGGCGCGCCGAGATCGCGGCGGTGGCCCAAAGGCTGGACCTGCGCATTATCGAGGACGATCCCTACTGGCTGTTCAGCGCCGCCGCGCCGAAACCGCTGGCGTACTACGCGCCACGCCAGGTGTTCTACGTGTCGACGCTGTCCAAATGCCTGCTGCCCGGCCTGCGTACCGCCTATGTGGCGATGCCGGAGGGCATGCAGCAGGAAGACGTGCTGGGCGCGTTGAGGTCCTTCGTGCTGATGTCGACGCCGCTGATGACGGCCCTGACCACGCAATGGATACACGACGGCACCGCGGCCGCGCTGCAGGAAGGCATCCGCACCGAAGCCTGGGCGCGCCAGGAGCTGGCGCACCGCACGCTGGGCGACAGCGCATTGGCCAATGCCGGCGGCATCCATCTCTGGAAGGCGCTGCCTGCGCACTGGAGCGCGGCCGATTTCGTGCAGAAGGCGCGCATGGAAGGGCTGGACGTGGTGGCGGATGATGCCTTCCGCACGGCCGGGGCCGACGGCATGCCCTCCCGGCAGGCGCACATCCGCATCTCGCTGGGACGCGCGCGCAGCCGCTTCGAACTGGTCAACGCCTTGCGCCGGCTGAGCGAGCTGGCGCATCGGCGTAACCAGCGCCAGGTGGTGGTGTAAGAACCTGTACTCAGTGCACCGCAGATGGAACCAGCAGGCCGTTGACGGCGTCGTTGACGATCAGCGAGGGCAGCGAATTGCGGTCGTTCCTGACGATCACCATGTCCTTCTCGATATCACCCGGTAGCGTCAGCTGGCCGATGTAGGCGCAGTCCGCGCTACAGGTGTAGCGCAGCACGGCGTTGCCGCGGCTGGCTTCAATGATGTACTGGCCGTTCTCGACGCCGTAGTAGCGCACGCCGATGAGCGCTGCCGCGCCGCCGGCCTGCGGGTCCTCATAAAAATATTCCCCTCTGTCCACACGCACATAGTGCGGCCAGGGCATGGCGCCGGCAGGCGCGATGCCGGCAATCTGCGCATTGTTCAACTTCAGGCGTAGCGGTTCTGCCTGCGCCACGTCGGCCGCCGGCGCGGGCGGCACAGGTTGGACCGATGCCAGGGCCGGTATGGAAGGCATAGGTGACTGAACGGCTTTGGCCGGCAGGCGTGCGGCGACTGCAATGGAGCTGTCGGCCTGTGCCTGCAGCTCGGCCTGGCGGCGCTGGTACCAATCGACCAGGCAGGTGCGGTCGCGGCAATTCTGTTCGCGCCAGCGCCATTGCTTGTCTGAATCGATGGTAAAGGCGCGCTTGTCGGAGGCGTGCATGCGAGCCTGGCGGAACGCCTTGCCCAGTTTGTCGTCCAGCGCAGAGAGTTCGGTATCGCCGCAAATGATTTTTTCGTTGGCGGAACCTGCTCTGCTGCAATCGAAGCTGGCGGCAAAGGCTGGAGCGCAGGCAAAGGCGCAATGCGCAGCGAAGATTGCGTAAAGGGTGGTTTTCTTCATGGCGTTGGCGAAATGACGTTGCGGGTGGTCGGCATCGAGAGAAAGAATGCGCCGAGGGATAAGCGTGAACGGCGTTTTCATTGTGTTCCTCCAATGTTGCTGCGATGCGATGTGCGCAAGCATCGCATCGCCATTGCAGGCGCAAAACGACAAGAAGAGAGGTCTTTTTTTTAAAATCTTTGCAGGTGAAAAAGCGTGTTCGGACTTCTTTACATTCGATGTCCGGAGGCCACTTCAATGGCGTGTCGATGCATTGTGCACAGTGCGTTTTCTATCCAAGTAAAATCCCCTTTTCGCCATGGTGCAGCGAACTCAGGCAGGGCAGAAGGGAGATTGACAGGATATGCAGGACAAGGGCGGCCAGGATGACCAAGGCCAATTGCAGGAAGGCGAGCGCAGGGGATTCATTCTCAGCCGCCACTGGCGCGATACGCCTGCCGGTATCGAGGTCGAACTGTGGCTGGCGACCGACGACGGCCCGCAATGCCTGCGCCTGCCGCCGCAGCAGGCGGTGGCGTTCATCCCGCAATCCGAGCGTGAACGGGTGGAGCCTTTGCTGGCCGGCGACGGCGGTTTCGAGCTGCGTGCGCTCGACAACCTGAAAGACTTCAGCCAACGGCCGGTGATGGGCCTGTATGCGCGCCATTACCGCAAACTGCTGAAGAAGGAAAAGCAACTGATCGAGAACGGCATCCCGGTCTATGAAGCCGACGTGCGGCCGCCGGAGCGCTACCTGATGGAACGCTTCATCAATGCGCCGCTGGCTTTTTCGGGAACGCCGGGTGCGGATGGCGTGCTCACGGATGTACGTATCCGCGCGCTAGAGGGCTACCGGCCGCAACTCAAATTGGCCTCGCTGGACATCGAAACCAGCTGGCACGGCGACCTGTATTCGATCGCACTGGAAGGCTGCGGGCAGCGTACCGTCTACACGCTGGGACCGGCCAGCGGCGCAGTGGAGGCAGTGGATTTCGCGCTGCATTTTTGCGATACCCGCAAGGAGCTGGTTGAACGCCTCAACGAGTGGATGGCGCGCCACGATCCGGATGCCATCATCGGCTGGAACCTGATCCAGTTCGACCTCAACGTCTTGCAGAAGCAGGCAGATAAATTCAAGGTGCCGTTGCGCCTGGGGCGCTGCGGCGCTCCGCTGGAATGGCGCGAGCACGGCTTTCGCGCCAACCACCTGCTGGTGACGGCGCCGGGCCGGCTGGTCATCGACGGCATCGAAAGCCTGCGTTCGGCGTTCTGGAATTTCCCCTCGTTCAGCCTGGAAAACGTGGCGCAAACGCTGCTGGGAGAGGGCAAGGCGATCGCCACGCCCTACCAGCGCATGGATGAGATCGACCGCATGTTCGCCGAGGACAAGGCGGCGTTGGCCACCTATAACCTCAAGGACTGCGAACTCGTCACCCGCATTTTCGCCAAGACCGAGATCCTTGAATTCCTGCTGGAGCGCGCCAGCGTCACCGGCTTGCCGGCCGACCGCAGCGGCGGCTCGGTGGCGGCTTTCACGCACCTTTACATGCCGCATATGCATCGCAAGGGCTACGTGGCGCCCAACCTGGGCGATGCGGAAGCCATCGCCAGCCCGGGCGGCTTTGTGATGGATTCGCGCTCGGGGCTGTACGACTCGGTGATCGTGCTGGATTACAAAAGCCTGTACCCGAGCATCATCCGCAGCTTCCTGATCGACCCGGTCGGACTGGTGGACGGCATGCACAACGAGCCCGAGGCCGATACCGTGCCAGGGTTCAACGATGCTCGCTTTTCCCGGCGCAGCCACAGCCTGCCGGCCATCATCGAGCAGATATGGGAAGAGCGCGAGGCCGCCAAGCGCCACGGCAACCAGCCGCTGTCGCAGGCGCTGAAGATCATCATGAATTCCTTCTACGGCGTGCTGGGTTCGACCGTATGCCGTTTCTTCGATTCGCGCCTGGCCTCATCGATCACCCGGCGCGGGCACGAGATCATGCACCACACGCGCGAACTGATCGAAGGGCAGGGCTATGAAGTGATCTACGGCGATACCGACTCCACCTTCGTCTGGTTGAAACGCGCGCACAGCGATGAGCAGGCGCGCGCCATCGGGCTGGCGCTGGTGCAAAAGATCAACGACTGGTGGCGCCGCCGCCTGCGCGAGCAATACCAGTTGGACAGCGCGCTGGAACTGCAATTTGAAGTGCATTACCAGCGCTTCCTGATGCCCAGTGTGCGCGGCTCCGATGTCGGCAGCAAAAAACGCTACGCCGGCTACGTGCGCACTGCGCAGGGCGAAGACAAAGTGACATTCAAAGGCCTGGAAACCGTGCGCACCGACTGGACGCCGCTGGCGCAGCAGTTCCAGCAGGAGCTTTACTTGCGCATTTTCAGGAAGGAGCCTTACCGCGAGTACATCGCCGGTTATGTGGCCGACCTGCTGGCGGGGAAGCTGGATGCGCAACTGGTCTATCGCAAGCGCCTGCGCCGGCAACTGGACCATTATGAAAAGAATGTGCCGCCGCACGTGCGCGCGGCGCGCATGGCGGACGAGGTGAACAAGGAGGACGGGCGTCCGCTGCAGTACCAGCAGGGCGGCTGGATCAATTACGTGATGACCACGGCAGGACCGGAGCCGCTGGAAAAGCGCACCGCCGCCATTGACTATGGGCACTACCTGGAGCGCCAGCTGGCGCCGGTGGCCGATGCCATCCTGGTCTTCGTCGGCGACAGCTTTGCCAGCCTGACTTCACCGCAACAGGAGCTGTTCTGACGGGTGGTTGCGCGAAATGTCCGATTAGTGGGGGAGGTGCGAATCGGAATCGCCCAGCTGGGGGGCGATGTTCTGCGGTTTGGCGCCGCTGCTGCGGAAAACCTTCCGCCAGATGAAGTAGCCGAATGCCAGAGCGCCTATCACTACGTACAAGGCGTAGAAGGTCAATGCGTAGGTGCCGTAGTGCACCAAAGTTTCGATGATGTTCATTTTTCCCTCATGCAGGAAGGGAGACGTGTTGCGATGGCGTCATCCTATTTCCTGCCAAGCCAGCCGTATATCGGGAGTTTTCCGATACGGTAATTTCCAGGGCGGAAACAAATGATTTCCTTGCTGGATTAATTTCGATTCCCATCGAAATTTTCAATAGGCGATTCTGCCAACTAATTCGATATTGCTCCATAGGTAAGTCTCAAAAAAGCATCAAAGCGGGCAATTAATCGCTATCGTTGGTGCAGTGCATCGCAAACTGCCCCGTTTAGCGGGCAATGCCGTTCAGTGAAGACCAACGGCACCTCCGTCTTTGCAGAAAACCAATTGATAGGGTTGTGCATTGACGCTTTTGTATTTATCAAGCATTCTGCTTACTTTGCAAGTAACTAGCCATGCGGCAATATTTTTTGAAAAACTGGAATCTCACCCGGTTATTCAAATTTACTGCCCTAGCAAATATCGCGCGCATTACTTATGTCTGTGTGACTAGCCATCGATACCGGCCTCCACTGAACCGGTCTTGCGTGAAATAAATCTGCCATGGGTTGTTTATGACGAATTCGGTTGTCGCTCTATTGACGGCAATTCCAGAGGTCGTGTTATTTGCCGCGCTGGCCATTGGATATGGCCTTGGAAAAATAAAATTCGGGCCGATTCAGTTGGGTGGCGTATGCGGAACGCTGATTGCCGCTCTCATCCTCGGTCAGCTGGGGGTGACGCTTGACCCGCATGTCAAGAGCGTTTTCTTCGCACTCTTCATCTTCGCCCTGGGCTTTGCCGGCGGCCCGCAATTCTTCGCCAACCTGAATGCCAAAGGCCTTCGCCTGGGTGCGTTTTGCCTGATCGAGGTCGTGGTCGTACTCTGCATGGTGCTGGCCGCGACATACGCATTGCAACTCGATCCGGGCACGGCCGCCGGATTGATGGCCGGGGCCGCCACTGAATCGGCGATCGTCGGTACGGCGACGGATGCCATTTCCAAACTTCCACTCCCCATTGCGCAAGTGACGCAATTGCAGGCCAACATCGTCACCGCGTATTCGATTACCTATATCTTTGGACTGATCACGATTGTCATCGCGACAAGCCAGGTATTCCCGCGGCTGTTGCGCATCAATATCCGTACCGAGGCAAAAAAGCTTTGGTCGGAAATGGGCGGAGAGAGCGATGAAGGGGAGAGTGCTGTGGTGGCCGCGCCCCATCTGGTAGGGCGTATTTATCGTATTGGCGGGCAAGGAAGCCTGGCGCCTGGAAAGACCATTGCCGATCTCGGCATCCAGCTGGGCAAGCGGATCAGTATCGTGCGGATGAGCCGGCAAGGAAACGACATTGCCATTCATCCGACGCTGCGGCTTGAGCCCGATGACGAAGTCCTGGTGGTTGGGCGTCGTGACGCTCTGATCAAGATAGCCCCCTTGCTTGGCGAAGAGCTGGCCAACATTTCCGAACTGAATACGGGCCTGCAGACGCAAAACATTGTCGTGCGCAACAAGGCCCTGCAAGGGCGAACGCTGCACGAACTGGCATCGGACTTGCCGCCGAACCTGCATATCGCCATGATCCGGCGTGGCGAACAGAGTTTGCCCTTGCTTCCCGACGTCGAGCTGCAGCTCAATGATGTCATCCGCCTGTGCGCCGTTGCAGCAACATATAAATCGGCATTTTCTGAGATTATTCCTCAGATCGGGAAGCCGCTTCCCGAGAATCGCCGGAGCAATATCGGTGTGCTGGGGTTCGGGATACTGCTGGGCATTTTCATCGGTGGGCTGAGCGTACGCATCGGCGATACGCCATTCTCGGCCGGCACCGGTGGCGGTGCTTTGCTGACCGGATTGGTGCTTGGATGGTATGGCGCAAAACGTCCCGATCTGCCTACCATCAATAAGGACGCCCTCATACTTCTCAAGGATATCGGGCTCACGGTTTTCATTGCCTGTGTCGGCCTGGAGGCAGGCCCCCAGGCATTGCATCTGCTTTCCCAGTATGGAATCACCTTGCCGCTGATCGGTGTGGCCGTGGCACTGGTGCCCGCGCTGGTTTCATTGCTGGTAGGGCATTTCCTCTTCAAGTTAAGTGCGCCGATTCTTCTCGGTGCGATCGCCGGCCAGCAATGCAGCACGCCGGCATTAAGCGGCATCCAAAATGCCGCCGGCAACTCTACGCCGTTGCTTGGGTACACCATTACCTATGCGATTTCGAATGTCGTGTTGCCCCTGCTTGGTCCACTGGTCGTTGCATTGGCTGGTGTGGTGGGTCAAATGGCGAGGAACTAGGTACCGATCGAACATTTTCACTATGCTGAAAGGTGGTAATCATGGAATGGCTACATCAGTTATTTTCCCGGTCCCCTGAAATTGCATTGTTCTTGTCCCTGGCAGTCGGTTATTACATAGGAAAAATCCAGTTCGGAAAATTCCAGCTCGGCGGCGTGGCGGGTTCGCTATTGGTTGCCGTCCTGGTCAGCCAGGTTGGCGTCACGGTCGATCCCGGTGTGAAGTCGGTGCTGTTTGCACTGTTTATCTATGCCGTCGGTTACGAGAGCGGCCCGCAATTCTTCAATTCGCTGGGCAGGCAATCGATCCGTGAAATTATCCTTGCCGCCGTATTGGCCATCACCGGGCTGGCGACAGTGGTCGTCATGGCACGGCTCTTTGGGCTTGATAAAGGGCTTGCAGCCGGCGTGGCCGCCGGAGGGCTGACCCAGTCGGCAATCATCGGCACCGCAGGCGACGCCATCAACAAACTTGGATTGGCGGCAGAAGAGGTCCAGCGCCTGCAGGGCAATGTTGCGGTCGGCTATGCGGTTACCTATGTATTCGGATCGTTCGGCGCGATTCTGGTGTGCGTTAATTTGCTGCCGAAATTCATGGGGCGAAGCATCAAGGAAGATGCGGTACGCGCCGAAACAGCCATGCAAGGCGGCCTGCAAGTCCTGGCGCCCGGGCAGGAAGCCGCCGCGCCCGATCTGGTCGGGCGGATTTACCAGATCGGCAACAACGCCGACCTCACCATCCAGCAGCTTGAAAAAGAACATGCGGCCCACGGGATCACCATTGAGCGCCTCAAGCGCAATGGCAAGATCATCGAAATATCGCCCGACCTCAAGCTGGAAAACGGCGACATCGTTCTTGCTGTCGGACGCAGGCAGGCGATGGTCGATATCGTGCCGATCTTCAGCAAGGAACTCTACGCGGTCGAGGGAATGGAACTGATGATGGAGCGGCGCGACATCGTCCTGGTCAACAAGGAATATCACAACAGGACGGTCGGCGACATCCGCGCCAACACCTCGCAACAGGTCCGGCACGGCATTTACGTCGTCCAGATCCAGCGCATGGGAAAAGTACTGCCCATGCAGGAAAAGACTGTGGTCCAGATCGGCGATGTGGTCTCGATATTTGGATCGGAACAAGACATCAAGCGTGTGTCCTCGCTGATCGGTTATGCGGTCGTGCCGAGCGCCAAAACCGATTTCGTCTATCTCGGCGCCGGCTTGGTGGTTGGTTTGCTGGTCGGTCTGCTGACCGCGCGCATCGGGTCGATCCCGTTGACCCTTGGCAGCGGAGGCGGGGCGTTGCTCTCCGGCTTGCTGTTTGGCTGGTTGCGCGCAAAACGCCAGACTTTCGGTGCGATGCCCAATGGCGCCGTGCAGATTCTCAAGGACCTGGGCCTGGCGGGCTTCGTCGTGGTCGTCGGCCTGTCATCGGGCTTGCAGGCGGTGGAAACCGTCAAGCAGCAAGGGTTGACCCTGTTCGGCGTTGGGGTAGTGGTCACCGTGCTGCCCCTGATCCTCACCATGCTGATCGGCCGCTACGTCCTGCGTTATGACAATACCGCCATCTTCGCCGGGGCATTGTCCGGTTCACGCAGCGCCAACCCGGCATTCGGCGAGGTGCTGGACAAGGCCGAAAACTCCATCCCAACAGTACCCTTCGCCATCACCTATGCGCTGGCCAACGTTTTCCTGACTTTATTGGGACCGCTCATCGTGGCATTCGTATAGACGATATCCGCCCCAGGATTTTTACTGTAATCCCATCCGTTCTTTTCCGCTTGGAAGCGGCCTGACTTAGAAAAGGAGCTACACCATGGACTTTAGTGACCCAGAAAAGCTTTCCCTATTGAGCCCGTTCGAACTCAAAGATGCGCTGATCCAGACTGCCCAGCAAAGCAACAAACTGATGCTCAATGCCGGCCGGGGCAATCCCAACTTCCTTGCAACGACGCCGCGGCACGGCTTCTTCCAGTTCGGCCTGTTCGCCATGACCGAAGCCGAGCGTTCGTACATCTACATGGATGGCGTGGGCGGCTTTCCCAAACGGGACGGTATCGAGGCCCGTTTCGAACTATTCGCCAAGAACCATGCCGGCGTGCCCGGCATCCGCTTCATCGAGGCGGCCGTTTCCTACGTGCGCGACCAGCTTGGCATGTCGGCGGGCGACTTCATCTACGAGATGTGCGAAGCCATCCTCGGCTGCAACTATCCGGTGCCGGACCGTATGCTGCGCATGACCGAACGCATCGTCGGTAATTATTTGCACAAGGAGATGATCGGTACGCATCCCTTCGTGGGGCATTTCGATATGTATGCCGTGGAGGGCGGAACCGCGGCGATGACTTATCTGTTTGCCAGCCTCAAGGCGAACCACGTCATCAAGGAGGGCGACACCATCGCCCTGGGCATGCCCATTTTTACGCCGTATATCGAGATCCCGCATTTGGCGGAATTCAGCCTGGTGGAAGTCACGATCGACGCGCCGCAATCGAACAACTGGCAATACACGAAGAAGGAGCTGGACAAGCTGCTGGACCCGAAGGTCAAGGCTTTCTTCCTGGTCAATCCCAGCAATCCGCCTTCCGTCAAGATCGATGACAAGACCCTTGCCTACATCGCCGAGATCGTCAAGAAACGCCCGGACCTGATCATCCTCACCGACGATGTCTACGCCACCTTCGCGGACAACTTCGTTTCGCTGTTTGCGATTTGTCCGTACAACACCATCCTCGTATATTCGTTCTCCAAATACTTCGGCGCAACCGGCTGGCGCATGGGGGTGGTGGCGACACACAAGCAGAATGTCATCGACGAAATCATTGCCAAATTGCCCGAAAAGACGGCGCGCCAACTGGATGAGCGCTACAGCTCCATTACGACGGCGCCACGGGATATCAAATTCATCGATCGCCTGGTTGCCGACAGCCGCACCGTCGCGCTCAACCACACGGCCGGCTTGTCCACGCCGGTCCAGGCGCAGATGGGCCTGTTCTCCCTGTTTTCCCTGATGGATGAGGCGGGCAGCTACAAGGCCGAGATGAAGCGCATCGTTTTGCGCCGCAAGGAGGCCCTGTATCGCGAGCTCGGCCTGCCCATGCCTTACGACGCCAATTCGGTACGCTACTACCACCTCCTCGACATGGAATCCCTGGCCGCGCAGATGCATGGCGAGGAATTCTCCAAGTGGCTTCTCAAGCAACTGAAGCCGAATGAAGCCTTGTTCCGCCTGGCCGAGGAAACTGGCGTCATTTTGCTTCCCGGAAAAGGTTTCGGCACCACCCATCCGTCAGGCCGGGTTTCCCTGGCGAACCTCAATGAATATGATTACGCCAACATCGGCCGTGCGATCAGGAAGATGGCGTCTGAATACTTTGAGCTGTTCAAGAACGCAAAGAATGGCGGGAAAGAGAAATCCAAAAAACCAGCCAGGGCGGCGAAGCTGAAAAAGTAAGGCGGAAGAAGAGCGGCAGGTGTGGCCGATATCGCATGTCGATGTCGGCCACGCGCTAGAGCCGGAATTTCACGGTCACGCTCAGGCCGGCATGTGCGCCGCTGTCTGTTTTCCGGTTGTCGGAGGCGGGGCCGGGGGTTTTGCGGTCGGC
>NZ_LFLT01000021.1 GCF_001189955.1 Herbaspirillum chlorophenolicum | reverse complement strand
GGATCAAGGTTGAGAACAACATCCAAACTGAGGCCGGTTACAGCCATCATTTTTGATGCAATGTCACGGATCTCGCCTTGTTGATCGGATACCTTTTCTGCGCGTCGATCGGAGCACATGTCCGAATAGATCGACTCGAGAGGAAGGGCTGCGGATAACAGGTCAAGAATGTGTTGCAGCGTTTTCTGGTCATTTTTATGGAGGGTCTCTGCCAATGACTTGATGGACGGGTGATCCGTATTGATTTGATAACGGAACATTCCATGGGATGTCTCTATTCGGTCCCAAAATGGATGAAACACAGTTTGAGATTTGTGTTTACGCCCAGGGTAGGTGATCGTCATCTTGCTGACATTGGCAAAATGTGGGATCAAATCGCGCAGCCGATTGCGAATAGTGTCTGGAGGCGATGCAGAAGATTTTTTGATATCCAAAGACCACAGGTGGTCCAGCGAATTGGGAATGTCAACCTGTACCCGCGTCAGTTTGAAGAATTCTTCTTTGGGTACCAAACGGAACCACGTACCCCAGATAACTAATCGACGATTGCGATAGATATAAAAGCCTTGATTGTTACGAAGGCTATCCAGCCCGCCGGCGAGTTGCGCTTGGTCAGAACTCAAATGGCTTAGATGAGGAAGAACATAAGGCTGTACTGTGATTGATTCGCCCGCGATTCTTATGTCTTGGCCTTCCAGCGGTTGCGTGAACGAATTTTCTTTCAAGAAGGGGTCTAGAACGTCTAGCTTTACACCATTCACAAAAATTCCAATAGCAGGAATGCGATCTTCTTTTTTGGAAAATCTATGGAAGACAAATGAGAGATGGTGATGAAGCCCCTCCATTCGGGACTTCATTTCTTCGATGGGTGTTGCAGATCCTGCCATTAGTTTGTCGAGCGCCTGCCACACAACAAGCGTACCGCTTTCTTGTTCGAGCAGAGCTCCGAAAAGAGGTAGTTGCCGCAGCATTTCGGCCTCAGGAACTACGACCATCCATCGTTGCGTCGTTTTGACAAAATCAAGATCCCAGCAACGGGCATGGATTTCGGAGTTTTTTTTGCTGATGACCGTTAGTTTTCGACACTGTGATAGAGAAGCCGTTTTCAGGCCAAGCCCAAATCGACCAAGGTCATTCTCCGCACGGCTTTCAACCGGATTGCGGCTTCCATGCCGCATGGCGTCGGTAAGTTCTGACGCATCCATTCCCCTGCCGTTATCCAGAATGGAAACGAACGGCTCGTGTGTCGCGTCATACTCAATTTGAATAAATGAAGCGCCCGCGGAGATGCTGTTGTCGAGGAGATCGGCTACTGCAGTCTCGGTCGTATAGCCGACTGCTCGCATCGATTCAATAAGACTAACTGGATCCGGCAGTACTTCAATAGCCTCAGGTCCTGCAGATTTGTCTGTTTTAAGCAATCTATTCTTCCCCTGACCCGTTGTGTGGGCCTTTATTCTGATAGTTTGATCTCAGGGAATTCTAAGCGAAGTCATCAAAAAAATTTGAATTGTATGGATTGGACGCAGCCCCTTTGACTGAGAAATTTTCATGCTGGGTCGCCTTATGCCTAGAACAGAATACCTTTTAAGAAAATGGGGCTGTCTAAATAAAATGCCCGCAATCGCGGGCTCATTTTTCAGTGACTTCAGTGTTCATCATGAACAAATCCAGTTTCAGTAAATCTGGCAACCCAATTTCCAACGCCCTCGACAGTGCTTCCATGTTGTCCACAGAGATACTCCTTGAGCCGCCTTCCACTTAGCTCAAGTAGGTCTGACTAATCCCCGCCCTAAACGCAAGCTCTTCCTGCGAAATCTCTTTTAGTCGACGAACCCGTCGAACATTCTGTCCGAAAATTTCGCGAGCGCTAGGCAATGTTTTTGTCTTCTTCATTGCCGAAAGAATCGGCCTCCTAAAGGCGGTCGTCTATATTCTAAAATTAAATCAATATTAACTATAAGTTATATTTATCAAAATATGGCGATTCGGTTTTCTAGCCTCGCATGTTATCTAAATAGGTTTCCCCAGCTATAACTTCGCCATCCCTGCAGCGGTACTACGGCGCTCACCCTTGGCGCCTCAGATGCCAGCCACACCATTCTCACCTCCAATCGACCCCAACCACCCTCACTCGTGCCCGCCAATGGCTACAAGAAGCCGACAGCCTCATCATCACTGCTGGCGCAGGCATGGGTGTCGACTCCGGCTTTCCCGACTTTCGCGGCAACGAAGGTTTCTGGAAAGCCTACCCCCCACTGGCCAAAACCGGTATCACCTTCAGCGAAATCGCCAATGGTGAAGCGTTCGTTGAAGATCCGGTGCGATCCTGGGGCTTTTATGGCCATCGGCTGGCGTTGTATAGCGAGACCGTGCCGCATGCCGGGTTTGCGCTGCTGAACAAACTGGCAAAGACGAAACCTCAAGGCATGTTCGTTTTCACCAGCAACGTCGATGGCCAGTTCCAGAAAGCCGGTGTATCGGAGGGGCGCATCGTCGAATGCCACGGCAGCATCCATCATCTGCAATGCAGCGACGATTGCACCGGTGCGATCTGGCCCGTCGATGCAGTGGCGCCGCCGAATATCCTGAGGTTCAGCGATTACCGCTGGAATGCGCGGCGCACCGATACGCAGTACAGCCGCATGCGCGCCTGGGTGGATATCGTCAGGCGTCCGGTGGTGCTCGAGCTTGGCGCCGGCACGGCGGTGCCGTCCGTGCGGCGCATAGGCGAATGTTTGGGGGCGCCGCTGGTACGCATCAATCCGCGTGAATGGTTGGTGAAGGACGCGGACAAGGCTGGTTTGCCTTGTGGCGCGCTGGAGGGTTTGAAGTTGTTGCTCTCCTAACCTTCTAACTTGCGCAACACAGCCACCGCCTCCTCTTCCAATAGAGGCCCCTCAACGCTAACAGCGGGCACCGCCCCCACAACAACACCAGCCACCCGCAACGGCAACGTCGCTCCCCCCAATATCTCCCCCATCAACGGCGTAGGCGCCCCAAACACCACCCTCTTCACCCCACCCCAAAACATCGCCCCCGCACACATCGCACAGGGCTCCCCGCTGGCATAAACCGTCGTGCCGCGCATCGCTTCCAATCCCAACTCTTTCTGCGCCCGCCGCACCAGCACGATCTCCGCATGCCCGGTGCAATCGGCCGCGGTGTTCTGGTTGTTCATCTCCACCATCAGCACCTCTCCCGCCGGCGAAACCAGCGTTGCGCCGAACGGCATGTCGCCGCGCTTCAGTGCCTGTTTGGAGGCTTCGATCGCCAACCGCATGGCGGCAACGTCTTGATCGGTGAATTCGGTAGCGGGTTTGTTGCTCATGTCGTCCTCACATTTCGTCGATGGGGGTGGTTGATGCGGCCGGTGCTTTATCCAGCGTAAATCGCCCGCTGGAGTTGAGATAGAAGCTGGCCCCGAAGCGTCCGACCGGGTGGTAGTCCTGCAGCCGCACGCGCCATTGCTCGGTGTCGACCAGGCCGTCGCGCGCGGCCAGCCATTGCACGCGGCCGATGAAGATGTAGCGGCTGGGCGTTTCCAATTTTTCGTGCAGCACGCATTCGAAGGCGACCGGCGCTTCGGCGATGCGTGGTGGGGCGATGGTGCGGGATGGCACGGCGTGCAGGCCAGCGTGTTCCAGTTCGCTATGGTGCGGCGGCAATGCCGCGCCGCAAGCGTCCATCTGTGCGCACATGGCTTCGTCGGTGAGGTGGACGACGAACTCACCGGTGCGCAGGATGTTGGCGGCAGTATCTTTCAGCGCGCCGTCCTGCAGGCGGTTGATGCTCACCATCACGATGGGCGGGTCTTCGCCCAGCATGTTGAACATGGAGAACGGTGCGGCGTTGACGGTGCCGTCTTCGCCCAGCGTGGTGATGAGTGCGATCGGGCGCGGCACGATCAGGCTGGCCATCAGCTTGTAGCGCTGGTAGACGCCGATCTCGGAGAAGTCGATTTCAGTCATGGCGATTCATATTGATGCGGCCTGTTGCGAGGCGTGGCGGGCGGTTACGGTTGCTTGCCCTGGATGCCTTCCACGTACCACTTCATGGTCCACAGTTCGGATTCGGGGACGGCTTTGCCGGTGGCGATCTGCAGTTGGCCGGCCTGGTTGTTGATGGGGCCGGCAAATGGTTGCAGCGTGCCGGCGACGATGGCCTTGCGGTGTTGTTCCGCTTGCGCCACTACGTCCTTGGGCAGCGCGGCGTTGTAGGGGGCGAGCTGGATGATGCCTTCCTTCATGCCCCACTTGGTGTCTTCGGCCTTCCACTTGCCTTCCAGCACTTGGCGCACCTTGTGCACGTAGTACACGCCCCAGTTGAGCGTGTTGCCGGTCAGGTGCGCCTTGGGGCCGAAGCGGCTCATGTCGGAGTCCTGGCCAAAGGCGTAGAGGCCTTTGCTTTCCGCCACTTGCACCGGGGCCGGCGAGTCGGTGTTCTGGTAGAACACGTCGGCGCCCTGCCCGGCCAGCGTCTGCGCGGCGTCGCGTTCCAGGCTGGGGTCGTACCAGGCATTGATCCACACCACCTTGGCGTTGACCTTGGGGTTGACGCTGCGCGCGCCCAGCACGAAGGCATCCAGGTTGCGGATGACTTCGGGGATGGGAATGGGTGCGATGTAGCCCAGCGTGTTGGTCTTTGTCATGCGGCCGGCGATGGCACCGAGTACGTAGGCGCCTTCGTAGAAGCGCGTCTGGTACAGGCCGACGTTGCGCGCCATGGTGTAGCCCGAACAGTGTTCGAAGATCACGTCCGGGTTCTCCTTGGCCACGCGCAGCACCGGGTTCATGAAGCCGAACGAGGTGGCGAAGATCATCTTGCAGCCGTCGTCGATCAGCTGGCGCATGACGCGTTCGGCTTCCGGCGTCTCCGGCACGCGTTCGACGAACACGGTTTCGATGCGCGTGCCGAATTCCTTCTCCAGCATGCGGCGTCCCAGTTCGTGCTGGAACGACCAGCCGATGTCGGCTACCGGGCCGGGATAGATGAAGCCGATTTTGAGTTTCGGTGCGGCAGCCAGGGCAGCGAAAGGTTGCGACGAGGCGGCCAGGGCGGCGGCCGAGGTGAGCAAGAATTGACGGCGGTTCATGGCGGCAAGACTCCTTGGTTGGATGGATCGATCGGTGGCGAAAGATCGCCGTTGATCGTATACATGCAATTTGGATGCCAGCCATAAATACTAATCAAGCAATTGATTCAAAAGGATTTAATGTTTATTTGTTGATTGTATACATTTTATCGTTTGCACGCAAAATGGGCAAAAATCACTCAGCCGGCGCGCGAGCGCACTGCTGGCGGGCAGGCGCCGGGTCGGTCGGGGATGACGGAGGGGAAATCAGAATGCGCGGCGTAGCGCTTCGTTTTTGTCTTGCGGCAGGCGCAGCCGGGCTTCCAGTGCCAGCAGGTGTTTTTCCATTTCGGCGGCGGCGCCGTTGCCGTCGCGCAGGGCCAGGAGGTCGACCAGGCGCGTGTGTTCGTCGTGTTCGCAACTGGCTTCGCCCGGCACTTCATAGAGCGCCACGATCAACGAGCAGCGCGTCATCAGCTCGGTCAGCATGCGCTGCAAGACATGGTTGCCGGAGAGTTCGGCCAGCGCCAGGTGGAAGCCTCCGGCCAGCGCCACCCAGCGCGGGTGGTCGCCCTCGTGCAGGGCAGCATGTTCGGCTTGCAGGCGCTGCTTGAGTTTGGCGACTTCGCCGTGGTCGATGCTGCGCGCCACTTCGCGCACGATGGCGCCTTCGATGGCGCGGCGCGCGGCGAATACGTCGCGCGTTTCTTTCGGGCCCGGTGTGGCGACTGCGGCGCCCTTGTTGGTCACGATGTCGACGATGCGCAATTCCGCCAGCCGCCGCAGCGCTTGCCGCACCACCGTGCGGCTGACGCCGAACTGTTCGCACAGGCTGGCTTCCTGCAGCCGCGTGCCGGGCTTCAGCCGTCCGTGCATGACGGCGTTGAAAATCGCCTCGTACACATTCTGGTCGAGGGTTTCCGGGCTGTCGGCGGAGTCGCGTTGCGGTTTCATGGTCGGTGGACGACGGGCTGGGAGAATGCGTTGAGGACGGGCGATATCATAACGTGTCGGCATTCGCTGCAGATGGTTGGTGGATGCAATATGGACTCAATGCGACGGCGGGATCTGGCATGGATGCGGGACATTAGAAAATCGAAAACCCCGTACGCCCCGCAAACAACTCCAGCGCTTTCGCCCCCGCCAGCGAATTGCCATGCACATCCAGCGCTGGCGACCACACGCACAACGCCATGCGCCCCGGCACCACGGCCAGGATGCCGCCACCGACCCCGCTCTTGGCCGGCAGGCCGATGCGGAAGGCGAAGTCGCCGGCGGCGTCGTAGGTGCCGCAGGTCAGCATGATGGAAGCCACGCGCCGCACTTCGCTGGGCGTGAGCAGCGCCTCGGAGACGCCCGGCGCGGTGCCGTAATGCACCAGCAGCTGCGCGGCCCTTACCAGCTCCGCGCAACTCATTTCGATGGAGCATTGGTGGAAGTAGGCTTGCAGCACGTTGTCCACCGGCGCCTTGAGGTTGCCGAAGCTCTTGATGAAATTGGCCATGGCTGCGTTGCGAAAGCCATGCTGCGCTTCCGAGCGCGCCACGCGGGTGTTGAAGTTGATGTCTGGCACGCCGCTGACCTGGCGGATGAATTCCAGGATGGCCAGGTGCGGGTTGACGTATTGGCTGCACAGGATGTCGGTCACCACCAGCGCGCCGGCATTGATGAAGGGATTGCGCGGGACGCCCTTGTCGGTCTCCAGCTGCACCAGCGAGTTGAACGGGTTGCCGGAGGGCTCGCGCCCGACGCGCTCCCATAGCGCATTGCCCAGCGTGCGGTAAGCCATCACCAGCGTGAAGACCTTGGAGATGCTCTGGATCGAAAACCGCTCATGCGCGTCGCCGGCCGTGTAGATGCCGCCGTCGGGCAGGTAGAGCGCGATGCCCAGCTTGCTGCGGTCGATGTGGCTCAGTTCGGGAATGTAGCTCGCCACCTTGCCGTGCAGCGTGAGGGGGCGGACTTCTTCGAGGACCTGTTCCAGGATGGGCGTGAAATGGGTGGCGGTGTCCATGCGGTGGTGGCGGAGGATGGCAACAGGCACATCATGCCATCCACTGCGGCCGCACGCACGGCGGCGTCCGGTATGGAGATCGCGGTGGGGAGGATTGAGGCTTAATCGCCCAGGTCGATGGCGGCGGCCAGCGCCACGCCTTCCGGCGCTTCGTACAGGGCGACCACCCAGGCTTGCTGCTGGTTGCCCGATTGCGCGTTGAGGGTGTGCGTGACGAAGTTGATCGAGGCGCGGTCCAGTCCGGCGAAGGGATCGTCCAGCAGGTTCAGCGTGGCGCCGGCGGCAAAGGCGGCGGCCAGGTAGACCTTGCGCTTGCTGCCGGTGGAGAGCATGAACAGTTTCTTTTCCAGGTGCGGCGCAAGCGACAGGCCTTCGATCAGCGCCGGCAGGCGCGCACGGTCGAAGCCGGGAAAGCGTTCCGCCATGGCATGAAAGAATTCCGGCGGCGTCGCCTGGTCGTACGCCTCGGTGCGCGGGTCGACGTGGAACACCTTGCGGCGATAGGCTTCGCTGTCTTCATCCAGGCGGATGCCGTCCAGTTGCAGTACGCCATCCTTCACCGGCATCAGCCCGCCCAGCAATTGCAGCAGGGTGGTCTTGCCGCGGCCGTCGCCGCCGCGCACCAGCGTGACTCCGGCCGGGATCGCGGCGGACAGGTCCTTGAAAAGTTCATGCCCGGGATAGGCAAAATTGAGCTTGCGGACCTGCAACAGCGCGGGGCGGTCTTGTAATGTCGTCATGGAAGTCTTGCGTGGAAGCACCGGGGCGGCGGATCCGTCCGGCAATGCGGTTCAGGAGCCGGTTAGCGCCGGCGCTGCTGCGCGGCCAGCTTTTCTTTGCGGGCGTCGGTCATCATGGCGATCGCCAGTGCGACCGGCGGATACAGCAGGATCAGGCCGCTCCAGTCATGCTCGGAGAGAAACATCAGGCCGGCGATGCACAGGTCGAGCGCCATCAGGAACATCAATGGCCAGCCCACGGGCGCGCCAAGGAAAGTCTTCGGTCTCTTGTTCTTGAAATACAGTGCCATGCCATTCACCGTCGTTGTTCGCGCCATGCCGTCTTGACTGCTTGCCATCAATTCCGCCTGGTGGGCTGAATAATGGACCGGCGGGCATGCCGCGAGGGTTGTCTCCTGTGGGCGATTATAAAAGATGTTGGAGGCCCGGGCGACGATGGCGGGAGATATTCGTGCACCGCGTTCCCTGGCGGCAAGATGAAGGTAAAACCCACTGCCGGCCGACAGGCATCGAACGGCCGCGATGGCGATCAGAAATCGGCCTGCGCCGACAACAGCAATGTGCGCGGCGCCGCCACTGTGGCGTAGGGACTGGCAAGCAGCCAATAGTTGCGGTTGAACAGGTTTTCCACATTGGCGCGCAGCACCACCGGCTTGCCGGCCAGGCGGGTTTGATAGCGCGCGCCGATGTCGGTGCGAGTCCAGCCCGGCAGGCTCAGGGTGTTTTCGGCGTTGAAGTAGACCGATGAGGTATGGACGACGCGCGCATTCAGGGCGAGTCCGGCCAGCCACGGGGTATCCCAGTCGGCGGCCAGGCTGAACGTGTAGGCCGGTACGCCGGTGGCGTTCTTGCCGTCATTGATACCGTTGGCCGTGTGCGTCAGTTTGGCGTCGAAGAAAGCCGCGCTGGCCATCAGGCGCAAGCCCGATGCCGCTTCGCCGTAGGCGGAAAGCTCCAGGCCGCGGTTGCGCTGCTCGCCGTCGTAGCTGTAGAGGCTGGCGCCGGGCGGGTTCTGCAGCATGGTGATGACCGGGCTCGGGTTGGCGATCTGGAAGACGGCGGCGCTGGTGGTCATGCGGCCCCAGTCGACCTTGATGCCGGCCTCGTATTGCCTGGACCGGTAGGGCGGCAGGATCTGGCCGGCATTGAGCACACCGGTCGGCACCACCGTGCCGCGGGTCAGGCCGGCCGTGTAGTTGGCATACAGCGAGAGGTGTTCGGATGGCTTGACCACCACCCCCAGCAAAGGAGAAACGGCGCTGGCGCTGTAGGAAGAGGTCTCCAGTCCGGTGACGGTATCGAAGCTGTCGTAGCGCACCTGCTGCTGGCGCGCCCCGGCGAAGATGTTCAGCCGGCCTTCCAGCATGGACAAGGTATCGGCCAGCGTCACGCTGGTGAGCACCATGTCGTAGGACTTTTTGGGCGCGGTGCGCGCATCGGTGATGGCGGGCAGCGGCGTGGCGGTGTAGATGCTGTAGGTGGCCGTGCCGCTTGAGGGGATGTAGGCGTTGCCGGCTTCCTGCTGCAGCCGCGTCATGCCGATGGCCAGCGCATGGCCGATGCCGGCCGTGTCGAAACGCATGCGCAGGCCGGCGTCGGCGGTCGTGGTCTTGCTGTAAGTGTCGTAGTAGCTGTTGCGCAGCGTGCCGATGCCGGCGGCGTTGACCGCGCCAGTCGTCAGGTTTTGTCGGGACGCGCCGTAGCGGTAGCCGATGGCGCCGTAGACGGTCATGCCGCCATCGATGTCGTATTCGAGGCGCGACACCGTGGCGGCATCTTCCAGCCGCAACTGGCTGCCGCGATAGAAGTTCGCATCCGCCGGCGGCGGCGAGGGGATCGTCGTCACCTCCGGCAGGAAGCCGACCTGCGGGCGGAAATTGTCGGTGTCCTCATGCTGTGCATAAGTATCCAGCGACCAGCGCAACTGGCTGCCGCGGTAGTCCAGCGCCAGCGCGCCGACGGCCAGTTGCTGGTTGCCGTCCTTGATGCTGGCTTCCCCATCCTTGTAGACGCCGTTGACGCGGATACCCCACGCGTTGCCGGTGCCGAAACGGCGGCTGGCATCGGTTTGCAATCCGGTTTGTCCCTTGCCCTGGAAGGACGTGGTCAGGCGCGCGAGCGGTTCGTCGCCGGCGCGTTTGGTGACGATGTTGATGCTGCCGCCGATGCTGCCATCGGGGTTGATGCCGTTCATCAGGGTACCGGGGCCCTTGAGCACTTCCACCCTTTCCATGATGGCGGCCGGCATGTGGCTGGCCGACGCCAGGCCGAACAGGCCGTTGAAACCGACATCGCCGCTGGAGAGGCTGTAGCCGCGGATCTGGAAGGTATCGCCGAAGCCGCCGGTGGAGGTGAGCATGCGCACCGAGGCGTCGTTTTCCACCACGTCGGCCAGCGTGCGCGCCTGCTGGTTTTCCAGCAGGGTGACGGTGTAGTTCACGGTGCTGAACGGAACATCCATGGCATTGCCCGTGCCGAGGATGCCAAGGCTGCCGCCTTTGGCGATCTGGCCGCCGGCATAGGGCGCGGTAGCGTCCTGGTCGGCGGTCGACATGATGGTGACCGTGGGCAGCGGCCGGTTGGCCATGCCGAAGGCGGGCTTGCTCAGCAGGTAGCCGCCGTTGGCCTGGCGGCTCACCTGGATGCCGGTGTGGGCCAGCAGCGCAGCCAGTCCGCCGTCGATGCCATAGCTGCCCCGCAGCCCGTCGCTATGGAGGCCGGCGGTGATTTCCGGCCGGAACGACAAGAGGATGCCGGCATCGTGGCCGAAACGGCCCAGCACGTCTTCCAGCGGGCCGGCGGGAATGTCATAGGTGCGCATCGCGGCTTGCGCGAAGGCGGGAACGGGGATCAGTTGCGCGGACACGGCGGCGATGGCGGTAACCGCACCCAGCGCCAGGCGCCGGGTGCCGCAGGCGAATGCCGCACGCCGCAGCATTGCCTGCATGGCTTGTGCGTAGCGCGCCCTCGCCTGCTCCATGTCGATGCGACCTTTCCAGATAAGAAATTGACGTCCCTGCCCCAATGACCCGCGAAAACCGAAAACGGATCAGCTTCACGCGGCCGGCCTTGGTTTTTTGTACCGGGGAGATCGGCCGCGTTGCGGCAGCGGGTTCATGCGTATGCGGCGGCCGCCCCAGAAGCGGTGGCGGGTGTCGGCCTGCACGTCCAGCGTGCTGGCCAGTGTTTCGATGACCTTGTCGATATCGTCCAGCGGAAACGAACCGGATACCCGCAAGTCGGCGATGGCCGGGTCGCAAGCGAGGGTGTCGCGGCTGTAGCGGCCCAGCTCGGCGATGAAATCGTCCAGCCGCATGCTGCGGGCGATGATGAAACCGTCGGTCCAGCCGATCAGGGCGGCATCCGCCCGGCCGGCCGCATGGATTCCGGTGGCGCTGAAACGCGCCTGTTCGCCGGCCTGCACGACCAGGCTGCTGGCGGCATCGTGGCGCGGCGCGATGCGCACCGCGCCTTCGAATACGCGGACCTCGGTGGCGTCGGCCATTTGCCGGACCGTGTAGCGGGTACCCAGCGCCTGGGCTGTGCCGTGCACGGTCTCGATCATGAACGGGCGGGGCGCGGCATCCTTGGCCGTGGTTGCCAGGATCTCGCCGGCAATCAGACGGATGCGCCGTTCGGCCGGGCTGAAGCCGACGTTGACGGCGCTGCCGGTGTTGAGCATGAGCTGCGTGCCGTCGGCCAGCGTAAGCGTGCGGCGTTCACCGACGGCGGTACGGTAATCCGCATTCCACTCGCGCCAGGGCGTGTATTGCGCCACGCCCCAGGTGGTGCCGCCGGCGAACACCGCCACGACCAGGCCCTTGATGATCTGGCGGCGGTGCGGCGAGCCGCGCGGCGCCAACGCGGCCTGGGCGACGGCGGAATTGAGCGGCGAGGCCAGCGGCTGCAACCGGCCCCGCACCGACTCGATGCGCTGCCATGCGCGCTCATGGTCGGCATGCTCACCGCGCCAGCGGGTCCATGCGGCGATGGTCTGGGGCGGCACCGGCTGGGCTTGCAGTTCCACCAGCCACTCGAGTGCGCGTTCGGCCACATGCTGCGGCAGCGTGGCGGCATCGGGCGTGTGCTGATACCAGCTGGAGGCGGACAAGGACGGCCTCATCCGAGAAAGGAAATATCGGCAAAGTAGCAGCGCTGCAGGGCCTTGACCAGATACCGCTTGACGGTGGGAACCGATATGCCGAGCGCCTCGGCGACCTGGGCGTGGGTTTGCCCGTCGAGCTGCGACAGCAGGAAGGCGCGTTTGACGATGGCCGGCAGGCCGTCCAGCAGCTGGTCGAGTTCCAGCAGGGTTTCCAGCAGGATCGCCTGTTCTTCCGGCGACGGCGCCAGGCCGGCCGGAGCGTGGGCCAGTGCATCGAGATAGGCCTTTTCCAGCTTCTCGCGCCGCCAGTGGTTGGACACCAGGTTCTGGGCGACCGTGGTCAGGTAAGCGCGCGGCTCATGGAGGGTGGCCGGCACGCGCTCGCTGCTGAGCAGGCGGATGAACGTGTCATGCGCCAGGTCGGCCGCCTGCTCGGTATTGCCGAGCCGACGCAGAAGCCATCCCTTGAGCCAGGAATGGTGGTCGCAGTAGAGGGCTTCGATGGACATGGGGGAAAGGCATCCCAGACAAGATGGAAACCGATCCGGCAAGCCGCCTGTGCGCTCAGATCGGCGCCTTGTCGGCGCGGCCAGGCCGGGAATGAGAAAAGGTGATTATAAATGATAGTGATTACCATTAACAAATGGTGCTTGCCTATCGTTGTTTTCGTGCCGGGCCGGAAAAAAATGCCGGCAAAGCCGGCATGTAAAGAAGGACGCTCGTTGCGCGCTGCTCAATCGGCAGCTTGCTGGGCGCTTTCGGTTTCGGCCGGGACCATGCCGTCGATGGCCGTACGCATGTCATGGTGGATGCGCATGACGCGGAAATTGGCCGGTTGCTCGACCATCACGCAGGTCTTGCCGGTGCGCTTGCAGTGGTCCTGCACGCGCCAATAGGCGCCGTGGCTCAGGCACCCGGTCTGGCAGATCACCAGGTCGGCGGCGACGATGCTGGCTTCAAGCGCCGCAATGTCTGGCGTTGCCGTGCCGGCGGCGGTTTGCGGCCGTGCTGCCGGCACGGGCGCCGATATGGTCGGGCGCAGCGTGTCGCGCATCAGGTCCTGCAGCCGCCGGCTCAGGTCCTTGACCTTGCGCGCCAGCGTGACGCGCGGCGCGAGATCGGGGATGGCCGCCTCCAGCGCGGCGCGGTCTTCGCAAGCCCAGGCCAGCGCACTGTCGCGCGCGATGATGGCCGCGCGCATTTTCATCGCCTGCGCGCGCAGTTGCGCGATCTCCCCGGCTTGCTGCTGCATGGCCTCGCTGCAGCGAAGCTGCGCGGCGGCAAGGTGGCGCAGCAGTACGGCATGCTCGTCGGCCAGCGTAGCGTCCGGACGCTGGATGGAGGGCGCAGGAAGCGTCGTGTCGTTCATGGGAGTCTCCCGTTGCGGGCCTCGCCTTGCATCGCAATCCGTCATCCGGCGAGGAGGGGCTCGATTATAGATGAGAACGATTGTTATTTGACGCGGCTAGCAGCAGGGTTATTTCTTTCTGCGGCCGTTGGCTGGCGACAAAAAAAAGTGGCCCCGGCTTGCACCGGGACCGCTTCAGGAAAAGGCAGGGAATCGAGGCGTTCAGCGCGCCTTGGCAGCGCCCGGCCACAGGCGGACTACCAGCGCCAGGATCGAGGTCAGCGTGGCCAGGCCGACCACGGCGATCCAGCCCCACTGCGCCAGGGCCAGGCTGCCCAATGCCGCGCCGCTTGCCATGCCGATGAACATGCCCACGAACAGCACGGCGTTGAGGCGGCTGCGGGCGCCGGGTTCGATGCTGTAGACGATGGTCTGGTGCGCCACCAGGGTAGCCTGCACGCCGAGGTCGAAGCCGATGGCGGCCAGCGCGATCAGGACCAGTTGGCCTTCCGTTGAAAACCACGGCGACAGCGCCATCGCAGCGAAGGACACGGTTGCCAGGCCAACACCCAGGCGGGTCACCAGCTCAGGGCCCTTCTTGTCCGAGATGCGGCCGGCCAGCGGAGCCGCCAGGGCGCCGGCTGCGCCCGCCAGGCCGAAGGCGCCGGCGGCGGCACTGCCCAGGTGGAACGGCGCGCCATGCAGCATCACCGCCAGGGTCGACCAGAACGCCGAGAAACCGATCGATAGCACGCCCTGGGCCAGGGCGGCGCGACGCAGGGCGCCATGCTTTTTGAGCAGGCTGGCCAGCGAACCCAGCAGCGCGCCGTAGCGCATGTGGGTGGTCGGATGGAAGCGCGGCAGGCCGCGCCATGCAGCCACGCCGATCAGCGCGATGCTGGCGGCAGCGCCCACGAACATGGCGCGCCAGCCGAAGTTTTCAGCCACGAAACCGCTCACCACGCGCGACAGCAAGATGCCCAGCAACAGGCCCGTCATCACGGTGCCGACGATGCGGCCGCGGTGCTGTTCCGGCGCCAGGGTAGCGGCGGCCGGCACGATGTCTTGCGCCATGGTGGCCGACAAGCCGACCGCCAGGCTGGCGGCCAGCAGCATGCCCACGCCCGAGGAGGCGCCGGCCAGCAGCAGCGCGGCGGTCAGTACCGCCGCCTTGATCAGGATGATGCGACGGCGGTCGTAGCGGTCGCCCAGCGGCGCCAGCAGCAGGATGCCCAGCGCGTAACCGAGCTGGGTCGACATCGGCACCATGCCGACGACGCGCTCGGAAGCGCCGATATCGTCGGCCAGTACGCCCAGCATCGGTTGCGAGTAATACAGGGAAGCCACGGACAGGCCGGCGCCGGTTGCCAGCAGCAGGATCAGCGCTGTCGACAGGCCATGCGCTTGCGGATGCGCCTTGGCCGCCAAGTGGCTTGGGGCTATATGCGTGTTAGGAATGTTATTCATGATGAAACTCCCGATGGGTTTGCCATATGTTTGCGTCGAACTGGCCCGAAAAAGGCTTGTGTGCCAGCGTTGAAGCGGATTCTGCGCCACCCGGCTCGCATACGGTAGTAGCGTAAAAAGCAGAATTGATATACGTTTAGCGTATGACCAAGCCCTCCGCCCCCTCCCAGACAACAGCGCTCGCCGCCGGCCTGACCGACCGTATCGAGCTGATGCAGACCTTCGTGCGCATCGTCGAAGCCGGCAGCCTGTCGGCGGCGGCATCCCAGTTGGGCACGACCCAGCCCACCATCAGCCGCCGCTTGCAGACCCTGGAGCGTTCGCTCGGGGTGCGGCTGCTGCAACGTTCCACGCATGCGATGAAACTGACCGACGACGGCGAGCGCTGCTACGAGCGCGCCAAGGACTTGCTGGCGGGATGGGACGAGTTCGAAAGCGACCTGCGCGGGGCACGCCTGCAGGCCGAGGGTTCGCTGCGGGTGGTGGTGCCGCATGCGTTCGGGCAAAAGCAGCTGATCGGCCCGCTGACGGAGTTCATGCGCCGCCATCCGCTGGTCATGGTGGAGTGGCTGCTGCATGACCGCGCCGCCGATTTCATTTCGCAAGGCATCGACTGCGCGATCCAGGTGGGCGAGGTGCACGACCCGTCCGTGGTGGCGATCCACCTGGCCGAAGTGCCGCGCATGACGGTGGCGGCGCCGTCGCTGCTGGAAGGCCGCCCGCTGCCGCAGCATCCGGCCGACCTGGCCGCCCTGCCCTGGATCGCCATCCCCGCCTTTTACCGGCGCGAAGTGACGCTCACGCATGCGCGCACCGGCGAGCAAAAGCACATCTCGTTCCGGCCGCAGCTGGTCACCGACAGCCTGTACGCGTTGCGCAACACGGCCATCGAAGGCATGGGCGTGGCGGTCGGGTCGTCTTGGATCCTGGCCGAGGATGTGGCGGCGGGCCGGCTGGTGCAGTTGCTGCCGGAGTGGGAACCGGCGCCGCTGCCGGTATCGCTGCTGTATCCCTATGCGCGCTTTTATCCGGCGCGCCTGCGCCATTTCATCGACACCATGAAGGAAGCCATGCCGGGGGCCGTGCGCGGCGCGGTCGGCTGGGATGCGCTGGCACGGCGCAAGACGGCGCCCAATCAGGGAGACTGAGGTTCAGCGCAAACGCATGGTCTGATGCTGCGCGTAATGCTGGTGCCAGGAGAATGCCTCGCCCAGCAGATGCGGCGTATGGCCGCCGGCCCGGCAGGCGCGCTCAAAGTAGTCGCGCAATTGTGGGCGGTAATCCGGATGGCAGCAGTGTTCGATCACCTTCACCGCGCGCTCGCGCGGCGCCAGTCCGCGCAAGTCGGCCAGTCCCCATTCGGTGACCAGCACATCGACATCGTGCTCGCTGTGGTCCACATGCGTGACCATCGGCACCACGCTGGAAACCGCCCCGCCCTTGGCCACCGACTTGGAGACGAAGATCGAGATCTGCCCATTGCGGGCGAAGTCGCCCGAGCCGCCGATGCCGTTCATCATGTGCGTGCCGCCGACATGGGTGGAGTTGACGTTGCCGTAGATGTCGAATTCCAGCGCGGTGTTCAGGCCGATGATGCCCAGCCGCCGCACCAGCTCCGGGTGATTGCTGATTTCCTGGGGACGCAGCACCAGCTTGTCGCGGTACTTGTCGAGGTGGTTGATGAAGTGCTCGTACTTGGCCGACGACAGCGTGATCGACGAAGCCGAGGCGAACGCCAGCTGGCCCGAATCGAGCAGCTCGATGGCGCTGTCCTGCAGCACTTCCGAATACATGGTCAGGTTGCGGAACGGCGACGCCACCAGACCGTGCAGCACCGCGTTGGCGATGGTGCCGATGCCGGCCTGCAGCGGCGCCAGCGTGTGCGGCAAGCGCTTTGCCTCCACTTCACCTTCGAGGAAGCCGATCACATGGCGCGCGATGGCGTTGGTTTCCTCGTCCGGCGGCAGCACCGAGGAGGGGCTGTCCGGCGTCTCGGTCAGCACGATGGCGATCACCTTGGCCGGATCGAAAGGAATGGTGGCGCGGCCGATGCGCTGCTGCGGGCTGGTCAGCGGGATCGGGCCGCGCGCCGGGCGCTCGGCCGGCAGGTAGATGTCATGCAAGCCTTCCAGCGCCAGCGGCACGCTGGTGTTGAGTTCGATCACGATCTGTCTGGCTTGCTCGACGAAGCTGGCCGAATTGCCTACCGACATGGTCGGCACGATGCCGTTTTCGGTGATGGCGGCCGCTTCGATCACGGCGATGTCGATGCTTGACGGTGTGCCGCTGCGCAGCTGCTCGGCGGTTTCCGAGAGATGCTGGTCGATGAACATGACCTCGCCGGCATTGATCTTGCCGCGCAGCATCGCATCCACCTGGAACGGCAGGCGCCGCGCCAACAGGCCCGCTTCGGCCATCAGGCCGTCGCTGCCATTGCCCAGCGAGGCGCCGGTGATGACGGTAAAGCGCAATTCCTCGCGCCTGGCGCGCGCGGCCAGCGCGCGCGGCATGGCCTTGGCGTCGCCGGCGCGGGTGAAGCCGCTCATGCCGATCGTCATGCCGTTGTGGAAGAAGGTGGCGGCCTCATCGGCCGACATGAGTTTGCCGGCCAATTCAGGCTGGCGGATGCGCTGGCTGTCCATGCTGTGCTCCTGCTCGGTTTCTTTTGGAAAAGAGAAGTGCATCCGCGCCAGTGAGCGTTGTATGGCCTCCGGAACGGACTTCTTTCATTCTTGTTTTAATCGAGTATAGAAGTCGGCCTGCATGCGCTGTATGATTTAAATTCTGCGATTCCAGTCGGAATCTGCATACTTTGATACGCCTCAAATTCGTCTTCGAAAGCCGGCCAACATGGATATCCGCGCCCTGCGCTATTTCACCGAAACGGTGCGCCTGAACAGTTTCAGCCGCGCCGCCGACGCGCTGCATGTGACCCAGTCCACCGTCAGCAAGATGGTGCGCCAGCTGGAAGACGAGGTGGATGCCCCGCTGCTGATCCGCGACGGCCGCCGCCTGGCGCTGACCGATACCGGCCGCGTGGTTTACGAGCAAGGCCAGCAGATCCTGGCCTCGATGCAGCGCCTCAACGCCGAGGTGCGCGACACCAAGGCCCTGCGCCAGGGCCATCTGGACATCGGCATCCCGCCCATGATCAACATCCTGTGCACGCCGGTGCTCAAGGCCTTCCGCGAGCGCCATCCGGAGATCGCGCTCAACCTCAAGGAAGACACCGGCCCGCAGATCGAACAGCGCGTGGCCAACGGCGAACTGGAGATCGGCATGACGGTGCTGCCGGCCGATCCCGAGCTGGAACTGGAAGTGATGCCGGTGGCGCGCTACCCGATCTGGGCCGTGGCCCAGGCCGGCAGCTTCCAGAAGAACCGGGCCGCCTTGCGCTGCGCCCAGCTGGACGGCATGCCGCTGGTGATGCTCAACAACGAATTCGGCCTGACGCGCAGCCTGCGCGGCACCTTCCGCGAAATCGGCATCGCCCCGCAGGTCGCCGCGCAAAGCGGCCAGTGGGACTGGCTGGTGGCGATGGCGCTGGCCGGCATGGGCGCCGCCTTGCTGCCCGAACCTTTCATCCACCGTATCGCCACCGACCAACTGCAGGCGGTGCGCCTGACCGAGCCCGAGGTGCAATGGCAGGTCGCCTATGTGACGCGCGGCGGTTACCTGTCGCACGCGGCGCGCGCCTGGATGGAGATCAGCGGGGAGTTGTTTGCCGGGGGCAAGGCAGGGGCCTGATGTTGTGTATTCGCAATTGGAATGCAACACCAGAACTTAAGTCATACAAAGAATATTTGGCCTTCCTATACTGCATCCAGCCGATGCCCGTTACGCCTGCCGGCCGTGGCGGCGGAACCGGAATGACGCCGCTGCGGGAATAAAGCGCGCGGGCGTTGGCTTCCCCACTTCAGCCCGACCCGTCCTCTCCCTTAGCATGCCGCCGCCGCTATCCATCTCCGGTTTTTCTTTCTTGCGTGGTTTCGTCCGAGCTCCCTGGCGCCGCGCCCGTGCGCGGCTGGAGCGCTGGCAAGCCGATTTCCCCTTGCGCAATGCCAGCCTGTCCGAGGGCCTGCGCGCGGCATGCGGCGCCAGCGCCATGCTGCTGCTGGGCGAGTGGCTGGGCAATCCGCTGTTCTCGTGGGCGGCGATTGGCGCCTTCCTGACTTGCCTGGCCGACAGCGCCGGTTCCAACCGCGCGCGGCTGGCGTCGATGGGCGGCTTCGCCCTGGCGTCCACGCTGGGCGGCATGTTCGCGGCCACGGTCGCCGGCTGGAGCGTCGAGGCGGGTTTGCTGGCCATCATGGCCTGCGCCGGTGTGGCCGGTTTTTCGCGCATCTACGGCGCCGCCGCCGGTTTGGTGCTGATGCTGGCAGCAGGAGTCTCGGCCATCATGGCCGATGCGCCGGTGGTGCTGTGGCCATTGGGGCAAAGCCATGTGCTGATCTATTTCAGCGGCTGCCTGTGGGCCATGCTGCTGGGGCTGACGGTATGGCGCATCCATCCTTTCGCGCCGGCGCGCAAGGCGGTGGCGCGGGTCTATGGCGCGCTGGCGGAACTGGCGATGATCGCCGCCGAAAGCCGCAACGACCAGGACCCTGCGCAATTGGCGCATGCCGCCGAGCTGGCCGCGCACACGCGCCGCCATGCGCGTTCCGACATTGCCAATGCGCGGCGCGCGCTCGATGCGGTGGCCGGCGAGCGCACCGAATCGCGCCGCCTGTATGAGAACCTGCTGGTCAGGCTGGCGCGCGCCGGCGAGCTGCTCGACTGCATCACCGTGCTGGCCGATCTGCGCCTGACGCACTACCAGGACCCCGCCGCCGGCCGCCGCACCGCGCGCGTGCTGGAGGGCATGGCGCAACTGCTGCAAGGCATGCAGGCCGCGATGGCCAATGGCGACAGTATCGCGGCTGCCGATGACGCCCGCATCATGCTGCGCTTGCGCCAACTGGTGGCGCGCTTGCCCAGCGGCGCCGGCCGTGTCCTGCAATTGATGGAGGCGCCGCTGGCGGCAGGCGTCGGCGATATCGACCCGGCCGGATTGAAGCAGGCCGCACGCGTTACCGGTGAAGATGCGGGCGGCGTTTTGCTGGCGTTGTTCCATCGTCTGCGCGCCCTGTGGCGCAAGGCCGCGCTGCACACCAATGCCGGTTCGGCCGAGATGCATCACGCCTGGCGCTGTGCGGCGGCCGCCGGCGCCACCTACCTGATCGTGCATCTGCTGGAGCTGCCGTTCGGCTATTGGGCCACCATGGCCACCATGCTGGTGATGCAGCCGACCATTGCCGATAGCTGGGCGCGCAGCATGGAGCGCGCCATCGGCAGCATCGTCGGCGGCGTGCTGGCGCTGGCCTTGTGCCTGGTGGTGCATTCGCCGCTGGCGCTGGCGGTGCTGGTGTTTCCGTTGACGGTGCTGACCATGGCCTTGCGCCCGGTCAGCTATGGCTTGTATGCGACTTTCCTGACGCCGGTGTTCGTGCTGGTGGCCGATGTGGCGGTCGATCCCGCGCAGCAGTTGACCAATGCCGCACTGCGCGCCGGCAACAACGTGATCGGCGCTGTGGTGGCGGTGCTGGCCAGTTACCTGTTCTGGCCGCGTCGCCAGCCGGTCGATGTGCGGGCGCAATTGCTGCGCATGGTGCAGCTCAACCTCGCGTACCTGGCCGACGCCGTGTCCGCCGGACACGATAGCGCCGAGGTCGCCCGCATGCATGCGCGGCGGCGCGATGCCTGCGTGGCCAACGTCGAGGCCGGCCTGCTGTTGCAGCGCCTGATGCGCGAGCGCAGCCTGGCCGATGGCGAGAGCGGCGCCGGCCGCACCGCCGTGGCGTTGTCGCGCCGCCTGGCGGCGGATGCCAGCCATGTCTGGACGCATCCGCAGCAAAGTGCGGCCGGCCTGGTCCCCTGGCTGCAGGAGATGGGCGCGGCATTGGCGGCGCGGGATGGCGCGGCCTTGCATGAATTGTCGCGCCGGCGTCCCGCGCCTATCCAGTTGGCCCAGGCCGATGCGGTGGAAACCTTATGCCTGCTGGCGGTGGCGCTCTGCCCCGCCCCGGCGCGGCATTGAGCGCCATCAGGCAAAAAAGCGGAAACAAAATCCCCCTTCCCGGTTCGAACGCCCACACGGCGTTTTCATCCACGGCAATGCCGTGACGACAACATGGAAGGGACGCGATGGACCTGGATTTTCTCTACAACATGAACGAAGGCCCGCTGCGCTCGGGCCTGATCGTCTTGGGCGCGGCCGTGGTGGCGGCGGTCGTGGCCGTCATCATCCATCGCGTCGGCATCATGCTGATCCGCCGCATCGCCCGCGGCCATTTGTTCACCACCACCGCCACTGAAGTGGCCTACAACGCCAGCCGCCTGTGCCTGATCCTGTTCCTGCTGCGCCTGGTGCTGACCGGTGCGCCGGACAATACGCCCGGCCTGACCTCGGTGTCTTACCTGACGTCGGTCGCATTGATCCTGGCGCTGACCTGGTTCCTGATCCGTTGCGTGAAATCGGTCAGCGTCGCCGTCATCAAGCTCAATCCCTACGATGTCGCCGACAACCTGAAGGCGCGCCGCATCCTGACCCAGACCCGGGTGCTCTCGCGCAGCGCGTATTTCATCATTGCGCTGCTGGGCTTGTCCTTCGTGCTCCTGACGCTGCCGGGCGCGCGCCAGTTCGGCGCCAGCTTGCTGGCTTCGGCGGGCGTGGCGGGCATCGTCGCCGGTATCGCCGCCAAGCCGGTGCTGGGCAATTTCTTCGCCGGACTGCAGATCGCCTTTTCCCAGCCGATCCGTATCGATGACGTGCTCATCGTCAAGGGTGAATGGGGACGTGTCGAGGAGATCACCGGCACCTTCGTGGTGATCCGGATCTGGGACGAGCGGCGCATGATCGTGCCGCTGCAATGGTTTATCGAAAATCCTTTCGAGAACTGGACCCATACCTCGGCCACCATCCTCGGCACGGTGTTCCTGTGGATGGACTTCAGCGTGCCCACGCAGCAAGTGCGGGCCGAGTTCGAGCGCGTGTGCAAGACCTTGCCATTGTGGGACAAGCGGGTATGCGTGATGCACGTGACCGATGCCGGGGAGCGCAACATGCAGATCCGCCTGCTGGTCTCCGCCGCCGACTCCGGCAGCGCCTTCGAGCTGCGCTGCCAGATCCGCGAACACATGATCGCCTTCATTGCGAAGAATCATCCGCACGCGCTGCCGCGCCTGCGCGCCGAGGTGCAGGCGCGCAACGACCCCGATGCCCCTGGCGCCATCATCGACGGCTCGCCAAAGGAAGGCGGCGGTTGAATCGAATTGGGAAAAGGGAAAGCAGGGAAGACAAAAAGGTAGGCGGGCCACACTACTTGCGACCGAGGGGAGAGACTGTCGCTTTCATGGGGCCCGCCTGGGGAGAGCTTGGCACGCCGGGATCTCCGGCGTCCTTGGCAGCGGGCGCTGGTGGCGCCGCGTTGCCGGTTACTGCGGTTGACGATGCTCAGCCTTGCTGTGCATCAGTCCGGATTACAGCGGACGATATTGTTCGCTGCCCACGACGTTACCCTGCGAGCGGGCTTGTTGCAGTTCTTCCTGCACTTGCTGGCGGGTCAGGGTCGAGTGGAAGGGCTTGTCCACGGGATATTGGTCGGTGACCAGCATTTCGCCGTTGGCGCGGGCTTCCTTCAGTTCGGCGATCACGTCGGCACGGGTCTTGGTCGACACGAAAGGCTTGTCGACCGGGTAGCGGTCGGTGACCAGGGTTTCGCCATTGGCGCGGGCTTGTTGCAGCTCGGCGATCACGGCGGCGCGCGACTTGGTCGACACGATCTGGGTTTCCGGAGGATACGGAGCTTCAGCCATGGCGGCGCCGACGGCGCTGCTCAACAAAAGACCCGCAATAATGTTCCTGGTGATGTTCTTGGTGTTCATGATCGTTTCCTTGTGAGAGAGAGGATGTGCGATTCAGCCCGGCCCGACGTTTGTGGATCAGTCGCTTTTCGCTTTCATCGTGAAACCAAGTGTAAGGATCGGAAGGGCCAAGAAAAAGGCTCAAAACCGGAATACATAATTCCCAAAACAAGAACAATCAGTTTTTTCGTATGAACGCATTGTCTCTGCGGCAATCTTTCCATGTCGGGACGACACGTGGAATTCCAATAAAATTACCTTCGATAACCAGGAAAGCCTTTCCGGTAAAGGGTTTTTGTCTGATCAGCTTTTGGCCGCTCGTGCCGCCACAGCAAAACCTTGAGATGGAACAAGGCGCCGTCTATCGCCTCAATACAAAATACCAATGAACTTGTTCAGTGGATTTGAGTAAGTTCCTCAAGCATTCGTTGTATACGTTAAGATATAGCGAAAACAGCTTCAACCTCTTCGCGGCGCTTCACGCGCTGCCTCTGCCACGTCCATTCCCCCACGCCACCGCCATGAAAACCGCCCTCGCCCTCCGTCACGTCGCCTTCGAAGACCTAGGCCAGCTCGCGCCGCTGTTGAAAAAGAATGGCTATCAGGTCAACTACTTCGATGTCGGCGTCGATTCCTTTGCCAACATCTCGCCGCTGGATGCCGATCTTGTCGTCGTGCTGGGCGGCCCGATCGCGGTCTACGACACCGCCGAATATCCCTACCTGCGCGCCGAGATCGCCTGGCTGCGCGCACGCCTGCTGGAAGACCTGCCGACGCTGGGTATCTGCCTGGGGGCGCAACTGATGGCTGCGGCGCTGCATGCGCGCGTCTATCCCGGCACCTCCGGCAAGGAGATCGGCTGGAGCCCGCTGCAACCCGGCGCGCATGCGGATGCGCTGCCGTGGTTCGGCCAGTTGGTGGGCAAGGACACGCGCGTGCTGCATTGGCACGGCGACACCTTCGACCTGCCGGCCGGCGCGCGTCATCTGGCCTCGTCCGAGATGTACCCGAACCAGGCCTTCGCCTGGGGCGAGAATTGCCTGGCGCTGCAATTCCATCCGGAATTCGATGTGCGCATGGTTGAGCGCTGGCTGATCGGCCACGCGCATGAAATTGCCCATACCCGCAACATCAGCCTGGCCAGCCTGCGTTCGGATGCGGAACAATACGGCCGCTCATTCCAGGCCGCTTCGCAGCACTTCTGGCAAGGCTGGCTGCGCAGCCTGGAGGGGGGAAAGGAAGAGATGCGGCGCACGGCCTGAAGCCGCGCGCCGCTGTGAAGCGATTCAGGCCGAAGGCGTCAGCCGCAGCGGCGATGGCGAGATGTCGCGTTCGCGCCGGGCGGCGCCTGTCGACAGTGAGTTGCCCAGGCTGAACTTGCGTCCGGCTTCCGCCAGTTTTTGCGCCTGCGCGCGCAGCATGTCGGAGGTGGCAGTGGCCTGCTCCACCAGCGCCGCGTTCTGTTGCGTGGCGTCGTCGATCTCGGTGACGGCGCGGCTGATCTGCTCGATGCCTGAACTCTGCTCGCGGCTGGCGACCGAGATCTCGCCCATGATGTCGGTCACGCGCCTGATGCTGTCGACCACATCGCCCATGGTGGTGCCGGCTTGGTTGACCAGCTTGCTGCCGGTATCGACCTTGCCCACCGAATCGTCGATGAGCTGCTTGATTTCCTTGGCCGCCGCCGCCGAGCGCTGCGCCAGCGAACGCACTTCCGACGCCACCACCGCGAAGCCCCTGCCCTGCTCGCCTGCGCGCGCCGCTTCCACCGCGGCGTTCAACGCCAGGATGTTGGTCTGGAAGGCAATGCCGTCGATCACGCTGATGATGTCCACGATCTTGTTGGACGAGCGGTTGATCTCGTTCATCGTTTCCACTACCTGGGACACCACGCCGCTGCCCTTGCGGGCGACATCCGATGCATCCATCGCGAGCTGGTTGGCTTGCTGCGCATTCTCGGCGTTCTGCTTGACGGTCGAGGTCAACTGTTCGATCGAGGCCGCAGTCTCCTCCAGCGAGCCCGCCTGCTGCTCGGTGCGCGAAGACAGGTCGAAATTGCCGGAAGCGATTTCGCCCGCTGCGGTGGAGATGGATTCGGTACCGACCTGCACTTCGCTGACGATGGTGCGCAGCGAGTTGTTCATATCGTTCAATGCGCGCATCAGTTCGGCGATCTCATCCTCGCCGTGCTGTTCGATGGTGGCCGAGAGGTCGCCGGCAGCCACCATCTTGGCCACATCCAGCGCCCGCTTCAACGGCGTGGTGATGCTGCGCGAAATGATCACCACCGCCACCGCGCCGATGGCCACCAGCAAGATGCCCAGCACAATCATCAGCTGCATGCTGCGCTCGCTGCTCTGGTCGATATTGGCCGCCAGCCGGTCGATGGCATGGCGCTGCATCGCCAGCAGGTTGTTGACCTGCGCGCCATATGCCTTGGCCGCCGGATCGAACACTTCCTTGTAGGCCTTTTCCGAAGCGGCGGCATCGCCCGTCTTGCGCGTGTTCATCACCAGTTCCTTGGCGCTCTGGTATTTCTTGCGGGCTTCGATGATGACGCCCATCAGCGCCTTTTCCTCATCCGAAGACAACAGCGGCTCGATCTTCTTGATGATGGCGCTACCGCTCTTAACGCTGGCCTCGATATCTTCCTTGAAGGTGTTGGAGAGTTCGGCGTCGGTGCTGCGGGCGATCATCGAGGTGCGCACCACTGCGGAATAAGTGAGCACGAACCAGTCGGCCACCAGCCGCTCCTTGGCCAGCGGGATTTCCATCATCTGTCGCGTGGCATCGGCGTTGCGCTTGGCGTTGTACAGCCCCATCACGGTGGAAAGGATCGCCAGCAGCAATACGATGGCGAACCCGATCGTCAGGCGGTTGGAGATCCGCATATTGGCCAGGATGTTCATGGTGCCTCGGATGTCAGTGGGCTTGGGAGCCCGGGTCTCAGGATTATTGGTCGTCGGCGATCACAGCCCGTGGCCGATACAGGCGCGCAAGGCGATGCATGCCAATCCAGATTAGCGGCTTTCGTGCGCAGGGCAAACGGGGAAAAGAAGGTGGAAAGGATGCCAGCGGCCAGAAAGCAACAGAGTTGCTTCCAGGCATGCGGGTTGTTGCCATGCGTCAGGGGAACGCCGCGTTCCGAGTGATTCGACGCACGGTGCTATATCAAGCTTTTGCCGCGAGTCCGGCGCGCGCCGCCATCACCTGCGCCAGCGCACGCGTGCCGGCGGCGAAGTCGTCCAGCGCCATTGCCTCGTCCGGATTATGGCTGCCGTTGCCATTGCGGATGAACAGCATCGCGGTCGGGATACCCTGGTTGGCGAATAATGCGGCGTCGTGCCCTGCTCCGCTGGGCAGGCGGCGATGCGTCAGCTGCAGCTGTTCAGCGGCGGCTTGCAGTTCGTCTTGCAGGGCCGCATCCATGTGCGCCGGCTGGCTGCCGGTGCGCTCGCCCAGCTCGAAGCGCACGCCATGTTTGCGCTCGGCGGCCGCTACCGCATCCAGCAGGTGGCGCTCCATGCACTGCAGGCTGTCCACGCTGCGCGAACGCACGTCGACGCCGAAGCTGACATGCCCGGAGACCTTGCTGATGTCGGCTTGCTGCGCATCGGTATAGACCTGGCCGAAGGTCAGCGTCAGCTCATGCCCTTGCGCTTCCATTTGCGCCCAATCCTGCTGCAGGCGCGCGATCACTTCCGCCAGCGCCGCCACGGCGTCATGGCGATGGCTGCGCGGCGTGGCGCCGGAGTGCGCATAGTTGCCCAGCACATGCGCGTGACGGTAGCGCAGGCTGCCGCAGATGCCGGTGACGATGCCCACCTGTTCGCCCGCTTCCACCAGCACCGGCCCCTGTTCGATATGCAGTTCGAGGAAGCCGGCGATGCGTTCCGCGCTCAGGTGCGCTTCGCCATCGGCAATGCCTGCGGGGCGCCCGCCGCATTCGGCCAGGTGTTCGCGCAGGCTGCGCCGCGTATCCAGGCGCAGGATGTCCAGTGCGTCGGCGCCCAGCAGGCCGAAAGCCGACTTGCTGCCGATATAGGAAACCGGGAACCAGGCGCTTTCTTCCGCGCGCACGCCCATGACGGTGACATCGCATTGCGGTTGCATGCCGGCCGCGACCCAGCCGGCCAGCACCGAGAGCCCCGCCACCACGCCGGCCGCGCCGTCGTAGTTGCCGCCGCGCGGGACCGAGTCGAGGTGCGAGCCGGTCATCAGTACAGGGGCGGCGCGGTCGCGGCCGGGCAGCGTCAGGTAAAGGTTGAGCGCGGCATCGGTGCCCACCTCCAGGCCGAGGCGGCGCGCGGTCGATGCCATCAGCTCATGGGCGCGTTGTTCGCCGGCGCCGTAGGTGTCGCGTGTGATGCCGTAGGCGGCGCCATGCAGGGCATTGTTGTCGCTGCGCAGTTGCTCGAAAAGCTGCTGCGCCAGCGGCATGTCGGGCTCGGCCGTCGCGGCCGGGATCTTGGTATCCATGTGTGTTTCCAATGTGATTGCGGTGTGGCTGGCAGCAAAGGGTGACGCGTCGTGGGCATTCTGCTCCCAAAACGCAATACCCGCCGGTTGCGGATGTTGGGCAGGCGCCGTCCATTTGCCATGGATGGCTAGCAATAGTCATGCCGCGTTAATGATCGTGGGTCCTGCCCCGTGCATGCCCGTAAAAAAAGCCGGAGCGTGTCCGGCTTTTTCTTGAGCGTACTCAGGCGCGACCTGGATGCCATAACCGCCTGGCCAGCCAGCCGGCCAGCATCACCTGCAGCAGCATGAACCCCGCCACCGCATTCCACCCCGCGTGCTCCCAGAACCAGCCGCCCACCGAGCCGAGGATGCTGCCGCCCAGGTAGTAGGCCAGCAGATACAGCGAGGCGGCGTGGCCCTTGCCGGTGGCGGCCATGCGGCCGACCCAGCTGCTGGCGGCCGAGTGCGTGGTGAAGAAACCGATGGTGAGCAGCACGATGCCCAGGATCACCAGCGCCAGCACCGGCGTGCAGGTCAGGAACAGCCCCACGCAAGAGATCGCGATGCCGGCCGCCACCAGCGGCGCACGGCCGAAGCGGTCGGCCAGCGCGCCGGCCCATGACGAGGAAACGATGCCGAAGATATAGGCGCTGAAGATCAGCCCGGTGGCCGTGGCCGACAGCGAGAAGGGCGCACCCATCAGCCGGAAGCCCGCATAGTTGTACGAGGTAGCGAAGATGCCCATGGCCAGCGCGCCGATGCCGAACACCAGCGGCAGGCGGCCATGCGAGAGATGGCGCTTCCACAGGGCGAAGTGGTCGCCCAGTTTCATTGCGCTGTTGCGCACGAAGTTGCGCGATCCCGGCAGCAGCGCCATGAAGACGGCTGCCAGCGCGAGGTCGAATATGCCGATGGCCAGCATCGCATTGCGCCAGCCGAACGACTCGGCCATCACGCTCATCGCCACCCGGCCCATCATGCCGCCGAAGGCGTTGCCGCCCACATAGAGGCCCATCGAAAAGCCCAGGCCGCTCGGGTCGATTTCTTCCGACAGGTAAGCCATCGCCACCGCCGGCACTCCGCCCAAGGCAAAGCCTTCCAGCGCGCGCGCTGCCAGCAGCATATGCCAGTTGGGGGCGACTGCCGCCAGCAGGTTGCAGCAGGCCGCTAGGGCCATCGACGCCAGCATCAGCTCCTTGCGGCCATAGCGTTCCGAGACGATCCCGGCCAGCGCGATCGATACCGCCAGCAACGCGGTGGACAGCGACAAGGCCAGCGAGGCGCCGGCTGCGCCGACGTGGAATTCACTGGCGAACGCGGGCAGCAGCGGCTGCACGCAATACAGGAGCGAAAACGTGGCGAAGCCGGAGCAGAACAGCGCCAGCGTGATCCGGCGATAGGCGGCCGAACCACGGACGGCGCCTTGCGTGGATTTGGCCGGCTGGATTGTCGGGGCAGGGGACTGCGCCGCTTCGGCGGAGTCGGAGAGGGATTGCATGATGGGCTTCCTTGCCGGCGCACCGGGAGGAGGGCGCCGATTGATTCGGATGGCGCCAGTCTGGAAGAAATCAGCTATATTGTCCAATATATATCACTGCCTATCTCCATCTATAAAACAGATATCATGGAACTGCGTCACCTGCGTTATTTCCTCGCCGTCGCCGAACACCTGAGCTTCACGCGCGCTGCCGAAAAGGTCGGCATCGGCCAGCCGCCGCTGTCGATGCAGATCAAGTCGCTGGAAGAGCAGGTGGGGGCGCCGCTGTTTCGCCGCACTTCGCATGGCGTGGAGCTGTCCGAAGTCGGGCAGATTTTCTTGCCGCATGCGCAGAAGGCGGTGGAGGCTGCAGGCCAGGCGCTGCGTGCGGCCCAGCAGGCCGCCAGCGGCGAGGTCGGCTTGCTGCGCATGGGCTTCACCTCGTCGGCGGTGTTCCATCCGCAGGTCTCGCAGTCGATCCAGCAATTCCGCGAGCGCCATCCCAAGCTGGAGATTTCGCTCAGCGAAGGCATTACCGAACAGTTGCTGGCCGATATCGCCGGTTCGCAGCTGGATGCGGCGTTTGTGCGCATCGTCGGCACGCCGTCCGACGAAGTAGGGGTAGTCGAGTTGCCGGCCGAGAAGCTGAAGGTGGCGTTGCCGCGCGCACATCCGCTGGGGCGGCGCAAGTCGCTGCGGCTGCAGGATTTGGCGCAGGAGAAATTCATCATGGTCCCGCGCGGCAAGGGATCGGCGCTGTATGACGAAATCTTCAGCGCCTGCCAGGCGGCAGGTTTCGATCCGCAGGTGATCCAGCTGGCGCCGCAGCTTACCTCGGCGATCAACCTGGTGGCTGCGGGGCTGGGCATCTCCATCGTGCCCGAGGCGATCGAACAGGTGCAGCTCGACCAGGTGCGCTACATCGAGATCCGTGAACCGGCGCCGCGCGCGCAGTTGTCGCTGGCGTATCACCGGCAGTCGATCGCCGCTTCGCGCTTCGCCGCGCACCTGCAGCGTTCATTGCGGCGCGCCGTGCCCTGACTTTCGTCAGGACGGCAGGGATAGATTTGGTCTTACCTGGCCTTGAACTGCTCGAGCACCGAATTGGCTTGTTCCAGGAAGGCGGCCGGATATTCCTCCACCAGCTTTTCCAGCGAAGGGATCATGCGTTCCAGCGCGATGGTCAGAGCGATGTCGCTGATTTCCTCGCCCCACAGCACCTTCTGTACGAAAGCGGACGGTCCGATCTCGGAAATCAGGCGCATGCTCATCTGGCGTTCGATGGTGTCGGTGCGCGGTCCGAAGATTTCCTCGAAGATGCGGACGATGGCGAGTTCCAGCTTCCGGCGGAAGGCTTCGACATCGTCGACCAATCGGCGCGGGTCTTCCGGCGCCGGCATTTCGCCGCGTTCATACAACTGGCGGGCCTCTTCGGCCATGCGGCCCAGTTCCTGGACATGCAGCGTCAGTGCGCCGATCTCATCGATCAGTGTGCGCACCCGCATTTGTTGCGGCATGTCGGACTCGGCGGAATCCGGTGGCGTTGGATTCATGTTGTTCTGTTTGCTCAGGGCGCCGGCCGAGGATGGCCCGCGCGACCTGCTTGAATCAAAATCAATTGTGCCGATGAAACCGTTCCCATGCGGTTTCTTCGCCACCCCTTCGAGCGCTGCCTGCCTTGCAACCATCTCCGGTTTCCCAGCCGGAATGGGCAGCGCTTCGTCCCTTACCCTTGGCAGAATACATCTCACGCCTATTCACGGCTATCAATGAAATGCGTTCTAAAAATTTCTTTACAGAAATTAATGAAAGTATAGTGCGGTGCAAAAAAATTCGCGTAAAAATTTACGCAGGTTCGGCGCAGAAGCGACAAGGATCAGCGTAATTATTGTCTGGATATTAAAAAAATGGGCCGGAATTACGTTTCTTGGCATGCTGCTGGCCCGCCAGTTCCTCGATCTGGAACATGTCGGAAAACTCGCAGCATTCCTGCGCCAGCATCAGGACGGATGAAATGAAGCTGCTCTTGCGCTCGCTGCGGTAGAGCGCCACGTAAGGGACGTCGGGCAGCCTAGGCGTGGTCTCGATGATTTCCAGGGTGCCGCTTTCGATCAGCGGGCGCAGGGGTTTGTAGGGCAGGTAGCTCACGCCCATGCCCGACACCGTCAGGCCGATCAGCGCCACCACGCTGCTGCAGGAGAGCGAATGGCCGGGGAAGATCGACTGCGACTTGATCCAGCGGTCATAGATGATGCCGGTGCCCGATTTGTTGCCCTGGGTGAGGATGGTGTGCGAGGCCAGCTCATGCATGCGCAGCGGGCGTTTCCTGTCGCCGATCAGCCCCGGGCGCGCCAGCCATACGCTCTTGACGCTGGCCAGCGGCAGTGCCGACAGGCCGGGATCGGTGAAGGCGTCGGGCACGATGATGGCATCCATCTCGTCGTTTTGCAGCTTGTCGCGCAGGTGCACGCTCAAGTCCACGTCGGGCTCGATCACCACACGCGGGTAGTGCTGGTGGATGCGCCTGACCAGGCGCGGCAGCCAGGTCATCGCGGTCAGTTCGGTCACGCCGATGCGCAGGCGGCGCTCGATCACTTCGGGCTTGCTGAACTGTTCGACGGCGATATCGCGCTGTTCCAGCAGGCGCCGGGCGATCAGCAGCATTTCCTCGCCTTTTTCCGTCAGGCGCGCCTGGCGCTGTTCGCGGTCGAACAGCGGGGTATCGAAACTGGTTTCCAGTTCCTTGATGCGTTTGGACACCGCCGATTGCGTGGTGTTGAGTTTGCGCGCGGCTGGCGCGAAACCGCCGAGGGTGGCGATCCAGTAGAGGGCTTCGAGTTGCTTGAACGAGAACATGGGTATTTCCTGGCTGGCCGCCGTGGCGCCACGGCGGATGGCGCATTGTAGTGCAAGCGGCGGCGGCTCCCGTGATTGGCGGCGGCGCGTTGCATTTTGCTGCGTCATATCGCCGCAGCTGGGCTCGATTCCGGTATTAAGCCCGGCGCGATCGGGGCGCGGCTTATATAATGAGAATGCTTATCGATTCATTATTTTCCTGAAGCCATGCGATTGACCGAATTAGCCAGGGGCGCCTCCGCCATCGTAGACCATGTCGCAGACAGCCACGCCGCCGATGCGGTGGCCGGGCGCCTGCGCGACCTTGGATTCGTCGATGGCGAACCGGTGCGCATCGTTGCCGTCGCGCCCTGGGGCGCCGACCCTATCCTGGTACAGATCGGTTCCACCCGCTTCGCCTTGCGCCGTGCCGAGGCCGACCGGGTCCGCATACGCGCTGAGGGCGCGCAATGAGCGCCGGGGCACTCAACATCGCCCTGGTCGGCAATCCCAATTGCGGCAAGACCGCACTGTTCAACCAGTTGACCGGCGCGCGCCAGAAGGTCGCCAACTATGCCGGCGTCACCGTCGAGCGCAAGTCCGGCAGCTTTACCGCGCCGTCCGGCCGCGCCATCCGCGTGGTCGACTTGCCCGGCGCCTACAGCTTTCGCTCGGTCAGTCCCGATGAGCGCGTGACCCAGGCCGTGCTGCAGGGGCGCTATCCGGGTGAAGCGGTGCCCGACCTGATCGTGTGCGTGGCCGATGCCACCAACCTGCGGCTGCACCTTCGCTTCGTACTGGAAGTGCGGCACCTCGGACGGCCGATGGTGCTGGCGCTGAACATGATGGATGCGGCCGCGCGCCGCGGCATCGCCATCGATATCGCCGGCCTGGCGCGCCGGCTCGGCATGCCGGTGATCGAAACCGTCGCCGTCAAACGCGGCGGCGCCCAGGCGCTGGTGGCCGCAATCGACCAGTCGGCACTGCCGGCCGTGGCCGGCGATATCGCGATCGAGGACTTGCACGCCGAAGTACGCGCCATCCTGGCCGACACGGTTTCCATGCCCACGCCCACCGACCGCCGCGACGACGCGCTCGACCGCGTGGCATTGCATCCGGTGCTCGGTGTGGTGCTGCTGGCCGTGGTGATGTTCCTGGTGTTCCAGGCGGTCTATGTAATCGGCAAGCCGCTCACCGATGCCATCGCCGACGGTTTCGGCGCGCTCGCCGGCGTGGTGTCCGAATGGCTGCCCGACGGTCCGTTGCGCGGCCTGGTCACCGACGGCCTGCTGTCGGGGCTGGGGACGGTGCTGGGTTTCCTGCCGCAGATCCTGGTGCTGTTCTTCTTCATCCTGGTGCTGGAAGAGTCCGGCTACCTGCCGCGCGCGGCCTTCCTGCTCGACCGCCTGATGGTCTCGGTCGGCCTCTCCGGGCGTTCCTTCATCCCGCTGCTTTCCAGCTTCGCCTGTGCCATTCCGGGCATCATGGGCACGCGCAGCATTACCGACCCGCGCGACCGCCTGGCCACCATTCTGGTGGCGCCGCTGATGACCTGTTCGGCGCGCCTGCCGGTGTATGCGCTGCTGATCGGTGCCTTCATTCCGCATCGGCTGGTGCTGGGTGTTTTCAACCTGCAGGGGCTAGCGCTGTTTTGTCTCTACTTCGCCGGCATCGCTGCCGCCATGCTGGTGGCGTGGGTCGCCAAACGCTTGCGCCGCAGCCAGCAGGAGCGCGCGCTGCTCATGGAATTGCCGGCCTACCGCCTGCCCAAATGGCGCGATGTCGGCATCGGCCTGTGGGAACGCGGCAGTATTTTCCTCAAGCGCCTGACCGGCGTGATGCTGGCGCTGACCGTGCTGATGTGGGCCATCTGCACCTTTCCCTCGCCGCCGGCGGGCGCCACCGAAGCGGCCATCGATTACTCCCTGGCAGGCTACATCGGCCACACGCTGCAATACGTCTTCGCGCCGCTGGGCTTCAACTGGCAGATCAGCCTGTCGCTGATTCCGGCCTTTGCCGCGCGCGAGACCGCCGTCGCCACGTTGGCCACCGTCTATGCGGTGGGTGGCGATGAAGGCATGGCGCTGCAGCAGGCGCTGGCCAGCCACATTTCGCTGGCCAGCGCGTTGTCGCTGATGGTGTGGTTCGCCTTCGCGCCGCAATGCATGTCGACGCTGGCCATCATCCGCCGCGAGACGCAGTCATGGCGCATGGTGGTGCTGTCGTTCAGTTATATGTTCGTGCTGGCCTATGCCGCATCGTTCGTCACTTACCAGGTAGCGAGGTGGCTGGCATGAGCGCGCTGTGGTGGCAATACGCGGTCATCGCCGTGCTGGTCGCGGCCAGCACGCTCTATATGTTGCGCAAGCTGGCGCCGTCGGCGGCCTGGCGCTGGCAGGCGCTCCTGGCGGCATGGGTGCTGCGGCGCGGCTCCGCCCGCTGGCAAGCGCTCGGCCGCCGCCTGTTGCCGCCGCGCGCATCAGGCGGTTGCGCTGGCGGCGCCTGCGATGGCTGCGGCGATTCGGGCGATGCCCAGCCGCCGCTGGAGCAGAAAGTCACCTTCCATCGCCGCCGCTGAAGCGGCGCAGCGTTTTTCTTTTCACCTGCCGGTGATCGCCGGCTCTGCCGCACTTCCTTCCGTTTTTCTCCATTTTCCTTAATGCATGAGAAGCCTCTCCCGGTAGCCGGGAGAGTGCGCGCGCTATAAAAGCCGTTTCATGCCGGACATGCAATACATGCTTAAAAGCGATGATTTCTCATCATTAAATATCGCTTTTTTTACGTTTTTATCGCTCCTATGATGCGGCCATTAACCAAAACAACATGCATCCGAGGAGATCAACATGGCGACAACCGCCCCTGTTCCCGCTTTGCCTTTCCAGATCAATCCCGTTTCCGCACCGGCCTCGGCCGACGTCGTCGCCGCGTTGCAGGACATCGTCGTTTCGCACCTCTCCGATAACCTCCAGCGCCTGTGCGGCATGGGTGGCCTGCGCCGTATCCACGGCAGCAAGAAGCTGGTCGGCACGGCCGTCACGGTCAAGACCCGTCCCGGCGACAACCTGCTGATCTACAAGGCGCTGATGATGATGCAGCCGGGCCACGTGCTGGTGGTCGACGGCGGCGGCGAGACCAGCAATGCGCTGGTCGGCGAACTGATCATGCTGTACGCGCAACAGCGCGGCTGCGCCGGCTTCGTGCTGGACTCGGCGGTGCGCGACACCGCTGCTTTCCTCGAGGCCGATTTCCCGTGCTATGCGCGTGCCGTCTCGCACCGCGGTCCCTACAAGAATGGCCCCGGCCACATCAACGTGCCAGTCACCATCGGCGGCCAGGTGGTCAACCCCGGCGACATCGTGGTCGGCGACGAAGATGGCCTGGTGTCCTTCCCGCAGGCGCAGGCCGAGTCGCTGATCGCCGCCGCCCGCAAGACCCAGGCGTACGAAGATGCCATCAAGGCTGAAATCGCGAACGGCCGCGTCGAGCAGGAATGGCTGGCCCGCGTGCTGACGCCGTTCGGCCTTTGAGAATCCGTTTTCACCACATTGGAGTTTGCATTGGATTTCCTGCCTGCCCACCGGCTTGACAGCGTCAAGCCATCCCCCAGCATGGCTGCAAAAGCTCGCGTCGACGCCTTGCGCGCCGAAGGGCGCAGCATCATCGATTTCACCATCGGCGAGCCTGACTTCCCGACGCCGCAACACATCGTCGAAGCCGGCATCGCCGCGCTCAGCGCCGGCCACACCCGTTACACCGCAGCGACCGGTACCCCGGCGCTGCGCCGTGCGATCGCCGACAAGCTGCAGCGCGAGAACTCGCTTTCCTACGGCGTCGACCAGATCGTGGTCGGCATCGGCGCCAAGCACATCATTTACAATGCCTTCGCTGCAACCTTGAACGAAGGCGACGAAGTCATCATTCCGACACCATTCTGGGTGTCTTATCCGGACATGGTGGCGCTCAACGGCGGCACGCCGGTCATCGTCGGCTGCGACGAAAGCTCCGGCTTCAAACTGACTGCCGCCGCACTCGAAAAAAGCATCACGCCGCGTACCCGCTGGCTGGTGCTCAATACGCCCAACAATCCCAGTGGCGCGGTCTACACCGCAAGCGAACTGAAGGCGCTGTGCGAGGTACTCATGCGCCATCCGCAGGTGTGGGTGATGACCGACGAGATCTACGAGCATTTCGTCTACGCAGGCGCGCAGCACGTATCGCCGCTGCAGGTGCAGCCCGAGCTGGCCGACCGCACGCTGGTGATCAATGGCGTTTCCAAGGCCTACGCGATGACCGGCTGGCGCATCGGTTACGGCGCCGGTCCGCGTCCGCTGATGCAGGCGCTGGGCTTGCTGATTACGCAGAGCACCACCTGCGCCACCGGCGTCAGCCAGGCGGCTGTCGTGGCAGCGTTGTCCGGTTCGCAGCAATGCGTGGCCGAAGGCGCCGCGCTGTTTGCGCAGCGCCGCGAGCGCATCGTCGCGCTGGTCAATGCCATCGACGGCATCCGCTGCCTGGCGCCGGACGGCGCCTTCTACATCTTCCCAAGCGTGCAGGGTCTGCTGGGCAAGAGCACGCCGCAAGGCAAGCAGTTGGCCAACGATGTCGACGTGATGATGTACTTCCTCGAACAAGCCGGGGTAGCCACCATTGACGGCACGTCCTATGGCCAGCCGGGTTACCTGCGGTTTTCGTTCGCGACTTCGCTGGAGCAGATCGAACAGGGATGCGCCCAACTCGCCGCAGCGGTTGCGGCGTTGAAGTAAGCGCGGGTTCAGCAAAACTTGCCGGCCGGTCTTTACCGGCCGGCTTCACACAGCGGTCATTCAAAGGCCGCGAATAAACCGGGAGCGTACATCACGCGCTCCACCTAACCGGAGGGATCATGATGAACTTCAAGAAAACCGTTCTGGCCGTCGCACTGCTGGCGGCGAGCTTCTCCGCTGCAGCTGACCAGCTGGCCGACATCAAGCAAAAGGGCACCCTGGTGTGCGGCACCTTGGGTACCGCTGAGCCGTTCAGCTTCCCCAATCAGCAAACGCGCGAGATCCAGGGCTATGACGTCGACTTCTGCAAGGCCATCGCCAAGAACCTTGGCGTGAAGCTGGAGCTGAAGATGATTTCGGTCGCGGCCCGCATTCCCGAGCTGCAGCAAAACCGTGTCGACATCGTGATCGCCAACCTCGGCTGGACCGCTGAGCGCGCTGAGCAGATCGCTTATTCCGACTCCTATTACGCCAGCCCGCAAAAGGTCGCCGTCAAGCGTACCTCCGGCTACAAGTCGCCAGCCGACCTGGGCGGCAAGCGCGTTTCCGCGACCAAGGGTTCCACTTCGGAACTGGCCGTGCGCAAAGCCATCCCGACCGCTTCCGTGACCACCTTCCAGGACCCGCCGGCGGCTTTCCTGGCGATGCAGCAGGGCAAGGTCGAAGGTTTCGCCGTGTCCGAACTGATGCTGTCGAAGTTCCAGGCGCAAGTCGAAAGCAGCTCGCCGATCGACATCCTGAACCCGCCGCTGATCAATGAGCTGTGGGGCGTAGGCATGCGCAAGGAAGAGGGCGGCCTGATCAAGCAAGTCAACACCACGCTGGAAGGCATGGAAAAGTCGGGCGAAGCGCAACAGATCTTCGACAAGTGGTTCGGCCCATCGACCCAGTACAAGCTCAAGCGCGACTTCAAGATCGAGCCCATCAAGGGCTGATGCCATTGAAGGCACGGCGCCGGCTTAGTCCGGGCGCCGGCATCACCGGACCGCGCAAGGCGGTCCCGACAGCACCGGGCCGAATCAGGTCCGGCGCAGCGCATTGCAGGAGTACTCCATGAAACTGGATTTTTCGGTGCTGCTGCGGGATGACTACCCGCGCATGATCATCGAGGGCGTGATCACCATGCTCAAGCTGACCGCCTATTCGTGGCTGCTGGCCATGGTGGTCGGTATCGTGCTGGCCGTGATCCGCATGACCAACAACCGCGTCGCCACCGGCTTCGTTGCCGGCTATGTCGAATACCACCAGAACGTGCCGATGCTGGTGCAGATCTTCCTCTGGTATTTCGGCGTGCCCACGCTGTTGCCCGATTCCGTACAGCTGTGGTTCAACATGCACCGCAGCGATTTCCTGTTCGCCGCCATCGCGGTCGGCCTGGCCATGGGCGCGTATATGTCCGAAGGCCTGCGCGCCGGCATCCGTTCGATCCCGCGCTCGCAAATGGAAGCGGCCCGCGCGCTGGGGCTGTCGTATCTCAAGGCCTCGCGCCTGGTGATCCTGCCGCAGGCGCTGCGGCTGGCGCTGCCCACGCTGGTCAGCTACAGCGTGCTGCTATTCAAGAACACCAGCCTGGCGATGGTGATCGGGGTGGCCGAACTGACCTACGCCACCCGCGAGATCGAGAGCCAGTCTTTCCACACGGTGGAAATCTACTTGCTGTCCACCACGATCTATCTCGGCATTTCGCTGCTGATCATGGCCATCGGCGCGGTGCTGGAAAACCGCTACCGCATCAAGACGCGCTGAAGGGAATGCCATGAACGATATCTTCGACATCATCCGCGACAACTGGATGTTGCTGCTGGTGGGCCAATATCCGCACGGCCCGCTGGGCGGCCTGGCGATCACGCTGCTGCTCTCGGTGCTGGGTTTGCTGCTGGCCTTTCCGGTCAGCCTGCTGCTGGCGCTGGGGCGTGTCTCGCCGCTACGCGTGTTCCGCGTGCCGGCCACCGTCATCGTCTACCTCGCCCGCGGCGTGCCGCTGGTGATGTTCATCTTCTGGGTGTACTTCTTTGTCCCCATCCTGATCGGGCGCACGGTTTCCGGTTTCACCACCATGCTCATCACGCTGGTGATCTATGAGGCGGCTTACCTGGCCGAAGTGATCCGCGCCGGCATCGAGGGGCTGCCCCGCGGCCAGATCGAGGCTTCGCGCGCGCTGGGCATGAGCTATCTGCAGACCATGTTCAAGGTGGTGCTGCCGCAGGCCTTGTACAACATGCTGCCGGCAATGATCAGCCAGTTCGTCTCCAACATCAAGGAAACCTCGCTGGGCTATGTGATCAGCGTCAATGAACTGACCTTCGCCGCCAACCAGATCAACAGCATGCTGCTGACCAAGCCGTTCCCGGTCTTCATCCTGCTGGCGCTGATGTACTTCGTGCTGTGCTTCATGTTGACGCGCATGGCGCGCGTCCTGGAAAAGCGCATCGCCGCCAAGCGCGCGGCCAACCCCGTGAACTCGGCGGCGCAGGCAGCGCCACCGGTCGCGGCCTGAACCTAACGAGGAGCAACGCATATGGCGAGCAACAACCCGTCCGCAACCAACACGGCCATGATTTCCTTCGAAGGCGTCAACAAGTGGTACGACAGCTACCACGCGCTGGCCGACGTCAACGCCGAAGTCGCCAAGGGCGAAGTGGTAGTGATCTGCGGCCCATCCGGTTCGGGCAAGTCGACCCTGATCCGTACCGTCAACCGCCTGGAAGAGATCCAGAAGGGGCGCATCGTATTTGACGGGCAAGACGTCCACGCGCCCAAGCTGGACGTGAACCACTTCCGCAGCCGCGTCGGCTTCGTGTTCCAGAGCTTCAACCTGTTCCCGCACCTGTCGGTGGCGGAAAACATCATGATGGCGCCCATCAACGTGCTCAAGAAAAAGCGCGCCGACGCCCGCGTGCGTGCGCTGGAGCTGCTTGAACGCGTCGGCCTGGCCGCCAAGGCGGAGGCTTTTCCGGGGCAGCTTTCCGGCGGCCAGCAGCAGCGCGTGGCGATCGCCCGCGCGCTGGCGATGGACCCGCCCGCGATGCTGTTCGATGAGCCGACATCGGCACTCGACCCCGAGATGGTGGGCGAGGTGCTGCAGGTGATGAAGGGGCTGGCGCGCGAAGGCATGACCATGATGTGCGTCACCCACGAGATGAACTTCGCCCGCGAAGTGGCCGACCGCGTCTGGTTCATGGACCACGGCAAGCTGGTGGAGACCGGTACGCCGGAAGAATTCTTCACGCGTGCGCAGAGCGAACGCGCGCGCAAGTTCCTGGCCGAGCTGCGTGACCACTGAGGCTTGCGCCGACCACAAGGATAAAGAAGGGGGAAGTCAATGAAATGGAATGACGTGCGCGTGTCCACGCGCCTGTCGGCCTGCATTACCGGCCTGATGGTGGCGATGCTGTCGGTGGCGGCCGCCACCCAGTACACCACGGTGCTGACCATGGAGCAGGCGCAGGAGTCGGTGCGCGACTATGACCAGCGCATCATCACCGCGGTACGCTGGCTGGGTACTGCCGAATTGACCAGCGAACGCATGGTGGGTGCGCTCAACACTTCCGACGGCGACCTGGCGATGCGCTACGAACAGGAGGTGCAAGCCGGCCGCGAGCAGATGGCCAAGCTGGAAAAAGAGCTTGCTTCGCATGCGTTGAGCGACGGCGACCGCGCTTCGCTGGCTGTCATCGAGGCGGAGAGCGCCAAGCTGGCCGGTATCTCGAAGGCGGCCTCCGAACTTTCCTACAAGGGCGATATCGGTGGCGTGCAGACCATGATCGACAACGAGCTCAAGCCGGCCATTGCCGCTTATCTCGGCGCGCTCAAGAAATTCGTCGCGCTGGAAGAGCAGCAGCGCGACCAGGTAGTGACCGATGTCAGCGCGCAAAGCCGCCAACTGATGAGTGCGGGCCTCATTGGCGCCGCCTTGCTGTTGGCCATCGGTTTTGCCACCGCGCGCCTGATCGCGCGTTCCATCACGCGTCCGCTGGCGCGCGCCGTCGAGCAGGCCGAGCGTATCGCGCACGGCAACCTGTTGCGCGGGCGGGATGACGGTGGCGAAGACCGGCGTGACGAATTCGGCCAACTGCAGCAGGCGCTGGAACGCATGGCCGATGGCCTGCGCACCTTGGTAGCGCAAGTGCGCAGCGGCGTCGGTTCGGTCTCGACCGCGACCTCGGAAATCGCCAGCGGCAACCAGGAACTGGCGCATCGCACCGAGCAGACGGTGGGCAATTTGCAAGTCACCGCCGCTTCCATGGAGGAATTCGCCGGCACCATCGGGCAGTCGGCCGACACTGCGCGCCAAGCCAGCCTGCTGGCCACCCAGGCAGCGCAATCGGCCACTCGCGGCGGCAGCGTGATGAACGACGTGGTCGAGCGCATGGCGCAGATTTCCGGCTCTTCGCACAAGATTGCCGAGATCACCAGCGTGATCGACGGTATCGCTTTCCAGACCAATATTCTGGCGTTGAATGCGGCGGTGGAAGCCGCGCGTGCGGGCGAGCAGGGCCGTGGGTTCGCGGTGGTGGCTTCCGAAGTGCGTTCGCTGGCACAACGTTCGGCCCAGGCCGCGCGTGAAATCAAGGAACTGATCGGCAGTTCGCTGTCCACGGTGGCGGCGGGCTCGGAACAGGTCGGCCAGGCCGGCGCCGCCATGCAGGAGATCGTCGGCGACGTCCACCGCGTGAGCGACCTGATCGCTGAAATTACGGCTGCTGCTGCCGAGCAGAACAGCGGCATCAGCCAGGTCAATGTCGCCTTGTCGGATCTCGACGCCATGACCCAGCAGAACGCAGCCTTGGTCGAACAGGCATCGGCCGCCGCCGAGTCGCTGCGCGAGCAGGCGGCCGGTTTGGCGCAGCTGGTCAGCGTGTTCGAGGTCGAAGGGGATTACCAGCGATCCGCCTTGCGCCAGGTGCGGACCCAGCCAGAACCTCTGGAAGCGCCGGCGACGCGAGCCATCGGCGTATAGGTTGTTCCGGGCTCGACCATGCCCGGGATGTTTTGTCGGGCCGGGTATCCCCCGGCCCGTTTTTATTGGGCGTTAGTTTTCGGTGTGCGTTTGACCGGCGTCTTTTTCACTTCCACCTGATGCGCCGCGATCGGTTTGCCGTCGCATCCCACCGGCTGCATGCGCGGCACGGCCTTGCCGCTTTTCTTTTCCACCAGCTGTGAATGTTTTTCACCCGGCGCGAACAGGTGCTGTTCGCCCCACTGGCGCAGGCCGATCACCACCGGCAGCAATGCCTCGCCTTTCTTTGTCAGCACGTATTCCTGGTAAGCGCTGCCATCCGAGGCCGGCACGCTGTCGAGGATGCCAGCCTCGGTCAACTTCTTCAGGCGGTCGGTGAGGATGTTGCGCGCCACGCCCAGGTTGTCGCGGAACTCGCCGAAGCGGCGCAGGCCGTCGAAGGCATCGCGCACGATCAGGAGCACCCAGCGGTCGCCGACGATGTCGAGCGAACGTCCTACCGGGCAGTGTTCGGCATAAGCCGCATGGGCCTCGATGGCGGGTTTTTTGCTGGCTGGCATGGGAAGGTCGGCGTCGGTGGCGGGCGTGTTGTCAAAGCGGCAGGCTAAAACCTTGCCATTAGTCTAGTTGCATTTTAAAACCATAATCGCTTACACTCCAAACGGTTTTGAAATGCAACCAGATTGAAAGGCCTGCCATGCCATCCGCCGCACCGGATTCAACTACTACGTCTTGCCTCCCATGCCGGCAGCCGGTCATCAGCCGGACTCTGGTGCTGTTGTTCGCCATTGCTGCCGGCATCAGCGTGGCCAACGTCTACTATGCCCAGCCGCTGCTGGACGCGTTGGCCGCCGATTTCGGCATCGCCACTGCTTCGGTGGGCATGGTGGTCAGCGCAACCCAGGCCGGTTCCACACTGGCGTTGCTGCTGCTGGTGCCGCTGGGCGATCTGCTGTCGCGACGGCGGCTGATGCTGTGGCAGGCGGCAGCGCTGGCCGTGTTCTTGCTCGCGGTGGCCGCCAGCGATTCGGTGTGGATGCTGCTGGCCGGCATGCTGGCGGTGGGCATGCTGGGCACGGCGATGACGCAGGGACTGATTTCCTATGCGGCCACGCTGGCGCCGCCGCAGGAGCGCGGCGCGGTGGTGGGAACGGTGCAGGCCGGCGTGGTGATCGGTTTGCTGCTGGCCCGCGTGGTCGCGGGGGCGTTGGCCGATGTCGGTGGCTGGAGGCTGGTCTACCTGTGCTCGGCGGCGATGATCGTCGCGACTGCCGCCGGCCTCGCGCGCATGCTGCCGCCGGCACCCGTATCGGCGCCATCGATGCGCTATGCGCAACTGCTGCGTTCGATGGCAGGCCTGTTGCTGCGCGAACGGGTGCTGCAGGTGCGCGGCGTGCTTGCGCTGCTGATGTTCGCCGCCTTCAATATCTTCTGGAGCGCGCTGGTGCTGCCGCTGTCGGCGCCGCCGCATGCGATGTCGCATGGCGCTATCGGGGCCTTCGGCCTGGTCGGGGTGGTTGGCGTGCTGGGTGCTGCCCGCGCCGGCAGATGGGCCGACCGCGGCCTGGCCCAGCATGCCACGGGCGGTGCTCTGCTTCTGCTGCTGCTGTCGTGGCTGCCGCTGGCCTTCACCAATACCAGCCTGTGGGCGCTGGTGGCGGGCATCTTGTTGCTGGACCTGGGCGGCCAGATGATCCATGTCACCAACCAAAGCCTGATCCTGCGCGCACATCCGCAAGCGCACAGCCGCATGATCGGCTGCTACATGATGTTCTATGCGGTGGGCAGCGGTGGCGGTGCGCTGGCGGCCACGCACATGTATGCGTATGCCGGCTGGGATGGCGTCTGTCTGCTGGGGGCGGCAGTCAGCCTGGCGGCTGTGTTGTGGTGGTGGGTGACGCTGCGCCTGATGCCGCGTAACTGAATGCCGGCATCAGGCTGGCTTGCTTTGTCAGTGCAATTCTTCCGCCTCGAACCCGGCCCCGCGCAGCGCTTGCAGCACTTGCGCCAGATGCGGCCGGCCGCGTGTTTGCAGCACCAGTTCGATGTCGACGTTTTGCGCCGCCAGCAGGGTGAATGCGCGCTGGTGGTGGACCTCGTCGATGTTGGCGCCGGCTTCGGCGACGATGCCGGTGATCTTCGCCAGGGTGCCGGGGACGTCGCGCGAGCTGACCTTCACGCGCGCCAGGCGGCCGGCGCGCACCATGCCGCGTTCGATGATGGCCGTCAGCAGCAGCGGGTCGATATTGCCGCCTGACAGCACCAGGCCCACGCGCTTGCCGCGGAAGCGGTCGGGGTGGCGCAGCAGCGCCGCCAGGCCGGCCGCACCGGCGCCTTCGACCAGGGTCTTCTCGATTTCCAGCAACATCAGTACGGCTTGTTCGATATCGCCTTCGTCCACCAGCAGCAGCTCGTTGGCTTCGCGGGCGATGATGGCGCGCGTGAGCGTGCCTGGCGTGCCGACCGCGATGCCTTCGGCGATGGTGCTGGTGCCCATCGGATGCTCGGTGCCCTTGACCGCGTTGATCATGCTCGGGAAGCGCCGCGTCTGTACGCCGACGATTTCAAGCTCAGGCTTGATGGCGCGCGCCGCCACCGCCATCCCGGCCAGCAGGCCGCCGCCGCCGATGGCGACCACCAGCGTGTCGAGGTCGGGCACCGCGTGGAGCATCTCCAGCGCGACCGTACCCTGGCCGGCGATGATGGCTTCGTCGTCGTAGGGATGGACGAAGGTCAGGTTCTCTTTTTCCGCCAGTTCATAGGCATGGGCGCGCGCCGCTTCCAGCGTATCGCCATGCAGCACGACATTGGCGCCGAAGCCGCGTGTGCGTTCGATCTTCACGCCGGGAGTGAAGCGCGGCATGACGATGGTGGCCGGCAAGCCCAGGCGCTGCGCATGGTAGGCCACGCCCTGGGCATGGTTGCCTGCCGACATGGCGATCACCCCGCGCGTGCCGTCGCCGCTCTGGGCGACGTCGACCAGCTTGTTGCAGGCGCCGCGTTCCTTGAAGGACGCAGTGAACTGCAGGTTCTCGAACTTGAGGAACACCTGGGCGCCGACGATCTGCGACAGCGTGCGCGATTCGACGCAGGGTGTTTCCAGGATCTGGCCTTGCAGCCGGCGGGCGGCGGCTTCGATGTCTTTAAGTGTAGTCATGGTGGGATTGTAGAGGCATTGCACCGCTTTGTAGCATTTGCTCCAGGCGTTCGTGTGAGATGGCGGAAAATCGACACGCAGAGCGGGGTGATTTTCATTCGTCAAAAAAACAAGACCAGAAATTCGCAGACTATCGCCGGCGGTAGGAGGATAGCCATGGTGGGGCGCACATTTGCATCGATTTACCTGTTAGCGCATAGGTATATGCATCTCTCCCGCGATTGAAAAATTCTTTCGCCGGCGCCATTGAAGTCAGGTGATGCGCCGACTAGAGTGAAGACTCCGTCGCATCACGGACTGATTCACATCAGCTCGGAAAGCAGCATCCAGGATTGCCAATCTGATCAGGCATCGGCAGACCTTCTCGGCAGTTCCTCAATTCAAGCTTCTGCGTTCCACCCAAGGAGACATCAATGAGCATCGCAACCCGGCACCCGGATGTCAGGCCGTCCCCGCCACCGCTGTTCCCGCCCGAAGGCGGGACGCGCGTCACATCGCGCTTCGAACAGCGCAGCTCCCCATTGTTGCTGTCGCTGGTCGAACTCGACCCGCGCGAAGTCGTGGACGGCGAGATGACCGCACAAGGTTTTCTTGCCGCCGACATCGTTCCGGTCGGCCCCATGCGCGAAGCATGCCCGCATTGCCAGGGCGTGGCGCTGCAACTGGTGTTGCGTCATCGGCATGTCAAACGCTCCCATCTGTTCTGCCGCGTTTGCACGCGTTGTTATGATGCCATGAACGAAAGCGGCCATTCGGTGTTGACCATCTGACAGGATCCGTACCAAGGTTTCAATGCGGCATCACGTGCAGGGCGCTGTCCGGAAAGGGGCCGCGCCCTGTGGTGTTTACCGGGACGAAATCGTTGCCGTTGGCGGATGGGAGCAAAAGAGGCGATCTTTCGTTACGCTGCAGGATGCAAAGGCGCCCAAGACAAACGGCGCGCGCCGACTTCCCCCAGAACAATCATCAGGAGCCGTCATGCCTCGTCCCCCCAGATTGCCCGCCAAGCAGGATTTCCCGGTCCACCAGATACGCCGCTACCTTGAACCCGGCCCGATTGTGCTGGTGTCGTCGGCACACAAGAAACAGTGCAACATCATGACCATGGGGTGGCATACCGTCATGGAATTCGCTCCCTCATTACTGGGTTGCATCATCGCCGGCGGCAACCACAGTTTCGAACTCATCCGCAAAAGCCGGGAATGCGTGATCAACCTGCCCACGATCGAACTGATCGACCAGGTGGTGGGCATCGGCAATTGCTCGGGCGCGGAGGTCGACAAGTTCGAGCGCTTTGGCCTGACGCCGCTGCCTGCGGCCGAGGTCGGCGCGCCGCTGGTCGGCGAATGCCACGCCAACTTCGAATGCCGCCTGCATGACGGCAAGCTCATCGGAAAATACAACTATTTCATTTTCGAAGTGGTGAAGGCGCACGTGGCGCGCACGCCGAAAAATCCGAAGACGGTGCATTACAAAGGCAATGGAGAATTCATGGTGGCCGGGGAGGTGATCAGCCGGCGTTCAGGTTTTCGCAGCGAATATCTCTGAGTGGTTTCCGTGGGCGCGGCGTGGAGTTTGCGGCATGTCCGGGCAAGCCGGATCTTAAGGCAGTAGAATCGGTTTCCGATTCAGGAGGCCGCATATGGACTACGCATACAAGCTCATCGATTCGCCGGTCGGCCAGCTCACGCTGGTGGCCAAGGGCGACAAACTGACTGCCATCCTGTGGGAGAACGACCGCGCCGGCCGCGTGCGCCTGGGTGACATGGCACAGGACGATGCGTGCCCGGTACTGGTCGAGACGGCGCGCCAGCTGGCCGATTATTTCGCCGACAAGCGCACCAGCTTCGATGTCCCATTGGCATTCGATGGCACCGATTTCCAGAAGCAGGTATGGGCCGCGTTGCTCACTATTCCCTATGGCCAGACCCGCACCTATCTGGAGATTGCGCGCCAGCTCGGCAACGAAAAGGCGGTGCGTGCGGTAGGCGCTGCCAACGGACGCAATCCGATTTCCATTATCGCGCCCTGCCACCGCGTGATCGGCTCGGGCGGCGAGCTGACCGGTTTCGCCGGCGGCTTGCATGCCAAGAAGCTGCTGCTGGCGATCGAAGGCATCTCCACCGAAGGGCGCGATGCGGGTGAGAAGATCGACCCGAGAAGAAAAGCGCAGCACCGGCGTGTGGTGGATCCCAACCAGCTTTCGTTGCTGTGACGATAGTCAGGATGCCAGTGGCGTTTCTCTCCCTGCCGGAGAATGCCGCTGTTACCGCTGCATCCCCCAGCGCTTCACCGTCACCCGCTCCAGCGTATTGAACACCAGGTTCTCCACCAGCAAGCCGATCAGGATCACCATCGCCAGTCCGGCGAACACCTTGTCCGTATAAAGCTCGTTGCGGTTCTGGAAGATGTACCAGCCCAGACCGCCCTTGCCGCTGGTGGCGCCGAACACCAGTTCGGCAGCGATCAGCGTGCGCCAGGCGAACGCCCAGCCGATGCGCAGGCCGGCCAGGATCGACGGCAGCGCGGCCGGCACCAGCACCTGCAGCACAAAGGACAGGCCATGCAAGCCGTAGTTGCGGCCTGCCATGCGCAAGGTGTCGGACACGCCCAGGAAGCCGGCATAGGTATTGACCGCCAGCGCCCACAGCACCGAATGCACCAATACGAAGATCAGGCTGCCCTGGCCCAGGCCGAACCATAGCAGGGCGATGGGCAGCAGGGCGATGGCCGGCAATGGGTTGAACATCGAGGTCAGCGTGCTCAGCAGGTCGCGGCCGAACTGGGTGGAGACGGCCAGCGTGGTCAGCACGAAGGCGGCAGCGATGCCCAGCACATAGGCTTTCAGCAGTACCTGCAGCGACAGCCAGGTCTTGTTGAACAGTTCGCCGCTGGCGATGCCGTCGACAAAGGCTTGCGCGGTCTGCAGGAACGTCGGCAGCAGCAGGTCGTTGTCCTGCCAGCGGCCGATGGCTTCCCAGAGGATGGCCAGCAGCAGCAGGATCGCGCCCTTGCGGATCCAGGTTTGCTGCCAGATGCGGTGGGGCAGCGAGAAGCGGCGTTCCAGTACCACGCCGGACAAGGGCGTCAGCGGCAGTTCATATTCTTCCCGCACGGGGGGCGTCAGGTTCATGGTGTGTACCTCGGTGGGCACGGCGCTTCAGTAGGAGAAACGCACGTCGCCGAAATTGATCGGTTTCTCCGGCGCGGCAGGGGCCGCGCCTTCATCGAACAGCAGACGGTGGATACGCTGCGCGGTCTGCTGGAAACCGGCGCCGCCCAGGCTGGCGAGGTCGTACTGGTGGCTGTTGATCTCGGCGCGCACGCGGCCCGGATGGGGCGAGAGCAGCAGGATGCGGTTGCCGACCACCAGCGCCTCTTCGATCGAGTGGGTGACGAACAGCAGCGTGAAGCGCACTTCGTCCCACAGCATCAGCAGCTCTTCCTGCATCTTGCGGCGGGTCAGTGCGTCGAGTGCGGCGAAAGGCTCGTCCATCAGTAGCATCTTGGGCTGCATGGCCAGTGCCCGGGCGATCGCTACGCGCGCCTTCATGCCGCCCGAGAGCGTGTGCGGATAGGCATCGGCGAAGCGCGCCAGGCCGACTTTCTCAAGGTAGTGGCGGGCGCGTTCGGCGGCTTCGCGCTTCTTCAGCGTCTTCGAGGCCAGCAGCGGGAACATCACGTTCTGCAGCACCGTCTTCCACGGCGGCAGCTGGTCGAATTCCTGGAACACCACGATACGGTCCGGTCCCGGATGGCGCACCACCTGGCCATCCAGCCGGATCTCGCCGGACGCCGGCGGCAGGAAGCCCGCCACCGATTTCAGCAGGCTCGATTTGCCGCAGCCGGAAGGGCCGAGCAGCACGAAGCGGTCGGCCGGATAGACGCCGAAGCTGACATCATGCGTGGCCTGCACCACTGCCGAGGAGGTACGGTACTGCAGGCTGACCTGGTCTACCTGCAGCAGCGGCGTGGACGCCTGGACGGCGGCCGATACGCTGGCCGCTTCAGCTGCCGGGTTGTGCATAGGCTTCCTCGAAGAAGTAGTCTTTCCATGACGCCGCGCGGTTCTTCAGCACGCCGATCTCATACAGCTTTTCGGCATAGACGAAGCTGCGCTCGGGCGAGACCGTGAAATTGATTTCCGGATCTTCCACGATCTTGCGCACGAACTCCGGCGCCAGCCTGGATTTCTGCACGCGGATGAAGGTATCGGCGGCACGGGCCTTGTTGTTGCGGATGAATTCGGCCGCTTCCACCAGTGCGTTGTAGAAGGCGCGATAAGTCTTCGGGTTCTCGTCGTGGAACTTCTGCGTGGTGTACAGGAAGTTGAAGGAGGCCGGGCCGCCAAGGATGTCGTAGGAGCTGATCACCTTGTGCACGTTCTTGTTCTCCAGCGCCTGGTACTGGAACGGCGGGCTGGAGAAGTGGGCGTTGATTTCCGAGCCGCCGGCCAGCAGCGCGGCGGTGGCGTCCGGGTGCGACAGGCTCACCGAGATGTCATCGAAACGCTTGTAGTTGTCCTTGCCATACAGCCTGGCGGTCTCGATCTGCAGCGTGCGCGACTGGAAGCCTACGCCCGCGGCCGGTACCGCGATGCGGTCCTTGCTGCTGAAATCCTTGACGGTCTTCACGTTCGGATTGGTCGACAGCAGGTAGTTGGGCATGGAGCCCAGCGAGGCAATCGCCTTGACGTTCTGGCGGCCGCGCGTGCGGTCCCACAGCACCAGCGCCGGCGGGGCGCCGGCCGAGACCACGTCCAGCGCACCGGCCAGCAGCGCTTCGTTCATGCCGGTGGAACCGGACAGGCTGTTCCACTCGACCTTGATATCGAGGCCTTCCTTCTTGCCCTGCTTTTCGATCAGCTTCTGGTCCTGTACCACGTCCAGGATCAGGTAGCCGATGCCGAATTGCTGGGCAATACGGATTTGGCCTTCGGCGTGCGCATTGGCCGCCAGGCCGAAGGCGATCAGGCCGACCGTCAGGGCCGGGAAGAATGTGCGTGTCAACAGCATGTCAGCTGCCTCCCTGGATATGGGTGTCGTCGAAGAAGTAATCCTTCACCGAAGCCGGCTTGTTCTTGATGGCGCCCACGCGGTGCATGAACTCGGCCAGCGGGTAAGTGTTCTGCGGCCCGATCTTGAACTGCACTTCCGGGTTCTTGATGATCTGCAGCAGCAGCTTGCGGTCGGTACTGCCCTTGTTGACCTTGAGGTAAATGTCGGCGGCTTTCTCAGGATTGGCGGCGATGAACTTCGCGGCTTCATCCAGCGCGTCGACGAAGGCGCTGTAGGTCTTGGGGTTGTCCTTGCGGAATTTCTCGGTCGCGTACAACACCGTGGCCGACGATGGGCCGCCCAGCACCTGGTAGGAGTTCAGCACGATATGCGCCTTGGGATTGCCGGCCAGTTCCTGTTCCTGGAACGGCGGATTGCCGAAGTGGCCGGTGATCTCGGTGCCGCCGCTGATGATGGCGGCGGTGGCATCCGGGTGCGGTACGGCGATGCTGATCTTGTCCAGCTTGTTGTACTGGGCGTCGCCCCACAGCTTGGCCGAGGCGAACTGCAGCACGCGCGACTGCACCGATACACCGACTGCCGGCAGCGCGATGCGGTCCTTCTCGGTGAAGTCGGCGATGGTCTTCACGTTCGGGTTGTTGCTCACCAGGTAGTAGGGGAAGTTGCCCAGCGATGCGACCCCGCGCACGTTTTGCTTGCCGTAGGTGCGGTCCCAGATGGTCAGCAGCGGGCCCACGCCGGCGCCGGCGATATCCACCGAACCGGACAGCAGCGCGTCGTTGACGGCCGAGCCGCCGGAGAGCTTCAGCCAGTCGACCTTGATGTCCACGCCGGCAGCCTTGCCGTGCTTCTCGATCAGTTGCTGGTCCTGCGCGACATTGAGCAACAGGTAGACGATGCCGAACTGCTCGGCGATGCGCAGCTGCCCTTCGGCATGCGCCGCCATCGGCGCGCCCAGCAGCGACAGCGCCAATGCGCCGGTGGCCGAAGCGGCCAGGGTGTTGGAAATGAGACGCCGGAGACGTCCCGGCGCGGGGCGAGCTGGTTTCATGATGTCCTGTCGTTGTGGAGGAGGGCCGGGTGGCCATCGGAAATTTGGCTTAGAACCATCTCGCAGAAAAATCGTGGTTCTTTATTCGATTGGAGTATATAAAGGGTGCAGAAGAAAGAAAAACTCGATTACCGCATATCCATATAAGGCCACGGTATAGGCCGTGAAGCCTTGCTGTTGGCGGCCTTTCGATGCCGGCCTGCCATGCGGCAGGGGAGACGGGAAGATGCCCGATGCGAGGCGCCGGTCGGCAAATCCCGAACTGCTGTATTGCAGCGCTGTCAAGTTCCGGATGCCCGGGCAGAGGCAGCGGCGCAACGTCCTGCTTGCGGCCCGGGCAATTTGCGCGCACCACAGGTAGAGTGCGATAAAGTACGCCTCCTGCCCGGCCGGATGCCCTGATTTCCACTTTTTGAGCAAGGCCTGCGGCGACAATTTGAAGAAGCAAAGGGAGCCCGATGAGTTCATCTCACACCAATCCAAATCTTTCCTTCCGTTCGCAGAAGCTGCATCTGGTCACACTGGCCGCGCTCGGCGTGGTGTTCGGCGATATCGGCACCAGTCCGCTGTATGCGCTCAAGGAATGTTTCAGCCCCGACCACGGCATCGCCTTTTCTCCCGACGCGGTGCTGGGCATCATCTCCATGCTGTTCTGGGCCATCACCATCGTGGTGAGCATCAAATATGTGCTGTTCGTGCTGCGCGCCGACAATAACGGCGAAGGCGGCGTGCTGGCCTTGATGGCGCTGTCGCTGCGTTCGGCCGTGTCAGGCTCGCCGCGCGCCAAGCTGCTGATGATGCTGGGGGTATTCGGCGCCTGCATGTTTTACGGCGACGTGGTGATTACGCCGGCCATCTCGGTGCTGTCGGCGGTGGAAGGGCTGGAGATCGCCGCGCCGCAGACTTCGCATGTGGTGATTCCGCTGACGATCGTCATCGTGGTGGTGCTGTTCCTGATCCAGCGCCACGGCACCAGCGTGGTGGGCCGTTTCTTCGGGCCGGTGATGTTCGCCTGGTTCCTGTCGCTGGCGCTCCTGGGGTTGTACAACATCGTCAAGGCGCCGGAAGTGCTGGTGGCGATCAATCCCTACTACGCCGTCCGTTTCATGGCCGATCATTCGCTGCAGGCCTTCATCGTGCTGGGCTCGGTGGTGCTGGTGCTGACCGGCGCCGAGGCGCTGTATGCCGACATGGGCCACTTCGGCATCAAGCCGATCCGCTTCGCCTGGATTTTCACGGTCATGCCCGCGCTGCTGATCAACTACTTCGGCCAGGGCGCCAACCTGATCGCCAACCCGGCGGCGATCAAGAACCCCTTTTACCTGATGGTGCCCGAGGCGCTGGTGCTGCCCATGGTGCTGCTGTCGACCTGTGCCACCGTGATCGCTTCGCAGGCGGTGATTTCGGGCGCCTTCTCGCTGACCAGCCAGGCCATCCTGCTGGGCTTCGTGCCGCGCATGCGCATCCTGCACACTTCCGAAGACGAGCAGGGCCAGATCTATATCCCGCTGATCAACTGGATGCTGCTGGTGCTGGTGGTGGCCGTGGTGCTGGCCTTCAAGAAATCGGACAACCTGGCCGCCGCATATGGCGTGGCGGTGACCACTACCATGGTGATCACCACCATGCTGCTGGGCGTGGTGATGCGCCATATCTGGAAGTGGCGGCTGCCGGCGGTGGTGGTGGTCATCAGCTGCTTCATGGTGGTGGACGTCGCATTCTTCGCCGCCAACCTGCTCAAGCTCACCGAGGGCGGCTGGTTCCCGCTGGTGATCGGCGGCGCAGCGTTCTTCCTGCTGATGACGTGGTATTCCGGCCGCATGCTGCTGCGCATGCGCATCAAGGACGACGGCATCCCGCTGGAGCCTTTCGTCGAAGGCCTGCTGGCGCATCCGCCGCACCGCGTGGGCGGCACCGCCGTCTTCATGACCGGCAACATCAACACCGTGCCGGTGGCGCTGCTGCACAACCTCAAGCACAACCGCATCCTGCACGAGCGGGTGTTCTTCCTGAAGATCAGCATCTGGGACGTGCCTTACGTGGCCGACAGCGAGCGCCTGACCATGAAGGACCTGGGCGGCCAGGTCTACCTGCTGCGCGCTTCCTTCGGCTTCAAGGAGACGCCCGAGGTGAACCGGGTGATGGCGCTGGCCGAGCAGCAGTTCGGCCACCATTTCGACCTGATGGACACCTCGTTTTTCCTGGCGCGCGACACGGTGGTGCCGAGCAAGCTGCTGGGCATGTCGCTGTGGCGCGAGCGGCTGTTCGCCTGGATGTACCAGAACGGCGCCAAGCCTTCGGACTTCTTCAACATTCCCGCCAACCGGGTGGTGGAGCTGGGCACCAAGATAGAAATTTGATCGCTGTCTGACCGCGGGGCGGCATCATGCATTCCTTGAGGCGGCGTAAGAAACTCCGTGCGTCGCAAGACGGGTTTGATGAATAATCGCGATATTTATCAACCCGTTTGAGGAAAGAGCATGATGCCCAACAAGCCGCTCGATATGCACGCCGTCCAGGTATTCGTTGCGGTTGCCGAAGAGGGCAGTATGTCGGCCGCAGCATCCCGCATGGGCATATCGCAGTCCGCCGTATCGCAGATCATGCGGCAGCTTGAGGATGACCTGGGCGTCGTTTTGATTAACCGGACGACCCGTCCATTGGCCCTGACGCCGTACGGCATAGCGCTTCGCAACAGAGGCGCGATCCTCAGCGAGGAAATTGCCAACCTCAAGGCCCAAGTGATTGAAGCAGGGCAAGGCATCAAGCCCGACGTGCGAATCGGACTTGTGGATTCATTCGCATCGACTTGCGGACCCGGTTTCACAAAGAGCCTGCTGGATAAGGCGACGCAACTGACCATTCGCACGGGCCTTAGTCCCCAGCAGGGAGAGGCGCTGCTACGCCGTGACCTCGACCTCATCGTCACTAGCGATCCGTTGATGGATGCCAACGAAGTGGTTCGCTACCGCCTTTTCTCGGAGCGTTACCTCGTTATCACGCCAAAGGGCATGAGGCGGCAGTTGGATACGCTGGAGGATCTGCGTTCGCTGGCAAACGTTCTCCCCATTGTCAAATTCAACCGCAACTCCCAGGTCGGGCTCCAGATTGATCGCTACCTTCGCCGGATCGAAGTGCGTTCTCCAAACCGGTTGGAGCTGGACAACGCGGATGCATTGACCTCGATGGTGGCGGAAGGAATTGGCTGGGCCATTACATCGCCCATGTGCCTGCTGCAAGGGATCGCGTATGCATCGCATGTGGAAGTGCACGTCATCAGCCAACTGGCGCTGGAGCGTTCGCTGTTTCTGGTCGGGCGCCGCGATGAGTACAATGCCTTCTTTGACGACGCCTGCGAAACCGCGCGCACCGTCATCGAGACTTCATTCCTGCCGCGTTTGAGGGCGGTCAACGAAGGTCTCGCCCAGCTCATTTCCGTGGGCGAGCGAAGCACCCATGAATAATTTCCCGGCCGCGTGGATGCAGCTGCCTTTTTCTTTTTGATTCATTACCATGCTTGGCAAGACCGAACTGCTGGCGCGACTCGACGCGCAACATCTCCCCTATGAATGCGAAGAGCACGATGCCGTGCTCAACATGGGCGAGTCGGAAAAACTCACCTTGTCGCTCACTGGGGCGCGCTGCAAGAACCTGCTGTTGCAGGACAAATCGGGGGCCTGTTTCCTCGTGATGACCACTGCCGCGAAGGCGCTGGATTTGAAGGCAGCGGCCAAGGCATTCGGTTCCAAACGCCTGTCGTTCGCTTCTGCAGAATTGCTGTACGACGCACTGGGTTTGCGGCCCGGTTCGCTCAGTCCATTGGCATTGGTCAATGACCAGGCCGGCAAAGTGCGCCTCATCATCGATGCCGACCTGGCGGGGGAGGCCGCCTTCCTGTTGCATCCGCTGCAGAACTCCGCCACGCTCGCCATTTCCCGTGAGGCGCTGGAACAGTTCCTGGACAGCGTGAACCATGTGCCGTCATGGATCTCACTTGAAGCACGGGCGTCACTCGATCCTGCCAAATAATTGACGCAGGTCGCGGAAGTCGCACCTCATCCTGATGATGGTTTCGGCCGTCACGCATGATCCTGCACGAATCCAAGGGAGACTCGGGCAGTTCTATCCCGTGCATTTTTGCGCCGCACAACGGCCTCCACGCCCCATACGGTGGGCCTGGAGGCTTTTTTACGTGCAAATTCTTCTTCGCCCGCTGCGCCATTTTTGGGATTTGCGCATCTAATTATTAGAGTTGCTAATAGTACGGCTCAGACTATATCTACAGCTTCTAATCCTGCCTACACTCCCTGCATTGAAATTCGGGACAACACCATGCAGGACAGCCGGCTCATCGATATGCAGGCGCTTCGCATCTTTGTGGCGACGGCACAGGACTGCAACATGTCGCGCACGGCGAAGAAACTCGGTATCTCGCAATCGGCGGTATCCCAGACCATCCGCATGCTGGAAGACAGTGTTGGCGCGCCATTGTTGAACCGCACGGTACGGCCATTGACGCTCACGCCTGCGGGCATTGCCTTGTTCAACCGCGGACGTGCGCTGCTTGACGATGCGTGCAACATCCGCAGCGCCGTGCTCGATGCCAGCCGCGAGGCCAAGCCAAGCCTGCGCATCGGCCTGGTGGATTCGTTCGCTGCGACATGCGGTACGCATCTGGTGCAGCAATTGCTGCAAGTGACCAACCAGTTGGCAGTGCGCACCGGCTTGACGCCCAACCTCGGCGAAGCGCTGGCGCGGCGTGAGCTGGATCTGGTGATTTCATCGCGGCAGCTGGACTTGGAAGAGATCCAGAGCCAGCCGCTGATGTCGGAACGGTTCATGCTGATTGCACCGCCGTCCGCGCCGAAGTGCCGTGTTGCGGCCGACATCGCAACGCTGGAAAAAGCGCTGCCCATTATCCGTTTCAACCGGCAGTCGCATCTGGGGGAACAGGCCGAACGTGCGTTGCGCAGGATCGATGTGAATCCCTCGCACCGGCTGGAAGTCGATACCGCCGACACGCTGACCGCGATGGTCGCAGGCGGCCTCGGCTGGGCGGTGACCACTCCGCTGTGCCTGCTGCAAGGTGCCCGCTCGGCCGCCGCAGTGCGAGTAGACGTGATCGAGGATTTGAACGAGGAAAGAACGCTGTACCTGCATACAAGGCAGGGCCAGGGCGAATACGGCGTTTTGGGAAAAGAAATATTCGGGTTGGTGCAAGCCATCCTCGACAGCCAGGTCACCGGGGAGTTGAGGGAGATTGATCCCGCGCTGCCCGCAATGACAACAATTCATTCATGGAGATAACATGTCGGCGACATCCACACATCGCTCAGAAGCAGATTACCTGGGCACGGTCCAGATTCCATCCGATGCGCTATACGGCGTCAATACCATTCGCGGTGTAGAAAACCTGACGGTATCCACCAATGCCATCGGCGCCGAGCGCGAATTCGTGCGCGCCTTTGCCCAGTGCAAATGGGCTGCCGCACTGGCCAACCGCGACATGGGGGTCATCGACGATGCGCAAGCCACCGCTATCGTCCAGGCCTGCCGCGAGATCGCCGACGGCCAGCACGACCGGTTCATGGTGGTCGATTTCATGGAAGGCTCGGGCGGCACTTCCACCAACATGAACATCAATGAAGTCGTCGCCAACCGTGCGCAGCAATTGCTGGGCGGCCAGCCCGGCAGCTACGACCGGGTCCATCCGAACGACCACGTCAACCGTTCGCAGTCGACCAACGATGTCTATCCCGCTGCGATGAAGATCGCCGCCTATGCCTTGCTGGCACCCCTGGCCGACGAACTCGACGCATTTGCCGCCAGCCTGCAAGCCAAGGCGGAGCAATTCAAGGACGTGCTGCATCTGGGCCGCACCTGCTTCCAGGATGCGCAGCCGATGCTGCTTGGACAAACGTTCGGCGGCTATGCCGCACTGGCTGCCCGCCTGGGCGAAAAGGTCAGGGCCGTACGCGATGAGCTGCGCGTGCTGCCGCTGGGCGGCACCGCCATCGGCACCGGCTTTGGCGCGCCGCGTGGCTACAAGGCCAGCGTGTATGCACACCTGTCCGGCGTCACCGGCGTGCCGTTCGTGCCGGCCGATGATGCCTTCGACGCCATGCAGAACCTCGACACCTTCACGCGCGTCTCGGGCGAGCTACGCACTTGCGCGACCTCCATCGCCAAGATTGCCTCCGACCTGATCCTGTTATCCTCCGGCCCCAACGGCGGTCTCGGCGAACTGGAGCTGCCGGCGGTGCAGGCGGGTTCCTCCATCATGCCGGGCAAGATCAACCCGGTGCTGCCCATGAGCATGATGCAGATCGGCTATGCCGTGGTCGGCAACGACGTTTGTATCGCCCAGGCCAACCAGGGCGGCCAGCTGGAGATCAACCACTTCGAGCCGGTCGTGGCGGATCGCCTGTACGACTCGATCCATCTGCTGACCAATGGCATCCGCCTGTTCCGCGAAAAATGCATCAGCGGCCTGCAGGCCAGCGAACAGGTCAACGAGCGCCATTTGCTGGACTCGACGGCGATTGCCACCGCGCTGATTCCGAAACTGGGCTATGCGCAGGTCAGCAAGATCGTGCGCCAGGCTGCCAGCGAAGGCCGCACGCTGATCGACGTTTTCGAAGAGCGCGGCATCCTGAGCCGGGATGAAGCGATCAGGCTGACAAGGGAGTCAACCGCGTTAGACGCCTGAGCAGCCAGACCTATAAAGACCAACAACCACTTGAGGAGACGAACATGAAAAAACTGATACTGAGCGTGATCACGGCAGCGGCCGGACTGGCCATGATGGCAGGCGTCCAGGCACAGACGCCGACGCTGGACCGCATCAAGTCCGAAGGCTTGCTGCGTGTAGGCGTCAAGACCGACTACCGTCCATTCGGCCATCTGGATCCGAGCGGCAAGGTTGTCGGTCTGGAGCCGGATCTGGCCGCGGACCTGGCCAAGCGCCTGAAGGTCAAGCTGGAGCTGGTGCCGGTGCAGACGGCCAACCGGATTGAATTCCTGCAGCAGGGGCGCATCGACCTGATGATCGCCACCATGTCGGTCAATGACCAGCGCCGCAAGGTGGTCGGCGTCATCGAGCCGTTCTACTACGCCGGCGGTACCAGCCTGCTGGTGCGCAAGAGCGCCAACATCAAGAAGTGGACTGACCTGAAGGACAAGGAAATCTGCGGTACGCAGGGCGCCTACTACAACCGCCCCGTGGCGCAAAAGTACGGCGCCAGGATTGTTGCCTTCCCTGGCAATGTGGAAGCGCTCAACGCGCTGCTGACCGGATCGTGTATCGGCTTCGTGCAAGACAGCACGCTGCTGGCCTCCATTACCGCCAGTGGCGACGCCAAGTGGGCCGACTATGAAGCCCCGTTGCCGGTGGAAGACCTGCAACTGTGGGCCATTGCCGTACCGCTCAATGAACTCAACGGCGCCTACGGCGACTTCGTACGCCAGACCGTCAATGAGTGGCACCGCACCGGCTTCCTGGTCGCCGAAGAGAAGAAATGGAACCTGCCGCAAACCGATTTCCTGAAGGAGATGCAAACCAAGGCAGGCGCTAAATGAGTATCGCAGTCAATGATGCAAGGGATGCCGGGCAGGCGCTGGCGCAGTGGGTAGCTGCGCTGTCGCTGGCCGGTATCCCGGCGGATGCACGGCGCGTGGCGCGCGACTGCATTGCCGATGGCATCGGTGTGATGCTGGCCGGCACGCGCAGCGCAGTGGCGCAAGCGGTGGCAAGGTTGCCGCAACATGCCGGCGCCTGTGGCGTCGCAGGCGATACTGCGCATGTGGATGCGGCATCGGCCGCATTGCGTAACGGCGCCGCCTGCCATGCCTGGGATTTTGATGACACCAGCTATGCCGGCATCGTCCACGGTACCGCTGTGGTTTTGCCGGCCGTGCTGGCAGTGGCGCAGGAAGTGGGCGCTACCGGCGCGCAATTTCTGGAAGCATTCGTCGCCGGCGTGGAAGTTGAATATGCGCTCGGCCTTGCCTTGACTGACAGCCTGTACGAGCGAGGCCACTGGACCACGACGACGCTGGGCGTCATCGGTGCAGCTGCCGGCGTGGCCAAGCTGCGCAAACTGTCCGCCGCGCAGATTGCCGACGCCATCAGCCTGGCGGCCAACATGCCGCTGGGCTTGCGCGCTATCCATGGCAGTACCGGCAAGCCGTATCTCTGCGGCATGGCGGCCAAACTGGGAATTGAGGCCGTCGATGCAGTGGCGGCAGGTGTGGACGTGCAACCGAATATCTTCGGCCGCCGCCGCGGCTTTGCCGACACGCTCAATGGCGGCGTACTGAAGCTGGATGCCATCGATGCGCTGGGCAAACGTTTTTCGCTGGTCGATCCCGGTATCGCCTACAAATTGCATCCGCTGTGTTCGGCCACGCAAGCCGCCATCGATGCAACCGGCATGCTGATGGAAGAACATGGCTTCACCGCTGCCGATGTCGCATCGGTGCAATGTGACGGTACGGGCCTGGTGGCGGCTTGCCTGCCATACACCGCACCGGTGATGCCAAACCAGGCGCAGTTCTCGATGTCCTTTGCCATCGGCTGCAAGCTGCTGCATGGCGACGTGGGCAGGCAGCACCTCAGCGCAGCGGCGCTTGCCGATCCGGCGCTTGTGCAGCTGATGCAGCGCATCCGGCTGCAGGCCGATGCGAACCTTGTGCCGGCCGCTGAAGCGGAGGCTTGCCCGGAGGCGTCGCGCGTGGAAATCTGTCTGCATGATGGCCGCATTGTCGTCAAGACGGTGCTGGCCGCACTCGGAATGCCGCAAAACCCCGCCGGCGACGTGCGCCTGTTGCAGAAGTTCATCGACTGCACCGCGCCGCTGCTGGCAGAGGACGCCGCCAGAGCGTTGTGGGAGACGATTCACCAGGTTGACCAGTTACAGGACGTACATGGCCTGCTGGGACAACCCGCATTGCAGGAGACGTAATGGATGTCGCCGAATTCTTCAGGCAATTGAATGCCACGCACCACCTCAATTTTTCCATCTTCTACGACAGTTACGACCAGGCGCAATTCCTGCAAGGGATCCAGTACACCGTCTGGCTGTCGCTGGCATCGATCATCGGCAGCCTGGCGGTAGGCGCCATTGGCGCCTATCTGCAGTTCGTGGGCGGGAAGGCCACGCGGCGCATCGTGGATGGCTATGTGCAGTTGTTCCGCAATACGCCGCCGCTGGTGCAGCTGTATTTCTTCTACTTCGCACTCGGCCCAGCGCTGGGATCATTGGCCGGCCAGTCGCAGCCGCTGCTGGGCAACGTCACCTGGGCGATTGCTTCGCTCACGCTGTACGCCGGCGCGTTCAATGTGGAGATTTTTCGTTCCGGCATCGAAGCGGTGCCCAGATCGACGATCGAAGCAGCCGATGCGCTGGGCATGAACCAGCGCCAGATCTTCCGCATGGTGGTGTTGCCGCTGGCGGTGCGTATCAGCCTGGCGGGCCTCAACAACAATCTGGTCAACCTGATCAAGACCACCACCAATGCCTTTGCGATCGCCGTACCCGAGCTGCTTTATGCCTCGTCGCAAATCTGGTCGGAAAGCCTGAACGCCATGGAAATGATGGTGGTGCTTCTGGTGTTTTACATGGTGGTCATCGGTGCCTTCACCTGGATGATGCACAAGATCGAACAAGTCACCGCAGTGCCGGGATGGGGGCGAGCATGAAATCTGCCAATTCTTTGAAATCGACATGGCTCCTCGCGGCCATTGGCATGGCGGCTTGTGCACCGGCACTGGCCAGCACCGGCGAAGCCTCGGTGACCGCACTGGTGAAGTGGATTCCGCTGCTGCTCAAGGGGTTTGCCGTAGACGTGGGCATCAGCTTTGCGTCGATGGCGCTGGGCACGGTACTCGGCGCCGTATTGGGTATCGGCCAGATCGCACAGGCGGGCCTGACGCGCAAGTTCTCCAGCTGGACGACGCAGTTCTTCCGCAATGCGCCCTGGCTGGTGCTGCTGTTCTTCTGCGTGATGCTGTTGCCCAACCAGTTCAGCGTATTCGGTATTTCGGTGCCGTTCCCGGGCTGGGTCAAGGGCATCATCGGCCTGACCTTGCCGGTCATGGGCAATGTCTCGGAAGTGGTGCGCGGCGGTATCCAGTCCTTGCAGTCGGGACAATGGGAGGCCGCCGATGCGCTGGCGCTGAGCCGTTGGCAGACCTTGAAGCTGGTCATCCTGCCGCAAGCCGTCAAGCGCATGGTGCCGCCGTGGATGAACGCCTATGCCGTGCTGATGATGGCGACGCCCCTGGTATCGATCGTCGGCGTGGAAGACAGCGTGACCGTGGCGCGCTCGGTGCTGTCGGCGGAAAACAGCCCGGCCTTGCTGATGCCGGTGTATGGGTTGCTGCTGGTGCTTTTCTTTGCCTACTGCGCGCCGATTGCCAAGTGGACGCGGTCGCTGGAAAAGCGCTACGCCATTGTCTGATCCCGAGGATGGCGCCGGTACGGACAAGATACAGATAACAGGAGACAAATAATGAACATGAATCTACAAGGCCCGATCGTCCAGGTCAGCGACGTTACCAAGGCATTCGGCGACAACCAGGTGCTGCGCGGCGTGTCGATGACCGTCAACAAGGGCGAGGCGGTGGCGCTGATCGGCCCGTCGGGCTCGGGCAAGTCCACGCTCTTGCGCTGCATCAACGGCCTGGTGGCGGCAGACGGCGGCAAGATCGAGGCCGCCGGCCACGCCGTGCACGCCCTGCGCACCAACGAAGACCGCATCGCCTTGCGCAAGGATGTCTGCATGGTGTTCCAGCAATACAACCTCTTCCCGCACATGACGGTACTGGAAAACATCATGCTGGCGCCCACGCAGGTGCTCAAGCAGGATGCGGAAGAGGTGCGCGAGCGCGCCAACAAGCTGCTGGAAAAAGTCCGCCTGACCGGCAAGGAGAAGGCCTATCCCGGCCATCTCTCCGGCGGCCAGCAGCAGCGTGTGGCGATTGCCCGTGCGCTGGCCATGCGCCCCAGCGTGATGCTGTTCGACGAAGTGACGGCAGCGCTCGATCCGGAAACGGTGAAGGAAGTGCTGGCGACCATCCGCGAGCTGGTTGAAGAGGGCATGACTTGTATCCTCGTCACGCACGAAATGCGCTTTGCCCGCGAAGTGGCCCATCAGGTCTACTTCACCGACAAGGGGCTCATCGTCGAGCACGGTGCGCCGGCTGAATTCTTCGATTCGCCGAAGGATGCGCGTACCCGGGAATTCCTGGGGCACGTTCTCTAAGCAGTTTTCAAACCAGAAACCATCCGCAATAAGGTGGTTCTGCCGTATTCCGCACAATCATCGGAGGAGACAGCCATGCCATCACGGGCAAAGGTCGGCGTACGCCTGGGCCTTGGATTTGCCTGGGTCATCGCGCTGCTGGCGCTGGTCACCGCGTTCGGTATCTACAACATGCACCAGGTGCAGTCGCGTTTCAATACCGTGGTCGAGGTGAAGAACCCGCAAAGCGCGCTGGTCAAGACCATGCTCGACACCGTCGCCGAGCGCTCCATTTCGTTGCGCAACCTGATGTTGCCGGCATCAAACGAAGACGTCGAGCGCGAGACCGCCTACATCGTCGAACAAGCCGGTCAATACCAGAAAGCCGCAGCGGATCTGCAGCAGTTGTTCGATGCTTTTCCTGGCACCACTGCCGAAGAAAAGGCAGCGTTCGCCAGGATTGCCAAACTGGCGGATAACGCCCGCAAGGTGATCGCGGAAGGTATCGATATCCGCCAGCAGAGCGAGTCCTATGAGCTGGTGGAATTCTTGAAGTCGCAATATCTGCCGGTGCAGAAGGCATGGCAAGCCGAACTCAAGGCATTGGCTCTGCTCGAAGACAAGCTCAACCAGGAGGCGGCGGCAACCAGCGCCAGGGCTTACGCCGAGGCGCGTTTGCTGATGCTGGTCATCAGCGCCATGGGTGTTGTCACGGCCGGTTTGGCGGCTTTCTGGATCACCCGCCATCTGCTGCGCAAACTGGGCGGCGAGCCCGATGACGCTGCACGTATTGCCAGCCGGATTGCAGAGGGCGACTTGGCCATGGAGATTGCCTTGCGGGAGGGCGACCAGGGCAGCCTGATGGCCGCCATGAAAGCCATGCGCGACAAGCTGGCGGCGATCGTATCGCAGGTGCGCACAGGCGCAGATACCATCACAACCGCTTCAACCGAGATTGCCCGCGGCAACCTCGATTTGTCTTCGCGCACCGAGCAGCAGGCCGGCGCGCTGGAAGAGACTGCCTCGTCGATGGAACAGTTGAACGCCACTGTCAAGCACAACGCCGAAAATGCCCAGCAGGCCAACGCGCTGGCATCGGCAGCGTCCAGCGTGGCGGTGCAGGGCGGCGAGATCGTGTCGCAAGTGGTGGACACCATGCAGTCGATCAATGCCTCTTCGCAAAAGGTGGCCGACATCGTCAGCGTGATCGACGGCATCGCCTTCCAGACCAATATCCTGGCCTTGAATGCGGCGGTGGAAGCCGCGCGTGCGGGTGAGCAGGGGCGCGGTTTTGCGGTGGTCGCATCCGAGGTGAGAACGCTTGCCCAGCGCTCGGCGTCCGCCGCGAAAGAAATCAAGGTGCTGATCGGCGACTCTGTCGGCAAGGTCGAGAACGGCAGCAGGCTGGTCGGGCAGGCCGGCAGCACCATGCAGGATATCGTCGCCAGCATCAGACGTGTGACGGAGGTAATGACCGAAATCACCCATGCCAATCGCGAGCAGAGTGGCGGCATCGAGCAGGTCAATGAAGCGATCATCCAGATCGACGATATGACCCAGCGGAATGCGGCGCTGGTGGAGCAAGCCGCTGCCGCCGCGCATTCGCTGCAGGAGCAGGCTTCCGGCCTTCAGGGGTTGGTCAGCATCTTTCGTCTTGATGCTCCCCGGGCTCTACCGGTGGAGTAAATCCCTCGGGCCAACTGCATTCGTGCCGGGCGGCAGCAAGCCGCTTTTAATGCCGCATGCCCAGCACCACCGCGCCTGCCGCGATCACCACGCAAGACAGGACCCGCCGCAGCGTCAATTTTTCGCCCAGGAAGATCCAGCCGATCAGCAGCGCGAACAGCACCGAGGTTTCGCGCAGCGCCGAGACCATGCCCATCGGCGCCAGCGTGACGGCCCAGATGACGATGCCGTAGGCCAGCAGCGACATCACGCCGCCGAACAGGCTGAGCCAGGTGTCGCGCTCGCCCAGGGCGATGGGCGAACGGCGATGCTTGTAGAGGTAGATCAGCGCCAGCGGAATGCTGTCGAGCACGAACAGCCAGCCGGCATAGGAAATCGAGTCGCCGGCCTGGCGCGCGCCGATGCCGTCGGTGACGGTGTAGGCCGCGATGAAGGCGCCGGTGGCGAAGGCGGCTGCCGGTGCGGACAGGTGTTCGCGGTTGCCGATGCTGCGCAGGTTGGCCAGGCTGACGATGCCCACGGAGACCAGCGCGATGCCGATCGCGGTATAGATGCCCAATTGCTCGCCGGCGAAAACCGCCGCGCCCAGCGCCACCAGCAGCGGCGAGGAGCCGCGCGCGATGGGGTAGGACTGGCCGAAGTCGCCGATCTTGTAGGCACGGATCAGGAACAGGTTGTAGCCGGTATGCAGGATGCCGGAGAGGATGATGCAGAACCAGCTGGCCGGATCGGGCAGGGGGCGCCACAGCACCAGCGGGATGGCGGCGATGCCGGCGCCGATGGTCATCAGCGACAGCGATGCCAGGCGGTCGGCGCTGCTCTTGAGCAAGGCATTCCACGATGCATGCAACAGGGCTGCGGCCAGCACCAGGCCGATCACGATGAGGCTCATGGCCGGGCGGTGCGGCGTTGTGGAAAAGGGAATGTGTGCAGGGCGGACGTTGGCGGGTTGGTCGTTGTTGTCATGGGTAATCGCATTGCGCCGGAATCGTCCGATGCGGCACGGCCGACGGCTGGGAAAACGAGATGATACCGCGTCAGGCCGATGCGGCCCTGGCCTTGCTCAGGCCGTCCATGCCGAGGTCGGCGCGGCAGCGCCACAGCGTATGGCCGGAGGCGAGGTACTTGCGTTCGAAGGGCGTGATGGGGGCGTCGGTGGCGTAGGGTTCGGCGGCGGCGTCCAGGCCGCTCAACTGGTTCAGCGCGGCGGCGAATTCCTCGACGTAGATGCGCCAGTTGCTGCGGCACTCGATATGGCCGCCCAGCTGGAGGATGGACGGGAATACGGCGTGGCCGTGCCAGCGTCGCGCGAGGTGGCCGATCTTGGGCCAGGGGTTGGGATAGAGCAGGTAGTGGCGTGCGGGGCGCCAGCCGGCATCCATCGCCAGGCGCCAGTAGTCGACCAGGTCGGCCCGCACGAAACACAGGTTGCCGGGTTCCGGGCCTTCCCAATGCGTGTTGCGCGCCAGGCGGTCGGCCGACTGGTCGATGCCGATCACGAAGTGGTCGGGGTATTGCACGGCCAGGTTCAGCGTTGATAGTCCCACGCCGCAGCCGGTATCGAGGATCAGCGGCGGTTCGCCGGCCGCCCGCCAGGCGGCCATGCTGTGGTCGAAGGCGCGGCGGTTGTAGTCGGTCACAGGTTTGCGGAATGGGTGCGAGGCATGGCGCGTAACGAGATCGGCAAGTTGTTCGTGCACGCCGGTTTGCGCGCTGCTGATGGGGGAGGAGTTCACGGACTGCGGAAAAGAAGATGAAAGCGCAATTCTAGGGCCTGTTCGGCATTATTTCAGCCGACGGTAGCGGAAGAAAAAACGCCGCGCTGGAGGGCGCGGCGTTCTTATCCTGCTGGGGACGGAGGGCTTAATGCAGCGTCATCGGGTGGCGCATCATCACGTCGTAGCGGCTCAGGAAGGTGTCGATGTCTTCCATCGTCGGTTCGCTGGCGATGAGCTCTTGCACATCCTTGCGGAACAGTTCTGCGGCGGGGCCGTCGATGTAGATTTCCCGCTGGCCCGATTTGTCCATGATCTCGTAGCCGCCAAAACGCAGGGCTTCATGGTCGGTATCGGCACCGAATTCGACGACGCTGTACTGTTCACTGTTGTAGATGAGATTCATAGTGACTCCTTATGCTGGAATACTGCTTCGAAAAGGAAGTGGCGTCTTCACTGGGAATTTCAAGAGCAAGCCCTGAGGGCGGTGATGCATTATTGCTATCTTGCTGCGTACCTCCGGGAGCAACGTTTTCGCGCACCCCTGAGTCTGGTTACGGCATTTTTGCCTAAAACTTTGATGCCCCGGCTGCACCCCTTGTCTGTTGCAGCAACCGTGCGGCCGTTGCGGACGACGGAATTACATGAGTAGATGTAACCGTTTGGCGGAAGTTCATCGCCGGAATGACGTTGCCGGAACGCAAACAAATTCGTGAACCTGCCGCCCCTCGCCATTGCAGAACGCTTCCGGCCCAGCCAGGCCATCCCCTTCAGGTTCGATGACCGGGAGATACCGTAAAACTACCGTCCTTTTTCACGCGATGCATTCGTGACCCCGGTGCAACTCGCAAGGTGCTTGTTTGCAGGATGCAACCAGCCAGGGGAAATGGAAATCAGGAAAATTCTGAGTCCTGAAAAGAAACTTGCGGAGTGGCTGAAATGGATATGGGGAGGGGAGTGTCTTCGAATAGCACGCCATGAAAGCAAACAGGACCGCCAAGCGGTCCTGTTTGCTGGTGCCGGACCTCTCGGACGGCAGGGCCGCGTTCAATGGTTCTTCTTGGCCAGCTTGCCGGGTTCCACGCCCAGTTGTTTCAACTTACGGTAGAGGTGGGTGCGTTCCAGCCCGGTGCGTTCGGCCACGCGCGTCATGCTGCCGTTTTCGCGGACCAGGTGGTATTCGAAATAGGCGCGTTCGAAGGCATCGCGCGCTTCGCGCAGCGGCAGGTCGAAAGAGATGTTGGCGGCATTGTCGGCTACCTGGTTGTAAGGCGAAGCGGCCGGCATGCCATGGTGCAGCGAGTCGCCGCCCAGGGCAGGGGCGTAGCTGGCGATCGGGGCGGCGTGGTCGGCTGCGTGCAGGCTCTCGGTGCTGCCGTTGGCGACAGTGGCGACCGGGGCCGGACGGTAGCTGGCCGGGCGCACCGGTTCGCGGCTGTGCGAAAGCCCCTGCTGGACTGCCTTGAGCAGCTTTTGCAGCGCGATCGGCTTTTCCAGGAAGTTGAGTGCGCCGATGCGGGTGGCCTCGACGGCGGTGTCGATGGTGGCGTGCCCGGACATCATGATCACGGGCATCGTCAGCAGTCCGTCGCGCTGCCACTCCTTCAGGAGGGTGACGCCATCGGTGTCGGGCATCCAGATATCCAGCAGCACGAGGTCGGGCACGCTGTTTTGGCGCAGCTCACGCGCTTGCTGCGCGTTCTCCGCGGTGGCCACGACATGTCCCTCATCGCCCAGAATTTCTGAGAGCAATTCGCGGATACCCATTTCGTCATCGACGACCAGGATGTTTGCCATGTGCTGCTTTCCTCGTTGCTAGTTCATTGTCCAAGTTATCGATCTTGTTCCCGGCGGGCAGGCTGCGATGAATTGCCGATTCCCCCGGGGCGCCGCATTCGAATCTTGAGTCTTAATCAATAGGTGCTAACTTTACCAGCAAAATTACTATTTTTGCGCCCCTGCTGTCAGTGCGATTCTGGATATCGATTCTTCCGCCGTGTTCCTCGACGATTTTCTTGACCATGGCGAGTCCCAGACCGGTGCCTTTTGGTTTGGACGTGACGTAAGGTTCGAAGGCGCGCGCCAGGATCTTGGGTGAAAAGCCGGGGCCATTGTCCATGATGGACAGGCGCACTGCCGGTCGGCGCGCACCGTCGGCGCCGGCGATCTCGATCTGCTCGGTGACCAGGTCGATGCGCGGCGCCTGCTGGTCATCGTCGCCCACCGCATCCTGCGCGTTTTGCAGCAGGTTATGGATGACCTGGCGCAGTTGGGTGGCGTCGCCCATTACCTTGGCCATGTCCGGCGCCAGGCGCGGATGGATCGCGTCGCGGCCGTCGCCGGCAAGGTAGAGGTTGAGGATTTCCTCGATCAGTTCGTTCAGGTCCAGCGCCACCGGTTTGGCGGGCGGCGTCTTGGCGTAGTCGCGGAAGTCGTCGACCATGCGCTTCATGGCGGTGACCTGGTTGACGATGGTGGTGGTGCCTTTTTCCAGGATCGCGGCGTCGTTGGGCATGAGCTTGTCCGACAGGCGGTGCTGCAGGCGCTCGGCCGAGAGCTGGATCGGCGTCAGCGGGTTCTTGATCTCGTGCGCCAGGCGGCGCGCCACCTCGCCCCACGCGATCGAGCGCTGGGCCGAGATCACGTTGCTGATATCGTCGAACACCACCACGTAGCCCACGCCGTTTTCCACCGGCAGGTGCGAGCCGCGCGCGAACAGCGTGATCTTGTCCTGGTCCGGCTTGCCGGCGTTGCCCGGGTCGTTCTCGCCGTCGAACGCGGTACCGGGCTGGCGCGGCAGTTCGATCTGGCGCTGCCAGTGCAGGGCGTCGTGCGGTGCTTCGGTGCTTTGCTGGGCGCGTTGCTCGGAGAAGGCGCGGATGATGGCCTGGGCGAACAGCGCCTGGCCTTCGATGGTCTGCAGCGGAGTGCCGATATCGCCCGAGAAATCGTAGCCCAGGATGCGCGGCACCGAGTCGTTGCTGCTGACGATGTTGAACTGGCCGTCCAGCACGATCACGCCGGCCGACATGTTGGCCAGCACCGATTCCAGGTAGGCCTTGGCGTTTTCGAGCTCGGCGCGGTTCTGTTCCACCGAGGTGCGCGCTTCCAGCAGCTGGCGCGTCATGGTGTTGAACGATTGCGTGAGCGTGCCCAGTTCGTCGGACGTACTGACGATGGGCCGCGGCGACAGGTTGCCTTCGGCCACCGCCTTGGTGCCTTCGGCCAGCAGCAGCAGCGGTTTGGCCAGGTCGCTGGCGATCAGGAAGGCGCTGGCGATGGCCGCGAAGATGGCCAGCAGCAGCGTGAGCGTGAGCGTCACCAGGTAGATCTTGCGCAGGCCGGAGCGGGAGACCGAACGCTGCTGATATTCGCTGTAGGCTACGCGCAGGGTTTCGGCGTTGGTCGCCAGGTAATCCGGCACCGGTTGCAGGATCTGCAGGTAGCGGGTGTCGTTCTGCAGTGAAAGCCCCTTGCTGGAGCCGGGAATCAGCACCACCACATGCAGCCGCAGGTTGGCGTCGGAATCGGATTCGCCGCTGGGCGGACGCGAGTCGTCGCTTTCCACTGCGGCGAAGCCGCGCGAGATGCGGGCCTGGCGCATCGCCTGGGCGCTGGGCAGCACCGGCGTGAGCGAACCGATGGCGCCGCCGACCGTGCTGACCACCTGCCCGCTGCCGTTGACGATGGTGATCTCGATGTTCTGGTCGCGCAGGCGCGAAAAGTAGGTCACTTGCTCGGACTCGCTCATGTCCGACAGCTCCTGCGCCATGCTGCGCGCCCGCGAGGACAGGTCCGACAGCGATGAGTCGAGCGCGTTGCGGCCCAGGTTGAGGCCGGACTCCAGCGCCGCTTCCATGCGCACGTCGAACCAGGATTCGATCGAACGCGACACGAATTGCACCGACATCAGGTAGATCACCGCGCCGGGCAGGATGCCGATCAGCGCGAACATCAGCACCAGCCGCGCCAACAGTTTGGAGCCGAATTTGCCGCGCCGGTAGCGCTTGTAAAGACGGGTCAGCAGCAGCAGTACCAGGCCCAGCAGCGAGATCGCGGCCAGGCCGTTCAGGAACAGCAGCCACGGGTAGTGCTGCTCGAACAGGGCGGAGTTTTCGGAAGCCGAAGCCAGCAGGAACAGCAGGATGCTGATGACGCCCCCGCCGACCACCAGCAGATAGCGTAAGGTGCGGCTCATTCGGGTTTGTAGGTGAATTCGATCCAGTCGGAAGACAGGCGCCAGTCGCTGTTGTTGAGCGCGTTCACCTGGAACGGCTTGGGCAGCTGCGCCACGTCCAGCCGCATGCGCACGCCCACGTTGTAGATATCGCCGGACTTGAGCGTATCGCTGTCGGCGATGATCCAGCGCGGCGGCCGGCGGATCAGCGCCATGGCGTCTTCCAGGTTGGAAAAGCTTTGCTGCAGCTGGCCGCTGATGGCGGTGTGGTACTGGCGGGTCAGGACATTATAGGAGATGCGCACGGTGCGGGTGGCCGAGACGTTGGTCTCGTCGAACCAATACCAGCGGCGGCGCGTTATCTGCACTTCGGTCGTGAAATACAGCGGCACGCCGCGCGTGAGCGCATCTTCCAGGCCGCGGTTCAATTCGAACGAATAGGCCAGCGACAGCCGGTGGCCTTCGGCGCTGGGTTCGATCGAGGCTTGCGTAATGGTGATTTCGGCGGCCCGGGCCGGCATCGTGGCCAGCAGCATCATCACCGCCGCCAGTGCTGCCAGCGCCAGCCGCAGCCAGCGGCCGAGCGGGCGAGGCGATTGCGGATGCGCGCCGCCACAGACCCGGCGCAGGCCGCATTGCGAGCTAAAGAGAAGAAGGGCCGATTGCGTCAAATTCATGCACCAGTTTTTTGGAACAGCGCGTAAAACAGGCCATCGTGGTCGGTTTCTGCGCTGGCAGTCGGCAACAGTTGGCCTGGGGCTGGCAGTCGTATGGCATTGTTTCTTTGCGCGAAGGCAAGTGCCTGCTGCTCCGATTCTTGCGGCCACAGCGAGCATGTTACGAGCAGCAATTTACCATCCGGCCCAAGCATCTGCCAAAGGTTGTCTAAAATTTGCGCAGAAAGTGTTGCAAGCTGTGCGGTGTCGGTCTTGCGGCGCAGCCAGCGGATATCGGGGTGGCGCCGTACGATGCCCGAGGCGGTGCAAGGCACGTCGGCCAGGATGCGGTCGAAAGGCCGGCCATCCCACCAGCCGCCGCCTTGTGCGCCCTGGCGGGCGTCGCCGGCGATGAGCTTGGCGCGCAGGCCCAGGCGTTGCAGGTTCTCATCAATGCGAGTCAGGCGGCGCGGATCGTGGTCCAGCGCTTCCAGTTCGATGTCGGCCAGCTCCAGCAGATGGCCGGTCTTGCCGCCGGGGGCGGCGCAGGCGTCCAGCACGCGCATGCCGTCGGCCACTTCCAGCAGTGGCGCAGCCAGCTGAGCAGCGGCATCCTGCACCGACACCACGCCCTCGGCGAAGCCGGGGATCTGTTGTACCGGCACCGGCTTGTCCAGGCGCACTGCCGATGGGCCGACCTGACGGCCGGGCATGCCGGCCGCGGCCAGCGACGCGAGATATTGTTCAACCGTGGATTGGCGGCGGTTCACGCGCAGCGTCAGCGGCGGCGCCTGGTTGCCGGTATGCAGGATGCGCTGCCAGTCCTCGGGATAGGCAGCTTTCATGCGGTCGATCCACCAGGTCGGGTAATTCCAGGTGCCGGGCGGGGTCTTGACGGCCAGCGGCATCAGGTTCGCACGCTCGCGCAGGAAGCGGCGCAGGATGGCGTTGACTACGCCCTTGGCGAAGCTCATGTCCGGGCTGATGGCTGCCGCTTCGACCGCCTGGTCGACCACGGTGAAGCTGTCGTAGCCGGCCTCGTCTTCATCCACCAGCAGCGCCAGCGCGCAATCGAGCAGGCCACGCAATACCTCTGGCTGCGGCGGCTTGTTGGCCAGCAGCGCCAGCAGGGCATCGCTGATGCCGAGGCGGCGCATGGCGCGGTAGCTGATGTCCTGGATCGCGCCGCGCGCCTGCGGCTGCTTGTCGATGCGGGCAAAAATCTGGGCCAGCGCCTGCGGCAGCGCGGTGCCGGCACGCACGCCGGCGACTGCCTGGGCGGCGTAGGCCAACTGGTAAGCCAGCGAATCGGCCTTGGCCGACGGGGAAATAAGGGAAATTTGGATCACGTCAACTCTTGCTGAGGGCCAGGCGGATGCCCAAGGCCACGAAAGCGCTACCGACGATACGTTCGGCCCAGCGTTTGAACTGTGGCCGGCGGCCGGCGCGGGCCGCCAGTGTACCAGCGACCAGCGCGGTGAAGCTATTCCATAGCGTGGACAGCGTGATGAACGCCATGCCCAGCACCAGGAAGGCCAGTGCCTGGCGCGGCGCATCGCGGGCCACGAATTGCGGGAAAAAGGACAGGAAAAACAGGATGACCTTGGGATTGGTCACATTGGTCAGGGTGGCCTGCCAGAAAACGGCGGGCAGGGACAGCGGCGCCGGACGCGGCACACTGGTGTTGCCGGCCGTCTCTTTTTGCCAGACCAGTCTGATGCCGAGGTAGATCAGGTAAAGGCCGCCGGCCAGCTTGATCGCCAGGAAAGCGGTGGCGGAGGCCGCCAGCAGCGCCGACAGGCCGAATGCCGAGGCCAGCGTGTGAAAGCAGCAGCCGAAAGAGATCCCCAGCGCCGACACTACTCCGGCGGCGCGGCCCTGCGCCACGCTGCGGCCGATGATGTAGGCGGTGTCGGGCCCAGGCGTCAGGTTCAGCAGGAAAACGGCCAGGCAGAACAGGCTGAAGTCGGTGATGCCGAGTGCATTCATGGCGGGCAGGCGGGATTCGGAAGACCTGCATTGTAGCGGGTGCGGTGGCGGCAAGCGTGAGAACCGTTCGGGATCTCTCCGGCAGGAATGTACGAGTTCCGCTAAAGTGGCTGCCTCCCGGAAACCCGGACGCCACACGCCAAGGAAATCAGACAATATGCAAGCCGCCACGGCAGATACCGCGCCGCAACAGGATATTCCCCGCTGGATGGTGATACTGCTGGCCGCCGCCTGCGGCATCATCGTCGCCAACCTTTATTACGCCCAGCCGCTGATCGGCCCGATCAGCCGCGCGACCGGGATCTCGCCCGCCGCTGCCGGCCTGATCGTGACGCTGACGCAGATCGGATACGGCCTGGGCCTGCTGTTCATCGTACCGATGGGCGACCTGTTCGAGAACCGCAAGCTGGTTCTGACCGGGCTGGTGGCGACCTGCCTTGGTTTGGTGGGAGCGGCCTTCGCGCAGAGCGCCACGCAGTTGCTGGTGTCGGTGCTGGTCATCGGCTTGTCGTCGGTGGGCGCCCAGGTGCTGGTGCCCTATGCGGCCCACTTCTCGCTGCCGCATACCCGCGGGCGTGCGGTGGGCAGTGTCATGAGCGGCTTGTTGCTCGGTATTTTGCTGGCCCGCCCATTGGCCAGCCTGGTGGCCGACTTGTTCGGATGGCATACCATCTTTGGCCTGTCGGCAGCCCTGGTGGCCATGCTGACCGTGGTGCTGTCGCGCTACCTGCCGCAGCGCCGCCCGCCTGCCGGCATGCACTACGGCGCCCTGCTGGGTTCGATGTGGACGCTGGTGAAGACAACGCCGATATTGCGCCGCCGCGCCCTCTACCATGCCATGCTGTTCGCATCGTTCAGCCTGTTCTGGACCGCTTCGCCATTGTGGCTGGCCAGCCCTGAATTCGGCATGTCGCAAAAGGGCATCGCCCTGTTCGCCTTCGCCGGCGTGATTGGCGTGATCGCCGCACCGGTTGCCGGGCGCATGGCCGACCGCGGCTGGAGCCGTCCGGCCACTGGCGTGGCCTTGCTGTGCGGGGCGCTGTCTTTTTTGCTGCCGCTCCTGATGCATGGCGGACGCGATTTTTCGCTGGCCATGTTGCTGCTGGCGGCGATCCTGCTGGACTTTGCGGTATCGGCCAATCTGGTCCTGAGCCAGCGCGCCATCTATGCGCTTGGCGGCGAGATCCGCAGCCGGCTGAACGGCTTGTTCATGGCTACCTTCTTCGCCGGCGGCGCGGTTGGTTCCGCACTGGGCGGCTGGATGTATGCGCAAACCGGCTGGACCGGCGTGGCCTGGATGGGGTTTGCCTTCCCGTTTGTGGCGCTGCTGTATTACCTCACCGAATTGCGCGGGCGGAAATAAAGCCGGCGGGAAATCCCGGTTCCAAATGCAAAACGGCTGTCGCAGTGGATGACTGCGGCAGCCGTTTGTTTTTGCGCCGGCGAAACCGTCGGCGCATCGTCGCTCAAGACGGAAAGCTCAGACGCCCCACAGGATGTCGTAATCGCCCTTCTTGGCTTCGCGCAGCATGTCCAGCAGCGGGTAGGCGCGCGCCGAGAAGCTCACCGGCTCGATCTTTTCGTGATTGTGGTCGTCGGTATTGGCGTTGTGATGGGCGTTGATGTCGCGCTCCAGCATTTCGACCGCTTCATGCGCCTTGCTGGCGGTGATTTGCCTTTCCAGCAGGGCGATGGCGTCGCCGGATTCGGCTGCCGTGATCACGCCGCGGGCGACGTCCTTGTGCAGCATGTCCAGGATGGGTTTGGCATGCGACTCGTACATCACTACATCGGCGGCCGCTTTTGATTTGAATGTGATCAGCATATTTCCTCTGAAGTCTTTGATTTAAAACGATTTTGTCAATGTGGCCAAGCGCGCTGTCAGGCCGCGCCGGGCCATCGGGAAATGGGCTGCGGACAATGTCGCCGTCCGGATCAGTTCCTAGAATACTACCCAGTTTGGGCCTTTGTCATCCGAACGTAGGGGCTGAAATAGTTCGTAACACTTTGTGGCCACCTTCATCCGGATCGGGAGGCATTACGCATACTTGCCCGGCTGGCAGGATACACGTCGTTGTGCGTCATATTGGTTTGAAAGAAGAGAAAAAGGTTTCGATATTCTCTTCAGTGACGGCATGCTGGTCGCCCAGGATCAACACCTGATAGATGCGCCTGTCTTTCGAGGCCAGCCGCGCCACCAGCCGTAGCGGGCGGCCGCGTGCCATGCCTTGCGCATCCAACTCCAATGTGCGGGAGAAGCCCTCGGTCTTGCCCGGCAGAGGTGCCCTGTCGATGGCCTTGCCGCCGATGTTGTTGAGCAGGGCCGTGCCCATCGCGTCCAGCGCGCGGCTGGCGGCGGCATTGTCGGCCAGCTCGGCCGTGCCGACCGCGAAAGTGGTGCCGTCGATTTCGGTAGCGATCATGCTCATCTCGACCTTGGGGCCGTCGAGGTCGACCGTACGCGTCGCGCTGGTGGGTTTGCCGGGCAGCAGCACCACGAAGTGCGCGCCGTTGTCGCTGCTTTCACGCCAGTTGTATTTGGGCGAGCAGGCGCCCAGCGTCAGGGTTGCCAATACCGGCAGGAGAATTGTGTGGCGCAGTTGGTTCATCAGCGGCATTCGTTGATATAGCGCGTTTCCAGTTGGCCGAGCTGGCCATAGTCATTGCCGCCGGGCTTGAGGAAGGTACCGCGCGAGGTGGAGGCGGTGACGCTGCCCGGGATCGGGAGCGGTACAGAATTGGAGTCGCGCCGGCCATCGCGCAGCGGCGCTTCGGGATAAACGTCGTATTGTGGCGGCGGGGTACTGCGTGCGCGTTCGATCTTCAGGCGCAATTCGCGGCAGGCGGCGTTTTCGTTGCCATTGGTGTCCAGGCCGGGGCGTGGATTCTCTCCCGGCAACGGCGCCAATGCCTTCTTGACATCGGAAGAATAGGGATTGAGTGCTTTGCTGGTGTCGTCCTGCGCCAGGGCAGGCAGGGCGAGCAGCGAGAAGGCAAGCAGCGCGCCGGCGCGCTGAGCGATGTGGAATCTGCGCATGGTTGTATGAAGTTGTGGCCGCGGGACCGGAACAGGGGATCATAGCAAAACTCCAGCGTGGTTCCGGTGGGTGTCGGGGAAGGCATGGCATCACCATGAAAAAATCGGATTTTGTCTGACAGTGATAGGTCGATTCTTGCGGTATAAGAATCGATTCACATCGATAAAGGATCGCGACATGTCTCATGACAATGGAACTGGCCTGCCCGAACTGACCTTGCGCGGCATGGTGCTGGGGGCCCTGATCACGGTGGTGTTCACGGCATCGAACGTCTATCTCGGGCTCAAGGTCGGGTTGACCTTTTCTTCGGCGATCCCCGCGGCAGTGATCTCGATGGCGGTGCTGCGCCTTTTCAGCGGCGCCAACATCCTTGAAAACAATATGGTGCAAACCCAGGCATCGGCCGCGGGCACGCTTTCCGCCATCATCTTCATCCTGCCTGGACTGGTGATGATGGGACACTGGCATGGCTTCCCGTTCTGGCAGACGCTGGGGATCTGCGCCGCCGGCGGCATGCTGGGCGTGATGTTTTCGATCCCGCTGCGTCGCGTGATGGTGGTGCAAGGCGATTTGCCTTACCCCGAAGGCGTGGCGGCAGCCGAGATCCTGCGCGTGGGCAGTGCCGATGCCGATGGCGGCGAGGAAACCCGGCGCGGCCTGCGCGATATCCTGTTCGGCGGCGCGCTGTCGGCGGGTTTCAGCCTGGCGGCCAGCGGTTTCAGGGTATTTGCCGAGAACATGAACCTGTGGTTTTCGGCCGGCGCATCGGTGCTGCGTTTGCCGGTGGGATTTTCGCTGGCGCTGGTGGGAGCGGGTTACATGATCGGCATCGTCTCCGGTGTCGCTATTCTGATCGGCCTGGTGATCGCATGGGGCATCGCCGTGCCTTACCTGACCGCAGTCACGCCGCGCGACGCCGGCACGGCTTTGTCCGCTTTCGCCAACGGCATCTGGAGCAGCCAAGTGCGTTTCATGGGCGCCGGCATGATCGGCGTGGCGGCGGTATGGACGCTGGCGACGCTGTTCAAGCCGATGGTGGACGGCGTGAAGGTGTCGCTGTCGACCCTGTCGCGGCGCCAGCAGGGCAGCGGCGAACGGACCGACCGGGACATGCCGCCGGCCTGGATCATCGCCATCAGCCTGGCCATGATTGCCCTGCTGGCGGTGGTGTTCGCCTCGTTCCTGTCGGATGCGCCGGTGTCATCCGCGCTGTTCGTCGGGCTGATCGTGTATGCCGTGGTATTTGCCTTCATCTTCGGTTTCCTGGTGGCGGCGGCGTGCGGCTACATGGCGGGCCTGATCGGGTCGTCATCCAGCCCGATTTCCGGCATCGGCATTATCGCGGTGATCCTGGTGTCCCTGCTGCTGCTGGCGTCGGGGGCGGTCGACTCATTGCTGGCCACGCCGCAGGGCAGCAAGCTGGCGATTGCCATCGCACTGTTCGTCACCGCCGCCATCATCGCGGTAGCTGCGATCGCCAACGACAACCTGCAGGACCTCAAGACCGGCCAACTGGTCGGCGCCACTCCCTGGCGCCAGCAGGTGGCGCTGCTGGTCGGTTGCGCAGTGGGTGCGGCCATCATCCCGCCGGTATTGAACCTGCTCTACAACGCCTACGGTTTCACCGGCGCGCTGCCGCGCGAAGGCATGGACGCAGCGCAGGCCTTGGCTGCGCCGCAGGCCACGCTGATGACGGCCATCGCCACCGGCATCTTCACCCGTGAATTGAACTGGACCATGCTGGTGATCGGGGTGGCGCTGGGCATCGTGCTGATCGTGGTGGATTGGCTGCTGGCACGCCGTGGCGGCGTGGCGCGCCTGCCGGTATTGGCGGTCGGCATCGGCATCTACCTGCCGCCGACGGTGAGCATGGCGCTGTTTTTCGGTGCGGTGCTGGGATGGCTGATCGATGGACGCTTGCGCAAGCGCGCCGCCGTGGTTGGCAAGGAATTTGACGACTATGCGGAAAGGCCGCGCCAGCGCGGCATCCTGGTGGCGTCGGGGCTGATTGTGGGCGAGAGCCTGGTAGGCGTGCTGCTGGCGGCGGTGATCGGCTTCACCGGCAAGGATGCGCCGCTGGCATTGGCGGCGGGCGCTTTCGACGGCATCGGGCAGTGGCTCGGGCTGCTGGCCTTCCTGCTGATACTGTGGTCGGTGGCGCGGCGCGTGTTGCCGGCGCGCTGATCGGCGGGGGCCGGGGCAACCTTGCGGTTGCCCCTTGTGCATGGATTGTGGTTTCAGTGCATCTTGAAGCCGCCGACGATGGTGGCCAGGCGCGAGGCCTCGTCTTGCAGCGATTGCGCTGCCGCCGCCGCCTGTTCCACGAGGGCGGCATTTTGCTGTGTGCCTTCGTCGATGTGGGTGATGGCCAGGTTGACTTCGTCGATGCCGGCGCTTTGCTCGATGCTGGCATTGGCGATTTCGCCGACGATGGTGTTGACGCTGCGGATGCTGCTGACGATCTCGGTCATGGTCTGGCCGGCCTTGGCCACCAGTACGCCGCCGTCGGCTACCTTGGCGACCGAGGTGTCGATCAGGTCCTTGATCTCCTTGGCGGCCTGGGCGCTGCGCTGGGCCAGGCTGCGCACTTCCGATGCCACGACGGCGAAACCGCGCCCCTGCTCGCCGGCACGCGCCGCTTCCACGGCCGCATTGAGCGCCAGGATATTGGTCTGGAAGGCGATGCCGTCGATGACGCCGATGATGTCCGCGATCTTTTGCGAAGAGGCGTTGATGGCATCCATGGTCGCCACCACGTTGCCCACCACTTCCCCGCCCTGGGTGGCGATATTGGAGGCGGTTGCCGCCAGCTCGTTGGCGCGCCGCGCGTTGTCGGAATTCTGCTTGACGGTGGAGGTGAGCTGTTCCATCGCCGAGGCCGTCTCCTCCAGTGCGCCGGCTTGTTGCTCGGTGCGCGCCGACAAGTCCTGGTTGCCGGTAGCGATCTCGGCCGAAGACACCTTGACGGTATCGCTGCTGTTGCGGATGTCCAGCAGGATGGTCGTGATCTTGGTGACGAACTGGTTGAACGAGTGCGAGATCTGGGTCACTTCATCGGCGCCGTCTTCCGGCAGGCGCATGGTCAGGTCGCCATTGCCCGAGGCGACGCTGTCCATGGCATTGCGTACCCGCGACAGGCGTTTGAATACGGCGGTGGTGAGCACGCTCATGATGGCTGCCGCCGCCAGCGCCACAATCAGCAGCGCCACGATCGCCGATTGCATGGCGTTGCGCATGCCGGCGTTGGCGTCGGCTTCATCCATGGCCAGGATCAGGGTCCATTCGGTGCCCTTGATCGGTACCGGGCGCACCAGCTTGGTGGCGCCGTTCAATTGCATCTTGATCGACTTGTCTTCGCCTGAAATGGCGTTAAGCCTTTCGGTGGTCAGCTCGGGGTTCCATTCCTTGGCCGGCTTGTTGACCCATTGCGCCTCGGGGTGCGCCAGCATCAGGCCGTCACGGTCAACCAGAAAGGCGAAGCTGGCCGGGGTCGGGTGGATCGAGCGCACCACTTCGCTCACGCCGTCCAGGAACACCGCCGCCGCGACCACCCCGACCATGGCGCCATCCTTTTTCACCTGGGCGGTGAAGGACACCATCGGTTTCTTGGTCGCCACATCGGTATAGGGTTTGGTCACGACCGGCTTGCCGGCTTTCACCGACTGCAGATACCACGCGCGCTGGGTTGGATCGTAGCCGGGCGGCAGGCCATCGGCGCTGGAGGTGAAGGCAGTCTTGTCTTCCTTGCCGAAGGTGGTGACATAGAAGCCGCCGCTTTTTTGCAATTGCTGGATGACAAATACCGGATCGGCATTGAGCACGCCGTCGGCTGCTGCTGCGGTCATCGCGGCCTTGGAGGCGACCCATTCGTTGATGGCGGAAGCAAAGCCGTCTGTCACGGCATGCGCATTGCGGTCGACGGTGCGGTCATTGTCGATTTTGATGATGAAGAACGACACCGCGCCTACTACTGCCAGGCTGGCTACCAGCAAGGCGATACTGAAAAACATGATACGCGTCTTGATGGACTTGAACATGTGCTTCCCCCTTTACGATCGGTCGATCCAAACTTGGCGAAGGCGTGAGATGCCGTCTCCCCACAGAGCGGCGCATCCCCTCCAGATCCTGATGAGTATCGGGGCTATCTGAGCGATTCTAAGCGGGGAATAAGGGGCGTTTTTTCCCCACTTTTTAATGGGCGGGAAGACGGGGAAATTGCTGGGATGCAGTATGTTTGCTGTGTTGCAACCGGGAAACGGCTTAGTTATTGCGTAGCGCACGCCGATATTGGATGGCTTCCGCAATGTGCGGCTGCAGCACCTGCGCCGCTCCGGCCAGGTCGGCGATAGTGCGGGCCACCTTGAGCACGCGGTGATAGGCGCGGGCAGACCAGTTCAGCCTGGCCATGGCAGCGTATAGCAGTTCGTCGCCGGCTTGGTCCGGGCGGCAGTGCAGGTCGATTTCCTGGGGGGCGAGCCGGCTGTTGGGTTTGCATTGGCGCTGTTGCTGCAGGTTCAAGGCCAATGCGGTACGCGCGGCAATGGCCTTGGAGGTTTCTCCTGCCGTTGCGGCCGCGAGCTCGTGCGCAGGCAAGGCGCCGACCAATACTTGCAGATCGATGCGGTCGAGCAGCGGACCGGACAGGCGGCCCTGGTAGCGCGTGATGGCATCGGGCGAGCAGCGGCATTTGCCGCTCTCATGGCCGAAATAGCCGCACGGACAAGGGTTCATCGCCGCCAGCAGTTGAAAGCGCGCCGGAAACTCAGCCTGGCGCGCGGCACGGGAGATGGTGATGCATCCCGACTCCATCGGCTCGCGCAAGACTTCCAGCACATGCCTGTTGTATTCAGGCAATTCGTCGAGGAACAGCACCCCGTGATGGGCCAGCGAAATTTCTCCCGGACGCGGCGTGCTGCCGCTGTCATTTCTATTTATTGAGGCGACTGTAAATACTTGACTCTCCTCTTGCGGAAGGGCAATATTCACAAACTATACGGCGACTCAAAAATAGCTTTAGGGGCGACTGGATTGAAAACTGCAATAATTACGCGACTGGATTGCAAAGAGCCGGTTCGTGCGCTCAAGATGAGCTATCGCGGCATTACCGGGCGAGTTTCTATGCCTGCGGGAGGGCGAGCTCATCATGAGTCCGCTCTTGAACGTGACTGGCTTAAATGCTTAGCTTTCGATCCCGACGTCAAATCGGTCACGGTTCAGCCGTTCACCATGTCATATGAGTATGAGGGTGTAGTTCGAACCTATACGCCAGATGTGCTTGTTGAACGCGAAACGCCAGCGTACGGCGCGAAGATCGTCGTCTATGAGCTCAAATTCCGCAGTGAACTCAAAGAAATATGGAAAGAATTTCGACCACGCTTTCGTGCGGCAGTCGAGCTTTGCCGTGCGAATGATTGGCGCTTCAAAATTATGACCGAGCTGGAGGTGCGCACGCCTTACCTGGCAAATGCAATCTTCTTCCGCCGTTACGCCGCACTCGTACCTCAGAAAATTACTGAAGAGCAACTTCTGTTTTCGTTGAAAGCACTCGGGCCGACTACGCCTCAAGCGCTCCTTGCTGCTTCCTACAATACCCGCGAATCTCAGCAAATTGCGATGCCCTTCCTTTGGCGTTTGATCGCGCATCGCCGAATCGCGGCCATGCTAGATCGTCCAATGTCGATGCATTCCGCTATTTGGCTGCCAGGAGTCTGACATGGTCGGAATTTCCAGAAACTTCTTCCAAGTTGATGTTGGCACGTTGGTTCAGTGTGAGGGACGTGGTTACAGAGTGACGCACTTGATCTCCGCAAATAGCGTCGTCGCGGAGGATTTGGAAACGAAAGAATCCAAGCGTCTGTTCATTGATGCCCTCAAGATCCTGCAAGAAAAAGGTGAAAGCGACGAAAAGCACGAAGTCGCCGCCCCGGACAGCTTGCAATACTCCAACGAAGAATGGGCTGAAGCACAGCGGCGCCTCAAGGCAATTAAACCGCTTCTCCAGGAGCCCATTCGTACGCGCGCTCGCGTCGAGATCATTGCGAAAGAACATGGCGTTCATGCGGCCACGCTATACAAATGGCTGAACCTGTTTCAATCCGCTGGGCATGTTTCTGTGCTCATCCCAAGTAAGCGAGGGAGAAAAACAGGTACAACGTTCCTGGAAGAGCATCTGGAAACCATCATTTCCTCTGCTATCCAAGACGAATATCTGACCAAGCAGCGAGGCACTCCGCAAGATGTCGTCGATGAGGTTTTTCGCCGCTGTCGTCTGGCGAAAGTGGTGCCGCCGCATGCCAACACTGTTCGCAATCGTTTGGCGGCTCTTAAGCCAGCTTCCACTTTGCGTGCACGTGGCTTCAGAGACAAGGCGCGTGACAAATATGGCCCGATACAGGGGAATTTCTCCGATGGTACCTATCCCCTCGCCGCCGTTCAGATCGATCACACGCCGACCAACGTTGTGCTTGTCGACGAAAAATATCGCCAACCCATTGGACGCGCTTGGCTTACGCTGGCCATTGATACTTTCAGCCGAATGGTCGTCGGCCTTTTCATTTCCTTCGAGCGACCAGATGCTTCGGCAGTAGGAATATGCATGGCCCGCGGGATTTGCACAAAGCGCGAGTATCTAGCGCAACTTGATGTACCTGGCGACTGGGGTGTTTGGGGCGTGCCGGCGATTGTCTATGTTGATAACGCTAAGGAGTTCCGCTCTATGGCGTTGGAGCGAGGCGCCGACGAATACGGTATTGACGTGCAATGGCGCCCCGTTAAGACACCTAATTTCGGTGGGCACATTGAGCGAATGATGGGCAATGTCGGAAATCATGATCGAAAACTGCCAGGTGCCACATTCTCCAAACCGGAGCAGCGCGTAGGCTACGATTCAGACGCTGAGGCCGCATTGACCGTGCGAGAGTATGAGCAAAAGTTGGTAGATTTCATCGTCAATATCTATCACCAGCGCAGGCATAGTGCACTGGGTATGTCGCCTGCGAAGCGGTGGGAGCTTGGCGTCAATGGAGATGGCCAATCGATGGGAACTGGGTCTATGCCAATCCCTGAAAACCCTGTTCGTATCGAAATTGACTTTATGCCGTTTTTCGAGCGTACCGTCCAGCGTTACGGTATTCAGATCGACAACATCTTCTACTACAGTCGAGCCCTTGATCGCTATATCAATGCAGCGGATCCCGACGCGCCGGACAGAAAGCGCGATTTCCTCGTCCGACGACATCCATCGAACATCTCCAAGATCTATTTCCTCGACCCCGCTGACAATCGCTATATAGAGATTCCATATCGCAATATTGGACATCCCCCGATCACAATTTGGGAGCTGCGCCATGTCTTGGCAATTCTTAAGAAGCAGAGTGAAGACGATATTGACGAAGATCGTATTTTTGCGGCCATAGAGCGCATGCGGACTCGCGTGGAACAAGCGGTCGCGACCACCAAGGCGGCTCGACGACAGCAGGCGCGAAATCCTGCAAGCGAATCTCGACCCGCCAGCGCGGCTGTACCCGGCCATACGGCCGCCGCTGCGAAGCCTCAGAAAGAGCCGGCCAGTGCCGCCGCAGACGACCCATTCGCCATGGAAATTCTGCCATTCGATCAGGTCACCTCGCAGCGATGAATACTCAAGCCCAGAAAAACCCTCAATTTCCACATCTCTCAGCAGATACGGCTGATGCTATGTATCTAACGACAGCTGAGCGAATTGAATTTTGCCGACAAGACAAATGGATCGGTTATACGCGTGCGGAGTGGGTGCTCAACAAACTCGATGAGCTACTGATCTATCCCAGGACAATGCGCATGCCGAGCATCCTTGTTGTTGGCAGAGGCGGCAATGGCAAAAGCGCTATTCTTGAGCGCTTTCTTAATCGCTGTCCTGGACAGGTAACCGCGTCCGGTGACCCTGTGATGCCTGTACTTAGCTTCGATATGCCGGAGACGCCGGACGAGGGCGAGCTTTGGTCAACGATCTTATGGCAACTAGGCATTTCTCACCGGGAAAAAGACCCGCCACACTTGAAGAAGCGAGAAGCCAAATCTGCCCTGCAATATGCGCAAGTACGGATTCTGGTGATCGATGAATTCAATAATCTTCAAAACATGGGGAAGCGTGCTGCGGATATCCTGGCTGCTATTAAAGGTATAAGCAACGATCTCAAGCTATCCATTGTTGCAGCGGGCACCTCGGAGGCCATCAATGCGCTCAACACAGATCCGCAAATGAAGAATCGATTCGAACCTCTTGCGTTGCCACGTTGGCCATTAAATGCAGACTATTTACGATTTTTGGCAAGCTACGAAACCTTACTTCCGCTCGCCAAGCCGTCAGATTTGATCTCTCGTCCGATCGGCATGAAGATCTACGGCATGTGTGGTGACACTCTTGGCGCGACTGTGAAGCTACTTAAGAATGCGGGTGCTTATGCCATCGAAAACGGCATCGAGCAAATCACAGGAGACGTTCTTGATTCTGTAAAGTGGACTGGTCCGGAGGGCTGGGACGAGGTCGCCAGAACCATATGAGCGCTCCCCGGCCATGGGTGATTCGCACTCAACCAGGTCCCTCCGAGCTACTTAGCTCTTATTTAGTTCGAACTGCTCATGCTCATGGCATAAATCCATATCGCTTTTGCTCATTCCACTTCCCGCGTGTTTGTATCTGGAACCGTGATATCGATCGTTCCGCCGGCATCGACTTCTTGTTTCAACTATCCCAGCATGCATCCCTATCTCCTGAACAGGTCGGCGACCTGACGCTAAACCAATGGCGCCGTGTGGTATGCGGTACTGGCATGCAGCCACCAATCGCACCTGGAACTGATCCGTGGATTAGCTCGATCGGGATTTTTCATCGTATTCGCCATCGATTTGGTCTGCAATTTTGCCCTCAATGCCTTGCTGCTGATGGGATATTTAAAAAGGAGTGGCGCCTGTCATTTGTGACAACGTGCCTGGAACACGGTTGTTCACTAGCGGATTGTTGCGGACGATGCCTTGCCCCAGTGTGTTTTCATCGAAACGATGCATTGCTCTGCAATTGTTGGCAGTGCGGATATCCGCTGGTAAATTCAGCTAGTGGCTCTGATGCTGGTTTAGAGAAGCGGCAGCGTGGGCAGCTATATCTCATGAATGCGCTCCTCGCCGGAGTGACCTCTGTTGGAGGCGCTACAATTGAAAGCGCCTCATTTTTCCAAGGGCTCTCCTTGCTTTTCCGGACTATCAAACTAAAGTTGGCCTCTTCCGACCAAAAAATCAATTTTCCCGGCTTTGCCAGTTGTTGTAAGGGGGCTCGTTTCGAGCATGAGCGACTTGCCGTACGCGCAGAGCAGAGTCTTGCGATTTCGGGGCTGTTGGATCAATGGCCTGAGCAGCTATTGGAACTGGCGTCAGACATAAAACTGAATCAGAGCTCATTTGATAAACGGGAGGCCATTCCCGCGTGGCTCGCCCAAACTCTTTCCCTCCTCCCCACAGGCAGCCGTCGAACTCGATCACGAAAGACGGTGCCCGTCCGTCTCGCTCTTCAGCGTATCGCCCGACACAAGAATGAAGGATGGCGTGCAAATCGTGCTCGTATCCTTTTGGCAGCGGCCGGAGGTAGCGCATGAGTATCGATAAGAAGTACGGTCGCTACTGTGATGGATGTGGCGATACGATTCAGAAGGCGCATCGCATATGGGATGGCAAAGACTTTTGCGCAACCTGCTACAAGAGGCATTTCGTCTCGCGGGCGTGTCTCCGCTGTGGCGCATCCGCGCGTGTGCATAAAAATAGTCATGAAGACGCAATTTGTCGTAAATGCAGCCTGGAAGGCCGGACATGCCAGCGTTGTAGCAAGCCGATTATCGGAAAGTCCGGGATGATCAGCGCGGGCATGCCTGTGTGCCCCAGCTGTACTCCCTACTTCCGAGAACCTCGGCCTTGTGAGCAGTGCGGTCGACCGTCAACGCGGCTTTCGTCTATGCCCCAAATGGGCATTCACGCGAAGATCTGTGATCGATGCCGCAACAGCGCCAGTTGCAAGACGTGCTCCGTTTGTAGGAAATCCAGAAAGGTTGCCGGCTATACGGACGCAAATAGTCCCTACTGCGCTCAGTGTGTTCCAGGACAAGAGATCACTCACGCATGCCCTGGTTGCAATACCACTCTGCCAGGCGCCGGCAATGCAAAATGCCGGCCTTGCATCAATAAAGACCGGATACTGAAGGACGCAGCGATGCTGGCCGCAACGCTAGATCATGCATGGGCCAAGGATTTTTGCGTCAATTTCGCTCATTCGCTTTGGGAGCGGAAGAAAGATAGTCCGGGTCTCGCTAAGTTGTACCAGGCTCATCAACCCATGCTACAGCGCCTTGATGCCACATACGCAGAGATTGTGGAGATCTCTCCCGATACGTTGTTGCGTGATTTCGGAACCGCAACCCTGCGTAAGCACTTGCTTGTGAGACGCTATTTGGAAGAAGCGCTGTCAATTAAGGTCTCTCAATCTTCGCGGGAGGACGCGGCAGATCGAGATCGGATTAAAGTGAAGCTGGCGGAGCATGGCGGGAAACCTTGGGGGCCCTTACTGAAAGAATACGCCTCTTGGTTAGATGGGCTTGATATCTCAACACGGACCCGCCGGCTCTATATCGCAACGGCGGCAACCTTTTGTGCCGAGATTAAGATCGGTCCCTCGGGTTGGACAGAAAATCAGGCACAGCGCCACCTTTTGCGGCATCCGGGTGCGTACTCGAATCTACTCAGATTCGTTGGATTTTGCTCAGAGGTTCGTGGATGGAAGGCGGTGATACCACCTCAAAGCCGCATTCTCAATATCAGAACCAAGACACCCGCTACCGTGGTTCGGCTGCGCAAGCTATTGGATATGGTGAATGCGGAAGGACCGGAACACGTACAAGATAGCGTCTTGTGTCGCGTTCTCGCTTTGTCATTTGGACTGACTATTGCAAAAATGAGGTCCATTCCACGAGAGAACTTTACTTCAGACGGAAATGGCTTGAAATTTAAGGTTGGCAGCGATTCGGTTGAGATCCCAACGGGGCTGCTGGCTATTGCTCAGGCTTATTTACAACGCATGGCCGCTTAGGATCCATTTGCACTCGGCTAGCTATTGCATGTTTCGGTGGTCGTGGACACCCAGTTCGGCGACGTGGAGGATCCTGGTTCGGTCGAACTGGACAGCCGAAAGACCAAAAGATTACACAACGCAAATGACCTATCGGCTCGAGGAGGTTTTTTTGATACCAGGTTTTACACGGTAAGATTTCCGCTAGCGGCCAGAAACGGTCTTGCAATACAGGCTAATAATTTGGATGGAAACCATTTTCCTCCAGGCAGCAAGACTGCGGAATCATCCTAATTAGATTCGGCTCCCAACCATTAAAGGATCACTATGTCAGGCTTCGAATTTTCAAAGATTGCGATTATCCAATCACTTGAGGAGGATGAAGTAGAAACCGGAACTGAGTTAAAAAAATATATAGACGGACTGCGCGAAGATAATCTCGACGTCCCTGAGGCGGTCCTGATCAATGTGAAAGGAAGTGACGAGTTTCTGAAAGTGATTGAGCAGTTGACGGTTGAAGCCATCAAGAGCGAAGAGGTGCCGATTCTTCAGATTGAAATGCATGGATGGCAAGACAAAACTGGTCTTGCGTTTGCAGATGATTCCTCATTAACTTGGCAGGAAATTTCGACTCCCTTTGCTTCGCTTAACAGGGCGACGGGGTTCAATCTGCTAGTTTGCATGTCAGCATGTTTTGGCGGCCACTCTCTCAGTTTCGTTAAGCCTGACGGACCAAGCCCATGTTTCGGGTTGATAGGGCCGTCGCATTCAGTGGACTCTGCAGAGCTGCTGGGTGGATTTCGCGCCTTCTACAGAGAACTGATCACCAGCCGTGATGTGAATTCTGCCCTAAAGCACCTGCATGCGCATAAGTTAGAAGAAGGGGAATACCTCAATATTAGGGCGGAGGATTGGTACTTCCAGATCGCAGATCTTTACTTAAGAACCAAATGTACCAAAGAACGACTTCGCGCTAGAGCGGATACCGTCTTGGCACAAATGTCGCGTGAAGGGAACATCCTGAGCTCTGGACAAATAGCTAAAATTGTTGAAATAGGAACGGATCTGGCGAAAAGCTATGTTGAGCGGCGGTTCCCAACATTTTTCATGCTGGACTCGATTCCATCAAACGAAGATCGCTTTGGTCAATCTTTAGCTCGAGCGAAAGAGGAGGTAGAGCGTTTCATGGCGTCGCAAAAGTAAATGGGGCGGGCGGCCACCTCTCTCGATGGCTGACGCTATTCGATGGATTCCCATTCTTGGGATTTCTGCAATCGGCCAAAAGCCGACTTCTAACACCGTCGACATAGGCTCAGTTGCTGTCTTAGTTACGCATTACCAACGCGGCCACTAAGAATGCGGTCAATGAATTGACGCGCGTGATCTAGCCCAGTCGTTTCGGCAGCATGCTCGGTTTGAAAAAATCGGAAAGGATGGGATAGCTGGGGTAGAAGAACTGTGCCCTGCTTTTTTACCTTAACTTCCTCGATGGACCAGCCCTCGCGTATGTGCACGCATTTCACATATACCTCATGTTCTTTATAGTATGAGACTCGTTCGAATTGCTCCATGATGTACCTCTATTGAGTGAGATTTATCGTTTGCAAATAGGTGAAGTGCGTAAGCGCAAAAAAGCCGCTGACGCGCAGCGGCTTGGCACAAGCCATTAAATCGGGTGCAGGTGCAATACAACCGATGCTTTATTCTATTATGTTCTTTTTACGCAGATTGCTAGCAGCAACTTGAATTTGGCTTTGGGCTTTCCTATGCTGATTTTCATCGGAATGGAGGTGTGACTATGTCGCAACATTTTGGAGTGCGAATGCGGCCGCCAAGTGTTCTTCATCATCATCCTGGCCTGACTCATATTCCCTTCATTGTCGGCAGTCGATATGGTTACCACCGCCTAGCAAATTCCTATTTAATTGAATTGGGTCTAGGTG
>NZ_LFLT01000020.1 GCF_001189955.1 Herbaspirillum chlorophenolicum | reverse complement strand
AACGAGATCATAAACACGCTCTTACGGACGCCTGCCCATGATCGAACCGCGCGATATCGACCTCAACTTGCTGGTGGTCTTCCAGGAAGTATTCCAGGAACGCCAGATCTCCTCCGTGGCGCGTCGCCTGGGGCTGTCGCAGCCGGCCGTCAGCAATGCGCTGGCGCGCCTGCGGCGCAGCTTCGGGGATGAACTGTTCGTGCGCACCGCACAAGGCATGCAGCCCACGCCTTTCGCCGAACACCTGGCCGAACCGGTGGCGGCAGCCCTGCAGCAAGTCTCGCGCGCGCTGAACCTGCATGAAGGGTTTTCACCGCAGTCCAGCCAGCGCCATTTCACGATTGCCATGACCGACGTCGGCGAGGTCTATTTCATGCCGGCGCTGATCGAAACCTGCGGCCGGCTGGCGCCGGGCGTACGCATCAGCACGGTGCGCGCCGGCGCCATCGACCTGAAAAGCGAAATGGAGTCGGGCCGCGTGGACCTGGCCATCGGCGCATTCGACAATGTCTCCGGCGCGCTTTACCAGCGCCGGCTGTTCCGCCAGAACTATGTGAGCATGTTCCGTATCGGCCATGTGCTGGACAACAGGGCCGACATTACGCTGAAGGAATTCCTCGCAGCCGAACACCTGATGGTGTCGTCGCAGGAAAGCCCCTACGACCGCATCAACCAGAACCTGGAGAAGGCCGGGGTGTTGCCCAGCGTGCGTTTCCGCGTGCCGCACTTCACTGCCGTGCCCTATATTGTCAGCACCACCGACCTGGTGGTCACCGTGCCGCGCAAGCTGGCTGAAAGCGCCGCCGTACCGTTCGGCTTGCATTACATCAAGCCGCCGCTGCGCCTGCCGTCGCTGCAGACCAATATTTTCTGGCATCGCCGCTACAATCAGGATGAAGGCAACCAGTGGCTACGCAGCTTCATCTCCGAGCATTTCGCCGAATGATCAGAACGACCGCACAGGAAATCACATGAACATCTACCGCGAGTACACCCGTGAAGCGCTGGACCTGCAATACAACGTGAGGCTGGGCATCACCGGTTTCCAGGACTACTTCGACCGTTTCTCGCAGCAAGCGCTGGCCGCCCGGACATCCCATCCGCATTTGGCCGACGTGCCTTACGGCGGCGACCCGCTGCAGACTTTCGACTTCTTCCCCGCCAGCGCCAATGGCCGGCCGCTGGTGCTGTACATTCACGGCGGCTACTGGCGCTCGCTGGACAAGAACCTGTTCAGCCACCTCGCCCTGCCCTATCTGCAGGCAGGAATCAATGTTGCACTGATCAATTACCGGCTGGCGCCGCAGGTACGGATAGACGCGATTGCCGTCGACTGCGCGACCGCGCTCCAGTATTTGCATGCGAAGGCCGGCGCCCTGGGTTTCGATGCGGATGCCATCTGGCTCATGGGCCATTCGGCCGGCGGCCACCTGGCCACGCTCATCGGTGCGCTGGGGCCGGTGCCGGTCAAGGGAGTCTGCGGCATCAGCGGCATCTACGACCTGGAACCGGTCAGGCTGAGCTACCTCAACGAGATCATGCATCTGTCTCCCGACAATGCCGTCCAGGCCAGCCCGATCCGCCTGCTGCCGCCGTCCGGCGTGAAAACGCTGCTCTGTACCGGCGGCCTCGAATCCGATGAATTCCGGCGCCAGCGCGATGCCTATGCGGCCAGCCTGCGCCAGTCCGACCATTCAGTGGCCATCGCCGAGGCGCCTGGCGCGCACCATCTGAGCATCATCGATGTGGCGGCGGATGCAGGCAGTGCATTGACCCGCGCCATGCTGGCAATGGTCCAGGCCCGCTGATCGCGCGCCAGCCTCGTCGCATTGCCTGTTCGTCAAGCATGCCGGCGGCCGATCTTTTTAAATAAACGCCAATCATTATCATTTGCGGTAATTTATAATAGCGTTCTCCCTGCATTGCCTGCCTGCAACGGCTTTACGGGCGATTCTTCCGATGGAAGAACAAGGGGTCCAGCCCGACAACCATCGAACAACAATACGCTGCCCGACCACACGCAGCCCAACGCCGCACGAGCATGTTCAAGAATATCTGGTTCCAAATCCACTGGTTCATCGGCATCACCGCCGGCACCATCCTCATGACCATCGGCCTCACCGGCGCCGTGCTCTCCTTCCGCGAAGAGATCATGGATGCGCTCAGCCCCGGCGTCATGCACGTGAAGGTACGCGAACAACAGCCGCTGACGCCGCAACAGTTGCTGGAAAAGATCGGCGCCGCCGAACCCGGCCGCCGCGTCACCTCGATCACGCTCACGCCCGAAGCCGGCGCCTCCGCACGCGTGGTGTTCGCACCGCCGCCAGGCGTGCGCCGCGGCGAAGCGCGCTATGTCGATCCCTATACCGGCCAGGTGTCCGGTCCGGTGACGGGCATGGAATTCTTCGAGATCGTGGAACGCTTCCACCGCTGGCTGCTGCTGCCGACGGAGATCGGCAAGATCGTGCTGGGCACACTGGCGCTGGCGCTGCTCACGCTCGCCCTGTCCGGCCTCTACCTGCGCTGGCCGCGCCGGCCGCTGTCGCTGCAGGCCTGGTTCAGGCTGGACTTCAAATTGCAGGGCCGTTCCTTCCTGTGGAACCTGCACTCCATCATCGGCACCTGGGCGCTGGTGATGTATGTGATCTTCTCCATCACCGGCGCCTATTGGGCGCTGGACTGGTTCAAACAGGGCGTGAACACGCTGGCTGGCGAAGGACGTGCACCGCAGGCGCAGCGCGCCGGCGGTGGCGGCAAGCAGCAAGGCGGCGAACGCAGCCACAAGGACAAGGAAGACTCCCCGGCGCCGCTGGACCTGACGCTGGCCTGGGACGCCTTCCTGGCCAAGGCGCCGCATTACCAGAACGCCCAGCTGCGCCTGCCCGAGAAAGCGACGCAACCGGTGCAGATCCTCTTCCTCGGCGAACATGCCCCGCACGAGCGTGCACGCAGCCGCATGACGGTGCTGCCGCAAAGCGGCGAGGTCAAACAGCTCGAACTGTATGAAGACAAAAGCGCCGGCGGCAAATTCATCGCCGCCATCTACCCGCTGCACATGGGCACCTTCTTCGGCCTGCCGGGCCGCATCATCATGACCATCGCCAGCCTGATGATGCCGCTGTTCGGCATCACCGGCTGGATGCTGTACCTCGACCGCCGCCGCAAGAAAGCGGCACTGCGCGCCGAACGCGCCGCGCTGGAACAGGCCGGCGTCGCCGCAACGCCGGCCGGCAATGACGGCGCACAGGACAGCCAGTACCTGGTCGCCTATGCTTCGCAAGCAGGCCAGGCCGAGCGCGTCGCCCTGCATACCGCTGCGTTGCTGCGCCAGTCCGGCGCCCAGGCCACGGTGCAATCGCTGGCGCGCATGACACCGGAAAAACTGCGCCATCATCCGCGCATCCTGTTCATCGCCAGCACCTTTGGCGAAGGCGAAGCGCCGGACAGCGCGCGCGCCTTTGAGCGCCGCATGCGCGCAGCCTCGGGCGAATCGCTGGCCCACGTCGAATATGCGCTGCTGGCGCTGGGCGACCGCAACTACGCCAAGTTCTGCGGCTTTGGCCACACGCTCGACCACTGGCTGCGCAACCGCGGCGCCAAGGCCTTGTTCCCGCTGACTGAAGTAGACCGCATGGATAGCGGCACACTGCAAAAATGGGAACAGATGCTGGCCGATAACGGCATCGTCACCGCTGCCGCCGTCGCCTCGGCGACCACGTCTGCCGCCCCATCCGCGCCACGGCCGCAGGAAGGATGGCATGCCTGGTCGCTCTCGGAACGCCTGCAGTTGAACCACGGCAGCCAGGGCGGGCCGATCTTCCACATCGAGCTGCGCACAGCCGATGTCGCCAACGACGCATGGCAGCCGGGCGCACTGGCGGAGATCCTGCCGCGCCATGCAGCCGACCGCATCACACTGCTGCTGCAGCGGCTGCAGCTGGATGGCCGCATCGTCGTCGACAGCAAAGGCACACGCCTCCCCCTGCAAGACCTGCTGGCGCGCAGCGTACTGCCCGTCGGCCATGCCGCAGCCAATGCCCGCGATGCGCAAGCCTTGGCCGACACCTTGCAGCCGCTGGCGGCACGCAGCTATTCGGTCGCTTCCGTACCGCAAGACGGCGCGGTGCACCTACTGGTGCGCCAGGCGCGGCACGAGGACGGCCTGGGCCTGGCGTCGGGCTGGCTGACCGAATATGCGGAAGTGGGCGCCCCGCTGGACGTGCGCCTGGTGGCCAACGCCAACTTCGCGCCGGCCGGGGGCGATACGCCGGCCATCTTCATCGGCAACGGCTCCGGCATGGCTGGCCTGCGCGGCCACCTGCGCGCGCGCGTCCATGCCGGCCACGCACGCAACTGGCTGCTGTTTGGCGAACGCAACCGCCGCCACGACTTCCTCTACCAGGACGAGCTGGAGCAATGGCTGGCCGATGGCAAGCTGGCGCGGCTGGACCTGGCCTTCTCGCGCGACCAGAACCAGCGCGTCTACGTACAGGACCGCCTGCGCGAAGCGGCCGACGAGTTGCGCCGCTGGATCACCGACGGCGCCGTGGTGTATGTCTGCGGCAGCCTGGAAGGCATGGCCGCTGGTGTCGATGCCGCGCTCGCCGAGGTGCTGGGCGAGCAGGCAGTGGAAGACCTGATCGAACAGGGCCGCTATCGGCGCGACGTCTACTGACGCTGCCCTGACGGATGCGGATACGCCTTGCCAGGCGTATCCACTCCTCCTCCGCCTCCTGGATTTCCCCATCTCATCACGGCCTTCGTCCTTGCCACAAGGCCTGTAGGCAAGCTCCGCTTTCCTCTGTAGGAATACGCCGATTCCGCCGCAAAAGCGGCGCCCCCCTCTGGAGCGCGGCAGATCCCCCACCTATACTCGGCCCAAGCATGCGCTCCTTTTTACGACTGCCATGCGCGCGTCGGCGTCACGGCGCCGCGATACCGGAAACAGACATGAACATCCTGGCCGGAATAAAAAATACAAGCCGAACCGGCATGCATGCCGCAACGCTCGCGCTCGTCCTGGCCGCTTCGCTGCTGGCCGGCTGCGGTTCGCTGCCGACCATCGTTCCCGACATGGAGATGCGTTCGGCAAAGAACATCCGGATGAAGGGCGGAAACGGCGTGCTCACCGAAGAGCAGGCCAAGAGCGCGCTGGACAGGCTCAAGCAGCAGAACGGCAACAATACGATCCTGGACCGCCACCTGGCGGTGGAAGGGGCGATCACCGGCGCGCCGCTGGTGACCGGCAACAAGGTCACGCTGCTCATCGACGGTCCGGCCACTTATGCCTCCATGACACAAGCGATCCAGGCCGCCCGCTCACACATCAACATGGAAACCTACATCATGGAAGACGATGAGGTGGGACGCCAGTTTTCCGGGATGCTGATCGCGATGCAGAAGAAAGGCGTGCAGGTCAACCTCCTGTACGACAGCGTAGGCGCGCTCAACACGCCACGCGCCTTTTTCCAGCCGATGATCGATGCCGGCATCAACGTGCTCGAATTCAATCCGCTCAATCCCACGCTGGCGCGCAAGGACTGGGCCGTGAACCAGCGCGACCACCGCAAGCTGCTGGTAGTGGACGGCAAGACCGCCTTCGTCGGCGGCATCAACATCAGCAGCGTGTATTCCAGCGGTTCGTTCGGCCGCCACAAGAAAAAAATCCAAACCGATGACAACGGCGACAAGATCCCCTGGCGCGACACCCAGGTGCGCATCGACGGCCCGGCCGCACTGGAATTCCAAAAGCTCTTCATGGAAACCTGGAACAAACAGCACGGCCCTGACCTCGGTGAGCACGCCTATTTTCCCAAGGTCGCCGCGGCCGGCGGCGAGATCGTGCGCGCCATAGGCAGTTCTCCTGACGATCCCTACAGCGTGATCTATGCCACCTTCATCTCGGCCATCAACCATGCCGAATCCTCGATCTACCTGACCAACGCCTATTTCGTGCCCGACCCGCAACTGCGCGAGGCGCTCAAGAATGCAGTCAAGCGCGGCGTCGATGTGCGCCTGGTGCTGCCGTCCAGGAGCGATTCCTCGCTGGTGCTGTACGCTTCGCGCTCGTTCTATGAAGAGCTGCTGGGCGCCGGCATCCGCATCTATGAGCGCCAGGATGCCCTGCTGCATTCCAAGACCGCCATCATCGACGGCGTCTGGACCACCATCGGCTCGACCAACCTGGACTGGCGCAGCTTCGTCTACAACCAGGAAATCAATGCCGTCATCCTCAGCCCGCAATTCGGCGCACAGGCGAAAGGCATGTTCGACCGGGACCTTGGCGCCTCGAAGGAGATCACGCTAAAAGAATGGGAACAGCGTCCGGTCAGCGAACGCATGAAGGAATTCGGTGCCAGCGTGTGGGCACGGCTCCTGTGAAGGCCTGCGTGCAGCCTTGATGTGGGCGCACAAATAAAAAGAGGAAACGCATCGCGTTTCCTCAACCTCATCAACCAGCGAGCCCCGGAGGCCTCGCGATGTCATGCTGCAACTGCTTGCGGCCCGGCGCTTATTTCAGCGTCAGTATCCATTTCACCAGTTCACGCGCTTCGGCTTCGCTGACCTGGCCCTTGTTGGCCGGCATCGGCACCGCACCCCACACGCCGCCGCCGCCGCTCAGGACCTTCTGCGCCAGCTTGGTTTCGGCATCCTTCTGGCCGGCATATTTCTTGGCCACATCCTTGAAGGCGGGGCCGACGATCTTGTTGTCGACCGAATGGCAAGCCATGCAGTTCTTGGACTTGGCCAATTGCGGGTTGGCCAGCGCCTCGGCGGTAATGGCCGATCCGGCGACCAGGGTGGCGATCAACAGCAGGTATTTCATAGGGTCTCCTCAGCATTCTTGAACGGCCGGACCTTCGCTCGCAAGAGGTGCGAGGAAGTCCACAGACGGGGCCTATTCTACCTGCCTTGGAGGCCCCCCTATTATCTCCCTGTGCGTATATCTGTCATAGATCAAATCCCATGTCGATACATCCACCCCATTTGCGGCGCAAGCGGGGCGAGTCAGCCGGTGACGGCACCCTTGCTGGCGGTGGAAGCCAGTGCCGCGAACTTGGCCAGCACGCCGCGCGTATAGCGCGGGGCCGGCTGCTTCCAGGCCGCGCGGCGCTTGTCGATTTCCGCGTCGGGCACATTGAGCTGGATCAGTTGCCGGTGGGCGTCGATGGTGACCGAGTCGCCTTCGTGGACCAGCGCGATGGCGCCGCCGACGAACGCTTCCGGCGCCACGTGGCCGACCACCATGCCCCAGGTCGCGCCGGAAAAACGGCCATCGGTAATCAGCCCGACCGATTCTCCCAATCCCTTGCCGATCAGCGCCGAAGTCGGCGACAGCATCTCCGGCATGCCGGGGCCGCCCTTGGGGCCGAGATAGCGCATCACCAGCACGTCGCCCGGCTTGATCTGGTCGGCCAGGATCGCGTCCATGGCGCTGTACTCGTCATCGAATACGCGCGCCGGACCGGTGATCACCGGGTTCTTCAAGCCGGTGATCTTGGCCACGCAACCTTCGGTGGCCAGGTTGCCCTTGAGGATCGCCAGGTGGCCTTGTGCGTACAACGGCCGGTCGATCGGGTGGATCACATCCTGGTCGGCACGCAATGCCGGCACGCTTTCCAGTTCCTCCGCCAGCGTCTTGCCGGTGATGGTGAGGCAGTCGCCATGCAGCAGGCCGGCCTGGTGCAGCACCTTCAGCACGGCCGGAATGCCGCCGGCCTGGTGCAGGTCGGTGGCGACGTACTTGCCCGAGGGCTTCAAGTCGCAGATCACCGGCACCTTCTTGCGCATGCGCTCGAAGTCGTCGATGCTCCATTCGATCTCGGCGGCATGGGCGATGGCCAGGTAGTGCAGCACGGCGTTGGTCGAGCCGCCGGTGGCCATGATCAGGGCAACCGCGTTTTCGATGGATTTGCGGGTAATGATGTCGCGCGGCTTGATGTCCTTCTTGACCGCTTCCACCAGCACGCGCGCCGATTCGGCGGCGGAGCCGGTCTTCTCGTCGTCGGGGTTGGCCATGGTCGAGGAATAGAACAGCGCCATGCCCAGTGCCTCAAACGAGGACGACATGGTGTTGGCGGTATACATGCCGCCGCAGGAGCCGGAAGACGGACAGGCGTTGCGTTCGATACCGTCGAAATCTTCCTGCGACATGCGGCCGGCGGAAAACTCGCCCACCGCTTCGAAGGCAGAGACGATGGTCAGGTCGCGGCCCTTCCATTTGCCCGGCTTGATGGTGCCGCCGTAGACATAGATGCCCGGCACATTGGTGCGCGCCAGGGCGATCATGCCGCCCGGCATGTTCTTGTCGCAGCCGCCGATGACCACCACACCATCCATCCACTGGCCGTTGACGGCGGTCTCGATGCAGTCGGCGATGACTTCGCGCGAGATCAGCGAATACTTCATGCCTTCGGTGCCCATCGACATGCCGTCCGAAATGGTCGGCGTGCCAAATACCTGCGGATTGGCATCGGCCTGCTTGATGGCCGAGATGGCGACATCGGCCAGCTTCTGCAGGCCGGAGTTGCATGGCGTGATAGTGGAGTGGCCGTTGGCCACGCCGATCATCGGCTTGTCGAAATCGTCCTTCTCGTAGCCCAGCGCGTAGTACATCGAACGGTTCGGGCTGCGCGAAACGCCCTGGGTGATATTTTTGGAACGGCGGTTGTATGGCATGGGGGTCTCCTGGTTGAACAAAGTGAACTCTCTGTGTTGTTCCGCCAGGAATGGCAATCCTGGCGGGAAGGAGTTCTGGCTGGGGTAGAACCTGTTCTGAGATTGCGCTTGTACTTATCAGCCTGTCAAATATATTATTCATCGACAATTAATACGCCAGAGATATCAGAAAGCCGCTCCCATGCCCTCCGACACCCGCCTTGAACTGCGCCAACTGCGTTACTTCACCGCCGTTGCCGAAGAAAAGCATTTCGGCCGCGCCGCCATCCGGCTGCACATGACGCAGCCGCCATTGTCGCAAGCCATCGCCGCGCTGGAGGAAATGCTGGGGACGCCGCTGTTCCTGCGCACCAAGCGCAGCGTGGCGCTGACCCCGGCCGGGGAGGCCTTGCTGCCGGAAGCCCAGCGCATCCTGCAACAGGCGGCCGCCCTGCCCGACCTGGCGCGCCGCGCCGCCAGCGGCGCCTCGGGCCTGCTCTCGCTGTCCTTTATCTCGACCGCCGACTACAGCATCCTGCCGCCGCTGCTGCAACGTTTCCGCGCGCGCTACCCGCAGGTGCAGATCGACCTGCGCGAAGCCACTACCGACATCCAGCTGGAAGACCTGATGCAAGGCAAGATCGACGCCGGCTTGCTGCTGCCGCCGCTGCCGGACAAGGCGGCGGCCGTGCTCGACTATCGCCCGGTGCTGTCCGAACCGCTGATCGCCGCGCTGCCCGCCGGCGCCGTGCGCGGGCGCGACGCCGTCGCACTGAAAAGCCTGCGCGAGCTGCCGCTGATCATTTTCCCGCGGCGCATCTCGCCGGCCTTCCACGACACCATCCTCTCGTGCTTTCGCGATGCCGGAGTGACGCCGCACATCGGCCAGGAGGCGATCCAGATGCAGACCATCGTCGGCCTGGTGTCGGCTGGCATGGGAATGGCGCTTGTGCCACAATCCGTATCCAACCTGAAGCGGCCGGGGGTCGACTATCGCCGGCTGTCGGATCCGACGCCGGAAATCCAGACCGGCCTGGCCTGGCGGCGCGACAGCCAGTCGACCGTGCTGCGAGCCTTCCTTGAATTGCTGGAACCATCCGCCTGAACTTGTTAGGGGAGCGCATGCTCCAAATGCATCCCCGCCCCGCCCATCATTGAAAGACCGAATTCATGCTGATCCACCCCATGCCCAACCCGATCGCCCTCCAGATCGGCCCGCTCGCCGTCCACTGGTATGGCCTGATGTACCTGCTGGCGTTCGCCCAGTTCATCGCCATCGGCCGCATCCGCATCAGGCAGCCGCATATCGCCGCGGTCGGCTGGAAAAAGGAGGATCTGGACGACATGCTGTTCTACGGCGTGCTGGGGGTGGTCATCGGCGGCCGCCTGGGTGAAATCCTGTTCTACAACCCGGCGTATTACTTTGCCCATCCGGCCGACATGATCGCGGTCTGGAAAGGCGGCATGTCCTTCCACGGCGGCTTCCTCGGCGTACTGCTGGCAATGTGGCTGTGGGGCCGCAAGCGCGGCCGCCACCTGATGGACATCATGGACTTCATCGCACCGATGGTGCCGCTGGGCTACGCCGCCGGCCGCCTGGGCAACTTCATCAACGCCGAACTGCCGGGCCGCCCGGCAGACCCGTCGCTGCCGTGGGCGATGATCTGGCCCAACGTCGACAACATCCCGCGCCATCCATCGCCGATCTACCAGATGCTGGTGGACGGCATCCTGCTGTTCATCATCCTGTGGTTCTTCGCGCGCAAGCCGCGTCCGCGCATGGCGGTGGCCGGCATGTTCTCGCTGCTGTACGGCTGCGCGCGCTTCTTCACCGAGTATTTCCGCGTGCCGGACTACGAGGTGCATTTCGCCGGCTTCACCATCTCGGCCGGGCAGATGCTGTCGGTGCCGATGATCGTACTGGGCATCCTGCTGCTGGTTGTAGCCTACCGCAACAAGCAGCAGGCACAAGCGCCCGCGCAGGCCGGATAGCATTGGCGCGACTTCAATGAAAACGGGCGGTACCGAATCGGTACCGCCCGTTTTTCTTTCGCAGAAACGAAACTGCTTAAGCCTTCTTCAGTGCGCTGGCCGCACGGGCCAATTCGGTGATCTTGCCCCAGTCGCCGGCTTCGATCGCCGCTTTCGGGGTCAGCCACGAACCGCCCACGCAGACCACGTTCTTGCAGGCCAGAAACTGCGGCGCGGTTTCCTGCGTGATGCCGCCGGTAGGGCAGAAGGCGACATCGCCCAACGGGCCGGCGATGCCGTTCAACATGCCGATGCCGCCGGCCGGCACCGCCGGGAACAGCTTCAGCTGGCGGAAGCCCGCTTCGCGCGCAGCCATCACTTCGGACGGCGTCATCACGCCGGGCAGCAACGGCAGGCCGCTGCGCTTGGCGGCTTCGATCAGCGCCGGGGTCAGGCCGGGCGAAACGCCGAACACCGCACCGGCGTCGCGCGAGGCGGCGAACTCTTCGGGCGCAGTCAGCGTGCCGACGCCGACGATGGCCTCAGGCACCGATTCGGCGATGGCGCGGATGGCCGGCAGGCCGTGCTCGGTGCGCAGCGTGATTTCCAGCACGCGGATGCCGCCTGCGACCAGTGCCTTGGCCAGCGGAATGGCGTGTTCGAGCTTGTCGATCGCGATCACCGGGATGACCGGCGAGGCGCGCATGATTTCCAGTGTGGTCTTCATACCGTTGCTTTCTCTTTCTCAAAAATCGGCGGTAAGCCGAAGGTAGCGCCGCCCTCTTCCGCGGTGCCCACGGAGTTGCGGAACATGGCAAACAATTCGCGGCCCATGCCGTGCTGGTTGTCGAACAGGTTGGCGCTGTCGTTGGCGCGCTGCTCCCATTCGTCCTGAGGCACCAGCGCTTCCAGCATGCCGGCCTCGGCGTCCAGGCGGATCATGTCGCCGGTACGCACACGGCCCAGCGGACCGCCGTCCAGCACTTCGGGCGTGACGTGGATCGCGGCCGGTACTTTACCCGATGCGCCCGACATGCGGCCATCGGTCACCAATGCCACATGGCGGCCCTTGTCCTGCAGGATACCCAGTGCCGGGGTCAGCGCGTGCAGTTCCGGCATGCCGTTGGCGCGCGGACCCTGGAAGGTGATCACGGCGACGAAGTCCTTATCCAGTTCGCCGGCCTTGAAGGCCGCCATGAAGGCTTCCTGCGAATGGAACACGATGGCCGGCGCCTGCACCGCACGGTGCTCATGCTTGACCGCCGAGGTCTTGATGACCGCACGGCCGAGGTTGCCCTGCAGCAGCTTGAGGCCGCCATCGGCCGAGAACGGCTTGGCCACCGTCCCCAGCACGCCTTCGTCGGCGCTCTGTGCCGGCACGTCCTGCCACGTCACCTTGCCGACCTGGCCTTCGGCCACGTCGCCGGCCAGCATCGGCTCCTTGCAGTGCTGGCGCAGGCCCTGACCGAGGATGGTGGTGACGTCGTCGTGCATCAGCCCGGCGTCGATCAGCTCGCGCAGCACGAAACCGGTGCCGCCGGCCGCGTGGAAGTGGTTCACGTCGGCCGTTCCGTTCGGGTAGATCTTGGTGATCAGCGGCACCACGGCGGAGAGCTTGGAGAAGTCGTCCCAGTCGATCACGATGCCGGCGGCCTTGGCGATGGCCACCAGGTGCAGCGTGTGGTTGGTGGAGCCGCCGGTGGCGTGCAGCGCAACGATGGCGTTGACGATGGCCTTCTCGTCGATCATGCGGCCCACCGGCGTGTATTGCGTGCCCTGGTCGGTGATGCGCGCAGCCTGGCGCGCGGCTTCGGCGGTCAGGGCGTCGCGCAGCGGCGTGTTGGGAGTGATGAAGGCAGCGCCCGGCAGGTGCAGGCCCATCGCTTCCATCAGCATCTGGTTGCTGTTGGCGGTGCCATAGAAGGTGCAGGTGCCGGCGCCGTGGTAGGACTGCGATTCGGCTTCCAGCAATTCGGCGCGGCCGATCTTGCCGGCGGTGTAGAGCTGGCGGATCTTGACCTTGTCGCTGTTGCTCATGCCGCTGGTCATCGGGCCGGCCGGCACGAACACCGCCGGCAGGTGGCCGAAGTGCAGCGCGCCGATCAGCAGGCCCGGCACGATCTTGTCGCACACGCCGAGATACAGCGCGGCGTCGAACATGTTGTGCGAGAGCGCGATGGCCGCCGCCATGGCGATGGCGTCGCGCGAGAACAGCGACATTTCCATGCCGGTCTGGCCTTGCGTGACGCCGTCGCACATGGCGGGCGTGCCGCCGGCGAACTGCGCCACCGCGCCCACTTCACGCGCGGCCTGCTTGAGGATCTGGGGGAAACGCTCGAACGGCTGGTGCGCCGAGAGCATGTCGTTGTAGGCGGAGACGATGGCCAGCGAAGGCGCCTTGTCTTCCTTCAGCTTCAGTTTGTCGTTGGCCGGGAAGGCAGCGAAGCCGTGGGCCAGGTTGGTACATGCCAGCGCGCCGCGCTGCACGCCCTTGCGGCGGGCTGCTTCCAGTCGTTCGAGGTAAGCGGTCCGGTAGGGACGGCTACGTTCGGCGATGCGTCGGGTGACGCTGGCTAAGGTAGCGTTGAGAGGCATTGTCGTTTCCTGTTAGCGTTAACAATGTAATTTTACTACACAATTTTCAACAAATAAAATCAAATACTTAGCTTTTCCATCGTGCGTCGCAGTACCAGTTTCCCGACGAAATTTCATTATCCTTCAAAACGCCCTGTGAGCAAGCGATCCAGCTCTTTTCCATCCCTCATCGGTAATGTCATCCACCCGTCACAAACTGTAGTGAAATTACCATCGAGGGCGCATTTGATGTATAGTCTGCACGTCGCGCCCAAGAACTCAAGCCGTGCCGGGGCTGGAAATGCCCTCGGCGACACGGCGTTCACACATTGACAACATGCACACCACCGCCCTGACCGACACGGCAGCATTCAAAGCTCTGCAGCAACACCACGCCAGCCAAGCCGTCCACTGGCACATGCGCGAGCTGTTCGCGCAGCAGCCCGACCGCTTCGAACGCATGTCGGTGCGCGCCGCCGGCCTGCTGCTGGACTACTCAAAGAACCGCATCGAGTCCGAGACCCTGTCGCTGCTGCTGAACCTGGCGCGCGAACGCCAGGTGGAAGCCCTGCGCGATGCCATGTTCAGCGGCGAGAAAATCAACTTTACCGAACATCGGGCGGTCTTGCACACCGCACTGCGCTCGCCGGCCGGCGATACCCCGCTGCAAGTGGATGGACAGCAAGTGAGTGCGGATGTTCACGCCGTGCTCGGCCATATCCGCGATTTCACCGAACGCGTGCGCAGCGGGCAGTGGCGCGGCCATACCGGGCGCGAAATCACCGACATCGTCAACATCGGCATCGGCGGCTCCTACCTCGGTCCGCAGATGGTCTGCACCGCGCTGCGCCAGTTCAGCCATGCGCGCCTGAAGGCGCACTTCGTCTCCAACGTGGACGGCCATGACCTCGACGAGGTGCTGTCCAGGGTCGATCCCGAGACGACGCTGTTCATCGTTGCCTCCAAGACATTCACCACGCAGGAAACCATGCTGAACGCGCAGTCCGCGCGCCGATGGTTCCTGCGCCACGGCAACGAGAGCGACCTGGCGCGCCATTTCGTGGCGGTATCGACCAATGCCAGGGAAGTGTCTGCCTTCGGCATCGACCCCGACAACATGTTCCCCTTCTGGGACTGGGTCGGCGGGCGTTATTCCGTATGGTCGGCGATCGGCCTGTCGATCGCGCTGATGATCGGTTTCGAACATTTCTCCCAGTTCCTGGCCGGGGCCCACGCGATGGACCGGCATTTCCGCGAAACCCCGCTGGAGGCCAACATGCCGGTGATCCAGGCGCTGATCGGCATCTGGAACCGCAACTTCTTCAACAGCGAGTCGCTGTCGATCGCGCCTTACCACCATGGCCTGCGCTATTTCCAGGCCTACCTCCAGCAACTGGAGATGGAAAGCAACGGCAAGCGCATCACCCGCGACGGTACCGCCGTGGGCGTGGCCACCTGTCCGTTCATCTGGGGCGATGTCGGCACCAACGGCCAGCACGCTTTCTTCCAGCTGCTGCACCAGGGCACCGACATCACGCCGATCGACTTCATCGCCGTGCTCAAGCCCTCGCACGGCATCGACGGGCACCACCAGGTGCTGCTGGCCAACTGCTTCGCCCAGTCCGAAGCCTTCATGCGCGGCAAGGATGCGGACGAGGTACGCGCCGACCTGCGCAAGCAAGGCCTGGACGATGCGGAACTGAATGCGCTTTTGCCGCACAAAACCTTCGACGGCAACCGCCCGAGCAACACCATCCTGCTGCCGGAATTGACGCCGGCCACGCTGGGCTCGCTGATCGCGCTGTATGAGCACAAGACCTTTGTCCAAGGCGCGATCTGGGGCATCAACAGCTTCGACCAGTGGGGCGTGGAACTGGGCAAGGTGCTGGCCAAGACCATTCACGGCGAGCTCCATGCCGAGGCCAACCCGGCCCTGCACGACGCCTCGACCAATGCCCTGATCGCCCTGGCGAAACAGGCCCAGCAGCAATGACGGATCGCTGGCGCCCCTGAAGGCGCGCCGGCCTCGACAACCAACGCAGACGACCCAACCTACATCATGGCTATTTCCGATTTCGACCTGGTTTTATTCGGTGGCACCGGCGACCTCTCGATGCGCAAGCTGCTGCCGGCCCTGTACGCGCGCGACCGCGCCCGCGACCTGCCGCCCGAAGCGCGTATCGTCTGCATCGGCCGCGACGACAAGACCCGCGAAGAATTCTTGAACATCGTGGAGAAGGACTCCAAACCGCACATCCCCGCCAGCAACCTGGACGCTGCCGTCTGGGACCGCTTCGCCGCGCGGCTGCGCTATGCCTCGGTCAACGCCAAGGAAGGCTCCAGCTTCGAACACCTGAAGGAGGCGCTGCGCGATACCGCGGGCCTGCCGCGCGTGTTCTACCTGGCCACGCCCCCCAGCCTGTTCGCCTCGATCTGCGAGAACCTGTCCAAGGCCGGGCTGGTGACCCCAAGCTCGCGCGTGGTGCTGGAAAAACCGCTGGGCCGCGACCTCGCCAGCGCGCGCGACATCAACAAGCAGGTCGGCCAGTACTTCGAGGAATCGCAGATCTTCCGTATCGACCATTACCTCGGCAAGGAAGCGGTGCAAAACCTGCTGGCGCTGCGTTTCGGCAACGTGCTGTTCGAGCCGCTGTGGCGCCGCGAATGGATTTCCGACGTACAGATCACCATTGCCGAAGAACTCGGCGTGGGCGGCCGATTCGACTATTACGACACCTCGGGCGCGCTGCGCGACATGCTGCAGAACCACTTGCTGCAACTGCTGTGTATCGTCGCCATGGAACCGCCCGTGTCCAACTCGGCCGATGCCGTGCGTGACGAGAAACTGAAAGTGCTGCGCTCGCTCAAGCGCTTCACCCCCACCACGCTGGCCATGAACGTGGTGCGCGGCCAATACCGCTCCGGCCACGTCAACGGCGTGCCGGTGCCGGGCTACCGCAAGGAAGACGACGCCAACCCCGAATCGCGCACCGAGACCTTCGTCGCCGTCAAGGCCGAGATCGACACCTGGCGCTGGGCCGGCGTGCCCTTCTACCTGCGCACCGGCAAGCGCATGGCCGACTCGCTGGCCGAAATCGTGGTGCGCTTCAAGAGCGTGCCGCACTCGATCTTCGCGCACCAGAACGACACCCCGAACTGCCTGGTGATCCGCCTGCAGCCCGACGAAGGCCTGCACATGAACCTGATGGCCAAGCAGCCCGGCGACGGCATGCGTCTGCGCCCGGTCGAGCTGGAGCTGGACTTCCGCGAGAAGTTCAAGACCCCGCGCATGGATGCCTACGAGCGCCTGCTGCTGGACGTGCTGCGCGGCCATCTCACCCTATTCATGCGCAGTGACGAACTGGAAGCCGCCTGGGAATGGGTGGAACCCATCCTCGACCATTGGGAGCAGCAGGAGTCCGACCCCATCCCCTACAACGCCGGCACCTGGGGCCCCGCTGCCGCCAGCGCGCTGATCGGCCGCGACGGACTGCAGTGGCGCGAAGAAGCGCTGCCTGAAGTCTGACACGCGGGAAGCTCGTAAAAAGGCCGCACCATGTCCATGCTGCTCGACTCCATCCGCACCCACATCAACTCCCTCTCCAAGTCGGAGAAGAAGGTGGCGGCGACCGTGCTCGCCAATCCGCAGCTGGCGCTGGCGGAAAACCTGACCGCGCTGGCCAAGAATGCGGAAGTGTCGGAGCCGACTGTGATCCGCTTCTGCCGCGCCATCGGCTATGAAGGCTGGCATGACTTCAAGCTGAAGCTGGCCCAGAGCCTGGCGCTGGCGCTGCCGGGCGCCGATGAGACGCTGGCCCAGGACGACCTTGCGGCCGACCTGGTCAACAAGATCTGCAGCCGCTCCATCAATACCCTGCTCGACCTGCGCAACCACCTCAACCCGGACGCCATCCAGCTGGCGCTGGACGTGCTGGCGCGCGCCAACAAGATCGAGTTCTACGGCCAGGGCACCTCCGGTATCGTGGCCAACGACGCGCAGCACAAGTTCTTCCGCTCGGGCGTACCCACCGTCGCCTACTCCGACCCGCACATTCACAGCATCGCCGCCTCGCTGCTCAAGGCCGGCGACTGCGTGGTTGCCATCTCGCAACGCGGCGGCAACGCGGCGCTGCTGCGCTCGATCCAGCTGGCGCGCAAAGGCGGCGCCGACATCATCGTGCTGGGCCCGTCCGGCACGCCGCTGGCCGAACTGGCCACGGTACTGGTGCCGATCGACCTGTCCTTCAACATCGACCCCTACACGCCGATCTCGGCGCGCCTGGCGCACCTGGTGGTGATCGACATCCTGGCAGTCGGCCTGGCGCTGCGGCGCGGCCCGGAATTCCGCAAGCAGATGCAGAACGCGCAAAAGTCGCTGCAGAAGTTCGACATGCAGTTCGATTCCTTCTTCCGCTGATCCGCGCTGCTGCGGGTCTGGATCAAAGATCAGGCATCCGCCGACAGACAGCCCGCCGCGATTGCGTACAATGGCACGATCCGGCTTTCCCTTCCAACTTCGCAACCAGGACTTCCCATGAGCCAGCTTGACCAGTTGAAGCAGTACACCACCATCGTGGCCGACACCGGCGACTTCCAGGCAATGAAGGCCTTCGCGCCGCAGGACGCCACCACCAACCCCTCGCTGATCCTGAAGGCGGTGCAAAAGGACGAGTACAAGCCGCTGCTGGAATCCGTGGTCAAGGCCAACGCCGGCAAGAGCACCGAGCAGATCATCGATCGCCTGCTGATCGCTTTCGGCCTGGAAATCCTCAAGCTCATCCCGGGCCGCGTGTCTACCGAGACCGACGCGCGCCTGTCGTTCGACACCGAAGGCACCGTCGCCAAGGGCCGCGAACTGATCCGCCTGTACGAGGAAGCCGGCATCAAGCGCGAGCGCGTGCTGATCAAGATCGCCTCCACCTGGGAAGGCATCCGCGCCGCCGAGATCCTGGAAAAGGAAGGCATCCGCTGCAACCTGACCCTGCTGTTCTCGCTGCCGCAGGCAATTGCCTGCGCCGAGGCCAAGGTGCAACTGATCTCGCCGTTCGTCGGCCGCATCTACGACTGGTACAAGAAATCCACCGGCCAGGAATACACCGGCGCGGACGATCCAGGCGTGCAGTCGGTCAAGTCCGTCTACAACTACTACCGCAAGTTCGGCTACGCCACCGAAGTGATGGGCGCGAGCTTCCGCAACACCTCGCAGATCGTCGAGCTGGCCGGCTGCGACCTGCTGACCATCAGCCCGGAACTGCTGCAAAAGCTGGCTGACACCGATGCGCCGGTGGAGCGCAAACTGAGCAAGGATGCAGCCCTGGCCGCCGACATCGAGCGTGTGACACTGGACGAGAAGACCTTCCGCCTGACGCTCAATGCCGACGCCATGGCGACCGAGAAGCTGGCCGAAGGCATCCGCCTGTTCGCGGCCGATGCGGTCAAGCTGGACAAGATCGTCGATAACCTGCGCTAAGCGCTTACCGATTCGGACAAACAAAAGGCCGCGTCTTTCGGACGCGGCCTTTCTTTTTCGGACATATGTTCCGGATGGCGCATCCCATGCGGAATACAGCCAACCCGGATCAACTCCCCAGCATCTCCGGCAAGGCACCGATCACCTTTTCGCTGCACTGGCGCAGCGTTTCGTTCATCCACTGATGCGCCATGGCGTAATCGTCCTTCATCCATTCTTCCAGCGGCAGGGCTTTTTCCGAGACACGATTGCATGACACACGCACCAGTGGACTGATCGTAAACAGCCCCGCATCTTCCTTGCGTTTGTAGATCTCCAGTTCGGTGTTCATCTTGTATTGCTGCGCTTCCTCGCCGGTCAAGCTCTCATAGATCAGGCGGGTATTGCCGCCAGCCACGTTGATCGGATTCTTGAAGCCGGAAGGATACAGATCGGGCTTGGCGTCGACAGCCAGGTTGACGTCCTTGCGCAATTGTTCGACGAAATCGGTAGCAACCGGATTGCGGACATTGTTGCGGTCTTTCACGTCATCGATCTTGCGGCCCTTCAGATCTTCCTTGCCGAAACCGCTGAAACCGATCCCCCCAGCCAGTGCAAAAGTCAGGATACCGAGCGCGGCCTGTGTAGCCACGTTCTTCTGCGTAGCCTCGGTATTGACGATCATAATTTCCTCCGGAGTCTCCTTCAACCGACTGCCATCGGGAAAACTCGTGGTGTACAGCACTCCCAGCTTCACCAGCTTGGCCGGAATCTCCGGCTTGGAATCGGCACCGGAAGATGGAACCGTGGGCGTGGCCACAGCGGAGGCGGCGGATTGGTTGGCAGCCTGCTGGCCGGCGCAACCGTTGAGGGCGACCAGCGACGCCAGGAAGAGAGTCTTGAGATTTTTTTGCATGCTCTTTTTTATCAAATGAATGGAAAAAACCGTCCCCGCCCTCCTATATGGAAAGCAATATATTCAAAAGGAAATGGGGAAGCAGACGAAATCTTTTCCTGTTGAGGCGCAACCGAACCTTCATGGCCAGCTGCGACTACAAGTGACAGATTCCCCCTTGTCTGCAAGCTGCGAATCTTAGGCCATGAGAACTTGTCTTGTCTATAGACAGTATTTCAACAATCAACTTTTTGCTTGATTTTTCGATGACCGAAAAAGAAAAAGCAGGCCTCACGGCCTGCTTTCGGATGCTGGCACCTTGCAGGTTCAGGCGAAACTGATCTGCACCTTCATCATCTTCGACCGGTCGCCGGCAATCTCAAAGGCTTCCACCGATTTTTCAAACGGATAGGTGGCCGAGATCAGCGGCTTCACGTCCACCAGCTTCTTGTTCATCAACTCCACCGCCATGGCGAACTCCTCATGGAAACGGAAGGCGCCGCGCCAGTCCAGCTCCTTGCCCACCAGCAGGTTGGCCGGGAAGTTGATATCGCCGCCCAGCCCCACCTGCACGATGATGGCCTGCGGGCGCAGTGCTTCCAGCGCGCCGACCAGTGCACGCTCGTTGCCGCTGGCTTCGAACAGGACGTCGAAAGTGCCTTTATCGGCTGCGTATTCCTTCAGCGCATCGGGTGTTTCCGCCATGTTGACGGCGCGGTCGGCGCCGACCTTGACCGCGGTCTCCAGCGGCATCTTCGCCACATCGGTGACCACCACTTCCAACGCGCCGGCGCGGCGGGCGGCGATCACCACCAGTGCGCCGATCGGGCCGCAACCGGTCACCAGCACGCGCTTGCCGACCAGCGGACCGGCGCGGCGCACGGCATGCAGCGCCACCGACAGCGGCTCAGCCATGGCCGCTTCGCCATCGCTGACGTGGTCCGCCACCACATGCGCTTGCGCGCGCTCGATTACGATCTCCTGACGGAACGCACCCTGGACGTGCGGCATGCGCATGGCGCTGCCGTAGAAGCGCATGTCCAGGCAGTGGTTCTGCTTGCCCTCCTGGCAGTACTTGCAGGCGCCGCAGGGACGGCTTGGGCTGATGGCGATACGGGTGCCCGGCTTGATATCGGAAATGCCCGAGCCGACCTCGGCGATCTGGCCCGATACCTCATGGCCCAGCACCATCGGTTCCTTGATGCGCACCACACCGAAGCCGCCGTGGTGGTAGTAATGCAAATCGGAGCCGCAAATGCCGCCGGCCTTGACCTTGACCTTCAGTTGCTGCGGCTGCAGTTCGCCGGTTTCCAGTTCCTGGATGCGCAGGTCGTGCGGCGCATGGATGACGATGCCTTGTTGCATGGTGGTCTCCTGATGTGTACTTGAAGGGTTGATTTACAGTGTCGCGGTCACGCCACCATCCACATAGAGGATATGGCCGTTGACGAAGCGCGAGGCATCGCTGCCGAGGAACACTGCTGCGCCCACCAGATCCTCGACGTCGCCCCAGCGGCGCGAGGGCGTGCGGCCCACCAGCCAGTCGGTGAATTTCTGGTCGTTGACCAGCGCCATGTTCATCTCGGTCTTGAAGTAGCCGGGGCCGAGGCCGTTGACCTGGATGCCGTACTTGCCCCAGTCGATTGCCATGCCCTTGGTGAACATCTTCACCGCGCCCTTGGTGGCGGCGTACGGTGCGATGCCGGGGCGGCCCAGCTCGCTCTGCACCGAACAGATGTTGATGATCTTGCCGCGGCCGCGCGGAATCATGTGGCGCGCCACCGCCTGTGCTGCGTAGAACACGCTGTTCAAGTTGGTGTTGATGATGTCGTGCCAGTCGGATTCCTTGAAATCCTCCAGCGGGTTGCGGCGCTGAATGCCGGCGTTGTTGACCAGGATGTCGATGGCGCCGATGTCGGACTCGATCTTCTGCACGGCTGCCTTGACCGCTTCTGACGAGGTGGCGTCGAAGCTGGATTCATGGATGGTGTGGCCCTCGTCGCGCAGTTGCTGCGCGACCTTGCCGAGCTTGCCCGCATCGCGTCCGTTGAGCACGATGGCCGCGCCCGCCTGCGCCAGGCCTCGCGCCAGCGCCAGGCCGATGCCGCCGGACGATCCGGTGATCAGGGCCAGCTTGCCCTCCAGGGAAAATTCTTTCAGGCCTGCGGGTAGCGCCGTGGTCTTCACTGTCATGTCGTCTCCTGTTGTCGGTGGTGTTTTATGTCGGTCTGACCATCTCGCGCTGGAAAGCGGCGATGGCGTGGTACTCGGCTTCCAGCTTGGCGGGAATGGCCGAGAAGATTGGCTGCAGTCGGCTGTAGACCTTGACTGCTTCGGCTTGCGGCGTGTGATGGTGGTTCGATCCGACCATGTCCGAGATCGCCTCCAGCGAGTCGACCAGGCCCAACGCATACGCCCCCAGCACGGCCGCGCCCAGGCAGGAGGACTCCACGCTCTCGGGCACCATCACTTCGCGGTTGAAGATATCGGCCATCATCTGGCGCCACAGCGCCGAACGGGCGAAGCCGCCGGTGGCCATCATGCGTTTGGTGGGGCCGACCAAATCCTCCAGCGCCGGCAGGATGCTGTAGAGGTTGAAGATCACGCCTTCCAGCGCGGCGCGGATCATGTGGTGCTTGCCGTGGTGCAGGCCGAGGCCAAAGAAGGAGCCGCGCAGGTCGGCGTTCCACAGCGGCGCGCGTTCGCCGGCCAGGAAAGGATGGAACAGCAGGCCTTCGGCGCCGGGGGTGACCTTCTCGGCGATGCGCGTCAATGCCTCGTAGGGATCGACGCCCTCATCGCGCGCGGCAGCCGCTTCGGCCGTGGCCAGCTCGTCGCGCACCCAGCGGAAGATGTTGCCGCCGTTGTTGACCGGGCCGCCGACCACCCAGTGCTTCTCGGTCAGTGCGTAGCAGAACAGGCGGCCGTGCGGGTCTGTCAGCGGCTGGCCGATCACGGTGCGCATGGCGCCGGAGGTACCGATGGTAACTGCCACGTGGCCGGTCTCGATGGCGTTCACACCGAGATTGGACAATACGCCGTCATTGGCGCCGATGATGAAAGGCGTGGAAGTCGACAAACCCAGGCGCTGCGCCATCTCCGGCTTCAGCGCCGGCAGGCGGTAGGTGGTAGGAACCGGCTTGGGCAACTGGGCAGCGTCGACCTTCAGCAGCGCCAGCGCTTCCTTGTCCCAATCCAGCTCGCGCAGGTTGAACATGCCGGTGGCCGAGGCGATCGAATGGTCCACCACCCACTCGCCGAACAGGCGGAACATCAGGTATTCCTTGATGCCGACGAAACGCGTGGCCTTGCTGAACACCTCGGACTTTTCGTGGCGCATCCACATCAGCTTGCACAGCGGCGACATCGGATGGATAGGCGTGCCGGTGCGGCGGTAGATGGCGTTGCCGTCGAATTCCTTCTTGATCCGCTCGGCCCAGACCGAGGCGCGGATATCGCCCCAGGTGATGCTGTTGGACAGCAGCCCGTTGTCGGCATCCAGCGCAATCACGCTGTGCATGGCGGCGCTGAAGGACAGCAGCGCGATGTCTTCCGGCGCCGCCTTGGCAGCCTTCACCGCGCCGGCGATCGAGCCCAGCGCGGCTTCATAGATCTGTTGCGGGTCCTGCTCGGCCATGCCCGGCTCGGTACACAACACCGGGTACTCCTCCGCATGCTGGGCAACCACCTTGCCGTCGAGGGTGAACACGACGGTCTTGGTGCTGGTGGTGCCGAGATCGACGCCGAGCATGTAGCGGGGAGTAGTAGACATGGCATTTCCTTTATGGCAAAACGCCCGGCGCGAGCCGGGCGGGTAGTGCGTTTACACGACCAGGTTGAGCAGCATGATGAAGATAATAGCAACAACCGAAATCAGGGTTTCCATCAGCGTCCAGGTCTTGAAGGTTTCCCCCACGCTCATATTGAAGTATTCCTTGACCAGCCAGAAGCCCGCATCGTTGACGTGCGACAGGATCAGCGAGCCGGCGCCGGTGGCCAGCACCAGCAGTTCCTTGTTGGTGCCGGGGATCAGTGCCACCAGCGGGGCGACGATGCCGGCGCCGGTGATGGTGGCGACAGTCGCCGAACCGGTCGCCACGCGGATCACGCCGGCCACGAACCAGGCCAGCAGCAGCGGCGAGATCTGCGCATGTACGGCCAGCTGGCCGATGGCGGTGCCCACACCGGAGTTCACCAGCATCTGCTTGAAGCCGCCGCCGGCGCCGATGATCAGCACGATGGCCGCGGTCGGCGCCAGGCTCTGGTCGACGAATTTCAGGACTTGCTGGCGGGTGAAGCCGCGGGCCACGCCGAAGGTCCACATCGCCAGCAGCAGCGCCGCCAGCAGGGCCACGATGGGGTTGCCGATGAAGTCCATCAGGTCGCGCATCGCATGGCCGTCCGGCAGGGTGACGTCGACAAAGGTCTTCAGCAGCATCAGGAACACCGGCGACAGCACCGTGACCAGGGTGACGGTGAAGCCCGGCAGGTTCTTGGTCTCCGGCTCGCGCGCCAGCTGTGCCACCAGTTCGTCGGAGGGCTTGATGTCGACGTACTTCGAAATGAAGGAGCCGAACATCGGACCGGCGATGATGACGGTGGGCAGGCCGACGATCAGGCCGTAGAAGATGGTCTTGCCGATGTCGGCGCCGAAGATGCCGATGGCCAAGAGCGGCCCCGGATGCGGCGGCACCAGGCCGTGCATCACCGACAGGCTGGCCAGCATGGGCATGCCGATCTTGAACAGCGGCACGCCCGAGCGGCGCGCGACGATGAACACCAGCGGGATCAGCAAGACGAAGCCGATTTCAAAGAACAGCGGGATGCCGACCAGGAAAGCGCCCATCATCATGGCCCAGTGCACGCGCTCGCGGCCGAAGGCGCGCACCAGCGTCTGCGAGATCTGGTCGGCGCCGCCGGATTCGGCCATCAGCTTGCCCAGCATGGTGCCCAGGCCCAGCACGATACCGACGAAGCCCAGCACGCCGCCGAAGCCGTCCTGGAAGGATTTGACGATCTTGGGCAGCGGCATGCCCGAAATCAAGCCGAGGAAACCGGACGTGATGGTCAGCGCGATGAAGGGGTGGATGCGCAGGCGCGTGATCATCAAGACCAGCGCGAGGATCGCGATGAATGCATTGAACAGCAATGTTGCTTCGTGGCTCATGCCCAGCATGGGATCTCCGTATGCCGATAGCCGACGGCGCGCGGCCAGGCCGGCCGCCGGAGGGCGCCCATTGCCGTTACGGCTTGCGGGCGAGCGTCTCCGGCGACCAGCCTAAGAGGTGGCGCGTTCGTCTGCACTATCTTCGTAGTGTTTTGTTGAATCTTCCTGAGTGTAGTAGCCAGCACCAACTTCGCCGCCGTGTTCCCGGCGGTCGAAATGTTAGCGTTAACATGGGGCGCGATGATAACGCTAACATTTCAAGCTGGTCAAACACTTGTTGTGCTGCGCTGCGGCACAACGGCATCTTCGGCACAGCATGAAAATTGGCTGCGGGAAAGGATTCCCGATCGCCGCCCGGGGGCCCGTCGCGGTATGATGTCGGCCACATCGACGATCCCACCGCCATGAGCAAGCGCGCAGCACAAGACAGCAAATCCGTTCCTCTCCCCCTTCCGAAAGGCAGCCGGGCCACCGGCCGCGTGACCATCACCGATGTCGCGGCCGAGGCCGGCGTCAGTTCGATGACGGTGTCGCGCGCCTTGAAGATGCCGGAGCTGGTGCAGGAACAGTCGCGCGAGCGCATCTTTGCCGCCATCGAGAAGCTGGGCTATGTGCCCAACCAGGCCGCCGCCACGCTGGCCTCGGCGCGCTCGCAGGTCATCGGGGTGCTGGTGCCGTCGCTGACCAATGCCGTCTTCATCGAAACGCTCTCCGGCATCCGCGACTACCTGGCCGAAGCCGGCTATCAGTTCCTGATCGGCGAAACCGGCTATGCGCGCGACAAGGAAGCGCAACTGATCTCGACCTACCTGGCGCATGCGCCGGCCGGCTTCCTGCTCTCCAGCAGCGAACAGCACGAGATCCTGCAAAGCCGCCCGGCCAGCCGCGCCATTCCCGCCGTGCGCATGTTCGACCTGGGGCGCAGCAACGACGAATACTCGGTCGGCTTCTCGCAGACCAAGGCCGGTTATGCAGTGGCCCGCCACCTGGCCGAACGCGGCTACCAGCGCCCTGCCTTCATTGCGGCCCAACTCGACCCGCGCATGATGAAGCGCCGCGAAGGCTTCCGCAAAGGCTTGCAGGAAGCCGGCATCGATCCCGCCGTGGAAGTGCTGCTGCCGCTGCCGACCACGGTGGACATGGGTGCGCAGCTTTTGCGCCGGGTCCTGGAGGTGCGTCCCGATTGCGACGCCGTGTTCTGCTGCAACGACGACCTGGCCCTGGGGGCATTGTTCGAATGCCAGCGCCAGGGCATTGCGGTGCCCGGACAGTTGGCCATCGCCGGTTTCAACGACCTCTCCTGGGCGGCCTGCGCCACCCCCTCCATCACCACCGTCATCACGCCGCGCTACGACATCGGCTACAAGTCGGCCGAAATGCTGATCCGCCAACTCAAAGGCGAAGACATCCCCAAAGGACGGCTCGACCTCGGCTTCGAACTGGCGGTCCGCGAGAGTACCTGAGCACGCCTGTTTTTGCATCGCAACAGCACGCTGGCCCCATCAAATCCATCCCGATTGGCCCTGCCCTCGCCATGGCGGAAATGCTATTCTGCGCCCGCCATGCTCGACAGTGGACGACAGGCGGATACGGCACATGCGTGGATGAAAGCGGCATCAATAATCCAGCGCTTGTCAGAGAAATCCTATAGACAGGCCCAAGGCAGCCTCTACAATCATTGGGTGCCGCCGTCTGCCAGACTGCTGCCATCGATGGCGGTACACAGAACACAAGAATGTTCTAAAACAATAACCCTCTCGACAAGTCCAGATATCAGGAGATCCACATGCAAAAGTTCACCGGACTTTGCAAGCCAGCCGCATTGGCTTTGCTGCCCCTCTGTACCTCGCTGGCGTTCATGCCGGCTTCCGCGCAGACGCCCCCGCCCTCGGCGCCAGTCATCAAATACGACCTCACCTACGACATCATCAGCCCGGTCGAGGCCAAGAACGGCATGGTCGCCACCGAGCAGGGACTGGCCACCAAGGTCGGCGTGGATATCCTGAAGAAGGGCGGCAACGCAGTCGACGCCGGCGTGGCGGTCGGCTTTGCGCTGGCAGTGGTGCTGCCTAATGCGGGCAACATCGGCGGCGGCGGTTTCATGATGATCCACGATGCCAAGACCGGCAAAAACGTGGCGCTGGACTTCCGCGAAATGGCGCCGCAACGCGCCACCCGCAACATGTACCTCGACGACAAGGGCAACGTGGTGCCCGGCCGTTCGCTGTATACCCACCTGGCTGTTGGCGTGCCCGGCACGGTCGCGGGCCTGACCCATGCGCTGTCCAAGTACGGCACCATGAAGCTGTCGCAGGTGATGCAGCCGGCCATCGAGCTGGCTGAAAAGGGTTATCCGGTCAGCCCGAGCCTGGCCTTGATCCTGGCCGCCGAGCGCGAGCATCTGGGCCAGTGGGAGTCGAGCAAGGCCATCTTCTTCAAGGACGGCCGTCCGCTGCAGGCCGGCGAGAAGCTGGTGCAGAAGGACCTGGCCAAGTCGATGCGGCTGATCGCCAAGCAAGGGCCATCGGCCTTCTATGAAGGCGCCATTGCCAAAAAGATCGTGGCCGAGATGGACAAGCACGGCGGCCTGATTTCCGCCGACGACCTGAAGAACTACAAGGTGGTGGAACGTGTGCCGGTCACCGGCAATTACCGCGGCTACCAGGTGATGTCGATGCCGCCGCCGAGCTCGGGCGGGGTGCACATCATCCAGATGATGAATATCCTGGAACGCTATCCGCTCAAGGAATACGGCGCCGACAGCGCGCAGTCCATCCACCTGATGGCCGAGGCCATGAAGCTGGCCTACGCCGACCGTTCCGAATACCTGGGCGATCCGGACTTCACCAAGGTGCCGGTCAAGGGCCTGACCTCGCGCGCCTACGCGGATGAGTTGGCCAAGAAGATCAACCCGGACCGCGCCACCCCGTCGTCCGAGATCAAGCCGGGCCAGCCGCAGCCGTATGAAAGCGACCAGACCACGCATTTCTCGGTAGCCGACAAGGAAGGCAACCTGGTGGCGACCACCTACACGCTGAACCTGAACTTCGGCAGCGGCATCGTGGCGACCGGCACCGGCATCACCTTGAACAACGAGATGGATGACTTCTCCGCCAAGCCCGGCGTACCCAACGCCTTCGGCCTGGTCGGCGGCGATGCCAACGCGGTCGGCCCGTACAAGCGTCCGCTGTCGTCGATGTCGCCCACTTTCGTGCTCAAGGACGGCAAGCCCTTCCTGGTCACCGGCAGCCCGGGCGGCAGCCGCATCATCACCACCACGCTGCAGACCATCCTCAACGTGATCGACTACGACATGAACGTGGCCGAAGCCACCATCACGCCGCGCATCCACCACCAGTGGGCGCCGGACCAGTTGCGCGTGGAAAAGGGCTTGTCTGCCGATACCCTGAAGATCCTGCAGGACAAGGGCCAGAAAATCAGCGTCCAGCCATCGATGGGCCGCACCCAGACCATCCAGATCAAGCCGGACGGCTTCTATGGTTTCTCCGATCCGCGCAATCCGGATGGGCGTACCTTCGGGTTCTGATCCGCAAGCCTGATACGGACCTGCGGGCGCTGCCCGCAAAAAAAAATGCCGCGACGTTCAATACGTCGCGGCATTTTTCATTGTGCGGCGGGCTTGCAGGAATTTACTCCCGCGCGTCCAGCAGCTTGGGATTGATCTTGACCAGCACGATCTTCGGCCCCGACATGCGCTTGATCACCACGTCGAACGCCGGGAACTCGATGCGCTGGCCTTCCTTGGGCAGGTCGCCCAGCTTCTCCATCACCAGGCCGCCGACCGAGTCGATGCTGTCGTCGTATTCGATATCGATGCCCAGCATGTTCTCCAGCGTGACGATCGGCAGGCTGCCCTTGCCCAGCAAGGTGCCGTCGTCCTGGCGCGTCCACTCGCCGGTGTTGTGGCGGAACTCGTCGCGGATCTCGCCCACCAGCAGGCTCAGCATGTTATCGAGCGTGATAAAGCCCTGCGGCGGCTGGCCCTTCTTGCCGATGATGGCGAAGTGCGGCGAACCGGTGCGGAAGCGCCGCAGCAGGTCCAGCGCGGGCAATGCCGGCGAGATGTACTGCACCGGGCGCAGGTAGGCCTTCAGGTCAGCGATGGCGCGCCCGTCCTGCTGCGCCAGGAAGACATCCTTCAAGTGCACCAGCCCCAGCACCTGCTGGCGCTCGGCATCGAAATACGGGTAACGCGAGAAGCGGTTGCGATAGATGATCTCGAGGTTCTCTTCCAGCGTCATGTCTTCGCCCAGGCCCACGATCTCGCTGGCCGGGCGCATGATGTCCGCCACATCCAGTTCGGCGAAGTTCAGGCTCTGCGCCAGCACGTTCCATTCGTCGCGGGTGAACTTGCCGTTCTTGCCGCTCTTGTTGCCGGCGCGCAGGATCAGCTTCAGCTCGTCGGACGAGTAATGCGCATCATGGCCGTGGGTGCCACCCAGGCCGGCCACGCGCAGCAGCCAATTGGAGCTGGCATTGAGCACCCAGATCAGCGGATACATGCCCCAATAGAAACCGTACAGCGGCAAGGCGCACCACAGGCCCAGCTTTTCAGGGCTGCGGATGGCCAGGGACTTGGGCGCCAGTTCACCGACCACGATGTGCAGGAAGGAGATGACGAAGAAGGCGAATACGAAGGAAACGCCGTGGATCAGTTCCTGGTTGGTCACGCCAGCCAGTGAGAACAGCGGTTCGAGGATGCGGGCGAAAGCCGGTTCACCGATCCAGCCCAGGCCCAGCGAGGCCAGGGTGATGCCCAATTGGCAGGCGGAGAGGTAAGCGTCCAGCTGGTTGTGGACCACGGCCAGGATGCGGCCGCGCAGACCTTGTGTTTTTGCGATGGCCCGGATGCGCGTTTGGCGCAACTTGACCAGACTGAATTCTGCTGCAACGAAAAAACCGTTCAACGCAACCAGGAAAAAGGCTGCGACGATCAGTAATATATTTTCCAACTAGGGTTCCTATAGGGCTTGTCGAGGGGCCCGGGTCAAAAAAATACCAACCCGGACTCCGTAATTTACCATGCGCCATGGGGCGAACCCGGAAGATTGCATTAAAGATAACTTTCAATCATCGCGTTGTGCGACCGCTGCCGGGATGAAGGGCAAGCTGCGGCCTCACCTCCGTCGTCCTGTCCTCCCCCGCTCACGGTAGCAAAAACTGCCCGGCTCAGAAGCCTTCCAGCACCACCTTGCCGCGCGCGCGGCCGGTTTCGATCAGTGCGTGGGCGCGGCGCAGGTTGTCGGCATTGATCTTGCCGAAATTCTCACCCAGCGTGGTCCGGATCACGCCCTCATCGATCAGCGACGATACGCGCTGCAGCAACTGGTGCTGCCTGATCATATCCGGCGTCTCGAACATCGAGCGGGTGAACATCAGTTCCCAGTGCAGGGAGATACTCTTGCGCTTGAGCGGCAAGGCATCCAGCGTGGCCGGGTCGTCGATCAGCGCGAACTGGCCCTGCGGCGCCAGCACCTCGACAATCTGCGCGTAATGCTGGCCGGTATGGGTCAGGCTGATGACGATGTCGACATTGGCCAGGCCGATCTTCTGCAACTGCTCCTGCAACGGCTGGCTATGGTCGATCACGTGATGCGCGCCCAGCTCGCCGACCCATTGTTGCGTTTCCTTGCGCGATGCGGTGCCGATCACGGTCAGGCGGGTCAGCTTGCGCGCCAGCTGGACCAGCATGGAACCGACGCCGCCGGCCGCGCCGATAATCAGCAAGCTCTTGCCGTCGCCGCCGTTCTCAGGCACGGCGAGACGGTCGAACAGCAGTTCCCAGGCAGTGATCGCCGTCAGCGGGATCGCCGCGGCGTCGGCATAGCCCAGGCTCCCCGGCTTGGCGCCGACGATACGCTCGTCCACCAGATGCAGCTCGCTGTTGGAACCGGGACGCGTGATGGAGCCGGCGTAGAACACCTCATCCCCGGCTTTGAACAGCGTTACCCCGGAACCCACGGCACGCACCACCCCGGCAGCGTCCCATCCCAACACGCGCGGCTCCTTGACCGGCGCGCCGGTACGGATCTTGGTGTCGACCGGGTTGACCGATACCGCCCTGACTTCGACCAGCAGGTCACGCGGGCCCGGCGTGGGCTGCGGCAAGTCGGTATCCACCAGTGAATTGGCATCGGTAATCGGCAAGCCGTGCTGCGTGTAGACTATCGCTTTCATGTCATTTCCTTTTCCTGAGGTAAAGTGATCTTCGGCGGGAAGCTACTGCCCCGGCAATACCGGAATACCTTCCACCATTGGAAGCCATATTAAGCAAGCGCCGGCGCGTCGACCATCCGCGTTTCCGATTAAGACTTTCACGCCAGATGTGAAAATGATCCGCTTAGAAGACCTCCAATTGTTTGTCCGCTCGGCCGCCCTGGGCAGCTTCTCCCAGGCCGCGCGCGAGGCCGACCTGCTGCCCGGCCAGGTGAGCGCCGCTATCGGCCGCCTGGAGCGCGACCTCGACATCCGCCTGTTCGCCCGCTCCACCCGCAGCCTGCGCCTGACGGAAGAAGGCGAACGCTACCTGCCCTATGCATTGGAAGCGCTGCAGACCTTGCGCGAAGGCCAGGATGGCCTGCGCGGCGACGACGCCGAGCTGTACGGCACGCTGCAGGTGGCCGCGCCGTCCGACCTCGGCCGCAACGTGCTGCTGGCCTGGCTATCGGAATTCCGCCGCGACAATCCGAGGCTGGATCTGCGCCTGCTGGTGTCGGACCAGGTGGCCGACGTGTTCCGCGCCCCGGTCGACATCGCCATCCGCTATGGCCGCATGGACGACGCCAGCTTCATCGCGCTGCCGCTGGCGCCCGACAACCGGCGCGTGCTGGTGGCCTCCCCCGACTACCTGCGCCGGCACGGCGCGCCGCAAACCTTGCAAGAGCTGATGCAGCACGACTGCCTGCAGTACCAGTTGCACAGCCGGGTCTACGATAAATGGTTCTTCCCGCTGGCCGATGGCCAGCAGACCGTGCAAGTGAAGGGGCCGCTGGTCGCCGACGACGGCGACGTGGTGCGGCGCTGGGCGATGGCCGGCGAAGGCATCGCCTACAAGTCCTGGCTGGATGTGGGCGCCGACGTGCGCGCCGGGCGCCTCGACATCATCCTGCCGCAGCAGCGCGGCCAGTCGGTGCCGCTGCACCTGGTATGCCCGCACCGGCGCCAGTATTCGCCGGCGGTACGCCAGTTGCAGGCGCTGCTGGCGTCACGCTGCACCGCCCTGCATGCCGACCTGGAACGGGAGCTGGCAACGCGGGCCTGAACCTGTCGCTCAGCCCGGCAAGTGGCGCTTGATCACCGCCGCCAGCTTGTCGAAGCTGGATGCTATCTCTGCGTTGGGCACGCTGGCATAGCCCAGCAGTAGCCCACGCCGCGCACTGCGCGCGTGCATGTAGTAACGCGACAGCGGCCGCACGATGATGCCCGCGCGCAGTGCTTCCTCGCAGATGGCGACATCGTCGCATTCCGGCGGCAAACCCAGCACCAGATGCAATCCCGCCTCGCCGCCGGTGATCGTCATCTTTTCACCGAAGTGGCGGTCGATCGACTGCTGCAGCAATTGCAAGCGCTCGGCATACAGCACACGCATCTTGCGGATGTGCGAGGCGAAATGCCCCTCCCCCATGAAGTCGGCCAGCGTGGCCTGCAGGAACACCTGGCCGTTGCGGTAAAGCTCGGCGATGCCGGTCGAGAAGGCTTTCGCCAGCGACTCCGGCACCACCAGGAAACCGATGCGCAAGCCCGGGAACATGATCTTGCTGAAGGTGCCCATGTAGAGCACGCGGTCGTGCGTGTCCATGCCTTGCAGCGACGCCAGCGGACGTCCGCCGTAGCGGAACTCGCTGTCGTAGTCGTCCTCGATGATCCATACCTTGTGCGCGGCGGCGTATTCCAGCAGCATGCGCCGCCGCGACAGGCTCATCACCATGCCCAGCGGATACTGGTGCGAAGGCGTGGTGCAGATGAAGCGCGGCGGCCGCCGCAGGTTGGCCAGGCGCATGCGCATGCCCTCCTGGTCGACCGTGATCGGCACCGACTGTATGCCCAGCGAATTGAGCACGCTGCGCGTCCCCCAGTAGCAAGGGTCCTCCACCCAGGCCGAATCGCCATGCTCGCCCAGCAGCTTGACCACGATGTCGATCGACTGGTGGATACCGGTCGTGATCAGCACCTGCGACGCATTGCAATTGACCGAGCGCGCCACCCGCAGATATTCGGCCACCGCCTCGCGCAGCGGTGCATAGCCGGCGCCCGGCCCATAGGTGAGCAAGTCCGAATTGGAGCGGCGCCAATGCTTGTTCTGCAGCCGGCTCCATACCTTGTGCGGCACGCAGGTCACGTCCGGCACGCCGGGCATGAAGGCGCCCCACTGCCGCTCCCCCACGCCGGCCTGGCGCGTGAGCATGGCGCCGCGCGCCGACAGTTCCGACTTGCCCGACGGATCGGTCAGCGGCTCGCTACGCTCGACCGTCTCGGGGATCTGGTCCGGCTCGGTATCGGCCACGAAGGTACCGGCACCGGTACGGCTTTCCAGGTAGCCCTCGGCCAGCAGTTGCTCGTAGGCGTAGGTCACGGTGTTGCGCGACATGCCAAGCTCGGCCGCGAGGTCGCGCGAGGACGGCAACTGCAATCCCGCCGGCAGCGTCTGCGCCAGGATGGCTTCGCGGATCAGCTGGTAAATCTGGCGATTGACGGGCATGCGAGGCGCGCGCGCGGCCGTTTTCGCTGCGGCGCTTCCATGAGCGGAGGTCTTTCCGGCCTTGGCTGGAGCGTTCTTTTGCGCCCCGCGTTCGATGCGCAGCAGCAGGTAATCGGAGAGCGAGGCGAGCTTCAATTGGCACCATCAAATATTTAAGATTGGATCTATATTACAGGTCCATTTCAGTTTTAGTATCGGTTCCGGAACAAGAATTTCATGCGCCGCCGAGGCGCCCTTTCACCGGAGCAAGCAATGAACAGCAAGGCCATCAGCAACCAGCAACTGCAGCAGCGCAAAAACGCCGCCACCCCGCGCGGCGTGGGTGTGATGTGCGACTTCTACGCCGAGCGCGCATCCAATTCCGAACTGTGGGATGTGGAGGGCCGCCGCTTCATCGACTTCGCCGCCGGCATCGCCGTGCTCAACACCGGCCACCGCCATCCGAAGCTGATGGATGCCATCCGCGCCCAGATGGAAAAATTCACCCATACCGCCTACCAGATCGTGCCGTATGCAAGCTATGTGGAGCTGGCCGAACGCATCAACGCCATCACCCCAGGCACCCACGCCAAGAAGACCGCGCTGTTCTCGACCGGCGCCGAAGCCGTGGAAAACGCCGTCAAGATCGCCCGCGCCCACACCGGCCGTCCCGCCATCATCGCCTTCGCCGGCGGCTTCCACGGCCGCACCATGATGGGCATGGCGCTGACCGGCAAGGTGGCGCCGTACAAGCTGGGCTTCGGCCCGTTCCCGGGCGAGGTATTCCATGCACCCTATCCGAATGCCCTGCACGGCATCAGCAGCGCCGACGCGCTGGATGCGGTGGCGAACCTGTTCAAGAGCGACGTCGACCCCAGGCGCGTGGCAGCCATCATCCTGGAACCGGTGCAAGGCGAAGGCGGCTTCTACGCCGCGCCGCCGGAGTTCATGCGCGGCCTGCGCGCGCTGTGCGACGAGTACGGCATCCTGCTGATCGCCGATGAAGTGCAGACCGGCTTCGCCCGTACCGGCAAACTGTTTGCGATGGAGCACTACGACGTGCTGCCCGACCTGATGACCATGGCCAAGAGCCTGGCCGGCGGCATGCCGCTGGCGGCCGTCTGCGGCCGCGCCGAGATCATGGATGCGCCCGCCCCCGGCGGCCTGGGCGGCACCTATGCCGGCAACCCGCTGGCGGTGGCCTCGGCGCTGGCGGTACTGGATGTGATTGCCGAGGAAAACCTGGTGGCGCGCGGCGCGCGCCTGGGCCAGAAACTGAAGGACCACCTGGGCGAACTGAAATCGGCCGTGCCGCAGATCGGCGAGGTGCGCGGCCTGGGCGCGATGGTGGCGGTGGAATTCACCCAGCCTGGCAGCCACAAGCCGGATGCCGAATACGCGAAGAAGGTGCAGCAGCACGCGCTGCAAAACGGCTTGCTGCTGCTGACCTGCGGCAGCTATGGCAACGTCATCCGCTTCTTGTTCCCGCTGACGATTCCCGATACCGTCATGGATGAAGCGCTGGATATCCTGTCGGCCGCGATACGGCTGGCCTGAGTTTTGCATCGCGCCTGACTTTTGCAGAGGGAGAACAACAATGAGTGCAAACGCATTGAGGCAGAGAGACATCGCGCCGCAGACCAGCGATGTGCTGGTGCAGTTCAGCGGCGTGAAAAAAACCTATGACGGCGAAAACCTGATCGTCAAGAGCCTGGACCTGGAGATCCACCGCGGTGAGTTCCTGACGCTGCTGGGCCCCTCGGGCTCGGGCAAGACCACTTGCCTGATGATGCTGGCCGGCTTCGAATTTCCCACCGGCGGCGAAATCCGCCTGGACGGCCAGTTGCTCAACCGTGTGCCGCCGCACAAGCGCAACATCGGCATGGTGTTCCAGAACTACGCGCTGTTCCCGCACATGACCATCGCCCAGAACGTGGCCTACCCGCTGTCGGTGCGCAAGATGAAACGCGCCGAGCGCGAAGCCAAGGTCAAGCAGGCGCTGGACATGGTGCAGATGGGCAAGTTCGGCGACCGTTACCCGACCCAGCTCTCCGGCGGCCAGCAGCAGCGCGTGGCACTGGCGCGCACGCTGGTGTTCGATCCGCAGCTGGTGCTGATGGACGAACCGCTGGGCGCGCTCGACAAGCAGTTGCGCGAACACATGCAGCTGGAGCTGAAGGCATTGCACAAGCGCCTGGGCGTGACCTTCGTCTACGTCACCCACGACCAGAGCGAAGCGCTCACCATGTCCGACCGCGTGGCGGTCTTCGACCAGGGGGTGATCCAGCAGTTGGCGCCGGTGACCGAGCTCTACGAATATCCCGAAAACCAGTTCGTGGCCAACTTCATCGGCGACAACAACCGCTTCAAGGGCGGCGTCGAATCGGTCACCGGCGAGCGCTGTACCCTGCGCCTGCCGGACGGCGCGCAGCTCGCCGGCCTGAACGTGCATCGCGCCCATGCCGGCCAGACGGTCACCGCCTGTGTACGGCCGGAGCGCATCCGCCTGCATGCGGGCGCGGCGCCGGAAAGCACCGGGTCCAATCACATCAGGGCGCGCATCGCCGGCCTGATCTATTTTGGCGACCACGTGCGCGTGCGCTGTACCGTGGCCGGCCAGGAGGACTGCTTCGTCAAGCTTTCGCTGTCCGACCCGGCGCTGGCCGGTCTGGCCGAAGGCGGCGAGGCAACGCTTGAGATCGCACCGCAGTACCTGCGCTGTTTTCTCTAAACGCAACACCGGCTTCAACCCTTGAAGGCAACAACAAGATTGCCGGCAGTTCCAAGTACAACTCCAACATCGCAACATAACCAACGAGGAACACATGAAACGCCTATCTCCTGCTCTGTTATCCCCACTCGCCCTGGGCATGCTGTTTTCCGTCGGCGCAGCTTCGGCCGCGGAACTGACCGTGGTCAACTTCGGCGGCGCCAACGCCAACGCGCAGAAGGTCGCCTACGTCGAACCCTTCCAGAAAAGCACCGGCACCAAGGTCGTGACCGCCGAATTCAACGGCGAACTGGCCAAGGTTAAGGCCATGGTGGAAGCGAAGAAAGTCAGCTGGGACGTGGTGGAAATCGATGGCGGCGACCTCAACCGCGCCTGTGACGACGGCCTGATCGAGAAGCTCGACCTGAGCAAAACCATCAAGAAGGATGACTACATCCCCGAAGCTACCGTCAGCGAATGCGGCATGGGCGCCTTCGTCTGGTCCACCGTGCTGGCCTACAACGCCGACAAGCTCAAGACGGCGCCGACCGGCTGGGCCGATTTCTGGGACGTCAAGAAATACCCCGGCAAGCGCGGCATGAAGAAGAGCGCCCAGTTCAACCTGGAGTTCGCGCTGATGGCCGATGGCGTGCCGACCAAGGACGTCTACAAGGTGCTGTCCGAGAAGGGCGGCGTGGACCGCGCCTTCAAGAAGCTGGACCAATTGAAGCCGTACATCCAGTGGTGGGATGCAGGCGCGCTGCCGGCGCAGTTCCTGGCCTCCGGCGACGTGGTGATGGCCAATGCCTTCAACGGCCGCATCGACGCTGCCCAGCGCGAAGGCAAGAACCTCAAGGTGGTCTGGGCCGGCAGCGTCTATACGCTGGACTACTGGGTGATCCCCAAGGGTTCGCCGAACAAGGCGCTGGGCGAGAAGTTCATCAGCTACGCCAGCCAGCCCGAAACCCAGAAGACCTATGCCAACAACATCGCCTACGGCCCGGTCAACAAGGGTGCATTGAAGCTGCTGGACGCCAAGACCCTGGGCAACCTGCCGACATCCACCGCCAACGCCAAGGACTCCATCCAGTTGAGCCTGCAGTTCTGGACCGACCATGGCGAGGAGCTGGAACAGCGCTTCTCCGCCTGGGTCGCGAAGTAATCAGCGCCTGACCCGGCGCCTGCATGCGGCCCTCGGCTGCGCGTGCAGGCGCCGGCTACGCTTTACCTATGCCGCACCAGGAATACCGAACCATGACCACCATCGCCACCAGCCCCGCCGCAGCCATGCCACTGGCCGAACCGACACCGCAGCAACTCAGGCGCGAACTGCGCGCCGCCGACACCCGCAAGCGCGTCGCCGCCCTGGCGCTGATCGCGCCGCTGGCGATCTTCCTGCTGCTGACCTTCGTCGCGCCTATCGTGGCGCTGCTGCAGCGCGCCGTCGAAAACCCCGAAGTCGCCACCACGCTGCCGCGCACCGTGGCCGTGCTGGCCAAATGGGACCGCAAGGCGCTGCCGCCCGACCAGGCCTTTGCCGAACTGGCCGAAGACCTGGCGCGCGCCAAGGAAGACACCACCGCCGGCCAGCTGGCGCGCCGTATCAACATCGAACTATCCGGCGCGCGCTCGCTGATCATGGGCACCACGCGCGCCATGCCTTTGCGCGATGCCGAAGGCAAGCCATTGCCGCCGCCCGCCGCGAAAGACGCCCTGATCGCCCTCAATGCGCAATGGGGCCAGCCGGACGTCTGGCGCGTGATCGCGAAGAACGGCTCGCTCTATTCCCCCTATTACCTGCTGGCTTCGATGGACCTGCGCCAGAACGTCTACGGCGACATCGTCCAGGCCGATCCCGACGCCTCCATCTACCGCACCATCTTCGGCCGCACGCTGTGGATGAGCGCGGTCGTGACCGTGATCACGCTGCTGCTGGCCTATCCGCTGGCCTACTGGCTCTCCACCATGAGCGAGCGCCGCGCCAACCTGCTGATGATCCTGGTGCTGATCCCGTTCTGGACCTCGATCCTGGTGCGCGTAGCAGCTTGGATCGTACTGCTGCAATCCGAAGGCCTGGTCAACAAGGCGCTGATGCTGGTGGGCATCACGCACGCGCCGCTGGAGATGGTATTCAACCGCGTCGGCGTGTACATCTCGATGACGCACATCCTGCTGCCCTTCATGATCCTGCCGCTGTACAGCGTGATGAAATCGGTGCCGCCAAGCTACCTCAAGGCGGCCGTGTCGCTGGGCAGCCATCCTTTTTCCGCGTTCTGGCGCGTGTACGTGCCGCAGACCTATCCCGGCATCGGCGCCGGCGTGCTGCTGGTGTTCATCATGGCCGGCGGCTACTACATCACGCCGGCGCTCTTGGGCGGCCCCAATGAGCAAATGGTGAGCTACTTCATCGCCTATTTCATCAACACCACCATCAACTGGGGCATGGCCTGCGCGCTGGGCGCGCTGCTCCTGACCGGCACGCTGGTGCTGTACGGCGTGTACCGCCGCTTCGCCAAAATCGATGCCGGCATCGGCTGACGCGCCGCAGACCAACACGGGGATCACCATGAACAAACTACCTCTCTTTCCGCCCTATGTCTCGCTGGCCGAGCGCCTGTGGTTCTTCGTCTCGCGCAGCTTCAACCTGCTGGTGCTGCTGTTTCTGGTCTTGCCGATCCTGGTGATGATCCCGCTGTCGTTTTCCGACAGCAGCTTCCTGATGTATCCGATCAAGGGCGTGTCGCTGCGCTGGTACCAGAACCTGTTCGCCTCCGACGACTGGATACGCGCGGCGCAAAACAGCTTCATCGTCGCCCCCGCCGCCACGGTGATCGCCACCGTGCTCGGCACGTTGGCGGCGGTCGGCCTGAACAAGGCCGACTTCCGCGGCAAGGGCGTGCTGATGGCGGTGCTGATCTCGCCCATGATCGTGCCGGTGGTGGTGGTCGGCGTGGGCGTGTATATGTTCTTCGCGCGCATCGGCCTGTCCGACAGCTACCTCGGCCTGATCCTGGCGCACGCGGCGCTGGGCGCCCCTTTCGTGGTCACCACCGTACTGGCCACGCTGCAGGGGTTCAACCACAACCTGGTGCGCGCCAGCCTGAGCCTGGGCGCCGGCCCCTTGCGCACCTTCTTCCGCATCACGCTGCCGGTAATTGCGCCAGGCCTGATCTCCGGCGCGCTGTTCGCCTTCGCCACCTCCTTCGATGAAGTGGTGCTCACGCTGTTCGTGGCCGGCCCCAACCAGGCCACATTGCCGCGCCAGATGTTCGCCGGCATCAAGGACAACATCAGCCCGACCATCGCCGCGCTGGCGACGATCCTGATCATCTTCTCGACCTGCCTGCTGCTGGCGCTGGAGTGGCTGCGCGGCCGCAACAAGGCGGCCGCGCGCTTCTGACTTATATTGAGGACACCACCATGCTGCAACTGAAAGACCCTTCCCTGCTGCGCCAGCAAGCCTACCTCAACGGCCAATGGCGCGATGCCGACGACGGCGCTGCCTTCGATGTGTTCAACCCCGCCAACGGCGAACGCCTGGGGCAGGTGCCGCAGATGGGCGCGGCCGAGACGCGGCGCGCCATCGAAGCCGCCAACGCCGCCTGGCCGGCCTGGAAAAAGAAAACCGCCAAGGAACGCAGCGCCATCCTGCGCCGCTGGCATGAGCTGATGCTGGCCAACGCCGACGACCTGGCGCTGATCATGACCGCCGAACAGGGCAAGCCGCTGGCCGAAGCGAAGGGCGAGATCGGCTACGCCGCCTCCTTCATCGAATGGTTCGCCGAGGAAGGCAAGCGCACCTATGGCGACACCATCCCATCGCCCTCGCCGTCCAGCCGCATCGTGGTGATCAAAGAAGCCATCGGCGTATGCGCGGCCATCACGCCGTGGAATTTCCCGGCGGCGATGATCACGCGCAAGGCAGGCCCGGCGCTGGCCGCCGGCTGCCCGATGGTACTGAAGCCGGCCGAAGCCACGCCGTTCTCGGCGCTGGCGCTGGCAGTGCTGGCCGAGCGCGCGGGTATCCCGGCCGGCGTGTTCAGTGTCGTGACCGGTTCGCCCAAGGACATCGGCGGCGAGATGACGTCCAACCCCATCGTGCGCAAGCTGTCCTTCACCGGCTCTACCGCAGTGGGCAAGCTGCTGATGCAGCAATGCGCTTCCAGCATCAAGAAACTGTCGCTGGAACTGGGCGGCAACGCGCCCTTCATCGTGTTCGATGACGCCGACCTGGATGCCGCGGTCGAAGGCGCGATCGCCTCCAAGTACCGCAATGCCGGCCAGACCTGCGTATGCGCCAACCGCCTCTACGTGCAGGACGGCGTCTACGATGCCTTCGCCGCCAAACTGGTGGCGGCAGTGCAAAAGCTGAAGGTAGGTGACGGCATGGAGCAAAACACCACGCAAGGGCCGCTCATCAATGAGCAGGCGGTGCAAAAGGTCGAGCAGCATATTGCCGACGCCGTGGCCAAGGGCGCCCGCGTGCTGCTGGGCGGCAAGCGGCACGCGCTGGGCCACGGATTCTTCGAGCCGACCGTGCTGGCCGACGTCACGCCGGCCATGCAGGTGGCGCGCGAAGAAACGTTCGGCCCGATGGCTCCGTTGTTCCGCTTCAAGACTGACGAAGAAGCCGTGGCGCTGGCCAACGATACCGAATTCGGCCTGGCCAGCTATTTCTACTCGCGCGACATCGGCCGTATCTGGCGCGTGGCCGAGGGATTGGAGAGCGGCATGGTGGGCATCAACACCGGCCTGATCTCCAACGAGGTGGCGCCCTTCGGCGGCGTCAAGCAATCCGGCCTGGGGCGGGAGGGATCGCACTATGGCATCGATGACTACCTGGTCATCAAGTACCTGTGCATGGGTGGCATCTGAGCAGACGCCGGCGTTGCCGGTATAGGGCGGAATCATCGCCGTCGTCCTGACTTGTGTCAGGACGACGGTACTGAGAGAACCAGAATCTATCCGCGCCCCATCTTTTCCAGCAGCATCGCCTTCACCTCCGGCCATTCGTCATCGATGATGGAAAAGCGCACCGAATTGCGCTTGCGGCCATCCGGCATGATGCGCTCATGGCGCACGATGCCCTCCTGCCGGGCCCCGAGACGCAGGATGGCGGCGCGCGAACGGTCGTTGAGTTCATCGGTGGTGAACTGCACCCGCACGCAATCCATCCCTTCGAAAGCATGCCGCAACAACAGGTACTTGGCCTCGGTATTGACGCCGGTACGCTGGAACGATTCCGACAGCCAGGTATGGCCGATCTCCAGCTTGCGGTTGGCGGCATCCATCTTCCAGAAACGCGTGGTGCCGATGATTTTCCCGCCGGTCCGCTCCATGATGATGAAAGGCATGACGGTACCGGCCATGCGCCCTTCCAGCGCGGTGGCGAGGTATTTGTCGATCGTCTTTTCTCCGGGTACCACTGTCAGCGTCATGTTCCACAGCTCGCCGTCGGCAGCGGCATCGAGCAGGGCCTGGCGATGCCCGGCCTCCAACGGCCGGAGTTTAATGAGGGCGCCGGTGAGCACCGGCTGCGGTGGAAGGAAAGCGGACATGCGGCTCCGGGGCAAGTTGAAATGGGGCAGGCAATGCCATGATGCCGCACCGCTCATTCGCGCGCGATGAACAGATACGCGCAAATGCCGGCGCAACAGATGCCAAGCGGCCCTGCCCAACCCGGTCAGCGCGCCGGCAAACCCTTGATGAAGTCCCTCAACTGCTGCACATAAAACCGGGCCATGCCGGTCGTGCCGTGGCCGCGCGTCTGTGCGCTGGCCGGGATCAGCAGCAGTTGGGCATTGGGCATGTCCTTGAGTATGTCCTGCAACAGGCCGGTTTCCGGCGGATTGCGTTCGTCGTCGGCGGAATTGATCACCAGCAGCGGCACCTTGATCTTCGGCAAACCCGGCATGGCGTTGTAGTCGGCCGAGGAGCCCCACTGGTAGATGAAGTCGTTGGCGTCCGCCGTCACCGGCGCGGCCAGGCGCTCATCTACCAGCTTGTCGGCCTGCGCATGGGTGCCGGCGATCTGCTGGTAAGCCAGCGTGCCCCCGTTGGTAGCGATCACGAACATGTTGTTGGCCAGGCGCAGCGAAGGCGGCTGCACGGTGTAGTTACCGTTGTTCCAGGCCGGGTCCTGCTTGATGGATTCCACCAGCATGCGCCGCATCATCCAGTTGCGGCTGGACATTTCGGTGGGTTGCGACGCCATCGGCACCAGCGCATCGGCGAAGCCGGGATAAGTGCCGCCCCACAGCCAGGTCTGCATGCCGCCCATGGAGTTGCCGATGATCAGGCGCAGGTGCTTGATGCCCAGCCCTTCCGTCAGCATGCGGTATTGGGCCAGCACCATGTCGGCATAGTTGTACTGCGGAAAAGCGGCGCGCAGGCCGTCCGAGGGCTTGGTCGATTTGCCCACGCCGATGCCGTCCGGGATCACGATGAAGTATTTGCTGGCGTCCAGCGGCTGGCCCGGGCCGAACAGCTCACCGCCGAAATCCTTGCCCAGCATGGCGCCGGCGGCCTGGTAGGTGCCGTGCAGCACCAGCACGGCCGGATTGTCGCGGCTGCCGATGGTGACGTAATGCAGGCGCAGATTGTCCAGCGACTGGCCGTTATGGAAGACGAAGGTCGGCGCGACCCAGTCGCCCTCCATCGGTGCGGGATGGCCGGCAGCACCCGCCGGCGACGACGCGCACAGGCCGATGGCCGCGGATGACAGCAACACGCCGGCAACATGCCGGCTGTAGGAAAACAGGTTCATTGGAATCCTTGTTGGCAAATACCAGATGCGAAAAGCGCCATCCTAACCGCGCTCTCCGGGTAGTGCAAAACTGCAACGCAACATCAACCGCCGAGGCAGCCCCGTTCAGGCGGGAACATGGGCCATGGTGGCCTGCATCAGCGCGATCACCTTGCTGCCGTCCGCTGTCAATGCGTGGACTTCACCGGTGCAGACCGCCAGCGACTTTCCCGAACTCTGCACACGGCCGATCGCCAGAAAGCGTTCGCCAATGGCCGGGCGCATCAGGTTGATCTTGAATTCGACGGTAACTACCTCGCAGCCGGCGGGCGCTTTCGTCAAAGCGGCGTAGCCGCAGGCGCTGTCGACGATGCTGGTGGTCGCGCCGGCATGCAGGTAGCCGTGCTGCTGCGTCAGGTGTGGGGAAAAAGGCAGGGCGATATGCACCTCCCCTTCGGTCACCGACACCAGCTCGGCGCCCAGCGTCTTCATCAGGCCCTGGGCATTGAAACTGGCGGTGATCCGCTCTTTGATACTGCTCATCTGGATGGTCTCCCTGTATTTTTTTGGTTTAGGTGGCCACCCATCGGCGGCCGAGATGTAACAACTGTAAGAGATCGCTTACAAAATCTTGCAACCGGAAACTATCCGCCATGTAAAGATCTACAGCATATCCGCCTGTATCCGGATTTCAACACAGACCGGGCACTGCGGCAGAACTCCCCCACTTTCAGAAAAAACGTCACCATGAAAACATTCCACAAAATGACCGTCATCTCCGTCACCGTCTGTGCTCTGACCGTATTGAGCGGCTGCAGCAACATGTCGCGACGGGACAAGAATACCGCCGTCGGCGCCGGTGTCGGCGCGGTGGCCGGCGCCATCCTGACCGGCGGCAGCGGCATCGGCACGGCCGGCGGCGCTGCGGTTGGCGGGGTGATCGGCCACCAGATCGGCAGGTAATCCATCCCGGCTCCATCGAAAGCCCGAACAAGCCGCTTCACCAAACCGTCATATTTCCTGTCCATACTTGCATGCTTGAACCATACCGGGCGGCGCCATCGCTGGCGCCGCCCGGTTTTCTCGTCGCAATAAGGCTGGTATCCATGGCATTGACTCTTGAAGACATCGACCTGCTGTTTCAGCGGCATGGTGACACGCAATACACCGGCGAACCCGTCACGCAGCTGGAGCATGCGCTGCAAACCGCCGCCCTGGCGGAACGGGAAGGCGCATCGCCCAGCCTGATCGTGGCCAGCCTGCTGCACGACCTGGGCCATATGCTGGAAGACAATGGCGCTACACCGACCATGGCCGGCATCGACGACCTGCACCAGTACCGTATCCTTCCCTTCCTGCGCCAGCTGTTCGACGAAGACGTACTGGCGCCCATCCGCCTGCACGTTGATGCCAAGCGTTATCTGTGCGCGGTCGATCCGGCTTACTTCTCCGCCCTTTCCGACGATTCGGTGCGCAGCCTGAAGCTGCAAGGCGGCATCTTCGATGAAGAAGAGGTTCGGGATTTCATCGCACGGCCCCATGCGGCCGATGCCGTCAGGTTGCGGCGCTGGGACGACCTGGCCAAGGATGCAGGATGCGCCACGCCCGATTACGCGCACTTCTCGGCTTATTTCACCCAATGCCTGCGGGCATCCGCGACCTGATCCCTGGCGCGGGAAATGCCCGCACGCGTCATTCCTTCTCCGACACGCACTCCACCGGCAAGGCCTCGGCATGCCATTGCAGCATGCCGCCGGCCAGGTTGGCCACTTTCCCAAAACCCGCCTTTCCCAGCATCGTGCAAGCTTGTGCCGAACGGACGCCCGAGCGGCACACCGCCACGACCGGCCGTTCGCGATCCAGCTCCGCCAGCCGCTCCGGCAACTGCGACAAGGGGACCAGCCGCGCACCGGGAAGATGACCCAGCCGGTCGATGAATTCCGACTCCTCGCGTACGTCCACGATCTGCACAGCTGCAGCATGCTCCAGCAACGCCATCGGCGCGATCTCCCAGACACCGCTGAAGCGCAAGGTCAGCGGCGCCCAATCGGGCATGTCGATCGGCGGCGCATCACCCTCGGGACGGCCGCAGCGCAGATTGGCGGGCACCGCAAGCGCCATCAGCTTGGGATGCGGGAGGTTCAGATTGCTCATGTAGCCGACGAAATCGCCAACATCCACCCCGCCGCCCAAACGCGGGTTGAACAGGCGCTCTTCGGCCACGCTGGTGACGGTGACGCCCCGGTAGTCGTGCGCCGGATACAACAGGCAGGCATCGGGCAGCGTCAGGATCTGCTCTCGCACCGAGGCGAACAGCTGGCGCGGATCGCCCTGCTGGAAGTCGGTGCGTCCGCAACCGCGGATCAGCAGGCTGTCGCCGGTAAAGGCCATGCTGCGGTCGTCCAGCACATAAGTCAGGCAACCGCTGGTGTGGCCGGGCGTGGCGCGCACTTCCAGATGGCGTGAGCCGAAGGCAATACGGTCGCCATGGCTGAGCGGGCGGTCCGCCAGCTCGGCGCCGGCAGCCTGCGCCACGGCGATGGCGCTGCCGCAACGTTCATGCAGGCGCCAGGCGCCGGTGACGTGGTCGGCATGCACATGGGTATCAAGAGTGGCCAGCAGGCTCAGGCCAAGCTCATCCAGCAGCGCCAGATCGCGCGGAACCTGTTCGTAGACCGGGTCGATCAGCAGCGCCTCGCCGCCATCGCCAAGCAGGTAGGTGTAGGTGGACGAGGCGGCATCGAACAATTGGCGAAAGATCATGGTCGGGGACGTGGAACGCAAAACGAAAAAGGAGCGCAGCGCATGCCGCGCCGCAATTTTTCCATCATATCAAACCGCTTGGGCAACGCAGCGTTCATCTGCACAACCATCCCGGGCAGCGGCCACCGCTGCTGCATTTTGTGTTTGACAAAGCCAAATTTAAGTCGCATTCTGTATACAGAACACGATAAAAGACCAACAAGATATCCACGGCAACCAACCATCAACAGAGGAGACAAGCATGCAACTCACCCCCCAGCAGCTCAAGGATTTCGATGAACTGGGCTACCTGTTCCTGCCCGAATGCTTCAACGCCGACGAAATCGCGCTGTTGAAGCAGGAAGCCGCCAACGTGCTGTCGCAGCAGCGCCCTGAAATCTGGCGCGAAAAGAACGGCGCGCCGCGCACCGCCTTCGCCGCCCACACCTATAACGACGCCTGCAACATCCTGGCCTCGCATCCGCGCCTGGTGAAGCCGCTGCAGCAGTTGTTCGGCGAAGACGTCTACGTACACCAGTTCAAGATCAACGCCAAGGCCGCCTTCACCGGCGAAGTCTGGCAATGGCACCAGGACTTCCCCACCTGGCATGCCGACGACGGCATGCCGGAAGCGCGCGCGATGAACATCGCCGTGTTCCTGGACGAAGTGATGCCGATCAACGGCCCGCTGATGCTGGTGCCGCGCAGCCATAAATCGGGCGCGCTCAAGTCCGAACACGACCTGGAAACCACCTCGTATCCGCTGTGGACGCTGGACCAGCCTACGGTCACCGAGATGGTGGAAAAGAACGGCATCGTCACCCCCACAGGCCGTGCGGGCGGCGTGCTGATGTTCCACGCCAACCTGGTACATGGCTCGGCCGGCAACATCACGCCTTACCCGCGCCGCATCGTCTACCTGACGCTCAATGCAGTCTCGAATGCGATCCAGAAACCGACCCGTCCGGAATTCATCGCGCATCAGGATTTCACGCCGGTCAAACCCACCGCCGACGACGCACTGGCCCGCTACACCGGCAAGAAGGCGGCATAAGGCTTTTCGTTCTCCCTCTTCCCATCTGCCGGCGCGCAATGCGCCGTGCGGATGGGCGGACTTCCACAGTCCGCGCCTTGGCCGCCCGGCCAGGCAAACGCATCGCCACATCCGCATCGGAAACAGGCATGGCGATGCGCGCAATCGGTAATTGGCAATCGGCAGCACCGCAATGCGCTTCACCCTTCGCACCTCGCCCTACCTGCATCTCGTAGCCACCCGGCCGTGTTGCCTGCGGCCGTATATAAAAAGCCAACGGAGACACCCATGAAGCATGTCAACTCACGCCGCGACTTCCTCAAAACCGCCTCGGCAGCATCGCTCGCCCTTGCCGCCGGCGGATGGTCGCAACACGCAAACGCCGCCGAATTCGTCCTGAAATACGCCAACAACCTGGCCATGACGCACCCGATGAACATCCGGGCCGCCGAAATGGCCAAGGCGATTTCGGAGCAATCCAAGGGCCGCATCGAACTGCAGATCTATCCCAACAACCAGCTCGGCGGCGACACCGACATGCTGGCCCAGGTGCGCTCGGGCGCCATCGACATGTTCACCCTGTCCTCGCTGACGCTGGGTACGCTGGTGCCGATAGCGCAGATTTCCGGCATGGGATTCGCCTTCAAGGACTACGACACGGTCTGGGCCGCGCTGGATGGGGATCTCGGCACCCACATGCGGCAAGAGATCCAGGGCAAGTCGACCCTGTTCGCCTTCGAGAAAATCTGGGACAACGGCTACCGCCAGATCACCAACAACACCAAGTCCATCCACACCCCGGACGATCTCAAGGGCATGAAGCTGCGGGTACCACCCAGCCCCTTGTGGACCTCGATGTTCAAGGCGCTGGGCGTGTCGCCCACCAGCATCAATTTCGCCGAGGTCTATTCGGCGCTGCAGACCGGCATCGTGCAGGGCCAGGAGAATCCGCTGGCGATCATCTATACCAGCAAGCTCTATGAAGTGCAGAAATACTGCTCGATGACCAACCACATGTGGGACGGCTTCTGGATGCTGGGCAACAAGAAGTCCTTCGAGCGCCTGCCCAAGGACTTGCAGGAAATCGTCCGCGTCAATGCCAACGCCGCCGGCATGAAGCAGCGCGAAGACGTGCGCAAGCTCAACGAGTCGCTGGCCGGCGAACTCAAGGCCAAGGGCATCCAGCTCAACGACGCCGACCATGAGGCCTTCCACGCCAAGCTGAGGCAGGTGAAGTTCTACGACGAATGGCACAAGAAATTCGGCGACCAGGCCTGGAGCATCCTGGAGAAGTACAGCGGCAAGCTGTCCTGAAGACAGGTTTCAGGCAGGAAAAACGGGCGCATGGCAGATTTTTGTCATGCGCTTGTTGCATTTCTGGGGCATCATCCCGCAACATCGTGCAGCCGCCTGGCACATTTGCTCACCATGGCAGCCATCACAGCACGTCCAATCAATAAATAATATGCAGCCGCGAATTGCCCATGGAAATCCTGCACAACATCAATCTCGACTCGTTGCTCGACACGGCCATCAGCCTGACCGCCGCCTTCATCCTGGGCGGCGCGATCGGACTGGAACGCCAATACCGCCAGCGTACCGCCGGCCTGCGCACCAATGTGCTGGTGGCGCTGGGTGCGGCCGTATTCGTCGACATGGCCAACCGCATAGGCGGGCATGAAGGCGCCGTGCATGTGGTGGCGTATGTGGTATCCGGGGTGGGCTTTCTCGGCGCAGGCGTGATCATGCGAGAGGAAGGCAATGTACGCGGCATCAACACCGCAGCCACACTATGGGGTTCGGCCGCGGTGGGTGCGGCAGCCGGCGCCGACCTGATCCTGGAAGCCATCGTCGCCACCATTTTCGTGCTGGCCGCCAACACGCTGCTGCGCCCGGTGGTCAACACCATCAACCGCAAGCCGCTGGACATACCGTCAGTGGAAGTCACCAATACCCTGCACCTGATCGTCGACAGCGAACACCAGAAGCACGTGCTGGCGCAGGTCAACCAGATGCTGGAACAAAGCCATTACCCGACGCACGACCTGGAGATACGCTCGTTCACCGAAGATGAGGTGGAAATCGAAGCGACGCTGGCCGCCACTTCGGTCGACGGCGACGAGCTGGATGCCCTGATTGCCCGCCTGCAGTCGCTGCCGGCAGTCAAGCAGGCCTTCTGGAGCCCCAGCACCACCGACTGAAGCGGCCGCACGGCATGGCGGACAGACAGGCTACGCGCGGCGCCGGCATGCGTTATCATCGGCAGCTTCCGCCGCCTTCTTTTCTCCTGCCATTGCCGCCATGCACCTGATCGACTGGTCCGCCGTCCTCGCCGTTTTTTCCGTCTATATCACTGGCGTCATCATCCCCGGCCCCAACTTCGTGGCGGTACTGCATAAGGCCGCCTCCTCCACCCGTTCGGCGGCATTGGCGATGGTGGCCGGCATCGTGCTGGTCAACCTGTTCTGGGCCACCTGCGCCATCCTAGGCGTAGGTATCGTGTTCGCCACTTTCCCCTGGGTGGCATTGATCGTGAAAGTGCTTGGCGCGGCTTACCTGCTGTGGTTCGGTTCTCGCCTGATCTCCAAGGCCAACGAGAAGCAACCGGGCGCAGCCGCCGAGATGGCGCAGACCGACGACCTGAAGTCGTCCTTCGTCCAGGGTTTCCTGACCAATATCGTCAATCCGAAATCGATGGCATTCTTCGCCGCCGTGTTCGCTTCGGCAGCGCCGGCGCATGTATCGTGGCCAACTTTCGCGGCCATGCTGGGTGTGGTGCTGGTGGTGGCAGGAAGCTGGTACAGCTTCCTGGCGCTGGTGATGTCGCACGGCGGCGTCGCCGCGCGCTACCGCAAGAGCGCGGTAATGGTCGACCGCTTGTGCGGCAGCCTGATTGTGTTCCTTGGGATTCGCCAACTGATCCGCTAACGCCGGGTATCGCTTCCCTCTTCCCCGACTAGACCCTGGCCCGCGCCAACCCATAGCAACGCGCGGCGGTCCCACCCCACAATTGCTCCTGCTCGGATGCCGACAAGCGCGTCTCGGCCCATTCCCTGACCACCGCCACCACGCGCGCATAAGATGCCGCCAGCAGGCACACCGGCCAATCCGATCCGAACATCAGTCTTTGCGCACCGAAAGCGTCGAGCGCGGTATCCAGGCACAGCACAATGTGCTCGTAATCCTTGGGCCGCAGACCGCGTATCCAGTCCGCTTCGGTCACCAGCCCCGACAATTTGCAAGCCACATGCGGCAACGCGCCCAGCGCGCGCAGTTCGCGCCGCCATTCGGCATAGGCCGCCTCCCCCTTGCCGAACTCGGCCAGGGCCGGCTTGCCCAGATGGTCCAGCACCAGCCAATGGGCGTCGTGGCGCGCGCAGAATGCCTGGATCGCCGGCAACTGGCGCTGGTACACCAGCACATCGTAGACCAGGCGCTGCCCCTGCAGCCAGGCCACGCCACGGTTGAAGCCGGGCTGCGCGACGAAGGCGGCGACGTCGCTCTCATCCTGGATCTGGTGACGGAACCCCAACAGCTTGTCGCGCCCCCATTCACCGACACGGTCGGCAAGCTGCGCGCAGGAAATGTCTTCCCAACCGACCACACCGGCAATGTGCACATCCTGGCGCGCCAACTCCAGCAGAAAACCGGTCTCCTCCCGCCCCGCGCGCGCCTGTACTGCAATCGAGGTATCCAACCCCTCGGCCATGAGCACCGGATGCAGTTCGGATGGCATACGGTCTTTCGCCAGCAGCTCCATGCCCCGGCCTATCCACGGATAGTCTTCAGGGCGATAGCGCCAGAAATGCTGGTGGGCATCGATGCGTTGCGGTTTCATGCGTCAACTTTCAGACAGCGGCGGGCAAAAGGAAAACGGGTACGCCAGACGGGGAGATCCGGCGCACCCGCAAAGGCCATACTCAGTCGTACAGCACTGCAGCGATCTTGGGATCGTCGATATTGGTCTTGTCGTACCAGTAGAAGCCGGTGTCGATGATCTTCGGCAGTTTTTCGCCCTTGATCGCCTTGACCGCCGCTTCCACCGTCTTGTAGCCGATGCCCACCGGGTTCTGGGTAATGGCGCCGGCCATCAGGCCTTCGCGGATCGCATCCTTCTGCTGCTTGCCGGAGTCGTAGCCGATGATCACGATCTTGCGCTTCATTTCCCGCACGCCATTGACCACGCCGACGGCAGAGCCTTCGTTGGTGCCGAACATGCCCTTGAGCTTGGGGTAAGCCTGCAGGATGGACTTGGTGACTTCGGTCGACTTCAGGTGGTCGCCGCCGCCGTACTGCACACTGACCACCTTGATCTTCGGATAGGCGGACTTGATACGTTCAAGGAAACCGTCGCGGCGGTCGATCGCGGTGCGGCTGGTCTGGTCGTGCGCGACCACGGCCACTTCGCCTTCCTTGCCGATCAGGTCGGCCATCTTGTCGGCGGCCAACGCGGCGGCAGCCTTGTTGTCGGTGGTGGCAGTGGTGACCGGGATGTCGCTGTCAACACCGGAGTCGAACGCCACCACGGGAATCTTCGCGGCCTGCGCCTTCTTCAGCAGCGGCAGCGCGGCCTTGCTATCGAGTGCGGCGAAGCCGATGGCTTGCGGCTTCTTGGCCAGGGCGGCCGAGAGCATGTCGATCTGCTTGTCGACCATGGCTTCGGTTTCCGGGCCTTCGAAGGTCACCTTGACCTTGTAGTCCTTGGCCGCCTGCTCGGCGCCGGATTTCACCGCTTGCCAGAACTGGTGCTGGAAGCCCTTGGAGATGAGGGGAATGTAGGTTTCCTGCGCTTGCGCGCCGGCCGTACCGAAGGCCAGGGCCAGGCCGAGGGCTGTGCCGAGTAGCTTGCTCTTGATCACGTTGAGTCTCCTTTTGTTATCGATGATGGAGTGCCGGTTGCCCGGCGCGGGTTGAAAACGTCGTTCAGGTACGCCGGCGGCGGCGCAGGATATCCAGGTACACCGCCAGGATGATGATCACGCCGGTCACCACCGTCTGCCATTCCTGCGCCACCGACATGATGCGCAGGCCGTTGACCAGCACGCTCATGATGAAGGCGCCGATGATGGTGCCCAGGATGGTCCCGGTGCCGCCCGACAGCGAAGTGCCGCCGATCACTACCGCGGCGATGGCGTCCAGCTCATAGCCCTGGCCCAGCGCCGGCTGTGCCGAGTTCAGGCGGGAGGCAATGATCAGGCCGGCGATGCCGCAGATGGCGCCGGAGAAGGTATAGACCGCAACCTTCCAGAAATCGACCTTCACGCCCGACAGCCGCAGCGCTTCCTCGTTGCTGCCCAGGGCGAAGGTATAGCGGCCGAACACCGTCTTGTTGAGGATGATGGAAGAACCGATGGCCACCAGGAACAGGATCAGCACCGCATTGGGAATCGGCAGCGACGGGATCAGGTCGCCGATCAGCGAATCCTGGGCGATGGCCGAGAAACCCTCGGTGTCGTTGAAATAGATCGGACGGGTGCCGGAGATCACCAGCGACAGGCCCTTCAACAACATCATCATGCCCAGCGTGGCGATGAAAGGCGGCACCTTCAGCTTGGCAATCACCATGCCCGAAACCCAGCCCGACAAGGCGCCGAAGAACAGCGCGGCGGCAATGCCCAGCGGCAGCGGCATGCCCCAGTTGGTCAGCACCACGCCGGTCATCACGGCGCAGAAGGTCATCATGGTGCCCACCGACAAGTCGATGCCGGAAGTAATGATGACGTAGGTACAGGCGATCGCCAGCACGCCGTTGACCGCGGTCGATTGCAGGATGCTGACCAGGTTGTCCACTTCCATGAAGTTGGGCGAGGCCACGCTGAAGAAGATCATCAGCAACAGCAGGCTGGCGAAAGCCAGCAGCTTCTGGCGTGCGACCGGGTTGAAGAAGCGTTCGCGGAAACCGGAGCGCGCAGCGGACGTGTCGGGATTAGCCATGGATGGGGAAGATACGGAAGTAGCTGGATGAATGTGGTTAGCCATGATCGCCTGGGAGCCTGTGGATTATTGGACGACGGCCGATTCGCGCTGGGTGGCCAGTTGCATGATCTTTTCCTGGGTCGCTTCGGCAGCGGACAGCTCGCCGGTGATGCGTCCTTCGCACATGACCAGCACGCGGTGGCTCATGCGCAGCACTTCAGGCAGCTCGGAAGAGATCATCACGATCGCCTTTCCCTGCGCCGCCAGCGCGTCGAGCAGCTTGTAGATCTCGCTCTTGGCGCCGATGTCGATGCCGCGCGTGGGCTCGTCGAAGAACAGGATGTCGCAATCGCGCAAGAGCCATTTGGCAATCACGATCTTTTGCTGGTTGCCGCCCGAGAGCAAACGCGCCTGCTGCTCCACCGATGGCGTCTTGATCGCCAGTTGGCGCACGTAGCCTTGCGCGGTTTCCCGGATGGCGCGCTGGTCGAGGAACATGCCGCGCCGGGTGAAGCGGCCCATGCTCGACATGGCGATATTGGCCTGCACATCCATGCCGGTGGCCAGGCCGAAATGCTTGCGGTCTTCCGAGAGATAGCCGATGCCATGCGCCACTGCATCGGCCGGCGACTTGATCATGGCGCGGCCGCCGTGGATGAAGATTTCGCCGGCGTCCAGCGGGTCGGCGCCGAAAATGGCGCGCGCCACCTCGGTGCGGCCGGCGCCCATCAATCCTGCAAAGCCGAGGATCTCGCCGCGCCGCAGCTTGAAGCCGACGTCACGAATCGCCCGCCCGCGCGACAGGCCGCGCACTTCCAGCACCACCTCGTTGGCCGAGGTGTCGGGCGGCACACGCTGCGCACCGTCGAGCTGGCGGCCGACCATCATCGAGATGATGGTGTCCATCGACGTGCCTTCCATCGGCACGGTGGCGACGTATTTGCCGTCGCGCATGACGGTGACGCGGTCGGCGATCTGGCGCAACTCGTCCATCTTGTGCGAGATGTAGACGATGCCTACCCCCTGCGCCTGCAGGTCGCGGATGATGCGGAACAGTTCTGCGATCTCGGCGTTGTTGAGGGCCGCAGTCGGCTCGTCCATGATCAGCACACGCGAATCGAAGGACAGCGCCTTGGCGATTTCCACCATCTGCTGGCGCGCCACGGTGAGCTGGCCGACCGGCGTGCGCGGGTCGAGGTCGAGCCGCATGCGGGCGAAAATGTCGGCGGCCTGGCGATTGAGCTGTTCTTCGTCGATGAAGAGGCCGAAAGCTTTCTTCGGCTCGCGCCCGATGAAGATGTTCTGCGCGGCCGACAGGTGGTTCATCAGGTTCAGTTCCTGATGGATGATGCCGATGCCCAGCGCCTGCGCCGCGCGCGGCTCATCGATCTCGGCCGGACGGCCGTCGATCAGGATCTCGCCGCTGTCCTTCTGGTAGACGCCGGAGAGAATCTTCATCAGCGTCGACTTGCCAGCGCCATTTTCGCCCATCAGCGCGTGCACCTCGCCCGGCACCAGGTCGAACTGGCAATTGTCCAGCGCCAGCACGCCGGGAAAGCGCTTGCTGACATTGCGCAGCACGATCAACGGTGGCGGTGGCGGCGGCGCCTGGCTGGTGTTGTTTGTCTCTTGATGTTCTTGCATGCTCACCTCGGTTGCATAGCGGCTCTTCTAAGTAGCCGTCTGCGTGTCTTCCCTATTGGTTTCCAATCGTTTTCCGACCGGGTCCCGACTTTCGCCGGAATGGCAGCGACGAATCAGTCCTGCGTGGAAAGATCGAATATCTTTTCCATCGCAATCCACTTCTGCCCTGCCGGCGTCCATGGCGTAGGCGCCTGGAAACGCCACATCAGTTCTTCCCACTCGCGCACCTTCGGGTCGTTCTCCATCGCTGCTGCCATTGCCGCCGCGTCATAGACCGCATCGTCGGTTTCCATCACCATCGCCATGCGCGTCCCCAGCCGGTAGATCTCCATGCCGGTCACGCCGTGATGCCGCAAGTGCTGCGCGATTTCCGGCCAGATGCGGCGGTGATGCGCTTCATACTGTGCGATCAGCGCGGCGTCATCTTTCAAATCCAGTGCGAGCAGGTGGCGCATGGATCAACTCAATGCCCGGTCAAGATGGGTGTATCCGCCGTCGACGAAAATCCATTGGCCGGTGGTATGCGACGAACGTCCCGACAACAGGAATACCGCCATGTCGGCCATTTCCTCCGACGTGGTGAAACGCTTGCCCAGCGGAATCTTGCTGGTGATCGCATCGAGCTTTTCCTGCGGGTTGTCGAAAGTCGCGATCCACTTTTCATACAGTGGCGTCATCACTTCGGCCGGGATCAGTGCATTGACGCGCACGCCGTCGTTGAGCAATGCTGCCGCCCATTCGCGCGTGAGCGACAGTTGCGCGCCCTTGGAAGCGCAATAGCCGCTGGTGTTGCCCTGCCCGGTGACGGCGGTCTTGGACGAGACGTTGACGATGGCGCCGCGCGTGGCTTTCAGGTGCGGCACGCAGTAATGCGCCATCGTGTAGTAATGGATCAGGTTGCGTTGCAGGGAGGCGACGAAGGCATCCTGCCCGGCATCCAGGCCGACGCTGTCGTTGACGCCGGCATTGTTGACCAGGCCATCCAGGCGGCCGAAGCGCTTGACGGTTTGCTCTACGGCGTCGCGGCAGGCAGCGTCGTCCTGCAGTTCCAGCCTGAACAGCGCGGCATGCGGCTGCAGCTGTTGCAGACGGCGCCAGAAATCGGCATCGGGCTCGCTGCGCGCGAACACCACGGGAATGGCGCCCTCGGCCGCCAGTTGCATCGTGATCGCACCGCCGATGCCGGAAGCGCCGCCGGTCACGATCACCACTTTGTCTTGCAGGTTCAAATCCACTTCTGTCTCCGTTTGCTTTTTGTATTTGTTCAGCTTGCCGGGTGGATATGCTTGCCGCCTTATCCGCGGAAGCGGTATTGCTCCAGCGATTCCGGTTTCATCTCGATCGAGAATCCCGGCAGGCTGGGCGGCATGTAGGCCGCATTCTTCACCACGCAGGGATCGACGAAGTGCTCGTGCAGGTGGTCGACGTATTCGGTCACGCGCCCTTCCTTGCTGCCCGAGATGCAGAGGTAGTCGATCATCGACAAGTGCTGCACGTACTCGCACAGGCCCACGCCGCCGGCGTGCGGGCACACCACCAGCTTGTATTTGGCGGCCATCAGCATCACCGCCAGGATTTCGTTGACGCCGCCCAGGCGGCAGGAATCGATCTGCGCCACGTCGATCGCGCCGCGCATGATGAACTGCTTGAACAGCACGCGGTTCTGGCACATCTCGCCGGTGGCGACCTTGACCGCGCCGATGCCTTCGCGGATCTTACGGTGGCCTTCGACATCGTCCGGGCTGGTCGGCTCTTCGATGAACCAGGGCTTGGCGAAGGCCAGCGCGTTGACCCAGTCAATCGCCTGGTCGACTTCCCATACCTGGTTGGCGTCGATCATCAGCTTGCGGTCCGGACCCAGCACTTCGCGCGCGATGGTGACGCGGCGCTTGTCGTCGGCCAGGTCGCGCCCGACTTTCAGCTTCACATGGTTGAACCCCTGGTCGATGGCTTCCTGGCACAGGCGGCGCAGCTTGGCGTCGTCATAGCCCAGCCAGCCGGCCGAGGTGGTGTAGCAGGGATAACCTTCCTGCTGCAGCGTACGGATGCGCTCGGCCTTGCCGGCTTCCTTCTCGCGCAGCAGCGCCAGCGCCTCATCGGGCGTGATGCAGTCGGTCAGGTAACGGAAGTCGATGGTGCGCACCAGTTCTTCCGGCGACATGTCGGCGACCAGTTTCCACAGCGGCTTGCCTTCGGCCTTGGCCCACAGGTCCCACGCCGCGTTGACGACGGCGCCGGTAGCCAGGTGGATCGCGCCCTTGTCCGGACCGATCCAGCGCAACTGGCTGTCGGAGGTAACGTGGCGCCAGAAGCGGCCCATGTCGGCGGCAATCCATTCCAGCTCCAGGCCCACCACGAGGTGCTCCATGGCCTTGATGGCGGCACAGCAGATCTCATTGCCGCGGCCGATGGTGAAGGTCAGGCCGTGGCCCTTGAGCTTGTCGTTATCGGTATCGAGGATGACGTAGGCAGCGGAATAATCCGGGTCCGGATTCATCGCATCCGAACCGTCCAGCGATTGCGAGGTGGGGAAACGCACGTCAAGGACGCGCATGGCAGTGATCTTGGTCATCGTCAGTTGTATGGGTTACTGGCGGCAGCCATATAACTCACAAATAAAATTTATTTTCATATATGAGTTATAGAGAATACTCGTTATTCTCCCATAGCCATCACACTGAACCGATGATGTTTCAATCGCTACCGATATCAAAATGAGGATGTCAAAACGACATCAATACACAATCAATAAAAAATACTTTTACAAATAAAATATCTTGTCTTATACAATCTTCTAAAATCTGCGGCGAAAAACATCCGCTCAACCAGCCCGGAGACAGGCAATTCAACAGGCCACGCCGCCATGCCCAGAACCAGAAAAATCACGACACCTGAATCCGCCGCCGTCCAGACCGTATCGGAAATCGACAACGATGCCGCAGCCGATAACGCCAAGAACCGCTATGCGGCTCCTGCGCTGGACAAAGGGCTGGATATCCTGGAGTTGCTCAGCCGCTCCGAGCAGATGCTGACGTTGAACCAACTCTCCAGACAGCTCGGCCGCAGCGTCAATGAAATCTTCCGCATGGTGGTCACGCTGGAGCAGCGCGGCTACCTGATTGCCGACAACGACCACTACCGCCTCTCGCTCAAGCTGTTCGAGCTGGCCCACTATCACCAGCCGATCCGTTCGCTGGTCAGTACCGCCCTGCCGCATATGCGCGAGCTGGCCAGCCGGTCCGTGCAATCGACCCACCTGACGGTCTACGAGGCCGGCCGCGTGATCGTGGTGGCCCAGGTCGACAGCCCCGAGCGCTGGGCCTTCGGCCTCAAGGTGGGCGCACTGGTGAGCCTGACCGACACCGCGTCCGGCCACGTGCTGCTGGCCTTTCGCGACGACGCCGAACGCGCCAGCATGCTGGCGGCCCATGTGCGCATGGACGGCGAACAGGAGATCGAAGCGGCACAGCTGATGCGCCAGATCGAAGACACCCGGAAACGCGGGCATTCGCGCATGGACAGCCGCCAGATCCGTGGTGTGGTCAACCTTTCCTATCCGGTCATGGGCGCCAACAACCGCATGCTGGCGGCACTGAACGTGCCTTACATCGAACGCATCGACAAGAAGGTCAACCCCAGCCTGGATGAAGTACAAGGCATCGTGCAGGAAATCTCGGCGCGGCTGTCGCGGCTGATGGGCGACTCCAGTTTTGGTTCATAAGCGGGCCTCATGCCCCTGAATGCCGGTTCGCCGAAGACCGGAGAAAATCAGCCGCCGAACCGCACTTCGGGCAGACCCCGTACGCCATTGACCGGTACCGAGAACAAGGCGCCGGCCAGCGCATCGCGTGCACGCTTGTCTTGCGGCATGCCTTCATGCGCAGTAGTGACATAGAGCGTATCGAGATCCGGCCCGCCAAAGGCGACGCAACTCGGTTGTTCGGTCGGCATCTCGACGATGCGGTCGATGCTGCCGTCAGGTGCGAAGCGCACCACGCGCGATCCGCCCCATTGCGCATTCCAGAGATAACCTTCGGCATCCACGGTGGAACCGTCGGGACAGCCGGGCTGGCCCGCAAAATCGGCAAACAAGCGCTGGTTGGTCACTGCGCCGCTGTGCACGTCGTAGTCGCAGCACATGATCCTGTTCTGCATGGTGTCGCAGTGGTACATCACACTGCCATCCGGACTGAAGCAAATGCTGTTGGAAATCGCAATGCCAGGCAAGGAAAGCCGCTCCAGCGTGAGATCGGTATTGAGGCGATAGAAGCTGGCGATGGGAGCGCGGCCAGGATCTTCGTTGAGCGTGCCGAAGACGAAACGTCCTTGCCGGTCGCAACGGCCGTCATTGAGCCGGGTCGTCGGCAAATCGTCCTCAATGCGGCAGATCGGCCCCATGCTGCCGTTGCCCAGATTGAAGAAAGCCAGGCGCGATTCCAGCCCGATCAGCAATTGCTCGGCATCGGCGGTAAAGGCAAAGCAGCACAGGCGTTCCGGCATGCCCCAACTGCGCGTGGCGCCGCTGCCGGGATGATGGTTCCACAGCCTGGATGCGTGAATATCAGTCCAGAACACCGACTGCGAGCGCTCGCACCACAGCACTCCTTCGCCCAATTCATGACGTCCATCGACTACCAGTTGCGCCTTCATCAACACTTCCTCACATTGCGTCATTCACAATCGCGCCCGCCATCATGGCAAACGCACACGTATTCTTGTTGCTACCGACATCGGAACAAGTAAAAAAGGGCAGGCTTGCGCCTGCCCTCAAACTACATCAAGACCACCTCAGGAAGGATTACTACACTACATCAGAACGAGTGGGCGATACCGAAGTACCCACCAGTTTGACTCAAGCCTGCGACACCGGTCTGGCTACCCCATTCCAGCGCTTCCGACGAATTGCCGTTGTTGCGGACGGTACCCACATCAAAGTACAGCAGGGTACGCTTGGACAGGAAATAGTTCACGCCGGCCAGATACAGGTTGGCGCTGCCGCCGCCGTTGTTATAGCTGGCATGGAAGTAGCCACCGACCAGTTGCAGCTTCGGATTCAGATCATAGTTAACGCCGATCCACTCGTGGTTAACCTTGGTGATGCCATTGCTTGCAGGAATATTGGTGGTACCTGCAGGATCAGAGCCCGAAGAATCGGCCTTCAGGTTTTCATAACCCAGGAAGATCTTCAGCTTGTCGATCGTGTAAGTACCACCCAGGATGAGCTCCTTGGAGTGGGCAAACACGTTGGTGTAATTACCGTTCGCGTCGCGCACTACGTCATAGATCGCGCGCAGTTCCAAACCGTTCTTTTGATAGGCCAGCGAGATACCGTCCTTGCGACCATCCGAAGTACCGGTGGTAGTGATATTGCCACCGCTGATGGAGCCGGCCTTTTCGCCCAGGCTGGTCTGCACATTCACGGTGAAACCAGCCATGTCCGGGCTGTTGTATTCAATGATGTTGCTGGCGCCCGGCCAGTTGCGCTGGTTGACCAGGACGGAAGTACCGATAGCCTGCTGGCCGGTCGGGTCCAGGAACCAGATGTCATTGTTGATGAACAGGTTCTTACCCAGCTTCAGGGAGCCGGTGGACGCCGACGACAGGCCGACGTAGGAACGGCGATTGAACAGCGCGCTACCGTTGCTGGTATCGCTGCCGTTGAAGCCCCCCTTGGTTGAATTGAAGCCAGACTCCAGCAGGAAGAAGGCATTGGTACCGCCGCCCAGGTCTTCCGTACCCTTGAAGCCGATCATGCTGGTGCCCCATTGGTTGTTGGCGGCGCTCCACTTGGTGCCCTTGCCGTTGGGACCTGCATTAGTCTGAAAATCAACGCCAGCAACAACACGACCATAAATGGTCACGCTGGTCTGCGCTTGCGCCTGTGCCGAAAATGCTCCCAGAAGCGCGAGCGCGCACAGGGTCTTTGCTCCAATAAAGGATGGCTTCACTTGCTTCATGAATAGTCTCCGTGGATATTGCTGTTTAAATTTTTTTCGTCGGTGGGCTTTGGTCGTGCAAGCTCGCACTCTTGACCATTCGGACCTGACTCGATCCTGACAGTCTCCCAACTTTTTGTTTATGGTGCTGCCCGACCTTCTCTACCCATCCCAAACGCTGCGTTCGTTTATTTTTGCGTGCTTGGAATGTGGCTAGATACTAAGTATTCGGTTCATGTCTTTCCAATGAATTCTTTCGCAATTCCGATATGCGATTTGATATCATCATTCGCAGCAAAAAATTCCAAGTAAAAAATTTAAAACAAAGGCTCCGCGGAGGCATATGAAAAACAGTGACCCCAACTGGTTTCTCCGGGCGCGATTGAAGACACGCCAACTCCTTCTGCTAATCGCCCTCGACGACACACGCAACATCCACCGCGCCTCCAGCGAGCTGAACATGACCCAGCCGGCCGCCTCCAAGCAGCTCAAGGATCTGGAAGACATGCTGGGAGTCTCGCTGTTCGAACGCTTGCCGCGCGGCATGCGGCCTACCATCTACGGCGAGGCGATGATCCGCCACGCGCGCATGGCGCTGACCAGCCTGTCCAAGGCGCATGAAGATATCGTGGCGCTGAAGTCCGGCCTCTCGGGCCAGGTGGATGTGGGTGTAATCCTGTCGCCGGGCATGGCGCTGCTGCCTCCGGCGATTGCACGCGTGAAGGAACAGGCGCCGATGCTGCGCATCGGCGTGGAAGTGGAAAGCAGCAACATCCTGCTGTCGCGGCTGCTGCACGGCGAACTGGATTTCATCATCGGCCGCATTCTCGATGAAGAAGCCAAGCACGGCCTGCACTACCAGGAACTGGCCGACGAGCCCGTGTGCGCCGTGGCGCGCGTAGGCCACCCGTTGCATGCGCACACCGACCTCAAGCTGTCGGACCTGGCCAACGAACCCTGGATCCTGGCACCCAAAGGCAGCATCTTGCGCGCGCGCTGCGACCAGATGTTTCGCGAGGAAGGCCTGGCGCCGCCATCCAATGTGGTCGACACCACTGCGATCCTGTTCATCACCAGCCTGTTGCAGCAAACCGACTTCCTGTATGCCATGCCGACCGAAGTCGCACGCTATTACACCCAGGCACGCCTGATGGATATCCTCCCCATCGAACTGCCCTGCCGCATGTCCGGCTTCGGCATCATCACGCGCCAAGACAACCTGCTCTCTCCCGGCGCCACCATGTTGCTGCAGGCGATACGCGAAGTCGCGAAAATGATCTACTAAGCGGCGCAGCGCTTCTTTGCGACACATTATGCTGCCGGCCGACGGCACCGCGACGCGGAGTTTTTTTAAGAAATGTAAGGAAGAGTAAGCCAAACTGAAATGCTGTATTGAATACTGATCGAATGCGGCATCGGCACCACACTCCAGGCATCGCCCACAGCATTGCTACCTCCCGGAAATGAAAAAGAGCCGCCATCCGGGCGACTCTTTTTCATTGGCGGGCAACCGGGATATCAGTTTCGATATCCGGCAAACAGCATCACACCCATCCGGCATCGACGATGAATTCCTGCGCCGTGCACATTGCACTATCGTCGGCTGCCAGGAACAGCACCATGCGCGCCAGGTGCCAGGGCAGCAGTTCTCCTTGCAGGCACTGATTGCGCGCGATCGCCTTCTTGCCCTCTTCATCCAGCCACAGCTTGATCTGGCGCTCGGTCATGACCCAGCCCGGCGTGACGGTGTTGACGCGGATCTTATGCGGGCCGAGGTCGCGCGCCAGGCCGCGGGTCAGACCCAAGGTCGATGCCTTGGCCGTGGTGTAGACCGGGAAGCCACCGCCGGACTGATGCCAGCTGATCGAACTGAAGTTGATGATGGAACCGCCACCGCGGCGCTTCATGCCTTCCACCACCGATTGCACGGCGAAGAAGGACGGGCGCTGGTTGATGGCGATGCGGTCGTTCCAGTAATCCAGGGTCACCTCTTCCAGCTTGTGGCGCTCGTCGTTCGCGGCATTGTTAACCAGTACGTCGAAATCGCCGACCTCGCCATGCAGCTCGGCAATGGTTTTCTGGAAAGCAGGAATGTCGCGCAGGTCGCAATGACGGAACAACGGCCTGGGAAAGCCCGCTTGCGCCAGCTCCTGGCACAGCGCTTCGCTGGGCTCTTTCGCAATATCGACGAAGGCTACATGCGCGCCCTGCTCGGCAAAAGCGCTGACGATTGCAGCGCCGATACCGGTACCGCCGCCCGTGATGAAAACGCGCTTTCCCTTGAGGCTGGGGAAGCTGGCGAGTTGTGCGTTGCTGCTCATCTTTTCTCCTTGGTGGCCGGCCTCATGGCGACGCCGGCGCATTGTTTGATTGTTCCGGTTACTTACTCAATGCGAATGCTTGGGGACGGCTGCGCCACGGCAACCGACCAGGAAATCGAAATCGCATCCCTGGTCCGCCTGCAAGACGCGGTCGACGTACAGCGACTGGTAGCCGCCGGCCATCGCCGGCTGCTGCGCGGCCAGTTTGGCGGCGCGCTCGGCCTGGCGGCGCGCCATCTCTTCATCGCTGATGTCGAGCTGCAACCTGCCGGCGTAGGCATCGAGCTCGATGAAGTCGCCGTCCTGCACGATGCCCAGCGGTCCGCCAGCTGCAGCTTCCGGCGCCACATGCAGGATCACGGTGCCATAGGCCGTGCCGCTCATGCGCGCATCCGAGATACGCACCATGTCCTTCACGCCGGTCGCCAACACCTTGGGCGGCAAGCCCATGTTGCCGACCTCGGCCATGCCGGGGTAGCCTTTGGGACCGCAATTCTTCATCACCAGCACGCAGCTTGCATCGACATCCAATTCAGGATCGTTGATGCGCTCCTTGTAGTGCGCGAAGTCTTCGAACACCACGGCCCGGCCGCGATGCTTCATCAGCTCCGGCGATGCTGCTGAAGGCTTCAACACAGCGCCGCGCGGCGCCAGGTTGCCGCGCAGGATGCACATGCCGCCATCCTCGATCAGCGGCTTGGCCAGCGGGCGCACCACTTCATCGTTGTAGATCGGCGCGTCCTTGACGTTGTCCCACATGGTCTTGCCGTTGGCGGTCAGCGCATCCGGATGCGGCAGCAGGTTGGCTTCGCCCAGGCGGCGCATCACCGCCGGCAGGCCACCCGCGTAGTAAAACTCTTCCATCAGGTAGCGGCCCGATGGCTGCAGGTCGACGATGGTCGGCGTACCGCGGCCGATACGGGTCCAGTCTTCCAGTTCCAGGTCGACGCCAATGCGGCCGGCGATCGCCTTCAAATGGATCACCGCATTGGTGGAACCGCCGATGGCGGCGTTGGTGCGGATGGCGTTTTCAAACGCCTTGCGGGTCAGGATCTTGGACAGCGTCAGGTCTTCCCACACCATGTCGACGATGCGCATGCCGGACAAGTGCGCGAGCACATAGCGGCGCGCATCGACTGCGGGAATGGCGGCATTGTGCGGCAATGACACGCCCAGCGACTCGGCCATACAGGCCATGGTCGAAGCAGTACCCATGGTGTTGCAAGTGCCGGCCGAACGCGACATGCCAGCCTCGGCCGCCATGAAATCGTGGATGCTGATCTCGCCCGCCTTGACCTGTTCGGACAACTGCCACACCACGGTGCCGGAACCGATATCGCGCCCCTGGTGCTTGCCGTTGAGCATCGGGCCGCCGGTCACGACGATGGCCGGCACGTTCACGCTGGCCGCGCCCATCAGCAACGCCGGGGTAGTCTTGTCGCAGCCGGTCAGCAGCACTACGCCGTCGATCGGATTGCCGCGGATCGATTCCTCGACGTCCATGCTGGCCAGGTTGCGCGTGAGCATCGCAGTCGGGCGCAGGTTGGATTCGCCGTTGGAGAACACCGGGAACTCCACCGGGAAACCGCCGGCCTCGATAATGCCGCGCCGCACGTGCTCGGCGATCTTGCGGAAGTGCGCGTTGCAGGGCGTCAGCTCCGACCAGGTGTTGCAGATGCCGATCACCGGCTTGCCCTGGAACTCGTGGTCGGGAATGCCCTGGTTCTTCATCCAGCTGCGATACATGAAGCCATTCTTGTCGGCGGTGCCGAACCAGCTGGCCGAGCGCAGCTTGCGGCTCTTGTCTTTCGTGTCGTTACTGCTCATTGTGGGATTCCTGATGTCTTGAAGATGGTTCCTGAATGCACAAGGCGGGCCATCGTGGCCCGCCTTGTGTTTTCCCGGCCTTACTTGTTCTTGTTATATACGTCGAAGCACACTGCCATCAGCAGCACGAAGCCCTTGATCATTTGCTGGTAGTCGATGCCGATGCCCATGATGGACATGCCGTTGTTCATCACACCCATGATGAAGGCGCCGATGACCGCGCCCATCACCTTGCCGACGCCGCCCGATGCCGAGGCGCCGCCGATGAAGCAGGCTGCGATCACGTCCAGCTCGAAACCGAGGCCGGCCTTGGGCGTCGCAGTGTTCAGGCGCGCCGCGAAGATCAGGCCTGCCAGCGCCGCCAGCACGCCCATATTGACGAAGGTCAGGAAAGAAACGCGCTCGGTCTTGATGCCGGACAGCTTGGCGGCCTTCTCGTTGCCGCCCACCGCATAGACGCGGCGGCCCAGCGTGGTGCGGTTGGTGATGAAGGTGTACAGCACCATCAGCGCGAACATGATGATCAGCACATTGGGCATGCCGCGATAGGTCGCCAGGAGGTAGCTGAAGGCGATGATGGCGATGGCGAACAGGCCGTTCTTGACCAGGAAGAACAGTTGCGGTTCATCTTCCATGCCGTGCTTGGTCTGCTTGCGGCGGCCATGGATCCTGGTCACGATCAGCACCACGGCGGCGATTATGCCGACCACCAGCGACGTGGTACGGAACTGCATGTTGCCGGTCAGTTCAGGAATGAAACCCGAAGACAGCATCTGGAAGGCCGGCGGGAACGGGCCCAGCGACTGGCCCTGCAGCAAGGCCAGCGCCATGCCCTTGAACACCAGCATGCCGGCCAGCGTGACGATGAAGGATGGAATCTTGAAATAGGCGATCCAGTAACCTTGTGCCGCGCCGATCACTGCACCGGCGATGATACAAACCACCGAAGCGCTGACGAAGTCCCAGCCGTAATCCACCATCAGCACCGCCGCCAGCGCGCCGATCAGGCCTACCACCGAGCCCACCGAGAGGTCGATGTGGCCGGCCACGATTACCATCAGCATGCCCAGCGCCATGATCACGATGTAGCTGTTCTGCAGCACCAGGTTGGTCAGATTCAGCGGACGCATCAGCGTGCCGTCGGTCATGATCTGGAAGAACGCCATGATTGCCACCAGCGACAGCAGCATGCCGTACTCGCGCATATTGTTCTTCAGGAAACCGGCGTAATCCTTCTTTTCGGCCATCGTGACCGTTGTGCCGCTGGCCGCCAGCGACTCTTTCTTGCTCATGTTCATGGTCTCCATGTGGGTGCTCCTTGGATGCTTGGATTCTTTTCTGTGCCCGGATACTCAGATCCGCTTGTTGCGCATGATGGCGCGCATGATGCTTTCCTGGCTGGCCTCGCCGCGGTCGAACTGGCCCACGAACTGGCCTTCGTTCATCACGTAGATGCGGTCGCACATGCCCAGCAGTTCCGGCATTTCCGACGAGATCATGATGATGCACTTGCCCTCGGCGGCCAGCTTGCTGATGATGTTGTAGATCTCGAACTTGGCGCCGACATCGATGCCGCGGGTGGGCTCGTCCAGGATCAGCACTTCCGGGCTGGAAAACAGCCACTTGGAAAGCACCACCTTCTGCTGGTTGCCGCCGGACAGGTTGACCACTTTCTGCAGCACGCTGGAACAGCGTATCCGCATCTGGCTCCTGAAATCGCTGGCGACCTTGTACTCGCGCGCCTCATCGATCACAGTGCGTTCGGACACGCCGCCCAGGTTGGCCAGCGAGATGTTCTTCTTGATGTCTTCTTCCAGCACCAGGCCGTCGCCCTTGCGGTCTTCGGTGACGTAGGCGATGCCGTGCCGGATTGCCTTCTGGATGGTAGACAAGTCGACTTCCTTGCCGTGCAGGAAAGCCTGGCCCGTGATCTTCTTGCCGTAGGCGCGGCCGAAGATGCTCTTGGCCAGCTCGGTGCGGCCCGATCCCATCAAGCCGGCGATGCCGACGATCTCGCCGGCGCGCACGCTCATGTTGACGTCCTTGATCGCCAGGCGGTCGACCAGCACCGGATGGTGCACGCGCCAGTCGCGCACTTCGAAGATGACGTCGCCGACGTGCGGGTCGCGCTGCGGATAGCGGTCGGCCATCTCGCGTCCGACCATGTTCTGGATGATGCGGTCTTCGCTGATCGGCTCGGCGCGGCAATCGAAGGTATCCACCGTGGCGCCGTCGCGCAGCACCGTGATGGAGTCGGCCACTTTGGAAATTTCGTTGAGCTTGTGCGAAATCAGGATGGAAGAGATGCCCTGCGATTTCAGTTCCAGCAGCAATTCCAGCAGCGCATCGCTGTCGCTCTCGTTGAGGCTGGCGGTAGGCTCGTCCAGGATCAGCAGCTTGACTTCCTTGGACAGCGCCTTGGCGATCTCGATCAGTTGCTGCTTGCCCACGCCCAGGTTGTTCACCAGCGTCAGCGGCGATTCCTTCAGGCCGACCTTGGCCAGCAGCTCCTTGGCGCGCACATAGGATTTCTCCCAATCGATCACGCCGCCGCGCACCTGCTCGTTGCCGAGGAAGAGGTTTTCCATCACCGACAGCAGCGGCACCAATGCCAGCTCCTGGTGGATGATGATGATGCCGAGATGTTCGCTGTCGCGGATGTCCTTGAAGGAACGCACGTCGCCCTTGTAGACGATGTCGCCCGAGTAGGTGCCGTGGGGATAGACGCCGGAGAGCACCTTCATCAGCGTCGACTTGCCGGCGCCGTTCTCGCCGACGACGGCGTGGATCTCGCCTTCGCGCACGGCCAGGTTGACATTGTTGAGTGCCTTCACGCCGGGGAAGGTTTTCTCGATGCCGCGCATTTCGAGAATGTTGTTCATGATGCTGACCTCTTGTTCTGCACCGGCCGCCGTCTTGCGAAAGCTGCCGGGATTCACTTCGCCTGCACCGCGCAAGCTGCGCAGGTACACATCGTTAAACGCAATAGTCCCGCACAGGTGCGGGACTATGCTGATCTTGCCTCACGTATTGAATCGAACGGTTGCGGCCGCGGCATCCCACCGCGGCCGGCCGGCTTACTTAACTTGCGCTTCGGTGTAATAACCGCTGTCGATCAGCACCGGCTTCCAGTTGCTCTTGTCGACCACCACCGGCTTCAACAGGAAGGAAGGCACGACCTTCACGCCGTTGTTGTAGGTCTTGGTGTCGTTGATCTGTGGCTGCTTGCCGCCCAGCACTGCATCGACCATGCCGACGGTAACCTTCGCCAGTTCACGGGTGTCCTTGAAGATGGTCGAATACTGCTCGCCGCGAATGATGGACTTGACCGATGGCACTTCCGCATCCTGGCCGGACACGTACGGGAACGGCTGTTGCGGGGTACCGTAGCCGACGCCGCGCAGCGAGGACAGGATGCCGATCGAGATGCCGTCATACGGCGACAGCACTGCGTTCACCTTGGCATTGGTGTAGTAGGCCGACAGCAGGTTGTCCATGCGGGCCTGGGCAGTGGCGCCATCCCAGCGCAGGGTCGCGACCTTGTCCATGCCCATCTGCTTGCTGCGCACCACCAGCTTGCCGCTGTCGATGTAAGGCTTCAGGACCGACATGGCGCCGTTGTAGAAGAAGAAGGCGTTGTTGTCGTCAGCCGAACCGCCGAACAGTTCGATGTTGAACGGACCCTTGCCATCCTTCAGGCCCAGACCCTTTTCCAGCGACTGCGCCTGCAGCACGCCGACCTGGAAGTTGTCGAAGGTGGCGTAGTAGTCGACGTTCTTGGAGCCGCGGATCAGGCGGTCATAGGCGATGACCTTGACGCCCTTGTCGGCAGCTTTCTGCAGCACGTCGGTCAGGGTGGTGCCGTCGATAGCGGCAATCACCAGTACCTTGGCGCCCTTGGTCAGCATGTTTTCGATTTGCGACAGCTGATTGGGAATGTCGTCTTCAGCATATTGCAGGTCGGTGTTGTAGCCCTTTTCCTTCAGGACCTTGACCATATTGTTGCCGTCGGCGATCCAGCGTGCCGAGGACTTGGTTGGCATGGCCACGCCGACCAGCGCCTTGCTCTGTGCGCTCACTTGCGCGCTGATGGACATCAGGGTGACGCCCAGGCCGAGCGCCAGCCCGGTCAATACCGATTTGATCTTCATGTTGTATGTCTCCAGTTTATAAGTGGCGTGTTGTTCTTCTCAAAACACCGCCGCGCACTGCCGCGATAATCCGACTCATGCAGAAGCTTAGGGTTTATGTTTTGCGGCCTCTACATTAATGTCTTTACCAATACATTTCTAATGATTTTTTAAGCGTAATGGATATGGTTTTTAGTATAGCTCTCCCTATGTAAAGAACTTTTAAGTTATCTGAACAAACCTGCGGTTTCAGCCCGTTGCCGGCACCTTTTCCGCGGCCACGGATTTGCCCCGCAGGGCGCCCAGCGAGATCACCCTTTGCGCCACGCAGAACACGAACAGCAAGGCGCCGATGAAGATTTTGGTCCACCACGAACTCAGCGTGCCGTCGAAAGCGATCAGGGTCTGGATCACGCCGAGGATGAGCACACCGGTCAGCGTACCGGCGACGTAACCGTAGCCGCCGGTCAGGAGCGTGCCGCCGATCACCACTGCGGCAATCGCATCAAGCTCGGCGCCCTGTGCGTGCAGGCCGTACCCCGACAGCATGTAGAAAGAAAACAGTACGCCGCCCAGCGCCGCGCAAAAACCGGAGAAGGCGTACACCAGTACCTTGGTGCGCCCCACCGGCAACCCCATCAGCAGGGCCGACTGCTCGCTGCCGCCGATGGCGTACACCGCGCGGCCGAAGCGCGTGCAGTGCGCCAGCCAGATGCCCAGCGCCAGCATCGCCAACGCCACCACCACGCTGGGCGAGATGAACAAGCCGCCGAACTCGATGCGGGTCTGGGACATGGCGACGAAAAAGGGATCGTCGATGGTGATGGAGCTGATGCTGATCAGGTAGCACAGGCCGCGCGCCAGGAACATGCCGGCCAGCGTGACGATGAAGGCCTGCAACTTGAAGTAATGGATCAGCCCACCCATCGCCGCGCCGAACGCCGCGCCCAGCGCCAGCACGGTGACGATCACCAAGATCGGATGCCAGTGCGCCGTCTGCAGCAGCCAGGCCGCGACCATGGTCGACAGCGCCAGCACCGAGCCCACCGACAGGTCGATGCCGCCGGACAGGATCACGAAGGTCATGCCGATCGCCACCACCAGCAAAAAGCCGTTGTCGATCAGCAGGTTCAACATCACCTGCGGCGACAGGAAACCGTCATAGCCCACCGCACCCAGCAGCAGCATGACCACCAGCAGCGCCACCGTCACCGCCGAGGTAAACCACGGCGCACGGAAAGCGCGGCGCAAGGAATCGATTGTGCTCATGATTTGGCTGCCTTGAAGATGCGGCGGAATTCCGGCGATTGAGACAGGCAGACCAGGAACACCACGATGGACTTGACCACCATGTTCACCTCGGGCGGCACGCCCAGCGAATAGATGGTGTAGGTCAGGGTCTGGATGATGAGCGCGCCGATCACGCTGCCCACCAGGCTGAACTTGCCGCCCGCCAGCGAAGTGCCGCCCAGGGTGACGGCCAGGATGGCATCCAGCTCCAGCAGCAAGCCGGCATTGTTGGCGTCGGCGCTCTTGATGTTGGAGGCCACCATCAGCCCGGCCAGCCCGGCGCAGAAACTGCAGAAGATATAGACGAAGAAGATCAGCGCGGCGGTGCGGATACCCGCCAGGCGCGAAGCCACCGGGTTGATGCCGACCGACTGGATGAACAGGCCCAGCGCGGTCTTCCTCATCAGTACCGCCAGCAGCAGGAACATGCCCAGCGCAATGTAGAGCGAGAACGGCAAGCCGAACAGGTAACCGCCGCCGATGAAGAAGAACGGCTTGTAATAGACCGTGATGATCTGGCCGTCGGTCAGCAGTTGCGCCAGCCCGCGTCCCGCCACCATCAGGATCAGCGTGGCGATGATGGGCTGCAGGCCGAGCACCGCCACCAGCAAGCCGTTCCAGGCGCCGCACAGCAGCGCCGCGCCGATTGCCGCCGCCAGCGCCCATGCCATCGGCACGTTGCTGACGTATTGCGAGACGCCGTCGACCACCACCATCTTGCCGCCGATCAGGATCGCCGCCGCCGCGCCGGAGATCGCCACGACTGCACCCACCGAAATATCCACGCCGCGCGTGGCGATCACCAGCGTCATGCCCAGCGCCGCCAGCATCAAGGGGGCGGCGCGGTTGACGATGTCGATCAGCGCACCGTAAAGGTGGCCGTCCTTGATCTCCAGCCGGAAGAAGCCCGGCACCAGGAAGAAATCGATCAGCAGCAGTGCCGCCAGCGCGGCCAGCGGCCGCAGCAGCGGATGGCGCATGGCCCGGGCCAGCAACGCCCGCAAGTCGTTATTGGCCATCACAGTTTCAGGTATCAGTTTGGACTCCATGGATGCACTCATGCGGCTTCTCCCGCAATCACCTGCAGCACCGACTTCTCGTCGAGTTCGCCACGCTTGTATTCGCCGCAGGCGCGGCGGTCGCGCAGCACCAGCATGCGGTCGCTGCAGCGGATGACTTCCGGGATCTCGGAAGAGATGAACAGGATGGCCATGCCCTTGCGGCACATCGCAATGACAAAATCCATGATCTCCTGCTTGGCCCGCACGTCGATGCCGCGCGTGGGTTCATCCAGGATCAGCATGCCGGGGTCGGTGGCCAGCCAGCGCGCCAGCAGCGCCTTTTGCTGGTTGCCGCCGGACAGCAGGCCGATCGGGGTTTCCAGGTCGGCAGTCTTGATGCCGAGCCACTTCACGTAGTCGGCGGCGAGCTGGTTCTGGCGCTTTCTTGACAGCACACGGAACAGGCCCTGGCGCGCCTGCAGGGCGAGGATGATGTTCTCGCGCACCGACAGTTCCAGGATCGCGCCCTCCTTCTTGCGGTCTTCCGAGCAGAAGCCGATGCCAGCGGCGATGGCGTCGCGCGGCACGGCCAGCTTGATGTCGCGGCCGCCAATGCTCAATGTGCCGCTGTCGGCGCGGTCGGCGCCGAACAGCAGGCGCGCCATCTCGGTACGGCCTGACCCGAGCAGGCCGCACAGCCCGAACACTTCGCCGCGCCGGATGTCGAGGTCCTGCGGCGCCAGCATCCCCTTGCGGCCAAAGCCACGCGCCTGCAGGAATACTTCGCCCGCGCCTGATGCATCGGCCGACAGCTCAGCGGCCAGCGCTTCGGCGCCGGCCTCCACCTTGCGCGGGTCGACCGCGACCACGCCGACCATCTTGTTGACCAGCTCCAGGCGCGACAACTCCGCCACCGGATATTCGCCCTCGCGCACGCCGTTGCGCAGCACGGTGATGCGGTCGGAGATTTCGTAAGTCTGGTCGAGGAAATGGGTGACGAACAGGATCGCCATGCCCTGCTCGCGCAGGTGGCGCAGCACCTTGAACAGTTGCTGCACCTCGGCCTCGTCGAGGCTGGAAGTCGGTTCGTCCAGGATCAGTATCTTGGCCGACACCGACAACGCACGCGAAATCGCCACCATCTGCTGGATCGCCAGCGGATAGGAAGACAGCTGCGCGGTGACGTCGATCTCGATCTGCAACTGCTGCAGCAGGCGGCGCGACTCGGCATACACCGTCTTCCAATCGATGCGGCCGAAGCGGCGCGGATAGCGGCCGATGAAAATGTTTTCCGCCACCGAGAGATTGGGGCAGAGGTTGACTTCCTGGTAGACGGTGCTGATGCCCAGCTCCTGCGCCTGCAGGGTGGATGCCGGGGCGATCTCGTTGCCGTCCAGTGCGATGCGCCCGGCATCGGGTTCATAGACACCGGTCAGCACCTTGATCAGCGTGGACTTGCCCGCGCCGTTCTGCCCCATCAAGGTATGCACTTCCCCCGGAAACAAGCGCAGACCCACATCAGTCAGCGCTTTTACGCCGGCGAAAGCCTTATGGATACCGCTTAGTTCCAACATGGGGCGCACCTGCGCCCCGACAGCCATGCTCATCGCAACTCCGTGAAAAGGCGTACGGCCGGCTTGCAGGACTCATTCCCTGCGCACCGGCCGCTCACACTCAATACTTGCGGTTCGGGAATTCCTTGGCTGCGACTTCGGCCGGGAACACGCCCTCTTCAGTAGTAATGCGCTTGGGCACTTCCTTGCCTGCCTTCACGTCCTTGGCGATCTGCATCAGTTGCGGGCCCAGCAGCGGGCTGCACTCGACGGTAACGTTGAGCTTGCCGGCCATCATGGCCTCGAACGCACCCTTCACGCCGTCGATGGAAATGACCAGGATGTCCTTGCCCGGTTTCAGGCCGGCTTCTTCGATGGCCTGGATGGCGCCGATGGCCATGTCGTCGTTATGCGCGTAAAGCACATTGATCTTCTTGCCGTCGGCCTTGAGGAAGGCCTCCATCACTTCCTTGCCCTTGGCGCGGGTGAAATCGCCGGTCTGCGAACGGATGATCTTCAGGCGCGGATCGGCCTTGATCTCCTGCTCGAAGCCTGCCTTACGGTCGATGGCCGGGGCCGAGCCGACGGTGCCCTGCAGCTCGACAATGTTGATATCGCCGGCCGGCATCGACTTGGCGCGCTCCAGCAGCCAGCGCGCGGCGCGGCGGCCCTCTTCCACGAAGTCGGAACCGATGAAGGTCACGTACAGCGACTTGTCGGAGACGTTGACGGCGCGGTCGGTCAGGATCACCGGGATCTTGGCGGCCTTGGCTTCGCGCAGCACGGTTTCCCAGCCGGATTCAACCACCGGCGAGAAGGCGATCACGTCGACCTTCTGCGCGATGAAGGAGCGGATTGCCTTGACCTGGTTTTCCTGCTTCTGCTGCGCATCGGCGAACTTCAGGTTGACGCCGGCCTGCTTGGCCGCATCCTTGATCGACACGGTGTTGGCGGTGCGCCATTCGCTTTCGGCGCCCACCTGCGAGAAGCCCATGGTCAGCGGCTTGTCCGCAGCGAATACGGGCAGGCCCGCGATGGTGCTGCCCAGCCCCATGCAAATGGCTGCGCCCAGAAGCGCTCTTCTCTTGGTTTTCATTGCTTGTCTCCGTTGGCTGGAAATCCTCGGATTTCCTTGTTATGTGCAAGAAATGCGTGCGCTGCGCCGGCAATACTTTTGACTTGTTCGAGATATGGGCGCGGCGGTGCGGCCTGAAATTGCGGGAAAATCTTAGTCCGTCAATTCGCGCTCAATATTAGGAGAGCGAAAAATATCTATCCAATGAATTTTTAATGGAATCCGATATCGTTTCGCGCATCGTTGACCGAAGAAGAGGTAAGCCGCACGAGAATCGTTTTCAGTAACCGGCCGCTCTCAATTTTGATATCGCTAGCGCTCTTTTTTTCATTATTCCGCGTTAGAGGCGGGTGATAGCATCGGCCTGTTTTTTTGAAGCGCATTGCATGAAGATAAGAGTGTGGCGTTTCTTAAGCGATCCTTTATCTTCTGTGAGATGGCTTCTGCCGGGGTGGGTACACGATGCCTTCCATCTGCAGCATTTCATAACAATATACGAGACACCATGCCTTCCCGAGCAACCAACGCCACCCGCGCAAGCTCCCGGGCGCTGCCGGAAATCCACATCCTGCAATCCGGCCGACAGCGCTTGCATGTCATGCCTGAACTGGGCGGCAGCGTCGCGGCTTGGGATTGGCACAAGGGCGACCAATGGCTACCGCTGTTCCGTCCCTGGGATGCCCGTTCGCGCGACCTCTACACCACGGCCTGCTTTCCGCTGCTGCCCTGGTCCAACCGGATCACCGAAGGCGGCTTCCCATTCGGCGGCAAGCAGTACGCGATCAAACCCAACCGCACCGGCGAGCCCTATCCGATCCATGGCGACAGCTGGCTGCAAGCCTGGACCGTCGCTGCGCATGCGCAAGACCGCATGACGCTGGAACTCGATTCCACATGCTTCGATGGCAATCCATACGCCTATCGCGCCCGCCAGTTGTTCACGCTGCGCGAGAACGCGCTGGAGATAGAACTGCGCGTGACCAATGCCGGCGATGCGACCTTGCCCTTCGGCCTGGGCCTGCATCCCTATTTCCTGAGCGACGCCAGGACACGCCTGCAATTCCGCTCGCGCGGCGTATGGATGTCCGGTGCCGATCCCATCCCCACCGGCTTTACGCGCAAGTTGCCGCCGAGCTGGGACTACAACCGCCCGGCAGCGGTGGACGGCCCGCTGATCGACAACTGCTACGAAGGCTGGGATGGCCTGGCCATGATTGAAGACCCTTCGCGCGGCTTGCGGCTGCAAATGCACACCCAGGATCGCAGCGGTTATACGCTGCTGTACCGGCCGCCTGGTCTGGGGTACTTCTGCCTGGAGCCGATCACGCATCCGATCGATGCCTTCCACATGCAGAACCGTCCCGGCCTGATCGACCTTGCACCGGGCGAGGACATGGTGCTGCTGACCCGTTTTTCGGTTTGCGACCTGTAAAGCAGGCTGGCGCCGAATAAAGAAACCTGATGACAGAGCCAACCGAAAACAACTGTGCCCTGATCGCGCTGGACTGGGGCACGTCTTCACTGCGCTGCTATCGCTTCGATGCGCATGGCGGCGTGGCAGAACGCCGCGGCCATCCCTGGGGCATCATGAATCTGCCCGTGGTGGATGGCGCCGCGGCCAATCCCGTGCTGGCCTTTCGTAGCGCACTGGAAGCGGCATGCGGAGACTGGATGGCGGCTGCGCCGGATGCGCCGCTGATCGCCGCCGGCATGGTGGGCAGCAAGCAGGGCTGGCGCGAAGCGCCTTACCTGACCGTGCCGCTGGCGCCCGACCGCATCGGCCGCAAGCTGCTGCGCATCGAGACAGGATTGTCGCGTCCGCTTTACATCGTGCCCGGCCTGCTGCAGGTATCGACGCTGCCCAATGTCATGCGCGGAGAAGAAACCCAGGTGATCGGCGCACTGCAACAATGGCGCGATGATGAGCTGTTGATCGGCCTGCCCGGCACGCATTCGAAATGGGTGCGCGTCACGCATGGCCGTATCCAGCATTTCGATACCTTCATGACCGGCGAGGTTTACGGCGCGCTGTCGGCGCACACCATCCTCGGCCGCACCATGCACAAACCCGATACGCCCGACGATGCCGCTTTCATGCGCGGCGCCCGGGTGGCGCAAAGCGCCGAAGGCCAGGCCGGCGTGCTCTCCAATATCTTTAGCTGCCGCACGCTCGGGCTGACCGGCGAACTGGAGCCGCAAGCACAGCCTGACTATCTTTCCGGCCTCCTGATCGGTCACGAGATCGCCGCGCTCAAGAGCATGGCCAGCCATCATCCGCAACGCATCGGCCTGATCGGCGACCCGGCCCTGTGCCGCCGTTACCAGCTGGCGCTGGAGCTGTACGGCATGGGGCCGGTCAGTGTGGCCGAACAGGCCACCGAAGCCGGCCTGTGGACGCTGGCGCAGCATGCCGGCCTGGTCGGCTGAAGCCACCTGCACCAACAAGGACAATATGAACAGCAATCCCAAGCTACTCGAAGACGCGCTGCGCCGCACCGGCCTGATCGCCATTCTGCGCGGCGTACGCAACACCGAGGCCGAAGCCATCGGCGCGGCTTTGTATGAGAGCGGCTTTCGCATCATCGAAGTGCCGCTCAATTCGCCCGAGCCGCTGGCCAGCATCGCCGCTTTGCGCAAGAGCCTGCCGGCCGACTGCATTGTCGGCGCCGGCACCGTGCTCAAGACCGAACAGGTGGAGCAGGTGAAGGCCGCAGGCGGCGAATTGATCGTCATGCCGCACAGCGACGGCGCGGTGATCCGTGCCGCCAAAAACGCAGGCCTGTACTGCGCACCCGGCGTGGCAACCGTGACTGAAGCTTTCGCCGCATTGGCCGCCGGCGCCGATGTACTCAAGATGTTCCCGGCCGAACAGCTCGGCCCGCACGTGGTCAAGGCCTGGCGCGCCGTGGTGCCGCGCGAGATTGCACTGCTCCCGGTGGGCGGCATCGCGCCGCACGGCATGGCAGCGTTCCGCGAAGCCGGCGCTTCGGGCTTCGGCCTGGGCTCGGCACTGTACTCGCCGGGCCTGTCGGCCGACGAGGTGCGCCAGCGTGCGCAGGCCTTCACCGCGGCATGGAAAGCGCTGGCCTGAGGCCTGCCATACCTTAATTATTTGGCCGCACGGAAGCGGCCTTTGCAGATTTCTCCTGAACGGACAAGCTAATGAAAATCACCAAGATCAGCACCTTCATCGTTCCACCGCGCTGGTGCTTCCTGAAGATCGAGACCGACGAAGGCATTTCCGGCTGGGGCGAGCCCGTTGTCGAAGGCCGCGCGCACAGCGTGGCGGCGGCAGTTGATGAGCTGTCCGACTACCTGGTCGGCAAGGATCCGCGCAATATCGAAGACCACTGGACCATCCTCTACCGCGGCGGTTTCTACCGCGGCGGCGCCATCCACATGAGCGCGCTGGCCGGCATCGACCAGGCGCTGTGGGACATCAAGGGCAAGTCGCTCGGCGTGCCGGTGCACCAGTTGCTGGGCGGCGCAGTGCGCGATTCGATCCGCGTGTATTCGTGGATCGGCGGCGACCGCCCCTCCGTCACCGCCGAAGCGGCAAAGAACGCCGTCGCACGCGGCTTCACCGCGGTCAAGATGAACGGTACCGAAGAACTGCAATTCGTCGACAGCCACGACAAGATCGAACTGACGCTGGCCAACGTGCAAGCGGTGCGTGAAGCGGTCGGCCCCAACATCGGCATCGGTGTCGACTTCCACGGCCGCGTGCACAAGCCGATGGCCAAGGTGCTGATCAAGGAACTGGAGCCGTACAAGCTGATGTTCATCGAAGAGCCGGTCTTGTCGGAAAACTCGGAAGCGCTGAAGGAAATCGCCCACCTGACCTCGACCCCGATCGCGCTGGGCGAGCGCCTGTATTCGCGCTGGGACTTCAAGCGCATCCTCTCCGAGGGCTACGTGGACATCATCCAGCCCGACGTCTCGCACGCCGGCGGCATCACCGAAACGCGCAAGATCGCCGCCATGGCCGAAGCCTACGACGTGGCGCTGGCCCTGCACTGCCCGCTCGGCCCGATTGCGCTGGCGGCCTGCCTGCAGGTCGACGCCGGCAGCTACAACGCCTTCATCCAGGAGCAAAGCCTGGGCATCCACTACAACGAAAGCAACGATCTGCTGGATTACATCAAGGACAAGGACGTGTTCGCCTACGAAGACGGCTACGTCAAGATCCCCCAAGGCCCCGGCTTGGGCATCGAGATCAACGAAGACTACGTGCGCCAGCGCACTGAAGTCGGCCACCGCTGGCGCAATCCGATCTGGCGCCACAAGGACGGCAGCTTCGCCGAATGGTGACGCAGCCTCCAGTAACCTCTCCTCGGTAGTACTTCAAGCCCGGTTCCGACTTTGTCGGCCGGGCTTTTTTATGTTGTGAATGCACGGCGTGCAAACATTCTGCGAAACGGCTAGAATATATGAAACGACTACATTTCATATATCACCTACATCATGGGAATCGTCAAGATATCGGACCAGATGCACGACAACGTGCGTATCGCAAGCAGCGCCCTGAACCGCTCCATCAATGCCCAGGCCGAGCACTGGATGCTGCTGGGCATGCTGTCGGAACTGCACCCCGAACTGAACCACGCCGAGATCGCGCAATTGCTGGTGCGCGACCAATTGGCGCGCGAGCATGGCGGCGTGCTATCGATACGGGAACTGATCGACGCCGGACGTTCTCCGGCAGGCCAGGACAAGACAAAGGAAAAGGCCGCGCCCGTTGCGCGCCGCAAGACAGGAAAAGAGTACGCATGAGACAAGTAAAACTGCGCGGCCCCGCCGAAATCGCCCAGGCGCGCGCTGCCGGGAAACTGGCTGCCGAAGTGCTGCAAGTAGTGGCCGAACACGTGAAGGCCGGCGTCACCACCGACGAACTGGACCGCATCTGCCACGACCATATCGTCAAGGTGCAAAAAGCCAAGCCCGCCAACATCGGCTATCACGGCTTTCCCAAGACCATCTGCAGTTCGGTCAACGAGGTGATCTGCCACGGCATCCCTTCGCGCCAGAAACTCAGGGACGGCGACATCATCAACATCGACGTGGCCGTGATCAAGGATGGCTGGTACGGCGACTGCAGCCGCATGTATTTCGTCGGCCAGCCCAGCGCTGCCGCACGCAAGCTGGTCGAGACCACTTATGAAGCGATGTGCGCCGGCATCATGGCAGTGCGCCCCGGCGCCACGCTGGGCGACGTCGGCCACGCGATCCAGTCGGTGGCGCACCGCGATGGCTTTTCAGTGGTGCGCGAATACTGCGGCCACGGCATCGGCACCATCTATCACGACGAGCCGCAGGTGCTGCATTACGGTCAGCGCGGTACCGGCCTGCCGCTGAAGGAAGGCATGATCTTCACCATCGAGCCGATGCTCAACGCCGGCAAGCGCCATTCGCAGCAGCTCGACGATGGCTGGACCGTGATTACCGCCGACGGCTCGCTGTCGGCGCAGTGGGAGCATATGGTGGTCGTGACGGCCAGCGGCTATGAAATCCTGACGCCGTGGCCGGAGGGTTTCGGCAGCTACGCGGCCATCGCCACGCGCAGTTGAAGCGGCGGCGCGCATCGCTATCGGATGCCGCCATCTATAAGTAACGGCGGATGCGACATTAAACCGGTTCAGCTGCTGATCGCACCCCGCGCCGCACGAATCCGGCCGAAACTGACAAAGGTAGCCACTGCCGTCGCCGCCACGGCGACCCACAAGGCCACCCGGATCGCCACGGCATCTTCTGCCGCATTCATCTGCGCATGGCCCTGCGACATCGCCGCAGCCGCGTAGACCGACAGCACGATCCCCAGCAAGGCCGCGCCCATGCATTGGCCGAAGGTGCGCATGATAGCCAGCACACCGGAGGCATTGCCGCTGCGCTCGCGCGAGACATTGCCCAGCATTTCGCGGTTGTTGGGGCTCTGGAAGAAACCGAAACCCATGCCGCATACCAGCGCGCGCCAACCGATATCCCAGGCTTGTGCATGGTCGGGCAGCAAGGCCAGCAGCGCCAGGCCGACGGTGAACAAGGCCAGGCCAACGGTCGACAGCAAGGCCGGCGAATGGCGGTCGGCGAGGCGCCCGGCATGCGGCGCTACCAGCACGATACCGATCGGCCAGGGGGTAAAGAGCAATGCCGACTCGAAGGCGCTGTAGCCATATGCGTTCTGGAACAGGAAAGGCAGTGCGACGAAGGCGATGCCCTGCCCCACGAAGGAGGCCAGCGAGGTCAGGGCCGCCAGCGAGAAACGCACCGAAGAAAAGATATCCAGCGGCAGCAAGGGTTGCCGCGCACGCCGCTGCACCCGCACGAAGGCCACTGCCGCGACGATGCTGGCCAGGCCGAATGCGGCGGCGCTCAGCAGGGCTTCGCCTGCCTGTGTGCCGTGAGCCAGCTGCGCACAGGCCTCCGCCGCCAGGATCATGGCGCCCATGGCGATGGCCGACAGTGCCGCGCCAGCGATGTCGAAGGGCTCGCCGGTGCGCACACGGGCGTCGGGAATAACGCGCAACGAAAGCCATACCGCTGCCAGCCCCAGCGGCACATTGATGGCAAACAGCCATTGCCAGCTCAGGGCCGCTAGCAAGGTTCCGCCCAGGGCCGGCCCCACGGCCGTACTGGTGGCGATGAGCACGGCATTGAGACCGAGGATGCGCCCCAGCAGGCGGTTGGGAAACACCGTGCGGTGGATGGCCGGCGCGATGCTCAGCATGGCGGCGCCGCCAAAACCCTGCAGCACCCGCATGCCGATCAGCACCTCCACCGTCGGCGACAAGGCGCAACCCAGCGAGGCCAGCGTGAACACTGCCAGCCCGGCGCTGAACAAGGTCCGGAAGCCAACCCGGCTGGACAATGAGGCGAAGGTGGCCAGGGTCATCGCCGTGGCCAGCAGGTAACCGTTGGTCACCCAGATGGCAGTACCCACCGATGCCCCCAGCTCGCGGGTGATCTGCGGCAAGGCCACATTGACGATGGTGCCGTCGAACACCGCCATCGTAGTGGCCATCATTACTGCGATCATCGCCAGGCGGCGCTCGGTCCCTGGCAGCCCTTCATCGCCTGGCTGGTCTGAAAACAATTCCATGTTTGGCTAATCCTGTTGATGCACGATGGGCAAACTATACCGAGGCCGCATGCATGGCGGAAGGCGCATGGATTGCAACTGATAACTGCACCAAACGCCATATCTGCTAGGATGGGCCGCATGTCCGAACCCGACCTCAACCTGCTCATCGCCCTGGATGCCTTGCTGACCGAAGAAAGCGTGGCCGGCGCCGCGCGCCGCCTGGGACTGAGCGCCTCGGCCATGAGCCGCACGCTGGCCCGGCTGCGCGAGGAAGCGGACGACCCATTGCTGGTGCGGGCCGGACGCCGCATGGTGCTTACCCCCTGCGCCGAAGCCTTGCGGGAACGCGCACGCAACGTGGTGCATGAAGCGCGTTCAGTACTGCGTCCCGCCGCTCCCGAGCCGGACCTGGCAACGCTGCGGCGCACCTTCACCATCCGTGCCAATGAAGGCTTCGTCGAAGCCCTGGGCGCACGCCTGATCGGCGCGGTCAATGCCGAAGCGCCGCTGGTGCGGCTGTATTTCGCCCCCAAGGTCGACAAGAGTCCCAGTTATCTGAGGGAAGGAACGGCCGACCTGGAGATCGGCGTGGTCAGCGACATGGGACCGGAAGTGCGGATACAGGCGTTGTATCGCGACCGCTTTGTCGGCGTGGTGCGCAGCGGCCATCCGCTGGCAAAGGGCAAGATGACCCTCCAACGCTACGTCCAATTCGGCCATGTCGCGGCCTCGCGGCACGGGCGCGCCGATGGGCCGGTAGATGAGGCCCTGGCCGCAGCCGGCGTGGAACGCGAAGTGCTGGCCATGGTGCCGAGTTTTCCGGCCGCGCTGGCCGTGGCGCGCGGATCAGACTTGGTAGCGGTGGTGCCAGCCTCTTACCTGGCCGCCGAACGCCTGGTCAATACCTTCGTCTTCGAACTGCCGGTGGCAACCGGGCAGATCACCATTTCGCAGATGTGGCATCCGCGCCTGGAGCTGGATCCTGCACACCGGTGGTTGCGCGAGGTGGTGCGCCGGGTGTGCGGCGAAGCCCGGTCGGAGCAGGTTGAAATCAGGCGTCTCGCTCCAGAAATCGGCTAAATAATTGATCTTCTAAACTTGGAGGATCGCTTTCGCCCCCAAGCACTGTCTCGTCCCGGCGCTTTCGTCATAAGGCGCTAGCTGCAAACTGATCAGAGTCGGCGGACTGGCGAGACTCAACCCAGCGCCTGCCGGGCGAGACACGCGACGATCAGCTCGTTATCGGCCTCGTCGCGCTCTCCGTCCTCCAGGAACCAGGCGGCCGATAGCGCGGCATGAGCCATTACCCACTGGAGCAAGCGGCGACGCTCCAGTCCCGCAACATTAACGACGATGTCGACCTGCCGCTCAAAGCGCATCGGGTCGGTACAGGTTTTCAAGTCGGGGTTACACAGCACGTTGACATAGTCGTAGCAACGCTCGCCGGTCACGCGCTTGGGATCGATTGCCAGCCAGCCGCGCTCTTCGAAATCGAGAATGTTGCTGTGGTGCGCATCCCCGTGCAGCACTACATGTTCGCGCTGCGAGCCCAATAGTTCTTCTGCCACCACTGCACATTCGGCCATCAGGCCGCCTTCACGTCGCGCCATTGGTGCCAGCGATTCGAAGAAACGCGTGAGCGGTAACAATTCGCCGGGTAATGGCGAAGGTCGCTTCGTATGCAGCCTGCCGATGGTGTGGCAGATGATGCTTGTGGCAGCGTCGTCGCCGCCTTGTAGAGCCATGTTCAGCAGATTACCCGAGCCGGTTGCGCGCTCCATCAGCAACACACCCGCTTCCTCGTCGTAGGCATAGACGCGCGCCGCACCATCTCCGTCCCACCAACGCATCACTTGGCAACCAATCCGCTCATCAATATGTCTTGAGATTTTGATCATCGCGGGGCGACCGCCCGGATGTCCGCCAAGACGGACCGGCATCAAGTAGCCGGCATGAGTTGCGAAGGGCTCACCATCGGGGTGTGCATTCCAACTTTGCAGATAGGCATCAAACAGGGTCAGGTCGGACATATGGTTGATTTCTTGTTCATGGCCTTATTCTCGCAAGAGTTAGAGCTTCCTCAAAATCCAGGGCAGTTCATGCAGAACAAGGTTGGCGCTACTGCTCGATACGACTTGAACCGGTCGAAGGCATTGTCAAATTCATATTTATTTGAATGCACGATTTAATCGAACATCAAAATTAATTTCACCTATTCGTACGCCAGGAAAAGAACTTACGCGGCAAAAATCAGCCAAAAAAACCAGAAAATTCATCTAAGCCACTGATTTAAAAGAAATATTACTTCCATCATTTGGGATCGCGATATCATTAATAATGATCGCGAACAACCAATCCCGCCTTGAAAATTCCGACCTCCGTCCCTATACTTAGCACTCGTCACAGGAGAGTGCTAACAACCCTCCTTGGCATATTCCCCTTTTTCATGCGGTGATATTTGCTGCATTTGGAAGAAAAACCATTGCAGCCATTGCCGCAATCAAGACCAACTTATTGAATTTTAAGGAGTTCTCATGAATCTTCGCCCTTTGCACGATCGCGTTATCGTCAAGCGCCTCGACCAGGAAACCAAGACCGCTTCCGGTATCGTTCTGCCTGATGCAGCGACCGAAAAGCCTGACCAGGGTGAAGTCCTGGCCGTCGGCAACGGCAAGATCCTGGAAGACGGCAAGGTTCGTCAACTGGCCGTGAAGGTTGGCGACCGCGTCCTGTTCGGCAAGTATTCCGGCCAGGCTGTGAAGATCGATGGCCAGGAACTGCTGGTCATGCGCGAAGAAGACCTGTTCGCCGTCGTCGAGAAGTAATTTTCGGCCCGGGCAGCCGCCAGGCTGCCGCGCAGGTAGTGCAAATGCACCGGCCGTCCAACCGGCGGCCACCACGGTGAAATGAATTCAACCGAATTTCTGGAGAATCCAACATGGCAGCAAAGCAAGTTATTTTCGGCGATGAAGCACGCGCCAAGATCGTCAACGGCGTCAATATCCTGGCTAACGCAGTCAAGGTGACCCTGGGCCCCAAGGGCCGTAACGTGGTTCTGGAGCGCAGCTTCGGCGCCCCGACCGTGACCAAGGACGGCGTTTCCGTCGCCAAGGAAATCGAACTGAAGGACAAGCTGGAAAACATGGGCGCCCAGCTGGTCAAGGAAGTCGCTTCCAAGACCTCCGACAACGCCGGTGACGGCACCACCACCGCAACCGTGCTGGCTCAAGCGATCGTTCGCGAAGGCTTCAAGTACGTTGCAGCAGGCTTCAACCCAACCGACCTGAAGCGCGGCATCGACAAGGCTGTCACCGCCATCGTCGGCGAAGTCAAGAACCTGGCCAAGCCCACCACCACCAGCAAGGAAATCGCCCAGGTCGGTTCGATCTCGGCCAACTCCGACCAGGACATCGGCGACATCATCGCCAAGGCCATGGACAAGGTCGGCAAGGAAGGCGTGATCACCGTTGAAGACGGCAAGTCGCTGGAAAACGAACTGGAAATCGTCGAAGGCATGCAATTCGACCGCGGTTACCTGTCGCCGTACTTCATCAACAACCAAGAGAAGCAAGTTGTCGCCCTGGACAACCCGTTCATCCTGCTGTTCGACAAGAAGGTCTCCAACATCCGTGACCTGCTGCCGATCCTGGAACAAGTCGCCAAGGCTGGCCGTCCGCTGCTGATCATCGCTGAAGATGTCGAAGGCGAAGCGCTGGCAACCCTGGTGGTCAACAACATCCGCGGCATCCTGAAGACTGCTGCTGTCAAGGCTCCTGGCTTCGGCGACCGCCGCAAGGCCATGCTGGAAGACATCGCTATCCTGACCGGTGGCCAAGTGATCGCCGAAGAAGTCGGCCTGACCCTGGAAAAGGCTACCCTGGCTGAACTGGGCCAAGCCAAGCGCGTTGAAATCGGCAAGGAAAACACCACCATCATCGACGGCGCTGGCGAAGCCACCGGCATCGAAGCTCGCGTCAAGCAAATCCGCGCCCAGATCGAAGAAGCGACTTCGGACTACGACCGTGAAAAGCTGCAAGAGCGCGTGGCCAAGCTGGCCGGCGGTGTTGCACTGATCAAGGTTGGCGCTGCTACCGAAGTCGAAATGAAGGAAAAGAAGGCTCGCGTCGAAGATGCGCTGCACGCAACCCGCGCAGCCGTTGAAGAAGGCGTTGTGCCAGGCGGCGGCGTGGCCCTGCTGCGCGCTCGCGCCAACGTCAAGAACCTGAAGGGTGACACTCCTGACCAAGAAGCCGGCATCAAGATCGTTCTGCGCGCTATCGAAGAACCGCTGCGCCAGATCGTGTTCAACGCTGGCGACGAACCTTCGGTCGTCATCAACAAGGTGCTGGAAGGCACTGGCAACTTCGGCTACAACGCTGCCAACGGCACCTACGGTGACCTGGTTGAACTGGGCGTGCTGGATCCGGCCAAGGTGACCCGTTCGGCCCTGCAAAACGCGGCTTCCGTGGCTGCCCTGATCCTGACCACCGATGCACTGGTGGCAGAAGTGGCTGACGACAAGCCGGCCGGCATGCCTGGCGGCATGGGTGGTATGGGCGGCATGGGCGGTATGGACGGCATGATGTAATAGCCGTCGGCCCCGACGACCGTCGCCTTGTGCGGCGGTCAGCGACCGAAAAAATCCCCGCATCGGTAACGATGCGGGGATTTTTGTTTTCAACGCCCGGCTAACCACGTTCTAACGCCGGCGCGCCTCCAGCCATTCAAAGACCAGCATCCCGGCCAGCATCGCCAGCACGAAAGCGATGGCCTTGCCCTCCCCCATGCCCAGCGCCACCAATGCCGGCCCCGGACAAAAACCAGCGACACCCCAGCCGATGCCGAACAGCGCGCTGCCCGCCAGCAGGCGCGGCGTGATGCCGGTAGCGGTGGGCAGTTGCATGGGCAAGCCCAGCCAGGACGACTTGCGCCGGCGCGCCACGGCGAAGGCGAGCACGCCCACGCCGATGGCGCCGATCATGACGAAAGCCAGCGAGGGGTCCCAGTTGCCGGCGAGATCCAGGAAGCCCAGCACCTTGGCCGGATCGGCCATGCCGGAAAGCATCAGGCCGAGCCCGAACAGCAAACCGCTGGCGAAGGAAACGATGATCGCAGGTACACGCACCTCAGCCTCCCAGCACATGCCGCAGCACGAACACGGTGACGAATCCCGCTGCCATGAAGGTCGCGGTGGCCGCAATGGAGCGCAGCGCACCGCGCGAAATCCCGCACACGCCATGGCCGCTGGTGCAACCGCCGGCATAGCGCGTCCCCAGTCCAACCATGAAGCCGGCGACGATCACCGCCGGCCAGCCGGCATCGATGTGCAGCGGCACCCGCCAGCCCAAGGCCGCTGCAGCCAGCGGCGCAGCCACCAGTCCGGCGATGAAGGCCGCGCGCCAGGCGCGTTCGCCGGTAGCCGCCCGCAACAAGCCGCCAAGAATGCCGCTGATGCCGGCGATGCGGCCGTTGAACAGGATCAAGGCAGCCGCTGCCAGGCCGATGGCGATGCCGCCGGCCAGCGAGAATGCCGGCGTGAAATGCGCCCAGTCGATATGCATGGGGAGTCCCCGGAGTTGGATCAGACCGACATTATAGAAAGAGCCGCGCGACGGGTGGCCTCAAAAAGAAAAAGCCCACGTCCGGAAAGGAACGCGGGCCGTGCAGGCCGTCCGCCGGGGAAGGCTTGGGCACTGCGGATACTGCAGGGGAGTCGTTGACGGCGCCGCATCCGCTTGCAGCGATGCGGCGCCGTGGCTGGCTCATCTCGCGCTCACGCGCGCATCATCAGAACGCGTGGATGATGCCGGCGTTGAACGCGTTCTGGCTGCTGTCCGAACCAGGAGCCTGGCCGCTGGTCACGCCCGGGCTGTAGGTGTCGGAAGCGCGCAGGTTGCGGTAGATCGCGTACAGGTTGGTGCGCTTGGACAGTGCGTACTTGGCGCCCAGATTCAACTGGATCAGGCGGCCGTTGGACGCATTGACGAAGTTGGCGCGGGTATACTGCACGCTACCCAGCAGCGACAGCGCAGGGGTCAGGCCGTAGTTGACGCCGACATCGAAGATGTCGTTCTTCTCGTTGTTCACGCCGCCCACCAGGTATTGGCCGGTGCTGTCAGCCGAATAGCTGGCAGCCGATGCTGCGGAGAACGAGGAAGCCGAACCGCCGGTCGCCAGCGGCAGCTTCACGCGCGACCACGAGCCGTACACCTTGGCCGGGCCGAACTGGTAGGAAGTCGCCAGGGTCCAGGTCTTCAGGCAAGTGTCGCCCGCGGAGCCGGCGCCGTTGGTGCAAGTGGTGGCGGTGCTGGAGTTGACGTCGCTGGACGCCACGGTACCGGCCTTCTTGGCCTGGAAGTACGACACGCCGACGTTGAACGGGCCGTTGGAGTAAGCGCCGCCGATGCCGAAGGATTGGCCGGAGGTGTTCTCGCCGGCTTGCTCGCCGAAGCCGTAGATCAGGCTGCCGTAGAAGCCGTTGACGTTGGGGCTGTTGTAGCGGATCGAGTTGTTGACGCGTTCGCCGTTGGTGCGGTCCAGGTCACGTGCGTGAACCTGGCTGACCATGCCGCCGAAGTCGTTGACCGAGGTGAAGGCAGCGATGTCGTCGGTGAAGTCCTTCTGGCGGCCCAGCAGCACGGCGCCGAAGTTGCCCGACAGGCCGACAGTGGCGGTACGGCCGAACAGGGTGTTGCCTTGGGCTGCTGCGCCGTTATCCAGCGTGAAACCGTTTTCCAGGTTGAACAGCGCCTTCATGCCGCCGCCCAGGTCTTCGCTGCCCTTGAAGCCGATGCGCGAACCCTTGATCGCACCGGAATCGACGCCGACGCGGTTACCGTTGCCGGTACCGGTAGTTGCCACCTTGCTGTTGTACGACAGGCTGGCGTCGATGATGCCGTAGATGGTGACCGAGCTTTGCGCATGTGCGACGCCGGTGAAGGCGCCCAGCACTGCCAGTGCCAAGAGGGACTTTCTCATGAGGAACTCCAAAGGTTGTTGAATTGCTGTTTGATTGTTGGTGGTTCCGCTACCTATCCGGACAGGGGAAACACCCAAGCTTCCAGAAAGAAATATCAAGAAGACTTAATTTATTTAATCAAAATTTATTTTCACAAACAATTTAACTTTTTGTTTTTCTGATTTTTATATTATTTATGTCTCTTTATTACAACTACAAGACAACATAAAACCTGAAAGAAAAAATGCCGACTCGCGATTCACTTTGCAGAAGAAAATCAAGAAACGATGTGAATAAACAACACATTATTTCTTTTTCTGCACAGAACGCGGTCGGCAAAAACCTGCGGCATACGGCCGGCGCAAGGAAAACGCCAGCCGCCCCGCAGGAGGACAAGCCTGGAAAATGGGCCTCTCTCACATGAACACCCGGCCCCAGCCCGCCCACGCAGTTGATACTGCGGACGACTGCTCCAGGCCCGCCGCAAAGAGCGCGATACAGAACCTGTATCCGCGGTTCAGTAGTGGAACCTGCATTGGTGCACGACGATGCGGTCGCGCAAGCGCTCGAATACCAGCCGGTGCTCAGACGACAGGCGCACCGAACGCAGGCCTTGCAAGCGCAACGGCAAGACCGAAACCTGCTGCGCCGGCAAGCTTGCGCCATCGCGCAGGCAGCGCAGCAGGCGGGCAATGCGCCGCGCCAGCTCGCTGTCCTGGCGGCGCCAGAAGGCAAAGTCCTCCTGGGCCAAGGGGGTCATCAGCAGTTTCATTCGACCTCCGGCTCGGACAGGAAATCGGCGCGCAGTTGCTGCAGGCTGCGCAGCAGGCGGTCTGAATTGATATCGGTGGCGAACAGATGGGCCGCGTCCTGCATGGCCCGCCAGACCGATTCCTTGACGATGACCAGGTTCTCGCCGCTGTCGCGGGTGACGACGACTTCGTCGATGTCGGCCAGCTCCATGAGTTCAGGAAGCTGGCTGGCCAGTTGCGTGGCGCTGAAGGAATACATGGGATCCTCTTGTCTTGTTGTGATGGACGGCAAGCGGACAAGCGGCGCATGCGCAATGAGCGCCCTCGCGCCGCCTGGAGCGATCCATCAATAGCCGCGGTAGAGGCCCTGCGGATCTGGATTCTTCTGGTATTCGACCAATTCGGCCTGCACTTGCGCGCGGCTCTTGGTGGAAACGAATTCAGGCAATTTCGGGTAGTAGGCGTCGCCGACATTGACCAGGCCTTGGGCATTGGCCACCTTCAATTCTTCGATCACTTGCGCACGGGTCTTCGTGGAAACGAAGGCGGGAAGCCTGGGGTAATCGTAATCACCCACGGTGAGGGTGCCGTCGGCGCGAGCTTGCTTGAGCTCTTCGATAACCTGGGCGCGGGTCTTGCCTTGCACGTTCCGGGCTTGGTCGGAAACGTTTTGTGCCAGCACGGCGCCGCTTGTGGCGGCCAGTGCGAGGGCGATGAGGAGATGACGGGTATTCATGTTGTGCTTTCTTTGAACCTGTTCACGATCTTGCCGGGAGTCGGCCAATCGTCCTTTCAGGATGGGATGCAAGGCGCAAAACGCAGGCGGGCCGGTGGCCCGA
>NZ_LFLT01000002.1 GCF_001189955.1 Herbaspirillum chlorophenolicum | reverse complement strand
TTTTTGACCGATGACAAATCATATTTTTTTCTTCTGGGCCACAAGACACATCTAATCATGCCCATCAACGCAAAACGCATGCGTAATTTCCATCGTCTCACCAGGAAATTCTTTTCCCAATTGTATTCACGCATCGTCTGCTTGAACGTTTTTCCCATTTTCCACCAAGATATCTGCTTCATTTGACCAACCAATTGGTACTGCTTAGGAAACAACAGGCTGCCGTGTTTTTGGCCAAACCCTTGTCTCGCATTTTCTTGTCGACGAACAGATTCTTGATCACCTGAAACGAAGACTCCTCCGGGTCCAAACCTGCGCCCTTCACGCGTTCCAGTACTCGCATCACTTGCTTGAGTGCTTCAACAGCAGCCGTTCTCCCGCGTCTGTTACATTGAATGCCCCAAGGCAGACTGCGAGACGCCAATCTGCGCGGTCGCACGAGCAAAACTTCGCTCCCTGGCAATAACAAAGAATACCTGCCGGATATTGAGGTCAATGTTCTTCATTATGAATCCGGCTCATATCTGTTTGGCAAGTCTAGCAGCTACCGAGGGGGCCGTGTGGCCGCTAAAGCTCTGTCATCCACTTGTGTGGCGCATTCCACCACCACAAGCAGACATGAGACCCCATACATGCATGCCGCTACTCAGCTATCCTCTTCCACACACATCGCCGCATTCACCCCCAACATGCCCATTCTGGAGACCTTGGATCATGAAAAGCCTCACCACCATCCATCCCCCCATCGCCATCGTCTCGCTGTTATCGCTGCTGGGCATGCCGATCCTGGCATCCGCCCAGGATTCGCTGCCGCAAACGAAACAGCAAGCCCCCGCTTCCACCGCCATGGCAAAGACCTTCGCCCCGCAAGGTACGCTGCGCGCGTCGATCAATCTGGGCAATCCGGTGCTCGCCAACCTCGACGCCAAAACAGGTGAAGCGGTCGGCGTATCGGTCGACCTGGCCCGCGAACTCGCGCGACGGCTCGGCGTGCCCTTGCAGTTGGTGGTGGTGAAGTCGGCCGGCATTTCGGTGGAAAACATCGAACGCAACCAGGCCGATATCGGCTTCTTCGCGATCGATCCCAAACGTGGGCAGGAAATCAGTTTTACCCGCCCCTACGTGCTGATCGAAGGCTACTATGCGGTGCGCAAGGATTCAGCGATTACAACGAATGAACAGGTCGACCAAGCGGGAACCACCGTCGCCGTCGGCAAAGGCAGCGCCTACGATCTCTTCCTCACGCGCGAACTCAAGAACGCGACCATCGTGCGCATCCCTACCTCGCCAGCCGTGGTACAAGCCTTCCTCGACCAAAACCTGGCTGTGGCTGCGGGCGTGAAGCAGCAACTTGAGCACGATGCGCAAAAAGCCGGCGGCCTGCGCATCCTGGAGCAACGCTTCATGGTGATCCGCCAGGCCATGGGCGTGCCCAAGAATCGTGGCGAGGAAGCGGCCAGCTATCTGTCCGCCTTTGTCGAAGAAATGAAAGCATCGGGTTTTGTCGCGGCATCGCTCACGCGGCACGGTATTGAAGGTGCAATCGTCGCCAAAGCGAACGACTGAGCAGGCGTGCCCTGCAAAACGCATCGCGACCGGCAAAAGAAAATGGCCGGCAGTATCACCGCCGGCTACACTCGATTTCCTGACACGAACGAGGTTCTCAGAGGCCGATGTCGTCCAGCGGCAACGAAGGATGCTCGCCGATGATCTTGAGCCGTCGGCCTTCCAGCAGCATGCGATGGAAATCGTCGGCCGGCACCGGGCGCGAGAAAATGTAGCCCTGCAGCTCATTGCAGCCGGCTTCCTTGAGGAAATTGAACTGCTTTTCGGTTTCCACGCCTTCGGCGATCACCTTGTGGCGCAACTGCTTGGCGATGCCGATGATGGCGCTGGCAATCGCGCAATCGTTGGTGTCGTCCGGAATACCCATGGTGAACGAGCGGTCGATCTTCAGGGTATTGATCGGGAAACGCTTGAGGTAGGACAGGCTGGAATAGCCGGTGCCGAAATCATCGAGAGAAATCGTGATGCCCAGGCTGCAAATCTTTTCCATGATGGAAATCACACGATCCGTGCTGTGCATCAGCATGCTTTCCGTAATTTCCAGCTCCAGCCATTCGCCGCCGAGCTGGTGCCGGCTCAGTGCCGCCCGAATGCGGTCCGGCAATGAACGGGTAAATTCGCGCGCAGTCACGTTCAGGGCGATACGGATCGGCGCCATACCGGCATCCTTCCATGCACGCGCCTGGTTGCATACGGCATCCAGCACCCAATCGCTCAATTGCACGATCAGGCCGGTCTCTTCGGCAATGGGAATGAATTCGCCCGGCAGCAGCAAGCCGCGCTCCGGATGCTGCCAGCGTACCAGCGCCTCGGCGCCGGTGATGCCCCCGGTCAGCATGTCCACCTTCGGCTGGTAGTACAACAGCAGTTCGTTGTATTCGAAGGCATGCAGGAGACCGGTCTCGATGCGCAGCAGGTCCAGCGTGTTGCTGTTCATCTCTTCGCTGTAATACGCGTAACCACCCTCGTTGTTCTCGCCGCCCTGCTTGGCCCGATACATGGCGATGTCGGCCAGGCGCAGCAAGGTTTCGGTATCGCTGGCATCTTCCGGATACATGCTCACGCCGATGCTCGCCCCTACGCGCAGTTCGTGGCCATCGATGAAGAACGGTTCGTCGAACAGCGCCAACAGCTTCTGCGCGACGAAGCCAGGGTGGTAATCCTTGTCGATATCGAACAGCGCCACAGCGAATTCGTCGGCGCCCAGGCGCGCCACCACATCCTGCTCGCGCAGCGCGCGGCGCAGGCGGATTGCCACTTCCACCAAGAGCATATCGCCGGCCACGTGGCCCAGCGTGTCGTTGATGGGCTTGAAGCGGTTCAGGTCGATGAACATCACGCAGCCATGCATGCTGTCCTGCCGGGCTTCCAGCAGGGCCTCGTCGACGGTGCGCGTGAGCAGCGTGCGGTTGGGCAAGCCGGTCAGCGAATCGTAATAAGCCAGATGGTGGATCAGCTTTTCGGCGTTCTTGCGCTCGGTGATGTCGTTGATGTAGCCGATCAGGCCGATCGGATTGCCGTGCTGGTCGCGCATGACCGATAACGACAGGCTGGCCCAGAAGGTCTCGCCGGATTTCTTGCGGCGACGCACTTCCATCTCGCGCCCGCCCTGCTCCACGAACATATCGGCCAGCGAATCCTCTTCGTCTTCGTTCTCATAGAGGAACAATACGTTGCGGCCGATGGCTTCCATCGCGGTATAGCCGAACAGTTGCTCGGCGCCGCGGTTCCAGCTGGTGATGAAACCGGCCGGATCCATGGTGATCACCGACTCGTGCATCTGGTTCAGGATCTGCGCCTGCTGCTCCAGCTTGGCCTCGATCTGGTCGAGCGAACGCGCCCGTTTTTCCGTATCGGCCTGGCGCTGCAACAGGCGGCCGGTAAAGCCCGCCAGCATCGTCAGGCGCTGGCACTCCAGCTGGCTGTAAGTCTCGGCTGGATCGGGAAAGAGGTAATAGCCGAAATGCTCGCTCTCATATCCGACGGCCTGCTTGAGCATTTCCCCTTCCGGCGCCGGACCGGGCTGGTATTTACCGCCGGGTCGCTTCAGGAAAGCGGACGCAATCCCCCCGAGCGCAGCAGATAGCACCTGCCCATGCAGGTTCTGCATCGCATCCAGCAATGCGGAACAACATGCCAGATCGTCGGTGCTAACGGAGGAGATCATGGAATTCAGGCCTCTGTGCTGACTCTGGTTGCCCAGCCAAAGGCCTCTAACAGACATTCGCAATACACCCTGGCATCGAGGCCGGCGGCCTCAAGGTCGGCATGCCGCAGGGGAATGCGGCCGTATTCGGATCGCTCCACGACATCCAGCAACTTGCCCAGCCGCCCAGTGCGGGTGGTCAGCGCATTGACGATATCCACCGGCAGCTTGAGCGGCTCGATGATGTCTTGCAGCGGCATGCCCAACAGGATATCGAGCAGCGAGAACATGCCGGTGATGAAGGCCCGATCCAGCTCCTCGCGGGTGCAATCGACCCGCTGCGCCATCGACTCCATCATCGCAGCACGCGCTGCCGCACGCGGCAACAAGGGATTGGCCGACTCATCGCCCGGGAAGCGTGCATACAACAGCAACTGCAGCCAGCGCTGCAACTGGCGCCGTCCCAGCAGGTTGATGGCCTGGGTGAAGTTCGTGATATGCGCCGAGAAGCCGAAGGCGGCCGAACTGACCAGTTTGAAAAGCTGGTAGGACAACGCGGGATCCTGCTTGAGCAGCGACTCCAGTTCACCGGCATCGGCATCGCGCGCGACCAGCCCCAGCAGTTTCAAGAGGCGCGCGCGGGAGATCGAATTCTTTTGCGAGAGGCGGCTGTCGGGATGCAGCGCATAGTCGCCGGCAAACCACCGGAAACCTTCCGCGCGGCAGCGATCGAACTGGATCGCATCACCGATGTTTTCCGCCAGGTGCGGTCCGCGCAGGCGGTGCAGCCACTGCACCGCGTCCGGCAACCGGCCGACGCTGGCGTCAAGCGCAATCGATTCGACAAAAGGAAACATGGCCGCGCCCTGTGCAGGCAGGCCGTCGGCGATGATCGAAAAGCCGCGGCTGTAAAGCCAGTCCAACGCATCGATCTTGCCGGGGTCGACGCAATGCTCGACCGGCACACGCAGGGTGATCTGCCCCTTGGGAATGGGATGTGCGAACTCAGGCGCGAATACCGCAGGATCCCTGACCGGGATGATGCAAGTCAATCCGCCCAAGGCGTCATGCAGGTTGAATTCGTTGAATAAACGGGACAGCAGTGCACTGCCATCCTCATCAATGGGCGAAATGTGCAGAGACAGTGCAGTCCATACGTGATGAACGTCGGCTACAGGCTGTAAAAACACGAGAGGAAAAGAAACGCTTTTATCCTGGACAGCCATATTCTTTTATCGTTGGCGCCCCTCTTTTTGTTGTTTGAGGCGCTCATTCATGATGAAAAACCATTGAAGGTTTCCCAGCAGAATTCTTAATTAAATTCAAATTTTCCCAAATATACCTGATAAAAATGGCCTTGCAAGCAAGCTTTAATCCGACAGGAAAATTTCTTGCAAATCATTCAAAAAACGACGACCCAAATCGGTTGGACGGATCAAAGCGTGATCGCGATACAACATTCCTTTTTCCTCCGCCAGATCCAGTTGCTTTTGGATCTGATTCAAACCCATGCCGGTACGTTCGGCAAACAGGTTCGGCGAGAACCCTTCCGTCAGGCGCAGCGCATTGAGCATGAATTCAAAACCCAGGGCATCGCGCCCGATCTCGGCCTCCTCCTGGATCGGCGCTCCGGCGCGAATCTGATCCAGATAGGCCTGGGGATGCTTGTAGCGCACCTGGCGCACGATACGGTGCGGGAAGGATAGTTTGGAATGGGCGCCGGCGCCGATGCCCAGGTAGTCACCGAATTGCCAGTAATTGAGATTGTGCCTGGCGCGCCGCTTGGGCTGGGCATAGGCCGACACTTCATAGTTGCCATAACCGGCGGCCGATGTCAGTTGCATAATCATGTCTTGCATGTCGGCACTGGCGTCGTCGTCAGGCACTGCCGGCGGGAACTTGGCGAACAGCGTGTTCGGCTCCAGCGTCAGGTGGTACAGCGACAGATGCGGCGGCGCGAAAGCGAGCGCAGTTTCGATGTCGGCGCGGGCTTCGGCCAGCGTCTGCGACGGTAACGCATACATCAGGTCGAGGTTGAAATTGTCGAAGTTGGCGTGTGCAATCTCCACCGCCTTCAACGCCTGCCCGCCATTATGGATGCGGCCCAGCGCCTTCAGATGGCTGGCATTGAAACTCTGGATGCCGATCGACAGGCGATTGATGCCGCTTTCGCGGTAGGAACGGAATTTCTCGGCTTCAAACGTGCCAGGATTGGCTTCCATCGTGATTTCGATGTCGCTGTCGAACGGCAACAAGGTGCGCACATCCGACAGCAAACGATCCAGTCCGGCAGCCGACAACAGGCTGGGCGTGCCGCCGCCGATGAAGATGGTGGTGATCTTGCGGCCCCAGATCAGCGGCAGCGCCATTTCAAGATCCGTACGCAAGGCGTCCAGGTATTCCTGTTCCGGGAAGCTGCCCTTCACTTCATGCGAATTGAAGTCGCAGTACGGGCATTTACGCACGCACCACGGAAAATGCACATACAGCGACAGCGGCGGCAAAGCCGTCAGTTGCAGGCTGCCCGGCTTCAGGAAGGCCAGCGCAGCCTGGGCGGGACCGCCCTGTGCCTGTCCGGCGGGTACATTGGCCGCAACTGGTTTGATCGGGATCATTTCAGCTTCTCTACCAACGCACGCAATGCCTGCCCCCGGTGGGAGACGGCGTTCTTCTCGGCCGCGCTCAACTGCGCGGCGGTCTTGCCCAATTGCGGCAACAGGAAATACGGGTCGTAACCGAAACCACCCTCGCCGCGCGCGTCAGCCACGATCTCGCCTTTCCATACGCCATCGGCAATCACCGGCTGGGGATCGCCGGCATGGCGCACATAGACCAGCACGCAATAATAATAAGCCGATTTGTCGGCATGCGCGGCCAGATCCTCGACCAGCTTGGCATTATTGGCGGCGTCCGATTTCGGCTCGCCCGCATAGCGCGCCGAATACACGCCGGGCGCGCCGCCCAGGGCATTGACGCATACGCCGGAATCGTCAGCCAGCGCCGGCAGGCCGGTCAGGCGGGATGCATGGCGGGCCTTGGTCAGCGCATTCTCGACGAAAGTGCCGAAAGGCTCTTCCGCTTCCGGAACGTTGAATTCGCCCTGCGCGCGCACGTCGAAACCGATGTCGCCCAACAGGCTGGCGAACTCCTTGAGCTTGCCGGCGTTGTTCGACGCCATCACGATCTTTTGCTTGGTATCCATGCTTGTCTGAGTGAGAGTTGAACGGCGGCTTGCAAGGTTTGCAAAGCTTTCGCCGGTGCAATGAAAAACGCCATGTCGTCGGTTCAACATGGCGTTCCTATGCGATGTGCGCATTGTAAAACGATTCACGCGCAACCGCAGGATAGCCGGGAATCAGAGGCCCAGTGCCTGCTTTTGCAAGGTGTTGAGTGTGGCAATGCCCTGCTGGGCCAGGTCCAGCAGGCTGTTCAGGGTAGCGCGGTCGAATGCCGCGCCTTCAGCCGTACCCTGCACTTCGACGAAATGGCCGGCATCGGTCATCACCACGTTCATGTCGGTGTCGCAATCGGAATCTTCCAGGTAGTCCAGGTCCAGTACCGGCACGCCCTTGTAGACGCCCACCGAGATGGCGGCAACGAAATGCTTCAGCGGGATCGACTCCACCAGCCTACGCGACTTGAGTACCGAAAACGCATCGTAAGCCGCCACCATGGCTCCGGTAATGGCAGCGGTGCGGGTACCGCCGTCGGCCTGCAGCACGTCGCAGTCAAGATGCAGCGTGCGTTCGCCGAAGGCTTCCAGGTCGAATGCGGCGCGCAATGCGCGGCCGATCAGGCGCTGGATCTCCTGCGTGCGGCCGGACTGCTTGCCCTTGGCGGCTTCACGATCCATCCGCGTATGCGTCGAGCGCGGCAGCATGCCGTACTCGGCGGTCAGCCAGCCCTGGCCTTTTCCTTTGAGAAAACCCGGTACCTTCTCTTCGATGCTGGCGGTGCACAGCACGCGGGTGTCGCCGAATTCGACCAGCACCGAACCTTCGGCATGCTTGGTGTAATGGCGCGTCAGGCGCACATCGCGCAGTTGCGAAACGGCGCGGGCGCTGGGGCGGTGGGATGATGTCATGCTCGGTCCTTGTCTGGTCTGCGGGAGAAAATAGCGGCAATGGTAAAAACCGCCAATTTCGATGTTTTGATAGCGCTTGGCTGCCAATCTTCTTTAAAATGCGGGATCCGATGAGGCGATGCCGCCCGACCTGCCCGCGCGGCGCCAACAACTGCAACAGCCGCATTTTGCAAAACCGGCATTGTAAAGGATGGCGAGCCGCATCCGCACTGCGCAGCACGGCATCGCCGATCATCACCATGACCCGCCAACGCACGGCCGCCCACTGCCGCGGCAAGCGCAAACACACCGGAGCCAGAATTTGACCATCTACAGCATGACCGGCTATGCCGTCACCACCCGTGAAACCACTGCCGGCACGGTCACCATCGAAATGAAGAGCGTCAACTCGCGCTTCCTCGATCTGCAATTCCGCATCAATGACGATCTGCGCGCGGTCGAGCCGATGCTGCGCGAAGCCATCATGAGCCGCCTGGTGCGCGGCAAGGTGGAATGCCGGCTGAGCTTCGGCCGCAAGGTGGCGACCGGCAACACCCAGGCGCTCAATGCCGGTGTGGTCGGCAGCTTGTCCAACCTGCAAGACCAGTTGCGCGCCCAGTTCCCTGATGCCGCACCGCTGTCGGTCAACGAATTGCTGCGCTGGCCGGGCGTGATGGAAGAAGCCGAGATCAGCCAGGAAACCCTGCAGGCAGATATCCTGGCCACCATGAAGCAGACGCTGGACGCCTTCATCGATAGCCGTGCGCGCGAAGGCGCGGCATTGCAGGCGGTAATCCTGGCCCGCGTCGATGCGATGGAAGCCATCGTGGCCCGCATCACGCCGCTGGTGCCGCAACTGATCGAGCAGTTCCAGCAAAAGGCGACCGAGCGCATGAGCGAGGCGCTGGGCCTGGCATTGCAGCACAACGGCGCATCGACGCAGTTGCTGACGCGCGAAGAATCGCTGGAACGCATCCGCCAGGAAGTCACCCTGTATGGCATCCGCATCGACATTGCCGAAGAACTGGCGCGCCTGTCGGCCCACCTGGCCGAGACGCGCCATATCCTGAAAAAAGGCGGCCAGGTCGGCAAGCGCCTGGATTTCATGATGCAGGAGCTCAATCGCGAGGCCAATACCGTCGGTTCGAAGGCTGCCATGAAGGAGCTGGCCGACGCTTCGATGGAATTGAAGCTGCTGATCGACCAGATGCGCGAGCAAGTGCAAAATCTCGAATAAATCCGAATCCGCCCCGGATGCGGCAACGCCGCGCCGCAGCATCCAACGGGCCGGATAAGCAAGAACACCACACAGATACAACAAAAACAGCGAGGATCATATGCCAGCTAAAACCCCTACTTCCGGCAGCCTGTTCATGGTGGTCGCCCCCTCCGGCGCCGGCAAATCGACCCTCGTCAATGCCCTGCTGAAGCAGGAACCGGCCATCAAGCTGTCGGTTTCCTTCACCACCCGCTCGCCGCGCCCGGGCGAGGAGCATGGCCGCGAATACTATTTCACCGACACCGATGATTTCCTGAAACGTCAGGCCGAAGGGGAATTCCTGGAGTGGGCCGAAGTCCACGGCAATTATTACGGCACCTCGCGCCTGATGATCGCCGACCAGATCGCCAACGGCACCGATGTGCTGCTGGAGATCGACTGGCAAGGCGCGCAGCAGGTCAAGAAGCAGTTCACCAATGCCATCGGCATCTTCATCCTGCCGCCTTCGATCGCGGCCCTGGAAGACCGCCTCAAGAAGCGCGGCCAGGACGAACCGCATGTCATTACCCGCCGTATCCTGGCCGCCGGCGGCGAAATCGCCCACTCTCCGGAGTTCGAATATGTTATTATCAATCAAGAGTTTGCCGTCGCTTTGTCAGAGTTGACGGCGATTGTCCAAGCAGCCCGCTGCCGTTTTCCGCAGCAAGCCGCCCGCAATGCTTATTTGTTCACCCAGCTCGGCATCCACGCCACCTGAACAGCGTTCTGAACAAATCGGCCCGGCATCGCTGCCCGGACATTTCACCCATTCCAAGCAAGACCGTCACACAGGAGTTTTACATGGCCCGTATCACCATCGAAGATTGCCTCAAGCAAATCCCGAACCGTTTCCAACTGACCCTGGCCGCGACCTATCGCGCCCGCCAGTTGTTGCAAGGCCATACCCCAAAGGTTGACGCCAAGGACAAGCCGACCGTTACCGCGCTGCGCGAAATCGCTGCCGGCAAGGTCGGTGTGGAAATGCTGAAAAAGGTTCCGGCCTGATCCTTGTCCGTCCATGAAGCTGATAACGGTAAAGCATGAGCCTCACCCCCACCGAATCCACGTTATCAGCAACTCCTAGCAGCACCAAACGAGCAGCCGGTTCCGGTCGCCCGCACTCCCCGAACGAAGCCAACCCCGCCGCTGCCCACAGCGGCGTGGCGACGTTCGCCCATCTCACGCCCAAGCTCGAAGAGTACCTGACGCCTTCCGAATTGAAGAAGGTCAAGGAAGCCTATCGCTTTGCCGATGAGATGCACCTGGGACAGATGCGCAAGTCGGGCGAGCCCTATATCTCGCATCCGCTGGCGGTCGCTGAAATCTGTGCCGAATGGAAACTCGATGCGCAGGCCATGATGGCGGCCTTCCTGCACGATGTCATGGAAGACCAGGGCGTCAAGAAGGAAGAGCTGATCGAACGCTTCGGCGCGCCGGTGGCTTCGCTGGTGGATGGCCTGTCCAAACTGGACAAGATCGAATTCCAGAGCCAGGTCGAAGCGCAGGCCGAAAACTTCCGCAAGATGTTGCTGGCCATGGCGCGCGACGTGCGCGTGATCCTGGTCAAGCTGGCCGACCGCCTGCACAACATGCGCACGCTGAGTTCGATGCCGCCCGAGAAGAAACGCCGCATCTCGCGCGAGACCATGGAAGTCTACGTGCCCATTGCGCACCGCCTGGGACTGAACAACATCTATCGCGAACTGCAGGAACTGTCGTTCGCCCACCTGTATCCCCTGCGCCACCGTACGCTGCTCAAGGCGGTGAAGGCCGCGCGCGGCAATCGCCGCGAAGTCGTGACCAAGATCATGGAGTCGGTCACCAGCATACTGATCGCCGCCGGCATCCCGGCCCAGGTCGACGGCCGTGAAAAGACCCTTTACGGCATCTACCGCAAGATGCGCAACAAGCACCTGTCGTTCTCCCAGGTGCTGGACGTCTATGGCTTCCGCGTGGTGGTGGACAGTTTCGCCAACTGCTACGTGGCACTGGGCACCCTGCATTCGCTGTTCAAGCCGATGCCGGGCAAGTTCAAGGACTACATCGCCATTCCCAAGCTCAATGGCTACCAGTCGCTGCACACCACGCTGATCGGCCCCTACGGCACGCCCGTCGAGTTCCAGATCCGCACCAAGGAAATGCACCGGGTGGCCGAGTCGGGCGTGGCGGCGCACTGGCTGTACAAGGACGACGAAGGCAGCCTGACCGACCTGCAGCAGCGCACCCATGCCTGGCTGCAATCGCTGCTGGACATCCAGAAGCAGACCGGCGATTCGGCCGAGTTCCTGGAGCACGTCAAGGTAGACCTGTTCCCGGATTCGGTCTACGTGTTCACGCCCAAATCCAAGATCATCGCCCTGCCGCGCGGCGCCACCGCGCTGGATTTCGCCTACAGCATCCACACCGACATCGGCGACCAGACTACTTCGGCCGTCATCAACCACGAGCCGGCCCCGTTGCGCACCGAGTTGCATAACGGCGACATTGTCGAGATCATCACCTCGCCGACCTCGCGCCCCAGCCCGAACTGGCTCGGCTATGTCCGTACCGGCAAGGCGCGCTCAGCCATCCGCCACCGCCTGCGCACCGCCAACATGGTCGAATCGCAGTCGGTCGGGCGCCGCCTGCTGGGCAACGCCCTGCACACGCTGGGCATCGACCCCGAACTGCCGGTGCATATCGTCGAACGGCTGCTCAATGAATCCAGCGCCAAGACCATGGACGACCTGTATGCCGAAATCGGCATCGGCACCCGCATGGCGCCGCTGGTAGCGCGCCACATCATGGGCATGATGGATACCGGCACCAACGTTCCGCAGCTCGACCCCGAAGGCCAGATGCTGCCCAACAAACCTGACCCGGTGGTCATCACCGGCAGCGAAGGCGCCTTGGCCCAGCTTTCCTCCTGCTGCATGCCCATCCCGGGCGACAGCCTGACCGGCTACCTCAAGCCCGACCAGACCTTGATCGTCCACACGCAAGAGTGCGAGACCGCCAAGCGCCTGCATGAGAAGGAGCCGGACCGCTGGATCGAGCTGGTCTGGGGCCACGACCTCAACCGCCGCTTCGACTGCCGCATTACCATCCTGATCCATAACCAGCGCGGCACGCTCGCGCGTATCGCCGCCGAGATCGGCGAAACCGACGCCAACATCGTGTCTGTCAGCATGGACGACGATGGCGGCTCCTCGATGAAATACCTGCGCTTCACCATCCAGGTCGAAGACCGCGTACATCTGGCGCGCACCATGCGCGGCATCCGCAAGATCGACAGCGTGGCCCGTATCCTGCGGGAACGGGGCTAAGCCGTTAGCCAGGAGCAAACAAAACGCCCGCAAATGCGGGCGTTTTTACTGATGCGAAGCGCGTCAGGCAGGGATCAGATAACCGCCTTTTCCACGCCCTCAAGCTTCTGCAATTCCGATACGTCCTCTGCGCCGCCAGCCTTGTCCCGCTTGGCGTCCTCCTCCCGCGCGAAATGCTCCTGGCATACCTGTTCACCCTTATCGGCGATACCACGCACCAGCTTGTCGGCAAAGAATTCGATCAAGGCGCTAACCGCCGTGGGAAGCTGGCGGCGATGGGCATACACGGCATACAAACCCATCACATCGCTCTGGTAGTCCGGCAAGATATGTACCAGCGTCCCGTTGCGCAAGTCTTCCGCCGCCACCAGCATGGTCGGCAACAAGGCGATACCAAGGCCGGCACGCGCCGCGCGCAACTGCCCTTGCGCGGTGTTGATACATAGCCGCGGGTTGACGCGCACGCTTTCAGGGCCTTGCGGCCCTTCCAGTTTCCAAGTGGTGTGTTGCGGAGCCTGCGATGCCGCAAGGCAGGCGTGATTGACCAGATCAGCCAGCGTATGCGGCGAGCCGAAGTGCTCCAGGTAGCGTGGACTGACCACCAGGCCGCGATAGCTGTCCACCAGCTTGCGCGCCACCAGGCTTGAATCCGGCAGGACACCGCCCCGAAAAGCCAAGTCGATCCCCTCCGCGATCAAGTCGGCGCGGCCATCGTTGAGCACGAACTCAAGCTGCACCTTAGGGTACAAGCGCATGAATTCATGCATCCACTCGATGGAGAAGTTATCGAAGAAGTCGACCGGCGCCGCCACGCGCAGGCTGCCGGACGGCTCGCCGCTGCTATCGGTCAGGCTGGTGCTGGCATGTTCGATGTCTTCCAGGCCCGGCGCGCAGCGCTCGAAGAACTCGCGCCCGGCGGCAGTCATATTGAGCTGGCGTGTGGAGCGCTGCAGCAGGCGCACACCCAGCTCGACCTCCAGCGCCTGCAAACGGCGGCTGATGGTATTGGATGGCATGGCCAGCCGACGGCCGGCCGCGGCAAAGCTGCCAGCGCGCACAACATGGACGAAAAGCCAGATATCGTTCAGATCAACCATCATCATTACCCGCAAAAATGGATCAGTGAAATGACATTCTCGCATCTACTGATGCAAATGAAAACTGGGTAAGCTTCTTTCATCGCCGCAAGCAAGGCCAGGGACAAGCCCTGACAGGAAGCAACGATACATCGAAATCGCTTCTCACGCTCTCGGCGCCGCATTCTGACCATCTGCCCAAGGAATACCCCTGGGCAACAAAGATAAACCGATGCCGTTGCCACACAGACAAGTGCAACAGCATGCCAACCGAAAGGAAAGACCATGAGCACCTTGCTGCATATCGACTCCAGCGCCCGCGCCAGCGGCTCCATCTCGCGCCAGCTGACTGCCTCCTTTGCCCAGCAATGGCAGGCAAAGAACCCTGACGGCCGTATCGTCCACCGCGACCTCGCCAGCGACGCACTGCCGCATATTACCGAAGCGCTGCTGGGCGCCTATTTCACCCCTGCCGAGAACCGCAACGCGCAGCAAGCCGAGCTGATCAAGCAATCCGACCAGCTGGTCGACGAGCTGCTGGCGGCCGACACCCTGGTGATCGGCGTGCCGATGTACAACTTCGCGCCGCCTTCCACACTCAAGGCCTGGATCGACCACGTGTTCCGCGCCGGCCGCACTTTCCGCTACACCGAAAACGGCCCGGTCGGCCTGGCCACCGGCAAGAAGGTCATCGTGATCCTGTCGCGCGGCGGCATGTATTCCGAAGGTCCGATGGAAGCGCTGGATTTCCAGGGCAAGTACATCAAGAGCGCATTGGCCTTCATCGGCATCACCGATGTCGAGCTGGTGATCGCAGAAGGCGTCTCGATGGGTGACGAGTCCGTCAAGAAGGCCTTGGCCAGCGCACAGGAAAAGATCGCCGCGACTGTCTGATTCTCCTCCCGCCACCATCGGGCGGGTTGGAACCGGGGTGAACCGTTTGCAACGGTTCACCCCGTTTTCATTTCTCCCGCCGCCATGCCGGTTCCGGCCAATGGCATCCCTATCCTTTGCGCATCTGGCCCAACAACAACTCCTGCCTCCTATAAAACCAGAAAAATTTGCCGAACAACAATAAAAAAGACAAACTGATGGCCTCCTTGGCGTCTTCATCAGCAATCGCCCAACGCGTTCCGATGGCAGCCTGATTCATCATTCCTGCCACACAGAGATTTCCCAAAAAGTTGCAATTAGATTAATATAAGCGCCGCCTTTACAAAATTTTCTACTTGGCATTTAAATATTTTCGTCTTTGCTCATGAACAGCCATCAGGTATTGACTGAGATGAGAACAAGACAAATCGCGAGAAAATAGCCTCCAATCGTCCAGAATTCACTCACAGGAGTTCAATTTGCGCCGTCACTTCTTACAATGGCTAATCGCAACGCTTCTGCTGTCATCTCTCAGCTTTGCCAGCTTCGCCCAGGTTCCCTCCGATCCCACCAAAACCGGGGAAGTCACGTCGGCGCCGCCTGGCACGCTTTCCACACTGGGGCTTCCCTCCTCGACCGTCACCGATGCCCGTACCGGCCCCGGCGACGTGCTGCGCGTGACCGTATTCGGCCAACCTGACCTGTCTGCGGAAGTCGGCGTCAATGACAAGGGCATCCTGACCCTGCCGCTGATCGGCGGCATCGACGTCAACGGCCTGACCACCAGCGAGATCGGCAAGAAGATCGCCCGTGCATTGCGCGATGGCGATTTCCTGAAGAACCCGGAAGTCTCGGTGGAAATCGTCCAGCTGCGCAGCCAGATGGTCTCCGTTCTGGGCGAAGTCAGCCGTCCCGGCCGTTATCCGATCCCCGGCCATATCAGTGTGCTTGAGCTGATCGCCATCGCCGGCGGCCTGACGCAGAATGCCGACCAGACCGTCACCCTGCTGCGCCGCGACAACGATCCCAAGAAAAGCGAATCCGACCTGCGCATTCCCATCTTGCTAGGCGAAACCGACGTAACCGACCGCAAGAAGCTGGATGTCGAGATGCAGCCCGGCGACGTCATCTACGTCAACAAGAAGAAACAGTTCTACATCCACGGCGAAGTCAACCGTCCTGGCGCCTATCCCATGGAACCGGAGATGAACGTCATGCGCGCCATCTCCCTTGGCGGCGGCATGACCCAGCGCGCCTCCAAGCGCCGCATCTATATCAACCGGGAAGTCCCGGACAAGGGCATCCAATCGACCAAGGCCGCGCTGACCGATCCTGTACAACCGGGTGACGTTGTCTTTGTCGACGAGAGCCTGTTCTAGCGCACATGGCGCAATCGCAAAGTGCATGGCATGCCCGCCCCACACCATCAACGATAAGGCTTCACTGTGAACGCGCAGACACCTGAAACCGGATTAAGCTCAAACCAGCTTGCCGCGATGATCTCCGCCGCACGCGGCACCATTTTCAAGACACTGGCCGTGACGGTCATCGCCACCACGGCCATCACGCTGCTGATGCCCAAGACGTATACCGCCTCCTCGGACGTCTTCATCGACTACAAGACCAACGATCCGATCAATGGCCGCCTGTTCTCGCCCGTCATGGACGAGAGCTACATGCAGACGCAATTCGACATGATCCGCAGCCAGGCGGTTGCCGAAAAGGTGATCGACTCCCTGGCGCTGGAGCGTACCGCCCAGTACCAGGAAAGCGCAAAACAGCAGGGCGACGCCCGCGCGCATTCCCAACTGGTCAACCGCATCAACGAAGATACCCAGGTGGTGACGCGCCGCTCCAGCCGCGTGATCGAAGTCGACTATTCGGCCGGCACTCCCGAACAGGCCCGCGACCTGGCCAACGCCGTGGTCAATGCCTATATCGAGCTGAGCCAGCAGATTTCTTCCAGCTCGGCGCGCTCGCGCCGCGAGCAATACAACGCCCAGCTCGAGCACTTGCGCAAGGAAGCCGATTCGATCCAGCAAAAGCTGACCAAATACCAGCAAGAAGTCGGCATCATCGATCCGAGCGAGCGCACTGACCTGGAGTCGCGCCAGCTCGGCGACCTGATGACCTCGCTGATCTCGGTCCAGAATGCGCAGCAGGAAGCCGCGGCGCGCAACCAGGCCACGCAGGGCCTGCTCAAGAGCGGCGTCAAGGTCGACGACCTGCCTGAAGTCGCCCAGCGCACGAATATCAACGACATGAAGGCCAAGCTGAGCGATGCCGACCGCCGCCTGACCGAAGCGCTGGAAGTGCTGGGCAACAAGCATCCCAAAACGCTGGCGCTGATCGCCGAGCGCAATGAACTGCTCGCCCGCATCGGCCGCGAATCCAGGGGCGTGCTGGACGCCCAGCAACTCGACACGCGCCGCCTGCAGATGCAGGAGCAAACGCTCAAAACCCAGGTGGAAGCGCAAAAGAAGAAGCTGCTGGAGCAAAAGCAGCACCGCGACACCATCACTTCATACCAGCGCCAGCTGGAGAGCGTCGAACGCGTCTACAACACGGCCCTGCAGAAATACGATGAGATCCTCATGTCCAGCAATATCAGCACGCCGGACCTGAACGTGCTGCGCGTGGCCGAAGCGCCCAGCAGCCATTCCAAGCCCCTGCTGATGAAAAATATCGCCGCCAGCATCGTGGCCGGCCTGGGAATCGGGCTGTGCCTGGCCCTGCTGCTCGAATTGAGCACCCGCCGCCTGCGCTGCCGCGACGATCTCGCCCGCAGCCTGCGCGTTCCGGTGATCGGCCATATCGGCCTCCACTAAGAAGGTTTTCCATGAACGATACCTCTCAAGCCGCGCAACAAACCACGGGACCGAGCGACAAGATGGGCGCGCGCTTCATCGCCGCCGGCCTGCTCACGGAAACCCAGGTGGCCCGTGTGGTCGAACTGCAGAATTCGGCCGGCATCCGTTTCGGCGAAGCGGCGGTCCGCCTGAACTACCTGACCGAACAGAATGTGCAGATGGTGCTTTCGGCACAGTTCAACTATGCCACCGCCCTGCTCCCGCGCGACAACCTCGACAAGTCGCTGGCGATCGCCCACTCGCCTTTCAGCATGGAATCCGAAGCCATCCGCCAGATCCGCGCCGAACTGTCGATCCGCCTGGCCGGCCAGGGCAAGATCGCCTTCGCGCTGGTCAGCCCGAATGAAAAGGAAGGCAAAAGCTACCTCGCCGCCAGCCTTGCCCTGGCGTTCTCGCAAATGGGCCGGCGCACCTTGCTGATAGATGCCAACCTGCGCGCGCCGCGCCAGCATGAGCTGTTCGGCCTGGACAACAAGGATGGGCTGTCCACCGTCCTGGCAGGCCGCTCCCAATTCAGCCGCGGCCAGGATGCGCCGGGATTTCCGCACCTGCGCGTCCTCTGCGCCGGCCCAACGCCGCCCAATCCCCTGGAAATCCTGCTGCAGCCCGCCTTGTCCAACCTGATCGACAAGCTGGCCCAGGAAGTCGATGTCATCATCGTCGATACGCCGGCCGCCACGACTTCGTCGGACGCGCAATCCATCGTCCAGCAAGTCGGCGCCTGCCTGCTGATCGGTCGCCAGCACTTCACCAAGCTGGAGGAGTTGCGCCAGGCCGAAACCCAGATCGGCACCACCGGGGCGCAAGTGGTCGGCACCATCTACAACCAGTTCTCCGATGAGACGGTACCGGCCAATGGCAACAAATACTGGCACTACCTGAAAAAATGGCTGAGCGGACCGCGCCAGAAGTAAGCGGCAAGCGGCTGCTGCGGCATTCGCTGGCGTCGCTGGTCGACCAGGCGCTGCTGAGCGGCCTCAACTTCGCCCTTGGGCTGGTCCTGATTCGTCTGGCGACCAAGGAATCCTACGGCCTGTACTCGCAGATGTACGTCGCCGGTATTTTCGCGTCCACCGTCCTCGAATCGCTGATCACCGGGCCGCTGACAACCATCGCACCCGGCAAGACCGAATCGCAGCGCGCCCACCTGATTGCCTGCCTGCACCGTTTCCAATGGCAATTGAGCGCCCTGCTCGCCATCCTGTTCGGCATCGCCAGCATCGCTGTCGGCCATTACGCCGGCGTGCCGGAATCCTTGCCCGTACTGGGCCTCGCCTTCGCCGTCTATGTCTTCGCCAACGCCCTGCGCGAATACCAGCGCAGCCTGAACTTCATCGAAGGCCTTCCGCGCCGCGTGCTGCGCATCGATCTGGCTTACGCACTGGCGGTAGCAGCCGGCGTGGCGCTGCTGATGGCAACCGGCCACTTCACCGTGCCCGGCATCCTGCTGGTGCTGGGGCTGGCCAATGCGGTCGGCTTCTGGCGCAACGCCGGAACCCGCCCTGCCACCGCACCGCCATCCGTCCAGGAACAGCGCGCGGCGATTGCCGACATGTGGCGGCGCGGCCGCTGGGCCCTGCCCGGCGCGCTGGTCGCCTGGGCAACCAACTACAGCTATCTCTACCTTGCCGCCGCCTCGCTGGGCGTGGCTGCCTCGGCCGAACTCAATGCTTCGCGGCTGCTGCTGATGCCGATCTCGCTGTCGGTCATGGCCTGGTCGCGCATCGCCCGGCCGATGGCCAGCCGCCTGTTCTCCGCACGCGACTGGAAACGCCTGGACCGCCTGGCCTGGGCCTCGGTGGCCGGCATCGAGATCGTAACCGTACTGTACGTAAGCCTGCTGTGGCTGGCGCTGCCCTGGCTGGAGGCGCATGTGCTGGGCGCGAAATACCAGGGTGTGGAACCGATGGTGCTGGCCTGGGGCATCTATTTCGCCATCAACGCCGCCCGCTCGATCGGTTCTTCCCTGCTCACCAGCAACGACCAGTATCGCCTGCTGCTGACCAGCGGCGTCGCCTGCCTGGTGGTCATGCTGGTGTGCGCCGCACTGTTCATCCCGCTGTACGGCGCCTGGGGAGCAATCCTGGCGCTGATCGTCGTCGAAGTCTTCGATTGCATCCTGATCTGGGCCTTCTTCCTGCCGCGCGTGCGCCGCAACGCCAGCCTCGCGGGGACATAAGCCATGGACATGACGGCAAACGCCCCGATCGACATCAGCATCTGCATCTGCACCTTCCGCCGGCCGCAATTGCTGGACCTGTTGCTGCAAGCCTTGAGCGAACAGGACCGCGACGGCCTGGCGCTGGAAGTGATAGTGGCCGACAACGACCCCGGCGCATCCGCGCGCCCGGTGCTGGACGCGTGGCAGGCCCGCTTGCCGCTGCCGTTGCGCGCGCTGCACGTCCCGGTGCCGAACATCGCCGCCGCGCGCAATGCCACTGTCCATGCAGCACGCGGCGAATGGGTCCTGTTCATCGATGACGACGAGGCCCCCGGCGAAGGCTGGGTCCGCAAACTGGTGCAGGCGCAACGCGCCTTCGGCGCCGATGCCGTGTTCGCGCCGGTGCTGCCGCGCTACCTGGACGGCACCCCGGCCTGGATTCGCCGGGGTGGCTTTTTCAACCGCCCGCGCTTTGCCACCGGCGCACCCATCACCTCGCATGACGCCCGCACCGGCAATGTGCTGATCCGCCGCAGCAAGATGCTGGCCGTCAGCCCGACCCCGGAAGCCGGCCCGTTCGACACGGCGTTCGGCCGTACGGGCGCGGAAGACACCATGCTGTTTCGCGACATGCTGGCGCACGGCGCCGTGTTCATCTGGTGCGACGAAGCCACGGTCAGCGAGGAAGTGCCGCTGCAACGCGCCAACCTCCCCTGGCTGCTGCGCCGCTCCTACCGGCTCGGGCAGACCTATGTGCTGTCGGAAATCGCCCGCCTGTCCCCGCTCGGGCGCTTCTGGCGCGGCGGCTGGCTGGGGCTGCGCGCCGCCGCCCAGTTTGTTGTCGCGGCCGGGCTCTGCCTTGCCTGCCTGCCGTTCTCCCGGATCAAGGCCGTGCGCTGGCTGCGCGCCGCATCCGCCCAGTGCGGCAAACTCAGCGCCCTGATCGGGCACCGCTACCATGAATACGGCAATTGACCCCCTCTACACGGCGCGCCCGTCCGCCTTCGGCAACATCGACCCGTTCGTGGTGCGGCTGCTGATCGTCCTGAGCATGACGTTCGCGCTGCTGCCGCCCGGTTTCAACTGGGGCAATACCGATCCCTCGGGCAGTTATGTGGAAGGCTCCCTGATCTTCCAGATCGAATTCGGCTCGCTGTTCGCCATCGGCGCCATGCTGGCCTGGCGCAACCGGGAATGGACCTGGCGGCACGTGCTCCACCTCAATCCCTTCCTGATCCTGATGATCGCCTATTGCGCATTGACGATGCTCTGGTCGCCCTACCCGGTCGTCACGCTCAAGCGCGTCACCCAGCTCGTCGGCCTGGTGCTGGTGGGCATCGCCATTTCGCCGCCGGTGGGCGGCAGGCAGCAACTGATCCGTACCATGCTGGGCACGCTGATGGTACTCATGGTGATCTCCTTCGTGGTGGCGCTGGCCATCCCCAGCATCGGCGTCGATTACGAACTGGGCGCCGCCTGGCGCGGCATCATGACGCAGAAGAACACGCTGGGCGCGATCGCCGGCCTGTGCGTCGTGTTCTGGCTCAAGGAAAGCCTGGGCCAGGTGTTCCCGCGCGCCCTGTGCTATACCGGCATGCTGTTTGCGTCCTTCATCCTGATCATGGCCAAGAGCAGCACCGCCATCCTGGTCGCCACGCTGGGCAGCGCCATCTACATGGTGGTGCGCAAGCGCTACCTGACCGGCCAGTTCGAAAGCCGCCGCATCGTGCTGGTGCTGGCGATGGCGGTGATGCTCGCCCTGCTGGTGTTTTATACCCTGGAGAGCCGCCTGCCCGACATCGACGAACTGCTGTCGCCGATCACTGCGATCTTCAACAAATCGACCGACCTCACCGGCCGCACCGACATCTGGCGCCTGGTGGTGCTGGAAATCAACAAGCACCCGATCTTCGGCATCGGCTACGGCGCGTTCTGGCTGGGCGAAGGCAGCCCGTCGCAATCGATCATCGACATCCTGCACTGGATTCCGCTGCAGGCGCACAACGGCTACCTGGACATCTTCAACGAACTTGGCATCATCGGCCTGTGCCTGATGGCGCTGGTCTTCGTCTATCACATCATCAGCCTGGTCCGGCTGACCACCTTCGACCGCGAAGAAGCCGCGATCCACTGGGCCATGCTGATCCTGATCCTGATCAGCAACCTCTCGGAAAGCGAAGTGTTCCGCGGGGTGCTGTTCCAGAATATCTTCTTCCTCTATTCGTCCACTTCCATTTCGGCGCGCCTGACGGTGCACCGGATGCAGCTGGCCCGGCAGGCCGAAGAAGACAGGCAGCGACTGGCGCAGCAGCAGGAGGCATTGCTGGAACAGGCCCCAGAAAAACATCCGGAAATGAAAGGCCCCGCCCGATGAAACGCGCGCATATCGAACGCCTGGCCAGGCTGGCCTTGGTTGCATGGGTATGGCACACCGTCGCAACAACAACGGTGGCGGCGCCAACCGGCATGATCGGCGCCGATACGCAGGCCGCCGAGATGCCCGAATTCCGGCGCAACGACGCCGGCATCCAGTTCTACCGCTTCGGCATCGACCAGGATGCGCTGTCCGGCGCGCCCGACCAGTCCGCCCTGAACCAGCCGCTGGACAACGCCGCGCGCCTGTTCGTGCGCGGCAGCCACTTCTACCGCGTCGGCCCCGACGGCCGTGCCAATACCGGCGACGACGCCCGCGTGCGGCTGTATGGCATCAACCTGAGCTTCGCTACCAATTTCCCGTCGGATGCCGACGCCGTCAGGCTGGCCAAGCGCCTGCGCAAGCTCGGCTTCAATGCGGTGCGCCTGCACCACATGGACACCAGCCCCGGCACCCAGGACAATCCGCCGCGCAGCCTGCTCACGCCCGGCCCCTATCCCAGCTTCAACCCAGCCGCGCTGGCGCGCCTGCGCAACTTCATCGGCGTACTCAAGCAGGAAGGCATCTACGTCAACCTGAACCTGCACGTGGGCTACCGTTTCCGCCCGGCCATCGACCAGTTGCCGCCGCTGGACAACAAGGCGCAAGAGACCGAACTGGGCGCGCCGGTGCACGTCTACTATCCGCGCATGGTGGCCTTGCAGGAAGACTATGCCCGCCAACTGATCCGCGCGCTGGACCTGCGCGGCAACCCGGCGCTGGCGATGGTCGAAATCAACAACGAGTCCTCCCTGCTGGCCGCCTGGCAGCGGCGCGAATGGAGCGCCGCGGTGCCCAAGGCCTATGAGCCGGAACTGAAAAAACAGTGGCAAGCCTGGGTCATGCGCCGCTACGGCTCTTATGCCAAGGCCTGCGGCGCCTGGCAAACCTGCTCCGGCGATGCTGCGCCGCCACTGCTCACGCCGACCGATGCCGACTACGCCTCCAGCAAGATCGCCCAGTGGCGCGACAAGCTTGACGGCAAGCTGCGCTCGCTGACCACCCGCCTGCTCGGCCCGGCCGATCCCGGCATCCCCAGCGATGCCGGGGAAGCCGTGCGCCTGCGCGACTTCCTGCATTTCCTGGCCGATACCGACCGCGCCTATTTCGAACGCATGCGCCGCGTGGTGCATGAAGAGACCGATCCCCTAGTGCCGGTGACCGGCACCCAGATGGGCTACGGCGGCGTGCTCAATTTCGACTCGCAGGCCGGCATGGACTACATCGATGAGCACTTCTACATCGACCACCCCGACTATCCCGGCAAATCCTGGGACCGCTACGACTGGCGCTTGCGCGACAGCGCGGCCAGCGGCGGCGAAGTCCTGCGTATCCTCGGCCTGTCGCTGCGGCGCGACGCGCGCAAACCATTTGTCGTCTCCGAATTCAACCAGCCCTTCCCCAACCGCCAGAGCAGCGAAATCCAGCCGCTGATGGCGGCGATCGCCGCCGCCCAGGATTGGGACGGCCTGTTCTTCTTCGATTACATGGACGGCGACAACTGGTCCGACACCCCGTCGGCCTTCACCCTTTCCGGCGACTGGGGCAAATTCGCCCAGACCGGCCAAAGCGCGCTGATCTTCCGCCGCGGCCTGGTGGCGCCGCTGCCCACCCAGGTCAATGTCCCGCTGCAGCAGCAGGCCCGGCTGGCGATCGCCTCGGTGCGCGATATCGGCGCATTCGACACCCACCTTGCCGTGGCCAGCGGCGTCACGCCCGAACTTGCCTCGCAGGCCCGGGTCGCCATCGATGTCAACGGCACGCCCCAGGGCAAACAAACGCCGATCGCCGCCAACGCCACGCTGCACTCGCCCAACGGCCAATTCGACTATGCGCCGCTGCAACGCATGATCGAACTGCGCACCGACCAGATGCGCGCCTTCATCGGCTTCCTGCAAACCCGCAAGGCCGGTGATGCCGCCGTGTCGGCCTCCCTGGTCGGCAAGAGCCGCGGCTTTGCCAGCATCGTCATCACCTCGCTGGACAACCGCAAGCTGGAAGCCTCGCGCCATGTGCTCGTCAGCCTGGCCGCGGCCGTCACCGGCACCCAGGCCGGTTCCTCGCCGCAACGGCCGAAAGAAATCGTGCGCTACAAGAACGACAGCCAATGGGTGACGCTGGAAGCCGACCCCGGCATCACCGGCCGCCCCTCCGGCGCCCGCGATGTCGAAGGGCCGGTCTGGATGGAACGCAGCCAGGTGCAACTCAGCCTGCGCACGCAGGCGCGTCGTGCCAGCGTCTACCCGCTGGACGGCAGCGGCAAGCGCATGGCGGCGCTGGGCGCCAACCGGGTCTCGCTGACCGGCGGAATATTGACGGTCCTGATGCAAGCCGATGCCGCCGAGACATCGCCCTGGTACGAGGTGGTCGCCGATGAGTGAACAACGGAGATGGCCACGAGCGGGCTGCCTCGCCGGCGGCCTGCGCCTGCTGGCCGTGCTGGCGGCCGCAACGGGCGCACTGCCTGCGCATGCGACGGCCGAGTATGCATTGCAGACGGGCGTGAGCTGGTATCGGATCGAAAACCCGTTCCTGTTTCCCAACAACAGTACCGATTCACTCAAAACAACCGATACGGCGTGGTCCACCGACCTGCGCTTCGGGCTGTTCCTGCCGCTGCCGACCCAGCGCACCAACTTCCAGCTGACCGCATCGGCCTCCAAGATGCACTATGGCAGCAGCTTTTCCGACTACGGCAGCAGCCCGACCGATACCCCCGGCATCGGCGGCAGCAGCCTGAACTACACGAAGAAACAGGTGGAAGCCCAGTACACCTGGGAATTCAGCGATTGGCTGAGCGGCCGCATCCGCCATCGCATCGATGACCGGCTGTACAACTATTTCGGCGGCAGAACTTCCATCAGCTATCCAGCCATGGTCTCCAACGTGGAACCGGAACATCCGCACATCCGCGAAGACGAGGCCGAAGTCGCCTACCGCTTCTCGGACCGCTTCGACCTTCCGTTCACCTTCACCCAGCAGACGCTGAGCTATGAAGTGCCGGACCGGGCCAAGATGTACAACATGAACAGCAACACCTGGCAGGCTGCCTTGCGCTATGCCTCCGGACGGAAATCGATTTTCTCGGGAGGCTTCCGCCAAAGCAAGGTGAAGTTCCCCGAGCGCGGCATCGTCGCCAACCCGGACCCCGTTGCGGCGCTCACCACGCCCTTCCTGAACCAGGTAACCGACTTCGACTCCGGCTATACCGACTCGGAAATCTTCGTCGACACTGCCTGGCGCTACACCGAAAACACCATTTTCATCGGCCATCTCGGCTCCATCTCGCGCCAGTTCAATACGCACGCCGAGCGCAACAGCAAGCTGCTGTCGACCGAACTCGGTATCGACTGGCACTACAGCAGCAAGAGCACCTTCTACGGCCGCATCTGGCACTCCCCGCAATCCAACGTGGAGGCAGACAACCGCCTGTATGTGATCAATACCGGCATCCAGGGCCGCAACGTCTGGCAGGCCACGCCGAAATCCCGCGTCACCCTGCTGCTGTCGCTGGAATCCCAGAAATACGACAGCTTCTCCGTCAACAACGGCGTCACGACCCTCCAGGGCACCGGCAGCGGCCAGGACAAGCTGCTGCGCATCGGCCTGCGCTACGACTACGACATCACCCGCCGCCTGGCCTTCCGTGCCGACGCCATGCGCGAGCAGACCATGTCGGGCGGCGGCGCCGACTACACGCGCAGCTATTTCCAGATGAGCCTGAACTACACCTTCGACAACATCTCCGGCTCCTATACCGACGCCAACCCGATGGGCTACAACAAAGCCCGGCAACAGATCGAGGATCTCCGATGAGGCCGCCTGCCGGCGCAACGCCTGCCTACGGTTACATTCCCGGCCTGGATGGCTTGCGCGCCTGCGCAGTGATGCTGGTGCTGTTCGCGCACCTGGGGTTCAATCACGTGATTCCGGGCGGCTTCGGCGTGACGCTGTTCTTCTTCATCAGCGGCATGCTGATCACCCGGCTGCTGCTGGCCGAGCATGAGGCCAAGGGCCGCATCGGCATCGGCAACTTCTACGCGCGCCGGGCGTTCCGGCTCTACCCGGCGCTGCTGGCGGCGATCGTTCTGGGCACGCTGGCCTTCAACGCCGACGGCGGCATCACCCCCTGGGGCAAGATCGCCTCGGCCCTGTTCTACTACGCCAACTACTACGGCATCTACATCCACTTCGGCCAAGGGCGCGACGGCTTCGACCCGTTCAGCATCCTGTGGTCGCTGTCGATCGAAGAGCAGTACTACCTGCTGTTCCCCCTGCTGTGCGCCGCACTGGCGCCCCGGCTGCGCACGTTTTCCCTGACGCTTGGGCTGGGCGTACTGGCGGTGCTGCTATGGCGCAGCGGCCTGCATTTCACCGGCGCCAGCAGCGACCGCATCTATATGGGCACCGATACCCGTATCGACTCCATCCTCTACGGCGCGTGGCTGACGCTGATCCTGGCCAATGACACGCAGCAGCACTGGGTGCGTTTCTCGTCGGGCAAGCTGGTGCAGGCGGTTTGCGTGCTGATGCTGCTGGCCTCCTTCCTGATCCGCAACGACCATTTCCGCGACACGCTGCGCTATTCGCTGCAAGGACTGGCGCTGATGCCGCTGATCACCGCGATCTGCTTCACCCATGCAATGCAGCCGGTGACGGCGGCGCTGGAATCCAGGCCGGGCCGCAAGCTGGGGGCATGGTCCTATTCGCTCTACCTCTACCACCCTATCGCCATCGTGTTGAGCGAAATACTTTGGGGGCCTGGCAGCCTCGGCGTCGGCCGGATCGGCCTGCAGCACTATATGGGCTTCGCGCTGACGGCGCTGGTACTATCATTCGCGTTGGCGACAGCGTCATACTATGGCCTGGAGCAACCCTTCATGAACTTGCGCAAGCGCTTCGGCGCGCATATCGTCAATGACTGACGCGAACCCATCACCATGTCTCTCTCCATTGCACTGCGCCTGAGCCGCTTGCTCGCCCGCCATACCCACCGCAATATGCTGCCCCTGCGCGGGCCGGCCGGTGTGGTCAGCTTCACCTTCGACGACGTGCCGGCCTCAGCCTGCGAAGCCGGCGCGGAGGCATTGGAACGGCATGGGGTGCGCGGCACGTTCTACGTCGCCGGCGGCCTGACCGGCCAATTGGAAGAAGGCAAGCCCTGCCACTCCGAAGAACAACTGCGCCGGCTCCTGGCCAACGGGCATGAAATCGGCTGCCACAGCTATTCGCACATCCGCTGCGACACCCTCGGCACCTGCCGGCTCACGGCGGAACTGGAACGCAATGCACGTTTTCTTGCGCACCTGGGTGTGGATTTGCAAGGACTGGATTTCGCTTACCCGTTCGGCGCCTACGCGCTGGGCGCCAAACGGATCTGCAGCCGGCGCTTCCGCTCCAGCCGCATCACCGGCGGCGGCCCGCATTACGGCGAGGTCGACCTGAATGCGATCCAGACCCACCGCCTGTATGCCGAAACGACCGAGACGCCTTCTTATGAAGAGTTGGTCGGCCAAACCGCCGCCCGCAAAGGCTGGCTGGTACTCAACACGCACGATGTGGAAGATCCGCCCAGCCGTTTCGGCTATGCCCCGGAGAAATTGGCGCTGGCGGTGAAAGCCGCGCTCGATGCCGGCTGCAAGGTATTGCCGGTGGGCGCCGCGATCGATTACTGGGAATCCCGGGCAGGATAAGAAGCTATAACGGCGCCTTGCCGCTCAGGCGGCGCACCAGGTTGCGCAAACCACGATGGCTGCGTGCTTTTTCTTTCGCGGCGCGCAAAAGGCGACGCAACGCCACCACGCCTTTGCCGCGCCAACTGACGCCGGCCTCGAAACTGGCGAGCGCCAGTTCATGGTCGGCCCATTGCGCCTTGTAGGCCTCGTCGCCCACGGTCAGGTCGAACAAGGCGAAACCGCGTGCGATGCAATCCTGCACCACCGCATCCATCAATACGCGGCCGACCGAGTAGCGCCCCCATTCGCCGTCTTCATAACCGGGCATGATCCAGTAGAAACGCCGCCCGTGCGCCATGCCCCAATGCGTGGCGACGATGTCTTCCCCGACGAACAAGGCGGACACCTGCACCCAGCCCTCCGTCCCCCCGCAATCGACCGCCAAGCCCCGATAGAAGTCCAGGTAGCCGGGTTCGGCGAACACGTCGTGGCTGCCGGTTTCGCGCCAGCGCCGCGCCTTCTGGCGTGCCATGGCAGCCACGATGGCGTCCTGTTCCGCACCGGCCGCCCGCAGGACGATGCGCACGCCTCCCGGGCACAGTTCTTCCAGGCGCCGCCGCTGGCGGCGGGTATCGGCAAACATCTTGGCGCTGCGCGTTTTCTGGAAGGCCTCGAAACTCTCGCCCAGTGTCGCGATATGAGCGCGTTCGAGCTGCCAGGCGGCCCGGTCCCGCGGCCAATACGTCAAAGGATTGTCGAACATCTCGCCGCTGGCGGGATGCTCGATCTGCAATGGAGAACGGCCGATGCGCACCAGGTCAAACGGCGGCAGCGCAGGCCGCAGCGCCTGCCAGAATGCTTCCCAGCGGCCGGTGGGAACCTGCCGGACGAAGTCGGGATGCAACAGGCAGGCGTTGTAGTCGGTCACTTCGCCGCCGAGCAGCCCCAGCACACGCAAGCCAGCCTGGGACCGCAGGCCGAAAGGAATGAACATCAGCGTGTTGCCGCCGGCATCGCAGACTTCGGTCAAGGCGAGCCGCCATCCCTGCCGCTGCCCCAGTTGGCGCTGCCAATGGGCCAGCCAGGCGAAACGCTGGAAGCCGTAGCCGGCGCATGCCTGCTCGGCCGCCTCCCAGCGCGCCTGCGCCGCTTCCAGCGAAGTGAAAACGCGTACCTGCAACGCGCCCGGGTTCAGGCCGGGCACGGCAAGCGGCATGGCAGCCGGCTCAATACGCATTTTGGTCTTTGAATACAACCAGGACGGTCTTCAGGATGATCTTCAGGTCAAGGGACAGCGACCAGTGCCGCATGTAGTACAGGTCGCACTCGATGCGTTTTTGCATCTTCTCCAAGGTATCGGTCTCGCCGCGGAAGCCATTGATCTGCGCCCATCCGGTAATGCCCGGCTTGACCTTATGGCGCAGCATATAGCCTTTCACCTGGCGGCGATAGAGCTCGTTATGCTGGACCGCGTGCGGGCGCGGGCCGACGATGCTCATCGAGCCTTCCAGCACGTTGAGGAACTGCGGCAGCTCATCCAGCGAGGTCTTGCGCAAGATGCGGCCCAGCGGCGTCACGCGCACATCGCCCACGGTTGCCTGCTTGACCTCGCCGGTTTCCGGCGGCAGGTCGCTGCGCATGGAGCGGAATTTCGACACCACTATTTCCTGCCCGCCCACGCCATAGCGCTTTTGCTTGAAAATCACCGGCCCCGGCGACGACAGCTTGACGCCGATGGAGATCAAGAGCATCAGCGGGCTCAGCAAGATCAGGATCATCGCCGCCAGCACCACGTCGAACAGCCGCTTGAAGATGCGCGCCAGCCCGATGAACGGGGTTTCGTAAGCGCACAGCACGGGCACGCCGGCAAATTCTTCGTACTGGATATGGCCCAGGCCGAACAGCTTGGACTCCGGCACGAAGTAGAACGAGGCCACCGAGTCATGCAGCGAATCGATGATGGGGAGGATGTCGGCCGCGCGCACATGCACCAGGCCGATGAACACGACATCCACCGGGTTCTTGCGCAGCCATTCCGAGGCATCGCTCAGCGCGCCCAGGCGCGGCAGGGTATCGCCGATGCGCTGCACTCCCTGGCGGTTGTCGAAGAAACCGACCGGCTTGATGCCAAGGATCCTGGCGCTCTTGAAGGAACCGGCCAGTTGCTGTGCATCCTCGCTGAAGCCGACGAAAACCGCCGTGCGGCGCTGTTCCTTGGAGTTGTAGAGCCGCAATGCCCAGTAACGGGTGAGAATCGAGGCCAGCACCAGCGCGAACGGCGTGACGACCAGCCAGGAAGCCATGACGATGCGGGAATAGTCTTCGCCCGTCTTGGACAGGTAGACCAGCAGCACGATGAAGAAATACACCGTCAGCCAGGATTTGAAAATGCTGCCGATGCCGTGGATCGCCCAAGCGTCATTGTTGATCTCGAAACGGCGCGTATCGCTGAACACGATGAACCCGCCGATCATGCCGAGCAAGCCGATGTAACGGAATGTCGCGAACTGTGCCGGCTCATAGAACGTCACGCACAGCATCAGGCTCAGCACGATGGCGGCCGCATAAACGGCACCGACGATAAATCCAAACAAGGCGATATGGTGATTGTTGTTATCGCGATAAAAACCCACGTTCCACTCCTGTCGTGATGACCCTCCGGGTCCGGTTCGAATGCCGCTCAGCGGCCGGCCTTGCCTTTACTGTTTTTTTTCAGCTCCCGCGCCAGCAAGCCAACGAAACGCGATCCCCGCATGATGTAGCGCCGCCACAAGCGGTGCGGCTCCGATGCCAGCCGCCAGAACCACTCCAGCCCGGCTTTCTGCATCCAGCGCGGCGCCCGCCGCTTGAAGCCGAGCGCGAAGTCCATTGCGGCCCCAACGCACAGCACCAGCGACGCATCCAGTTGCTGCTGCCAAGCGAACGCCCAACGCTCCTGCTTGGGCATGCCCAGGCAGATGAAGACGATCCCGGGCCGCTGGCGATTGACCCGGTCCCGGGCTTCGATCCCCTCCGCACCCAACGGGTCGAATTGCATCGATGGGCAAAACAGCTCCAGCGGCATCCCCGGATAAACGCGTGCGAACGCTGCGCGCAGCATCTCTTCCTGCCCCGGCATGCCGCCAATGACAGTGACCGGCATCCCGGCCTGGCTCGCCTTCTGCGCCAGCGCCAGGAACAGATCGGCGCCGGTAACGCGCTCCGGCAAGGGCCGACCCAGGAGCCGGCTGGCCCACACCACTGGCATGCCATCGGCGAAAATGTAATCCGCACCACGATACGGCTCGGTGAATTCGGCGGACGCATCCTGCAGCCGTACCAGATGGTCGACATTGGGTGTGACGATCACGCGGGCGGGACGCGCGCCGGCGCTGGCGTAGGCAAACAAGGCGTCGGCAGCCTCGTCGAAGCGGACCGCGCAGATATCCAGCCCGAACAAGGGTACAGTCGGAAATTCCGTCGTGCTCAGCCCCGCTGGCACCGCTTGTGTCTGCATTGCACTGATGCCTTCCATTGATCGTATCGCTTTCCCAAAAGCTTTTCGAGCGATAAAATAGTATAAAATTGACATCATTTTAGCAATTCTAACGATGGCTCGTTGAATAAATTTATGATGTTTTTCGTCGGCAATTCTCGAAAATGCCGACAAAAACACGATTTTCCGGACTTTAAAAAAATCTTGAAACCGTCCCGATAGCAAACTGCCATGCATCCATTTCCTCTTTCCGCTCCCCGCGCATGAACGCTCTCCAACAGGCAGAAGCGTTGCAGCCGGTTGCCGCGCCTCCGGCAGATAATCCGCGTGTCGTTCCGTTGGTCATCATTTCGCCGGTGAGAGACGAGGCCCAATATCTCCGCCTGACCATGGATTCGATGGTCGCGCAGACATACCGGCCGCTGGAGTGGATCCTGGTGGACGACGGTTCGACCGACCAGACGCCCGACATCGTGCGCGAATATGCCGCGAAGTTTCCCTTCATCCGGCTGGTCCCCCGGCAGGACCGCGGCTTCCGCAAGTTGGGCGGCGGCGTTGTGGCGGCCTTCAATTTCGGCGTCGAACACATCCTCAACAAGGATTACCAATACATCGCCAAGCTGGATGGCGACATGTCGTTCGGCCCGCACTACCTGGAACACATGTTCCAACAATTCAGCGAAGACCCAAAGCTGGCGGCAGTATCGGGCAAGGTCTATCGCTACGAAGACGGCAAGTACATCGAGGAAAGCCATATCGATGAACAAGTCGCCGGCCAGTTCAAACTGTACCGGCGCGATGCCTTCGAGGACATCGGCGGCTTTGTGCAGCATCTGTCATGGGATGGCATCGATGTGCATACGGCCTGGATGAAGGGCTGGAAAACCTTCTGCTACTACGATCCGCAAGCCTGGCTGTGGCACCACCGGATCATGGGCTCGTCCGACAAGCATATCTACGAAGGACGCCTGCGCTGGGGGCGCGGCAACTGGTATATGGGGTACCACCCGCTCTACGCGATCGCCACCGGCATCAACCGCATGCGCGAAAAGCCTGTCGTCATCGGCGGCCTGCTGATGATCTACAGCTATTTCCTGTCGGCGCTGCGCGGCCTGCCGCGTTACGACAACCCCGAATTCCGGCGCTACCTGCGCGCATGGCAAATGAAGCGTCTGAAGCAGCATTTTTTCGGTAAAAAGAACTAATCGGGGGGTGCCTTATGGCAATTCTGTCCGGCCTGACCGCCGACCACTGTTACGACCTTTGCATTGTCGGCACCGGCCCGGTCGGCTTGTCAATGGCACTGGAAGCACGGGCGCGCGGCGCGCGCGTACTGCTCCTGGAGTCGGGAAAGAGTGAGCGCGACGACACTGGACAGGAGCATGCCCGGGCCCACATCACCGATGCGCACCGCCATGCTCCGATGGAGATTGCCACACAGCGCGGCCTGGGCGGCGGCTCCTGGTTATGGGGCGGGCGTTGCGTGCCGTTCGAGCCGATCGATTTCGCCCCGCGCGATTTCGTGCCCGGCAGCGAGTGGCCGATTGCGCTCGATGAACTGCTGCCCTGGTATCCGGCGGCGGCGCAATTCCTCGATTGCAGCAAGGCGCTGTTCCGCTCGCCATCCGACTGGCCCGCGATGCCGGACATCGAGCTCTCGCAGTTGGAGCGCTGGTCACAGCAGCCCAAGCTGGCGCCCAAGCTTGGCGGCTGGGCGCTGGCCACACCGGGCATCGATATCCTGTTCGATGCGACGGTCACCGGCCTGGACCTGATACCGCAAGCCGACGGCGGTATCCACCTGCGCGGCCTGCAAGTGCGGCATGTCGACCAAGCTATCGAAGTCCATGCCGGCGATTACGTGCTGGCCTGCGGCGGGCTGGAGACGACCCGCCTGCTGCTGGCCGAACAGGCGCGCCGGACGCAAGACATGCCGGGCCTGTTCGGTGGCCAGGGCGGACCGCTCGGCGGCTATTACATGGGGCATATTTTCGGCAGCATCGGCAGCCTGGTGCTGAACAAGCCGAAATCCTTCACGGCGCTCGACTTCTCGCTCGACCCGACCGGCACCTATGTGCGCCGCCGCTTCACGCTGACCGAACGTGTGCAGCGCGAACGGCAACTGCTCAATACCTCGTTCTTCGCCGACAACCCGCCGTTCTACGACGAGCGCCACTGCAATCCGACCTTGTCACTGGTGTTCCTCGCCCTCTCCGTCCCGCTGCTCGGCCGCCGCCTGCTCAGCGAAGCGATCCGCCTGAAACACATCGGCCCTCCGCCATACCGCTATGGCGCGCATGTGCTGAACGTGCTGCGGCGGCCCTGGCGCGCCGTCGCCGACGTATTCAACATCCTGCACCTGCGCTACCTGTCGCCGACCCGCAAGCCGGGCTTCGTACTGCGCAACGAGGGCGGCACCTATGCACTGAATTATCACGCCGAGCAATTGCCCAATCCGGATAGCCGGGTCACGTTGACCAAGCAACAGGATGCCTATGGCAGGCCGCGCCTGCACATCGACTTCCGCTACCTGCCGGCCGATGCCGAATCGGTGCTCCAGGCGCACGAAGTGCTGGACCAGAACCTGCGCGCGGCGGGCATGGGTCATATCACCTATCACCGGCCGCCCGAACAACGCCTCGACCATATCCTGGAACAGGCTTCCGATGGCTTCCACCAGACCGGCACCACGCGCATGAGTGCCGATCCCCGCGCCGGCGTGGTCGACCGCGATGGCGCGGTGCACGGCGTGGCGCATTTGCATGTGGCATCGAGCAGCAATTTCCCCACCACCGGCGAAGCCAACCCGACCTTTCTCGCGGTGGCGATGGGCGTGCGCCAGGCCGCGCGCCTGGCCGGCGGAGCGCAGGAGCGCAGCGCCATCCCTTCGTTTTATCCGTTCCCGCTGCCAACATCGGGACAGGACAATACCCACATTCCGCCCATGAAGAAAATCACCATCCCCGGCACCGACCTGGCCGTCAGCCGCTTTTCCTTCGGCACCGCCAGCCTGCACCACCTGTTCAAGCAGGAACAGCGCCTGGCCTTGCTGCGCGCGGCAATCGACGCCGGCTTCACGCATTTCGACACCTCGCCTTACTACGGCTTCGGCCTGGCCGAACAAAGCCTCGGCCAGCTTTCCGCCAGCGAGCTGCAAGACATCACGATCGCCACCAAGGTCGGCCTCTACGGCCCTCCCGGCTCCAGTCCCCAGGTGCCGGACATCCTGCTGCGCAAGGTAGCCGGCAAGTTCATCAAGAGCCTCAACCAGCCTGTCGTGGACTGGTCGCTGGCGCGCGCCCGGGCCAGCCTGGAGCAAAGCCTGCGCCGGCTGCGGCGCGGCCATATCGATATCCTTTACCTGCATGAGCCGGTGCCGGAACTGATCGCCTCGGATGAATGGCAGCGCTGGCTGGAGAGCCTGGTCTTGGCCGGGAAAATCCGCTACTGGGGCATCGCGGGGGAAGCAGCGGCCATTGCCGCCATGCTGGAACAGAGCCCGGGGCTGGCGCAATTGGTGCAGGTACGCGACAGCCTGAGCCTGCATCAGGCAGACTTGCTCCAGGCGCACCAGCGCCCGCTGCAATTCACCTACGGCTATATGGCCGATGCCGCCACGCGCGCGGTGCCGGCGCCGGTCAAGCTGACCCAGGCCCTGGCCCGCAACGCGAGCGGTTCGATCATCGTCTCCACGCGCAAACTGGAGCGGATCGCCCAACTGGCCAGCCTGCCAGGCCTGGCCGGAGAATAAAGGCCAGGTTCAGGGCCGCCGGAGCTTCGTCAATGGCGGTCCAGTCCCCTGTGCATGCGGCGTAATCCCAGCCACACGCAAGCCGCCACCACCGGCACCACAAGGCCCGTGGCAAGGTCCGGATTGATCGGCAGGCCTGCTGCCTTGGCGGCCTTGCCGGCGTAGCCGATCAGGCCGATCACGTAGTACGAGATCGCCGCAACCGAGAGCCCTTCGACCGCTTGTTGCAACTTCAACTGCTGGGCGGCGCGTGCGTTCATCGATTGCAGGATCTGGCGGTTTTGCTGTTCCTGAACGATCCCGATACGGGTGCGCAGCAAGTCGTTGGTGTGGGCAATGCGCTCGGCCAACGCCTCCTGCCGGCGTGCAACCGCCTGGCAGGTGTTCATTGCAGGCGCCAGCCGGCGCTCCATGAATTCGCCGATAGTCGGCACGCCTTCAATACGCTGCTCACGCAACTCCTCGATTCGCGCCTGCACCAGCTGGAAGTAGGCTTGTGACGCCGAGAAACGGTAACTGTTTTCCAGCGACAGTTTTTCGATACGTGCGGCAAGCCCGGTGATCTTGCGCAGCATCCGTTCGTCCTCGGCATGCTCCTCGGGGGTGCCGCCCATGGATTGCTCGGACTGCACCATGGCCGCGGTCAATGCCGCCAGGTCGCCTTCGATCTGGTTCAGCAGCGGCCCCGATTGCTGGGCGTGCGGCAGGCCCAGCAAGGCCATCATGCGATAGGTTTCAATCTCCAGGATGCGCTGCGCGAGGCGGCCGCCCTGCAGTTCGCGCAAGTCGATGTCGCGCACCACGAAACGGGAAAAGCCATCAGACTGGATCTGGAAATCGGTCCAGATCTCGCCGCCCTGCAAGACCTTGCTCGAACTCATCAACTTGCCTTCGAAGATGCGCTGCATGCTGCGCGCGGTATCGGCAAGGTCGTCGGCGCCGGGCTCGACCACTACGTGTGCAGCCACCATCAGCTTGCCCTGCAGCGACAGCAGCCATTGCTGGGGAATATGCGACAGCGGCGCCCGGACGAACGCTTCTGCGGTCGAAACCGGCTCCTCATGGGCTTGCGCGAAGGTATAAGTGGCGAATTCGGTATGGCATTCCCATTTAAGCCGGAAGCGTCCGAAGTCATGATAAAAATGCTTGGCTTCGGCGCCGGGCGCCACTACGCCAAAATGGGCGCACAGCGCTTCCAGCAGCGCGTGCTGCGTCTTGGCGTGCTGGTTGCCATTGCCCTCCTCGCGCACATAGACGGCCAGATGCGTCAGCGTTTCGGACTGGGTCAGTTGCAGGAACGGGCGCGAATGCACCTCGGCCGCCAGGACGACGCGCTGGGGATGGTTCAGGCTGGCATAGACGATAGACATGGATTTCCCGCGGATGATGTTGAATACTGGCTTGCCACCGTTTCACGCATGCGAAAAGCATGCCGGGAACGGCGTACGTTATGTCTTGCTGGTGATTGGATGTCGGCCCCGACCGAGATACCCGCGCTTATTCCGGCGCCGGATAGCTCACTTCAAGGATGGTCAGCTGTTCGATGCCCGACGGCGTCTGCAGCACGACCTCGTCGCCTTCGCGCGCCTTGGTCAGCGTACGCGCCACCGGTGAGACCCAGCTGATCTTGCCGTTGAGCGGATCGAGCTCATCGATACCGACGATGGTCACCGTATGGGCTTCCCCGCGCTGGTTTTCATAGGTGACGGTGGCGCCGAAGAATATCTGGTCGCTGCCATGGTGTACCGTGGGGTCGACCACCTCGGCCAGATCCAGGCGCTTGGTCAGGAAACGGATGCGGCGGTCGATCTCGCGCAGGCGCTTCTTGCCATACAGGTAATCGCCGTTCTCGGAACGGTCGCCGTTGGACGCGGCCCAGGACACGATGCGCACCACCTCGGGGCGATCAACGTCGATCAGTTGCAGCAGCTCGTCCTTGATACGCTGATGCCCTTGGGGCGTCATGTAATTCTTGGAGCCTGCCGGGATGGCGGGCAAGGCGATTTCGTCATCGTCGTCGCCGCCATCGGATTCTTTTACAAAGGCCTTGTTCATCTGCAATATTCAGTTCAATTGGGCTGCGGCCGCACTGCGCACGGCTTGTCTTAAACTGCATTGTAGCCGGATGCGGAATGCTGCGAGGGTACAGTTGAGGGAGTAAACGCCCCCTTTGCTGTACTGGCCTTTCCCGGCTTTTCTTGCCTGGCCCTCGCCCTTTCCCGCGCCCTCGGCGATAATCCCGGATAACGCCATTCCTCTTGCCTCCGTTTCCATCCAACGACCATCCATGTCCTCCATTGCTCCCCGTTACCGCATCGGCCTGATTGCCAACCGCGCCCACCAGAACGCCCCCGACTCCGCACTGGTCCAGTTGCTGACCGGTTCGCGCCATCGCATCGAAGCGCTGCAGCCGGAACTGATCGTGGTCGGCCGCACCCTCGACGCCATCGGCCAGATGGACTTGCTGCCCGGCTACCCGCATCTGGTGCGCTTCCCCTATGGACGTAACGGCGGCTTGATGAAACTGGTCTCGCGTACGGTGGATGCCGATCCCGAGCGCACACTGGATGCGGTGATCTATCTGATCGACCCGGTCGATCCCTCCTCCACCTTCCCTGAAGCGGTAGCGCTCAAGCGCCAGTGCGTGATCCACGGCAAGCCCTTCCTGTCGACGCTGGCCGGCGCCCAGGAATGGCTGGAGCTGGAGTCCATCGCTACCGGCGCCGCTCCCGACCCGGCACTGGACAGCCGATTCAAGCTGGAGCAGGAAGGCATCGCGCTGATCGCCCACGATGCGATGAAGCCGCGCATGCTGGCACTGGCCGAAAAGCATTTCGATGTGCTCGACAAGTTTGCCTTTCGCTGCGCCACCGGCACCACCGGCGGGCAGCTCAACCAACTGGCCATGAAAATCAAGGGCGAAGCCGGACGTCATTGGGTCAAGCCCTTCCTCTCCGGCCCGCTGGGCGGCGACGCGCAGATCGCCGAACTGATTCTTGAACAGCAGTGCCGCCGCGTATTGTTCCTGGAAGACCCGCATGTGGCGCGCCAGCACGAGGCCGACATCCAGTTGCTGGAACGCGCCGCGCGCACCGTGACCGACTACGCTTCCTGCATGAGCGACGTCGAATGGGGCGACCGCTGGCTGTCGCTGATCGGCGCGCGCCAGGTCTGACCCGGCCTGCACCGACGATATCATGCCGATTCCACCGCCTCCTGCCCCGCGCCGCCCGTCAAGATGGCGACGGCGCTTGCTGGCGCCGCTGATCTACCTGGCGGCCTTGCTGCTGATATTGGAAGAATGGCTGTGGGACGTTACCCAGGCAGTGTTGGAACGTATCCCTTCCTGGCCTTTTCTGGCGAAACTGCAGCGCTGGGTAGAGCGGCTCTCGCCTTATGCCGCACTGGTGTTTTTCCTGGCGCCGACCCTGTTGCTGTTGCCGGTCAAGATCCTCGCCCTGCTCTCCATCACCCATGGCCACCCCACGTTGGGCCTCGGCATCATCCTCACGGCCAAGGTACTTGGCACGGCGCTGGTAGCCCGCATCTACGCGCTCACGCGCCGCAGCATGCTGTCTCTGGGATGGTTTCAACGCGCGCATGACAAGGTCCTGGCGTTCAAGGACAGGATGATTGCCCATCTGTACGCCAGCCCCGGCTGGCAGCAAATCCAGAAATTGATCGCAAGCTTGCGGCGCACGGCGCGCCGCGCCATCGACGCCATGAAAGCGCGCCTGACCGGGTCGCCTCGCTCCGAGGGCGGGCGGTTGCTGCGCCTGTTCCGGCGCCTGGTGGCAAGGATGAAGAAATGGCGTAAATTCCGTTCCAATTGAAACCGGCATTGGCGTGCCATCCTATCGGAATTGAAATGTTGAACCTCGGTCATTGATCGGCAAAAGAAAAGGCCGCCATGCAAATGCACTGGCGGCCTTTTCTTTTTCTTCAGATCCAGTTCAGTCCCAATCCCACCGGGACGAATAACTGAACCGAACAACCGGTCAATCGTCGTCGTCATCCTCAACATAGCCATCCGGCGGCGGCGCCATCGGCACGCCGGCCGCCTGGCCGACATTGTTGGTGGAGATGCTGTTGCCCCACTCGAAGGCATATTTTTCCGCCTCGAAAAAATCGTCAGCGGACATTCCCAGCTCTTCGAGCAGTTGCTGCATTTCTTCCTGGTTCTGCTCGCGCTGCTCGGTGCACTCGACCAGCTTCAAGGCAGTCCCGTAAAAGCCGGTACGGCGCAGCAGTGCTTCGCGTATCTCGGTACTGACGGTGATCTGGCGCAAGACACTTTCCATGCTCATGCCAAACAGCGCGTCCACCAGCGACATGATGCCGACCGTGAACGCCATTTCCGACATCTTGCGGCGTCCCGGACGGATCTTCGCAGTGACCAGTTCGAGCATCTTGCCGCGCGTGGCCGCCAGAATCATCAGCGGCGACAGGGTATGCACCTTGTTCTTGTCGGTATTGGCAAACAACAGGATCTGCAGCCAGCGCTTGAGCTGGCGGCGGCCAAGCACGATCAGCGCCTGCCCCAGCGAATCGATGAACTTCTGGAAGCCGTAAACAGGGGTATTCACCAGGCGCAGCAGCGTCAGGCTCAAGGCCACGTCACGCTTGATGTAGCGCACGATCTCGCCGTTGTCGACATTGCGCACCAGGAGCGTCAGGAGGTGCATGATCACCACCTTCGAGGCTTCCAGCTTCTTGCCCTGGAGGATCATGGGCTTGGCGAAGTAATAGCCCTGGAAGTAATCGAAACCGAACGTCATGCAGTCATTGAACTGCTGCAGGGTCTCGACCTTCTCCGCCAGCAGCTCCTTCTGGGCGCGCTTGAAGTGCACGGAGAGCTTGAGCAACTTGCTGGGATCGACTTCCATGACATCGATCTTGATGATCTTGACCAATGGCAGCAGCTCTTCGATTTCTTCCGACTCGGCCACCACGTCATCCAGCGCAAACACGTAGCCGGCCTTGACCAGTTCGCGCACACGCTCCACCAGCTCCGGCGTGACCCTCACGGTTTCCAGAATCTCCAGCACCACCTTGTCGGTCGGCAGGAAATAGATGAAGTCGCTCATCAGGACCGCCGCATCGACGTTGATGAAGCCTTGCAGGTTGCCGATAACGTTGGACAAGCCCAGTTCCGACGCGTGCGCAATCACCGCAGCCGTCGCGGTGACGTCATCTTTCACGTTGGCAGGGCCGAAAGCGGCACTACGGAACAGCAGCTCGTAGCCGATCAGATCCTGCTCACGATTCAGGATAGGCTGGCGGGCCAGGAAGAAATCCAGAGCGTGGTGGTGCACAGGGTTGGATTGGTCGGATGGCTGGTCGGACATGGTTCTTATTTTAGGTGCCCCAAGCGTGGTAACGATTCTTTATTTTCGGCAATGCCGTACATTGTATGTCGGTTCAACATCGCTTCGGCCGCTTGGGATAACGTCACCGGAAGAAAATCACAGAAAATCACAAAACGGGCCGCGTGCCAGCATATCACGCCTCTCCCGCTTCCAAGACAAAGCCGGCGCTATCATCGGTGCCCAGCACATCGACCAGGTAAGGCATGACTTCCCGAAGCATCGGCTCAAGCGTCCATGGCGGATTGAGGATGAACATCCCGCTGTTGTGCAAACCGAAGCCGTCAGGAGCCGGGCCATGGATCGCCAGCGTCACGTTCAGCCAGCTCTTGGCACCCAGCCGCTTGAGCCGTTCCGGCAGCTGGCGCGATTCATTACGCTGCAAAACGGGATACCAGACGGCATACATGCCAGTCGGGAAACGGGTCAGCGCATCTGCCAGTACCTGCGCTACGTGCGTGTAGTCGCGCTTGTCTTCATAAGGGGGATCGATCAGCACCAGGCCCCGGCGCGAAGGCGGCGGCAGCAGCGCCTTGAGTCCGGCGAAACCGTCGGCGCGATACACCATCACGCGCTTGCCGCGCGCAGAGGGACGCTGGCCTTGCGCCAGTGCGTGGGCTTCCAGCTTGCGGAAATTGTCTTCGAGTATCTTGACTTCGGAGGGATGCAATTCGAACAGGCGCAATCTGTCCTGTTCTCGCATGACCTTCTCGGCACAATAAGGTGAACCGGGGTAGTAGCGCATCTTGCCGCTGGGATTGAGCGCCCTCACCAGATCGACATACTCCTGAACTACCGGCGGCAGGTCCTTGCGGCCCCACAACTGCGCGATACCGGTCTCGTATTCGGCATTCTTGCTGGCATAGTCGCTATCGAGGGCATATACGCCGGCGCCGGCATGCGTGTCGACGACCATGTAGGCAGCATCTTTCTGCCCGAGGTAGCGCATCAGTTGAATCACCACCATGTGCTTCAAGACGTCGGCGTGGTTGCCGGCATGAAAAGCGTGGCGATAACTCAGCATGGGGAATTGTGCTCTTTATAAAAAATGGAAATCGTACGAGTTGGAAAATGACTATCGTGCGGCAGAAGAAACGTTTGGCATTCTAGCAAGGATACGATGCCAGTAAACCGCACAGGACGTAATTGTTACAAAGAAACAGCGCTTCGCGATAGCAACCCGGCCATCTTTTTACCCATGCCGGCATCACGCGCGAATATGCAGTACATAAGGTATTTGCGGCGGCACGCCGTCATGTTAATGCTTAACAGAAATTTACGCGACTCAATTACCCGAGCGGTCAAGCCGGAAATAAGCGTCAAGCAGAGAGGTCTTGTAGACAACACCCAGTAGCCGGGGATCTTCGGCATTGGCAATCACCGGCAAGCGCTCCCCCTGATGGTCCAGGAAAAGCTGCAGCGCCTCGCCCAGCGACATGTCCGGCGTCACTTCATGCAGGAAATGGGGCCGCAGGAAATCCCTGGCCTTGCGGTCTGCGTCGTCGTTCTTGTCCAGTAGCCAAGAAGTGAGGTCCTGCAGCGCCACCACCCCCTGATAACGCTCGTCGTCATCGACGATGTAGATATATTTAACCGGGTACTTCAGGAACACCGCACTCATGTCCTCCATGCTGGCGTCTTCCTTCAATACCGTTTCGGCGGGACGGATCAGCTCGCTCATGTGGGTGCCGCGCAGCCGCAGGCGCTCCTCGGCATCGCGATGGCGCTTGAGTGTGATGTCATACATCGAGCGGCCGTCCAGGCTGCGGGCGACGACATAGGCCACCACGCAAGACAGCATCAGCGGCAAGACCACCTGATAGCTCAAGGTCATCTCGAAAATCATCAGGATCGCCATCAACGGCGCATTCGACGCCGCCGCCAGGAAAGCCCCCATTCCCACCATCGCATAGGCGAAAGGCTGCGACACATGAAAAGGTATCAGCGCCTGCGCCGCATCGCCAAACAGGAAACCGACCGCCGCCCCGACGAACAGCACCGGCGTGAAGATCCCCCCCACGGCTCCCGATCCGACCGTGATTGTGGTCGCCAATATCTTGACCAGCAATACCGTCAGCACCGCATGCCACACCCAATCGGTATGCAGCAGCGAATTGACGAGGCTATAGCCGTTGCCCCAGACATCGGGCACCTGTACCGAAATCAGGCCCACCAGCAAACCGCCCACACCCAGGCGTACCGGCAACGGCAAGCGCAACTTGCCGAATGCTGCCTTGCCAAACTCCAATGTGCGCAGGAATTGCGGCGCCAGCAAACCTGCCAGCACCCCCAGCACGACGAACAGCAGGATTTCCCAACCCGCCACGTCCGGGAAGAACGGCATTTCATAGGTCGGCTTGTAGCCCGGCAGCTCGCGCATGGTGATGTTGGCCACCACCGAGGCCACCACCACGGGACCGAAACTCTCCATCACCAGGGAGCCGAGCACGATTTCGGTAATGAAAAATGCGCCCGCAATCGGCGCGTTATAGGCTGAAGTAATGCCGGCAGCGGCGCCGCAAGCCACCAGCAAGCGCAGACGCGATGCGGGGAAATGCGAAAACTTGCCCACCAGCGAAGCGCACAGCGCCGCCAGTTGCACCATCGGGCCCTCGCGGCCGATGGAGCCGCCCGAAGCGATGGTCGCCAGCGAGGAAATGCTGCGCAACAGGGTATGCCGCACAGGAATGGCGCCGTCGCCAATGGCCACCGCCTCCATGTAGTCGCCGCCGGCGCCGGCCGGCACGCGCTTGGCCCACACCAGGAACAGGCCGGCCACGATGCCGCCGGCCGTCGGCAGCAGCATGCGCATGTACCAAGGCAGTCCCTTGGCGATTTCCACGAAACTGCCGCTATGGCCGGTCAGCAGCAACTGCAGCAGCGCGATGCTTTCGCGAAAGGCGATGGTTGCCAGCGCGCCGACGAAACCGGCCAAGGCTCCCCACAGCAGCATCGAATGGTTTTCAGAGACGCGGCACGCATTGAGCACCCGCAGGCGGTATTTGAGCCAGATTTCTCGCATTGCCAGCGCCTATTTGTTATCGGTCATCAGCGAATGCAGGTAGCCGAGATCGGCGGCAATGCTTGCATCGGCCTTTTTCTGCATGCGCTGGTAGCGTGCCAGCACCTCGCGGCCCAGCTCGGTCACCACTGCCCCGCCTCCACGCGCCCCACCGGTGGCGGTCGCCACCAGCGGATTGGAGAAACAGCGGTTCATTTCCTCGACCAGCAACCAGGCGCGCCGGTACGACATTTCCATCTCGCGCGCGGCGCCGGAAATCGATCCGGTACGCTCGATGGCCTGCAAGAGATCTGCCTTCCCCGGGCCGAAGGCGATGGTGTCGCCCTGCATCACGCGCAATCTGATGGTCTTGGAATAAGTCATGCGCGTGATTGTACAAGGGCCTCCCTGCACGTCCAACACCTCAGTGCCGCAACAGCAACGATGATGCCGTTGGCGTCCGCTACAGCCCACGAAGAGACAGCAAACAGGTTCCGGGAACAGCACAGTTTTGCCTGCGGTTGACTCACGCTATATCCTTGCGTATATTTCGATGGGTTCAACAAGCGCGCGTCGGCCATCGGTCCGCGCGCTTTTGCTTGTCTGCCGCCTGATGCCGGCAGACGGCATGCCCGCCATTTCCACACCAGAACAAAGAGGACCGCAGATGCTGAAGCACACCCGCCTGAAAGCCGCCTTTGGAGCGGCATTTGCCGCCGCCCTGATGTTTTCCGCAAGCGCCGCCAACGCCACCGACCTGGTGGTGTCAGCCGCGGCCAGCCTGACCAATGCCTTCAAGGAGCTGGCACAGTCGTTTGAGCAACAGAACCCCGGCGTGAAGGTGATCACCAACTTCGGCGCCTCCGACATCCTGATGCAGCAGATCGTGCGCGGCGCCCCGGCCGACGTGTTCGCCTCGGCCGACCAGACCGCGATGGACAAGGCGGTCGCCGAAAAAGCCGTCAATCCCGCCACCCGCAAGAATTTCGCCGCCAACCAGATCGTGCTGATCGTCCCGCATGACAGCAAGCTGCAGCCGGCCGCGCTGGCCGACCTGAACAAGCCCGACTACAAGCGCATCGCCCTGGGCAACCCCGCTTCCGTGCCGTTCGGCCGCTACACCAAGACCGCACTGGAAAGCGCCGGCCTGTGGCAGCAGGTCCAGGCCAAAGCCGTGATGGCCGAGAACGTGCGCACCAGCCTGGACTACGTGGCACGCGGTGAAGTTGACGCCGGCTTCGTGTTCGCCACCGACGCCGCTGTGATGCCGGACAAGGTCAAGGTCGCCATCCGCATCCCGTCGGACTCGCCTGCCACCTATCCGATTGCCGCCACCGCCGGCAGCCAGCAAAAGGAACTGGCCGACAAGTTCATCGGCTACGTGCTCTCGCCCACCGGCCAGACCGTGCTGGCGCGTTATGGCTTCCTCAAGCCCTGATCTCCACCCCGTATAAACCGCACACCATGCATCCCGTCTGGACACCGCTGCTGCTTTCGCTCAAGGTCGCCGGGCTGGCGACCTTGCTCAACATGGTGCTGGGTGTGGCTGCGGCTTACGGCTTGTCGCGCTGGCGTTCGCCACTGCGCGACTTCATCGATTCCGTCCTGACCTTGCCGCTGGTGCTGCCGCCGACCGTGCTGGGCTATTACCTGCTGGTGCTGTTCGGCCGCCGCGGCACGTTCGGCGCCTGGCTTGAAAGCATCGGCATCCAACTCGTATTCACCTGGCAAGGCGCAGTCGTGGCGTCCACCATCGTCGCCTTCCCGCTGGTGCTCAAGGCTTCCCGCGCCGCTTTCGAAAACGTCGACCACCAGCTCGAAAATGCCGCCCGCGTGCTGGGAGTGTCGGAGGCAGGCGTGTTCTTCCGCGTCAGCCTGCCGATGGCGACCAAGGGCATTGCCGCCGGTGTGCTGCTGGCCTTCGCCCGCGCATTGGGCGAATTCGGCGCCACGCTGATGGTGGCCGGCAACCTGCCGGGCCGTACCCAGACCTTGTCGGTCGCCATCTATGAAGCGGTACAAGCCGGCGACGACGGCGCCGCCACCATGCTGGTGATAATCACCTCAATAACTTGCGTGGCTATCCTCATGCTGGCTGGGCGGCTGGTGCCGGACCGCGCGCAGTTTACGTTGCGCTGATTTCCGCCCATCCCGCCATGCGCCCTACTTTCCAAATCCATCCTGAGCTGCCGTGAGCGTCGAACTCCACATCCAGAAAAAACTGCGCGCCGGCGACCGTGAGTTCGATCTCGACATCGCCTTTGCCTCCGACAGCGAGCGCATCGTGCTGTATGGCCCATCCGGCTCGGGCAAGAGCCTGACCTTGAAAGCCATGGCCGGCCTCATGACGCCCGACGCCGGCTACATCCGGCTGGACGACCGCATGCTGTTCGATGCGCAGCAGCAAATCAACGTGCGCGTGCAGGAGCGCAACGTCGCTTACCTGTTCCAGGATTACGCACTGTTTCCGCACCTGACGGTGGCGCAAAACATCGCTTTCGGCCTGGCGCGCGGCTGCTTCAACCTGCGCAAACCCGCTTCGCATCCTGCGGTACAAAAATGGATCACGGCATTTGAATTGCAGGCAATCGCCGGCAACCATCCCGCGCAGATTTCCGGCGGCCAGCGGCAACGCGTGGCACTGGCGCGCGCGCTGGTGTCGGAGCCCGACATCCTGCTGCTGGATGAACCCTTCTCTGCGCTGGACCTGTCGCTGCGCGAACGCATGCGGCACGAGCTGGCCGAGCTGCAACAGCGGTTAGGCGTGCACATGCTGCTGATCACGCATGACCCGGCCGATGTCGACGCCCTGGGCGACGAAGTGTTCGAAATACGCGACGGGCGCATCAGCGCACAGCGCTCGCTCTGATTCCATCCCACGAAAAAAAACCGCACCCTTTTGAGGTGCGGTTCCAGGATGGGGGGATACCCCGACCGGCTTGCACTGGAGTCAAGCCGGCTTCACACAACACACAACCAACTCAAGCCTGTTCGGGCTATCAGGCAGCCTTCTTTTCCGTCTGATCTTCAAAGAACTGCTCATCCTCGGTCGAACCATGCAACGCAGTGGTCGACGACTGGCCTTGCTGGATCGCCTGGGTCACGGCGTCGAAGTAACCGGTGCCGACTTCGCGCTGGTGCTTGACCGCGGTGAAGCCCTTGGTGGCGGCAGCGAATTCGGCTTCCTGCAATTCCACGAAGGCCGACATCTGGTTGCGGGCATAACCGTGCGCCAGGTTGAACATCGAGTAGTTCAGCGCATGGAAGCCAGCCAGCGTGATGAACTGGAACTTGTAGCCCATTGCGCCCAATTCGCGCTGGAACTTGGCGATGGTGGCATCGTCCAGGTTCTTCTTCCAGTTGAACGACGGCGAGCAGTTGTAGGCCAGCAGCTTGCCCGGGAACTTGGCGTGGATGGCTTCGGCGAACGTCTTGGCAAACGCCAGGTCGGGCTTGCCGGTTTCACACCAGACCATGTCGGCATATTCCGCATAGGCCAGGCCGCGCGAGATGGCCTGGTCGATGCCGGGATGGGTCTTGAAGAAGCCTTCGACTGTACGCTCGCCAGACAGGAACGCCTTGTCGTTGGCATCCACGTCGGAGGTCAGCAGGTCGGCCGCTTCGGCGTCGGTACGGGCGATCACCAGGGTCTTGGTGCCCATGACGTCGGCCGCCAGGCGTGCGGCGTTGAGCTTCTCGACCGCTTCGCGAGTCGGCACCAGCACCTTGCCGCCCATGTGGCCGCACTTCTTGACGGAAGCCAGTTGGTCTTCGAAGTGCACGCCGGCGGCGCCTGCTTCGATCATCGACTTCATCAGTTCGAAGGCATTGAGCACGCCGCCGAAACCGGCCTCGGCGTCAGCCACGATGGGTGCGAAGAAATCGATGTCGTCCTTGCCTTCGGACCACTGGATCTGGTCGGCGCGCTGGAAGGTGTTGTTGATGCGCTTGACCACCATCGGCACCGAATTGGCCGGATACAGCGACTGGTCGGGATACATTTCACCGGCCAGGTTGGCGTCGCCCGCCACTTGCCAGCCGGACAGGTAGATCGCCTTCAGGCCGGCCTTCACTTGCTGCATGGCCTGGTTGCCGGTCAGGGCGCCCAGCGCGTTGACGAAAGGTTCGTTGTTGACCAGGTGCCACAGCTTGTCGGCGCCGCGCTTGGCCAGCGAATGCTCGATCTGCACCGAGCCGCGCAGGCGGACCACGTCCTCGGCCGTATAGTTGCGCTTGATGCCCTTCCAGCGTGGATTTTCTGCCCAATCCTTTTCCAGTGCCTGGATTTGCTGTTCACGTGTGCTCATGGTGATCTCCTTTTTTCGTCAATGTTGAGGTGTTTAAAAACTGGATGAAATCGCGAATTCCATGACTTCATAGTAGTCCCGCCATGTGCAGAGCAACAATGTCTTGTATAAGATATAGGTAATTTTTTTATATCAATAAAATCAAATACTTATTTTTCATTTTTTGCGATACGGAACGAAATTTCTGGAAATGAAAAATGCTTTTGATGCTCTGCACCCGCGTTTTTCACAATACGAAATGAAAATTTCTCATCGTGAAAAATGGCGGCCTTGCACAGACTTTGCAGTTTCGGCTTAAGCAATCCACCTCGGATTAAGACGATCGTTCGAAAATTTTTGACGTCCGCACCCACCTCTTGCATAATAAAAGTCACTTGCCAAGACAAGGCTTTCCATTCACATCAAGGACCCCGGCCCGGAGGAAGCATGACGACAAAAGAAGAGACACTAGCACTGTGGCGCCAGCAGGAAGAGGACGTGCGCGCCAAGCTGGCGCCGCCCGGCGTAGCCACCATGGCCGACCTGAAAGCCGGCAGCGGCATGGACTTCCTGCAGAAGATCTGGGATGGCTTGCTGCCGTCGGTGCCTATCGGCCAGACCATGGACTTCATCCCGGTGGAAGGCGAACCGGGCCGCATCGTGTTCCAGGGTACGCCCGACAAACGCCATTACAACCCGCTGGGCAGCGTACATGGCGGCTATTTCTGCACCCTGTTGGATTCTGCCGTCGGCTGTGCGGTGCATTCGGTGCTGCCGCAAGGCATGGGCTACACCACGCTCGAACTGAAAGTGAACCTGGTGCGGGCACTGACGGAAAAGACCGGGCCGGTGCGCGCCGAAGGCCGCGTGATACAGGTCGGCAAACAGGTCGGCATCGCCGAGGGACGCATCATCGATACCGAAGGCCGCCTGTACGCCCATGCGACCACTACCTGCCTGGTCTTTCCCCTTCCCTGAAACGCCGGAAGTGAAAAAACTTCACGCAATATCCCCTCTCGATATTCCGGCGTACCGAAACCATCGGGGTAATTGCCGCTGCGCCTGCACGCCGGAACGCGGCGACCGGCGCGGCTGGCTTTCGTTCCGCCAATTTCTTTTTGCGGCAACGTGACGGCTCGGTTGTTTAATCGACGAAGAAGGCACAGAATGAACGCCTACTAAAATTGAACGGCGATTCAACGTCGATAGTCTTCATGCATTACGCCCTGGACATCCGCACCTTTCTATTCAGTCATTATTTTTATACTGGTGTACGGATCGCGATCGGGGTGGTCGGCCTCACCATGCTGGTGTACAACGTGGCCGACATGCCGACCACCATGACGGTCTTTCTTGGTGCCCTGTGCACCAGCCTCATGGACCTGCCCAGCCCCTTGCGGCACAAGTTCAACGAGATGCTGGCCGGCGTGCTGCTGTGTACGCTGGTGATGCTGGTCATCAGCCTGTGCGCGCCGATACCCTGGCTGGTCGGCGCAATGATGGTGGTAGTCAGCTTCTTCGCCAGCATGATGGTGGTGTACGGTAAGAAGACCATGCCGCTGCAGTTCGCCGCGCTGATGGTGATGACGCTGTCGATGGAAAACCAGGTGCCGATCTCGGCCGCGCTGACGAACTGCGCGCTGTTCCTGGGCGGCGGTCTCGGTTATCTGGCGTATTCGATGGTGGTGTCGTGGTTCCTGCGCCGCCGCATCAAGCAGCAGGTACTGGCCGAAGCCTTGTTCGAGCTGGCGCGCTACCTGCGCATCAAGGCAGATTTCTACGACGTGCGGCACGACCTCGCCGCCCAGTTCAACCAGCTGGTGCGCCAGCAGATCGTGGTAGCCGACAAGCAGCAGGCCTCGCGCGACCTGATCCTGCGCGACCTCTATACCAAGCAGGACGGCCTGCTGGTGCAAGTGCACCTGTCGATGCTGGAACTGTATGAGCAGGTGCTGTCCACTCACGCCGACTACGCCTTCCTCCGCGACCACTTCGGCGACAAGGACGTGATGATCTTCCTGCGCGACCTGGCCAACAAGACCGCCGAAGACATCGAATCGATCGCCTACGCCATCACCCGCAAGAAGGCCTCAGCCCCTACCGTCAACTACAAGGCCGAGCTGCGCGCCATCCAGTACGAGATGCAGCAGATGGCCCAGCCGGGGCCGAACCAGGCCTCCGAAGAGGCGCTGACCATCCTGCGCGTGACCTACAACAAGATCCGCGACATCATCGAACTGATCGGCCAACTGCACCAGGCCACGCAGAATCCGGTCGATCCCCTGCCCATCCTGCCCGGCTCGGACATGACGCCGTTCCTGACCCAGCAGAAGTTCAAGTTCAACATGCTGCTGGTCAACCTGCGCTGGCAGTCCCCGATCTTCCGCTTCGCCATCCGCGTCGCGCTGGCGGTGACCACCGGCCTGTGGATCTCCAGCCACCTGCCCTACATGGCGCACGGCTACTGGATCGTGCTGACCATCGTCATCATTCTCAAACCCAATTTCAGCGCCACCAAGCAACGCGTGGCCGACCGCCTGATCGGCACCATCATCGGCTGCCTGATCACGGCGCTGATCCTGCGCTTCGTCCATAATCCGATGGGCCTGATGGCAGTGCTGTTCGCCGCCAGCGTCGCCGCGCCCGCGTTCACTTATGTGAAATACCGCTACACCGCCATCGCTGCTTCGGTACAGATCCTGATGCTGCTCAACCTGCTGCTGCCGGCCGGCCACCAGGGCGTGGTCAGCGAGCGCCTGATCGACACCGTGATCGGTGTGGTGATCGCCACCATCTTCAGCTATGTGCTGCCGGCCTGGGAATACCGCGACCTGCCCAAGCTGCTGCGCAACGTATTGAAGGCCAGCCAGCGTTACCTCACCGCCAGCCGCGACATGCTGGAAGGCAAGGTCAAGGACGATTTCTTCTACCGGGTATGCCGCAAGGGCTTCATGGATAGCCTGGCGGCACTGATCTCGGCGCTGGTGCGCATGATGGACGAACCGGTGACCAAGCACCGTGCGGTCAAGGAGCTCAACCGCTTCATCGTGCAGAACTACCTGGTGGCGGCGCACATTGCCGCCCTGCGCCTGATGCTGCGGCGCCATCAGGAGAATATCCCGCAAGGCTCGGTCAACCAGCTGATCGAAAGTACTTATCTGGAAGCCAGCGAACAGTTGGCTGAGGCCCAGCGCATCCTGGCGCCGAAGTCGAAGAAACGGAGCGGCGCGGTTACCGTCTCGCCGGAAGCGCCGGAAAACAAGGCACTATCGGCCAAGATCGAACTGGTCGGCCCTGTCACCCCCGAGCCGGTGTCGGCCGAAACCAGTGCATGGTCAGGCTGGAGCACCTTGCAGCGCCGGACCAGCCTGCTCAATCAGGATTTGCGCGAAATCGTCGCCCAGACCACGGCCATCGACAATATCCTGCGCCAGAACTGATCCCCAACAGGTTCTTGCGGCACATCCGGCAAATCGATGCCGCCGATCCAATCCGGCGTCACAGTTGGGTACGCGATATCAGTACGCCGTCCACGTCCGCATACATCCAGTCGCCCGGATACACCGCCACGCCGGCAATGGTTACCTTCAGGTCGGCGTCGCCTGCCCCCTTGCGGAAGCTGCGCTGCGGATGCGTGGCCAGTGCCCGGATACCGACATCGCAAGCGTTGAGCTCCGCCGCATCGCGCACGCAGCCATTGACCAGGATGCCGGCCCAACCGTTCTTCTGCGCCAGCACGCCGAGGTTGCCGCCCACCAATGCACAGCGCAAGCTGCCGCCGCCATCCACCACCAGAACATGGCCATTGCCCGGCGTTTCCAGGGCGGCACGCACCAGCACATTGTCTTCAAACACCTTGAGCGTCCTGACAGGGCCGGCAAAGGTATTTTGTTTGCCGAACGAGGCGAAGATGGGCGGCAGCACATGCAAGGTGCCGGCGGCCAGCTTGTCTTCATGGTGATCGCACAGGTCGCAGGTGGCAAAGCTCATGGTGGTCTCCGTGATCGGTTGGTACGGGCAATCCTGCCTCACACCGACAGCATGCGATGCAGGCGCTTCTGGTCGAACATGCGTGAATCGGCCATACGCAGCAGAGTTTCCACATCGAGGCCGTCTTCCGGATAAAGCGAGACGCCCACCGATGCATCCACGGTGTACTGGTTGCCGTCCCGCCCCTCGATAGGCCTGTTGACGGCATGGCGGATCTTGTCGGCAATGCTGCGCGCCACATCGGCATCGGTCACCCCATGCAGATACACCACGAACTCGTCGCCGCCAAAACGCGCCACCGAGTCGTCATGGCGCAGCGCATGCTGCAGGCGTTCGGCGATAACGACCAGTACCCTGTCGCCTTCGTCATGGCCATATTCGTCATTGACCGCCTTGAAGCGGTCGAGATCGATAAACAGCATGGCGAAATGCAGCGGATTGGCTTCCGACGAATTACGGCGGCGGAATTCGATCTGCGCAATCAGCGAATCGCGGTTGAGCACATTGGTGAGGCGATCGGTGCGCAGGTTGCGCTCCATTTCCTGAAAACTCAGCGCCAATTGCCCGATCTCGTCGTCGCGATCGATATTGAGGGCCGGGAACGGGCTGCCGTTGCCGATGCTCTTGGCCGCCAGCGTCAGTTTGCGAATGTCGCGCAGCACCCAGCGCAACAACACGAAGCCGATCACAAAAGTCAGGCACACCGCCACCAGCCCCAGCAGCAGGGTCTGATAGACGCCGCCAGTCACCGAACCGAGAAAATCCGAACGCGGCGCAGCGCTGATAGCCAGCCAGTCCAGGCCGGCCTCGTCATGGTGCAGGCGGACAGCTACCTCGATCTTGCTACCCTCGCTGCGCGCGCCCAGCATCACCAGCTGGCCCGGTACGAGGTGATGCTCCGCCATGTATTTCTGTACCTCATCGAACGCCTGTTGCACCAGCGGCGACTTGCTTTGCTGGGCGTTCAGGCGCACCACCTCCCCGGTGTTACCCTTGATTTCGTGCAGCACTTCGTTGAGGGAAGTGGCGACCATGTCGCCTTTAAGCTCGGCGATGAAGGCCACGCCATTGGGACTCAAGGGCAACTGCTGCAAAAAGGTGGTGAGCTGGCTCAAGCCGATGCTGCTGTTGGCCACGCCCAAGAAGGTGCCCTCGGTATCGAAAACCGGCTTGGAGAGATTGATGCCCAAAAACTTCTGGCGAAAATCGGCATACACCGAGGACCATGTCTCGCGTCCGCTCGCCACTGTCTGGATGTACCAGGGCCGCTTACGCGGCTCATAATCCTGCACCGCAGTCAGCTTCATTTCGGTGCCGGGACCGCGCAGGTAATAGACGTAATCCTTCCCTTCAGGCTCGCGGATGCTGTACATGAACACGTTGGCGCTTTCCTGCTTGATGCCCAGGAAGCTGCCATCGGCGCCGCCGAAATAAACGTAACTGGGATCGCTGAACAAGGAATTGGCCAGCCACAGCCGCTCTTCCAATTGCTTATGGTCTTGCGGGAATGGCAATGCAGCCGGCTTGTCGCCGGGGTTGACTGGCGGTATCGGCGGCGGCGCCACGATATTGAGGCTCTCGCGCGCACTCAGGGTCTGGCGGTCAATTGCCTGGCCGACGCGCCCCATTACCTCCATCAGCGCATTGCGCGCGAGAATTTCGGTAGCGTCGTCTCCAGCGCGATAAAGGAACCAGCCTATCGTCAGCGCCAGGCAAACCATCAGGAAGATGAACGGCAAAATGAAAAGCCGCTGCAAAGACGATTGCCTCAGGATCGATCCCTTCGCGGACTCTCGCCGCCAATTATCTTTCGCATAATTTCCCCCGCCGATGCGCATCGCCAACGGCCATGACAGGCGTTGCGGCGCACTGCACCAGTTATTTCGATTGAGCAATCATTGTATGCCAAAAGCCCATGACTGGCGTGGATTTGGGGCGCAACCTGGCATTGCCGGGCCTGCACTTCGGATTGCACTGGCAAATGGAGGCATCGATCGCCCGGCAGAGATTTCCAAAAAGACAACAAAAAATCTCGAGGGCGCAAGCGCTCTGTACAAGGCATTGCACCTTGCCATGAAAAAAGCCGATTGCGCCTCACGGCACAATCGGCTTCCAATCGGACATGGACCGGGCAAGAAAACTATCCCGACACTCCCCGTCCCATTTGAGGCATTACTTGGTGAACACCAGTTGCCCGTTCTGTGCGTCCACATGCACCACATCCTTCGGACCGAACTTGCCAGCCAGGATTTCCTTGGACAGCGGGTTTTCGATCTCCTGCTGGATCGCACGCTTCAACGGCCGTGCGCCATATACCGGATCGAACCCGGCCTCGGCGACCTTCTGCAGGCCGGCTTCACTGATCTGCAAACCGATCTCCAGCTTGGCCAGACGCTCTTCCAGAATGTGCAGCTGAATCTTGGCGATAGCGCCGATATTCTTCTCATCGAGCGCGTGGAACACCACGATCTCATCCACCCGGTTGATGAACTCCGGACGGAAATGCGTGCGCACCTCGGCCATCACCGCCAGCTTCACCAGCGCCGGATCGCTGTCTTCCATCGACTGGATCCGGTGCGAACCCAGGTTAGAGGTCATCACGATCACCGTGTTCTTGAAGTCCACCGTGCGGCCCTGGCCATCGGTCATGCGGCCATCGTCCAGCACTTGCAGCAGCACGTTGAAAACGTCCGGATGGGCCTTTTCGATCTCGTCGAGCAGGATCACGCTGTACGGTTTGCGGCGCACGGCTTCGGTCAGGTAGCCGCCTTCCTCGTAACCGACGTAGCCCGGCGGCGCGCCGATCAGGCGGGCCACGGAATGCTTCTCCATGAACTCGCTCATGTCGATACGGATCATCGCCTCCTCGGTGTCGAAGAGATAGGACGCCAGCGCCTTGCACAGCTCGGTCTTGCCCACGCCGGTAGGCCCCAGGAACATGAACGAACCATACGGCTTGCTGGGGTCGCCCAGTCCGGCACGCGAACGGCGGATGGCATCGGACACGGCCACGATCGCCTCGTCCTGGCCCACCACGCGCTCATGCAGCACGTCTTCCATATGCAGCAGCTTCTCGCGCTCGCCCTGCATCATGCGCGAGACCGGGATGCCGGTGGCACGCGCCACGATCTCGGCGATTTCCTCGGCGCCGACCTGGGTGCGCACCAGCTTGGGCTTCTCCGTGGCGGCACTCGCCTGGTCACGCTTGTTCTGCTCTTCCAGGGCGGCCTCGAGTTCGGCCAGCTTGCCGTACTTCAGCTCGGATACCCGCTGCCAGTCGCTCTTGCGGGTCGCCTCTTCCATCTGCAGGCGAATCTTCTCGATCTCCTCCTTCAGCTGCTGGCCGCCCTGCGCGGTCGACTTCTCAGCCTTCCAGATCTCTTCCAGATCGGCGTACTCGCGCTCCAGTTTCTCGATCTCTTCCTCGATCAGTTGCAGGCGCTTCTGCGAAGCCTCATCTTTCTCGCGCTTGACCGCTTCGCGCTCGATCTTCAGCTGGATCAGGCGACGGTCGAGCTTGTCCATGACTTCCGGCTTGGAATCGATCTCGATCTTGATCTTGGCAGCGGCTTCGTCGATCAGGTCGATCGCCTTGTCCGGCAGGAAACGGTCGGTGATGTAGCGGTGCGACAATTCGGCCGCGGCCACGATGGCCGGGTCGGTGATGTCCACGCCGTGGTGCACCTCGTACTTTTCCTGCAGGCCGCGCAGGATGGCGATGGTCGCCTCCACGCTCGGCTCGTCGACCAGGATCTTCTGGAAGCGGCGCTCCAGCGCAGCATCCTTCTCGATGTACTGGCGGTATTCGTCCAGCGTGGTCGCACCCACGCAATGCAGCTCGCCGCGCGCCAATGCCGGCTTGAGCATGTTGCCGGCATCCATCGCGCCTTCAGCCTTGCCGGCCCCGACCATGGTGTGCAGCTCATCGATGAAGACGATGGTCTGGCCTTCGTCCTGGGCAATCTCCTTCAGGACCGCCTTCAGGCGCTCCTCGAATTCGCCGCGGTACTTCGCGCCAGCCAGCAGCGCCGCCATGTCCAGCGACAGCACGCGCTTGGACTTCAGGCTGTCCGGCACTTCGCCGTTGACGATACGTTGCGCCAGGCCTTCGACGATAGCCGTCTTGCCCACGCCCGGTTCACCGATCAGCACCGGGTTGTTCTTGCTACGGCGCTGCAGCACCTGGATCGCGCGGCGGATTTCATCGTCGCGGCCGATCACCGGGTCGAGCTTGCCGGCGCGGGCGCGCTCGGTCAGGTCCAGCGTGTATTTCTTGAGCGCTTCGCGCTGGCCTTCGTCCTGCTGCGAAGACACCGAAGCGCCGCCGCGCACGGCCTTGATGGCGGCTTCCAGCGACTTGCGGGTGAGGCCGTTTTCGCGTGCGGCGCGGCCGGCGTCGGACTTGTCGTCCACCAGGCCGAGCAGCACCATTTCGCTGGCGACGAACTGGTCGCCATGCTTTTGCGCTTCCTTGTCGGCCAGGTTCAGCAAGGCCACCAGTTCGCGGCCGATCTGCACTTCGCCGCCGTTGCCCGACACTTGCGGCAGGCGTTGCAAGGCGCCCTGCAAAGCAATGGACAGGCCGTTCACGTTCACGCCCGCGCGCTGCAACAGCGAGCGCGCGCCGCCATCGTCCTGGTTCAACAGGGCGATGACGAGGTGTACCGGTTCGATGTATTGGTTATCGTGGCCGACCGCCTGGGATTGCGCGTCGGCCAGCGCTTCCTGCAATTTTGTGGTGAGTTTGTCGAGACGCATGGTTCGCTCCAATTTTTCAATGTAATGAAAATTGGGCCGGACATTTGATTTTCAAGCAAAGTGCCGGTGCGGAAATTTGATTTGCATCATGCCCGCAACACCCCATGCTCGTCCCTCGTTATCCGGCCAGCGCGCGGTAAGTTGCAAAGCCGGCAACGCACAACGCGATGGAGCCGAGCAAGTGCAACGCCGAATGGCCAATGGCCCAAAGATAGTCGCCCCGCTGCAGCAGGATCATGGCCTCGGCGGAGAAGGTGGAAAAGGTGGTCAATCCGCCGAGGAAACCCGTGATGGCAAACAGGCGCCATTCCGGCGACAGGCCTGGATGCTGCTCGAAATAGGCGACCAGAAAACCGATCACATAACCGCCTATCCAGTTGGCCGCCAGCGTGCCGATCGGCACCAGATGGCCGCCGACGTTATACACCACCGAGAGCCGCCAGCGCAGCCATGCCCCCAATGTCGCTCCCACGCCCACCGCCAGCCATCCCATGCCGCCTCCTCGTCTTGTTCTCTGCTGCGATGATGCCAGAAACTGCAATAGTCCCGGCCAGCCACCTCAGTGCTCTCTCAGGAAATGTGTTCCTGGGCGGTAACAATCCCCTGCATTTCTTCACGCAGCGATCCAATGCGCTCCAGCGCCTGATGGTCTTCCTGCAGCGCCTTGTCTACGCTCTCGTGCATCCAGTCGACCCAGGTGCTGATCTTGGCGTCCAGGTACTGGCGCGACGGGTACAGCGCATACACGCCCATGTGCTGCATGCGGTGCTGCGGCAGCACGCGCACGATGGTGCCGGCCCGCAACGGGTCCACTGCCGAATAGATGGGCAGCACGCCGATACCCATGCCTTCGCGGATGCTGGCCAGCATGGCCTCGGCCACGTTGACCTGGAAATTGCTCTTGACGGCGATCGTGTCCATGCCTTCCGGCCCTTCGATCACCCATTCGTCCAGTGGCGAAACCGGGCTGACCAGTTGCAGGCAGGTGTAGTTCGCCAGATCGGCCGGCTTTTGCGGCATGCCATGCTTGTCGATATATGCGGGCGAGGCGCACAGCATGCTGAACGTACTGCCGAGCTGGCGAAAAATGAGGCCGGAATCCGGCAATTCGCGCGCCAGCACCAGCGAGACGTCATAGCCCTCCTCCAGCATGTCCGGAATGCGCTGGGCCAGGGTCAACTCCACCGCCACGTCAGGATAGCGCTTCTGGTAGCTGGAAATGGCCGGGATCACGTAGCGCTGGCCGAAACTGGTCATCGCGTGGATTCGCAAACGCCCGGAAGGCTTGACATAGGCAGCGCTGGCCTCGGCTTCTGCCTCTTCGACATAAGACATGATCTGCTGGCAACGCAATAGATAGCGCTCGCCGGCTTCCGTCAAGGCAATGCGGCGGGTGGTGCGGTTCAGCAGGCGGGTGCGCAAATGCCTTTCCAGGTCGGCCACGGCGCGCGATACATGGGCCGTGGTCAAGCCCATCTGCTGCGCCGCAGAGGTAAAACTGCCGGCATCGACCACGCGCACAAACACGCGCATGTTTTGCAAGGTATCCATACTCTTAATCCTATGCTGTGGCCAGTTCTCGGGTAAGCTGCACTGAGCCGTGCTCGCATTTTCCGGACTGGCGGATGACAGCATTGTTACCTAAAACGGCTTAGTTATTATTTCAATTTATAGGATAAACAATTGCAAATTGTCGGATTTCTCCCAAGATAATTACAAAATACAATACATATCATCTGATATTTGCATATTTTGGGGTAATTTCATGAACCGCCTCTCCTACCGCCATTTGTCTGCCCTGACCGTCATTGCGCTATCGCTGATAGTTTTGACAATCGCCGGCTGCGCCGACCAGGGAGGCATCAAACCGCAAGCGCAAGTCCGCGACATCGCCACCCTGGATGCCGGCCAGGCCATTCGCCAGGCCGGCGCCGAAGCCGGCTGGCCGCAACGTGCATGGTGGCAGGCCTATAACGACCCGCAACTCGATGCGCTGGTGCAAAAAGCCGTAGCCGGCAACCCCAGCATGGCCATCGCCGCCGCCCGCGTGCGCCAGGCGCAATCGATGGTGGTGGTGGCGCATGCCGGCGAATTGCCCAATGCGCAACTGGACGCCGCCGTCGGCCGCAAGGACTGGTCCGACAACATCTATTACGGCGCCAGCTTTCGCGACAAGCTGACCTGGAACAACACCGCTACCCTGAGCCTGGCCTACAACGTTGACCTGTGGGACCGCAACAAGAACACTACCGAACGCGCCCAGGATGAGTTGCACGCGATCGCTGCCGATGCCCGCGCCGCCCAGCTCGACCTGGAAAGCAACGTGGTGCGCACCTACGTCCAATTGGCGCTGCAATACGGCTTGTTGGACAACACCGAGGCGATGCTCAAGGAAGAACAGAAAATCCTCGGCCTGGCGCACCGCCGCTTCACCTGCGGCATCGGCACCCAGCTGGAAATCACCCAGGCCGAATCCCCGCTGCCGGAAACCCGCCGCCAGATCGAAGCCCTCAATGAAAGCATTGCGCTGGTGCGCAACCAGTTGGCCGCCCTGCTGGGCGAAGGCCCGGGCGCCGGCGACAGCATCGCCCGGCCGGTGCTGGCGTTGCACACGGCCATCGGCCTGCCCAACGCGCTGCCTGCCGACCTGATCGGCCGCCGTCCCGACATCAGCGCCGCGCGCTGGCGCGTGGAAGCCGCGGCCAAGGGCATCGCCGTGGCCAAGGCCGCCTTCTATCCCAACATCAACCTGATGGCAGGCATCGGCCCGGCCGCCGCCGGCGGCAGCATACTGTCTTTCCTCAGCATGAAAAACTGGCAAACCACCTACGGACCGGCGATCTCTCTGCCGATCTTCGAAGGCGGCCGCCTGCGCGGCCAGCTGGGCGCCACCACCGCCGGCTACGACATCGAGGTCGAGCATTACAACGCCCTGCTGTCGCAAGCATTGAAGTCCATCTCCGACCAGGTCGTGACACTGCAGTCCGTGGCCCGCCAGCAGCAGCAAGCGCATGAATCGGTCACCGCCGCGCAAAAGAACGTCGACATCGCCATCCGCGCCTACCAGCGCGGCCTCACCGACTACCTCAATGTGCTGCAAGCGCAGACCCAATGGCTGCGCCAGCAACAGATCGTGCAACAGTTGCAGGCCCAGAACCTGGCTGCCTATGCCGCGCTGATCGCTGCCTTGGGCGGCGGCCTGGAGCCGGCTGCCGCGCCTGATGCTGATGCCGGCGGCGACACCATCAAGGCTGCCGCAAAATGAACCAGCCCGCCAACACCACCGCAGCAGCCGCACCGCGCCCGTCCTTCGGGGCGCAGCTGCACGACGCCGCCAGCGACTGGTGGCAGAATGAACGGCCGACCTGGATCTACGTCTTCAAGATGGTGTTCGCCGGCCTGCTGGCGCTCGGCATCGGCTACGCGCTCGACCTCGAATCGCCGCGTTCGGCGCTGATCACGGTGTTCATCGTGATGCAGCCGCAAAGCGGCATGATCCTGGCCAAGAGCTTCTACCGCGTGATCGGCACCCTGGTCGGCTCGGTCGCCATCATCGTGTTCGTCGGCCTGTTCGCGCAGACGCCCGAACTGTTCCTGATCGCGTCGGCGCTTTGGATCGGCCTGTGCACCGTGGGCTCGGCGCACAACCGCAACTTCCGCTCCTACGGCTTTGTGCTGTCGGGCTATACGGTGGCCCTGATCGGCCTGCCGGCCGCGCTTAATCCTGGCATCACTTTCGATTCGGTCATGACCCGCGGCACCGAAATCACCGTGGGCATCGTATGCGCCGGCCTGGTCAGCGCACTGGTGTTTCCGCAAGCCAGCGCCCCTGGCCTGGTGCGCATCATCCGCGGCCGCTTCACCGCCTTCGTCGACCTGATCGGCGCCACCCTGGGCGGCACCACCGACCGCAAGCAACTCGATATCGCCAATGCCCGTTTCGTCGGCGACATCATCGGCCTGGAAGCGCTGCGCAGCTCGGCCATCTTCGAAGACCCGGAAATCCGCCTGCGCAGCGGCCGCCTGACGCGCATGAACAGCGAGTTCATGGCGTTGTCGACCCGCGTGCACGCGCTGCATCAACTGATGAACCGGCTGCATGCCAATCCCGCGCCCAGCGCGCAGATCATCATCGACGCCATTTCCCCCTATTTCAAGGAAGTGCAGCCGCTCTTGACCCGCGAGAGCGGCGAACCGGTGATGAGCGCGGTAGACGCCGCCGATGCCGCGCTGAAGCTGGAAACCTACAAGCGCGAACTGCCGCGCCGCGTGCGCGCCACCCGCAACACGCTGCAGCTCGACAGCGATGCCGCCATGCTGGACTTCGACACCGCATCCGAACTGCTCTACCGCGTCATCGAAGAACTGCACGCCTACACGCTGACCTATGCTTCGCTGAACCAGCGCCGCCATGAGCGCGAGCAATGGGAACACGCATACGCCTCCAAGACCAGCATGACCACCGCACTGATCGCCGGCGCCCGCGCCGCCATCACGCTGCTCCTGCTCTCGGCCTTCTGGCTCGCCAGCGGCTGGCCCAGCGGCGACGTGGCCGCACTCAATGCCGCCGCCTTCTGCGCCATCACCTCGGCCGCGCCCGATCCGGCCAGAGCCACGCGCACGGTAGCCATCGGCGTGGTGTTTGCCGCCATTGCCGGCTACATCTATACCTTCCACCTGCTGCCGCGCACCGACGGCTACTGGATGCTGGCGGCGATGCTCATGCCCGCGCTGATGCTGGCCGTGTGGCTGACCACCAAACCGAAATGGGCCGGCTATGGCCTGGGGATCTGCATTTTCTTCCCCTTCCTCGCGGTACCGGACAACTTCGCGCATTTCAATGCCGCCGGTTATCTCAACGAATCGATCGCCTTGCTGGTGTCGCTCATCGTCACCGCCGTCTCCTTCATGCTGCTGCTGCCGCCGACCACCGACTGGACTGTGCGCGTACTGGAGAAACAGCTACGCAAACAAGTGGTGGACGCCTGTTTCGGCAAGCTCGGCCACCTGGCGCTGAAATTCGAAAGCGGCACCCGCGACCTGATGCACCAGATCACCATGCTCACCAGCAGCCGCCCGGCACTGCGCCAGAATGCATTCGGCTGGACGTTCGCCACGCTGGAAGTCGGCCACGCCATCATCGAACTGCGCACCGAACTCAACGGCATCCGCACCGAACGCCCCGACCTGCTGTCGGCCGAGGCCTATGCCGCGCTGAACCGCCTGCGTGAAACCATCCCTGCGCTGTTCAGTACACCCAACCGCGATACGTTCGCAGACGCCCTGGCCGCCAACGACCATGCGATTGCCCAGGTGCAGCAAACCATCGGCCCGCACTACCGCGAACGCAGCGAACGCCACCGGCTGCAACGCACGCTGAGCTACCTGCATTTCATCCGCACCGCCCTGCTGGACCAGCAGTCGCCATTGCACACAATGCGCGACGGTGCAGCCAACACCACGCATTCCGGAGCCCGCCATGCCACGTGAGATTTCCTTTTTCGACGCCTATATCCCCACGCTGTTGCTGCTGGTGATTGCGGCCGGCGCCGTGGCCTTCGTGGCCGACCGCATCCTGGTACGCATCGGCCTGTACAACCTGGTATGGCATCCGGCGCTGTTCCGCGTGAGCATGTTCGTCTGCTTCGCCTCTCTGATGGGGCTGTACGTGTATGCCTAGCTGAGTATCCCAACGCCTGCCGCGCCAACCTATAACAAGCACCAAACACGCAATACGAAAAGATAAAGAAACATTCAGGAGTAGTTCATCATGTCGGTCAAATCGATTTTTCGCCTCGCCATCACCCTGCTGATTTTCCTGCTGGCCATCTTCCTCGCCTGGACGCTATGGCAGCATTACATGGTCTCGCCGTGGACCCGCGACGGGCGCGTGCGCGCCGATGTGGTCAACATCGCGCCGGACGTCTCCGGCCAGGTGGTCGAGCTGCCGGTACGCGATAACCAGTTGGTCAAGAAAGGCGACCTGCTGATGGAGATCGATCCAGCGCGCTACCAACTGGCGCTGCAGCAGGCCGATGCCGCCGTGGCGGCGCGCAAGTCCGATCTCGATGTGCGCCGCGCCGACATCGACGTGCGCCGCGCCGACCTGAGCATGCGCCGCGCCCAGGCCCGCCGCCGTGCCGACATGGATGCGCTGGTCGTCTCGCGCGAAGCCCGCGAAGACGCCGGCACCCAGGTCACCTCCTCCGAGGCCCAGTTCCAGGCCGCGCAAGCGCAGCTACAGTCGGCCCAGGCGCAGTACCAGGCCGCCGTCGCCCAGCGCGACACCGCCAAGCTGAACCTGGAGCGCACCAAGGTGTTCTCGCCGGTGGACGGCTACATTACCAACCTGAACGTGCGCCGCGGCGACTATGCCACCGCCGGCGCGGCCAAGATCGCAGTGATCGACAGCCATTCGTTCTGGGTCTACGCCTACTTCGAAGAAACCAAGCTGCCGCTGCTGTCCGTGGGCGACAAGGCCAATATCCAGCTGATCAACGGCGCCACCCTCTCCGGCCATGTCGACAGCATCGCGCGCGGCATCTACGACCGCGACAACCCGCAAAGCCGCGAGCTGATCGCCGACGTCAACCCGACCTTCAACTGGGTGCGCCTGGCCCAGCGCATCCCGGTGCGCATCCACCTGGACGAAGTGCCGAAAGATGTATTGCTGGCTTCCGGCCTGACCTGTACCGTGGTGCTGGAACCGGGTAGCGGCAAGGAGAAAAAGCAGACTGCGCCGGCATCCAAGAGCTGAGTTCCAGGATTCTCGGGTAACAAAAAAGCGGGCGGATGATTTCTCATCCGCCCGCTTTTTTCATCCACCCGCATCGCAAGCATCGAGGCCGAAACCTGGCGCTCAGCCGGCAAACACCTGCACCACCAGCCAGACATTAGCCGCTGAAATCGCCGCAAACAATATCCACGCAGTCAACGCCACCCACCACGGATTGGCCAGTGCCCCCATCAGGTCGCGCCGGCTGGTCAGGCGGATCAGCGGATACATGGCAAATGGCAGTTGCAGACTCAACACCACCTGGCTCAGCACCAGCAGCTTGCCCACCGAGTGCGGGCCCAGCGTCACTACCCCTATCAGCGCCGGAATCAACGCCAACCCGCGGGTAATGATGCGGCGCTGCCAGCACGGGATCTTCATCTTCAGGAAACCTTCCATGATCACCTGGCCGGCGATAGTGCCGGTGAAGGTTGAACTCTGCCCGGCCGCGAACAAACCGACGCCGAACAGGATGGCGGCAGCCGCGGAACCGGTGATCGGGTCCAGCAAGTGGTACGCCTCATCCAACTCCGTCACCTGCGTGTTGCCGCTCTGGTGAAAGGCCGAGGCCGCCAGGACCAGGATCGCGGCATTGATCACCATGGCCAGCAGCAGCGAGACGACGGTGTCGATGCGGGTGTAGCGCACGGCATCCTTCAACGAAGCAGGATCGCGCCGCACCGTGCGCGTCTGCACGATGGAGGAATGCAGGTAAAGGTTGTGCGGCATCACGGTGGCGCCGATGATGCCGATGGCAAGGTAGAGCGGTTCGCGGCTGGAAATGGCCTGCAGCGACGGCACGAAGCCCAGCACCACCGCGTGCCAGTCGGCCTTGACGAAGGCCAGTTGCGCCAGCAGGCACACGGCGATGGTGAGTACCAGCGCCAGGATGATCGCCTCCACCTGGCGGAAACCCCGCCCCTTCAGGCCCAGCACGATCAGCGTGTCCAGCGCTGTCAGCATGACGCCCACCGGCAGCGACACGCCCAGCAGCAGGTTGAACGCCAGTGCGCAGCCCAGCACTTCAGCCAGGTCGCAGGCGATGATGGACAGTTCGGCCAACACCCACATGCCGCGTCCGACCATTGGAGGATAGTGCTCGCGCGAATGCACGGCGAGGTCCTTGCCGGTGGCGATGCCCAGCCGCGCGCACAGGCATTGCAGCACGATCGCCGCCAGGCTGGACAACATCACCACGAACAGCAGTTGGTAGCCGAACTGGGAACCTGCCTGGATCGAGGTAGCCCAGTTGCCCGGGTCCATGTAACCGATCGACACCAGCAGCCCCGGGCCGACATAGAGCTTGAGTTTTTGCCAGACCGAGGCGGTGGCCGGCACATCCACCGTACCGGCAACTTCAGATGGACAGAAAGGCGCCGTCGCAGTGGTCGGCAAACCCGGAATGCGCGGCAATCGGAATGTAAATGGCAAGAGCTGGCTTCCCCTCGATTCTTATCGGTGCGGCGGCTTCATTGGGCGTCAGTTATCCCACTTGCCCAATGCGGCGTCATCGCTTTCGCGCGCGTCGACCCAGCGGGCGCCCTCCGGCGTCTGCTCCTTCTTCCAGAACGGCGCCTGGGTCTTGAGGTAATCCATGATGAATTCGCAGGCGGCGAAGGCTTCGCCGCGATGGCGTGCAGTCACGGCCACCAGCACGATCTGTTCCAGCGGCGTCATGGGGCCGACGCGATGGATCACCAGCGCGTCGAAGATCGGCCAGCGCACCTTGGCTTGCTCCACGATCTGCTCCAGTGCGCGCTCGGTCATCTCCGGATAATGTTCCAGCTCCATCCCGGACACTTCCGCACCATCATTCAGGTCGCGTACCGTGCCCACGAATGCCGCCACCGCGCCGACCTTGGGATTGGCCAGGCGCAGTTGCGCCACTTCGGCGGAGAGATCGAAATCGGCGGTTTGTACGCGTACAGGCATGGCGGCAGAAAGAATGGGATAAGTAATAGATTCTAACAGCGCCTGCGGACGCATAAGCGACGTAAACGGCACTGGGCCCCGGCTTCCGCCGGGACGACAGGAAGACTTGGCGCTCCTCCGTCGTCCTGATGAAAGTCGGGACCCAGCGCCGCTGGCGGTGTCTCGCCGGCGTTTAAACCAGTATGCCCCACAACAGCAGCGTCATCCCCAACCCGATCACCGACACCAGGGTCTGGATCACCGACCAGGTCGCCAGCGTCTGTTTCAGGTTCAGGCCGAAGTATTCCTTGACCATCCAGAAACCGGCGTCATTGACGTGGCAGAAGAACACCGAACCGGCGCCGATAGCCAGCGCCATCAACGAGTTGTGGGTGGCCGAGAGGCCCGCCACCAGCGGCGCCACGATACCGGCGGTAGCGGTGGTCGCCACCGTGGCCGAACCGGTCGCTTGGCGCAGCGCCACGGCGATGATCCAGGCCAGCAGGATCAGCGGCACATGGGTGCCGGCAGCGATCTTGGTGATGGTGTCGCTAATGCCTGCGGTCAACAGCGCCTGCTTCAGGCCGCCGCCTGCACCGATGGTCAACAGCAGGCCGGCGATCGGCGGCAAGGCCTTACGCAAAGTGGCGCCGACATCGAAACGACTGGTGCCCTGGCCCCAGCCCAGCACCACCACGGCAAACAGGACCGTGACGGTCAGCGCGATGATGGGCTCGCCGAAGAAGTTCAGCATCTCATACAGCTCGGTCTTGGGCGTGACCCAGATGCGCGCCACGGTGCGGCCCAGCATCAGCACCACCGGCAGCAGGATGGTCACCAGCGCCGGCACGAAACCCGGCTGCGATTTCTGCTCGCGCTCGGCGAACAGCTTGCCGATCTGGTCCGGCTCGGCCACGTTCAGGCGCGGCGCCAGGAAATTGCCGTACAAGGGACCGGCGATGATCACCGCCGGTATCGCCACCAGGAAACCCAGCAGCATGGTGGTGCCAAGATCGGCATGCAACGCGCTCACCGCAATCAGCGGGCCCGGGTGCGGCGGCAGCAAGGCGTGCAGCGTGGTCATGCCGGCCAGCGCGGGAATGGCCACGCGCATGATGGGCAAGCCGGAGCGGCGCGCCATGACGAAGATGATCGGCGCCATCATCACCAGGCCGACTTCAAAGAACAGCGGCAGGCCGATCACCAGCGCCACTACTGCCATCATCCAGGGGATGGCGCGGCCGCGCGCGTAGCGCAGCAAGGTGGTGACGATCTTGTCGGCGGAGCCGGAATCGGCCATCAGCGCGCCCAGCATGGCGCCCAGGGCGATGATGATGCCGGCTTCGCCGAGGATGCTGCCGGCGCCCTTGCTGAATGCCTTGGCGATTTCTTCCAGCGGCAGGCCGGCGCCGATGCCGGCCACGAAGGTGCCGATCAGGATGGAGAGGAAGGGAGCGATGCTGAGAAAACTGATCAGCACCACGATGGCGACCAGCGCCAGCAAGGTCACCAGCAAGAGCTGGGTATCCTGTGCCGCCCAGGCGGCCAGTTGGGTTGATATCACAATGTGTTCCTTCTTCAGGTGTGGATGAATGCGCATCGTTGAACGATGTCTAGTGCATCCCCTCGGTCAGGCATGTTTGGCGCATGCCCTGTCTCCTCCCAAAAAACGGATTGTGCAGCGCCCCTATCTGCGCACGCCGGCCAGCAACGCACTGGCGCCGAGGAAAGTCGCTCCGGCCAGGCGGTTGAACATGCGCGCGCGTCCGGGCGTACGCAACCACGGCGCCACACGCGATGCGAAGTGGGCATAGAAGGTCAGCCAGAACAGCTCGAAGCAGATGAAGGTCAGCCCCAGCACCAGGAATTGCGGCAATTGCGGCGCATCCGGATTGAGGAACTGGGGAAAGAATGCAGTGAAAAACAGCAAGGCCTTCGGATTGCTGCCGCCGACCAGCAGCCCCTGCACATACAGCGACAGGACGCTGCGCTGCCTGGGTGCGGCCGATGCCGCGTGCTGCTCGTCACCGGCGACGTCGAACCCGCTGTCGCGCGAGAAAAACGTCCGCGCGCCAATATACGCGAGATAGGCCACACCGGACCACTTCAGGATGAGAAAGACCTTCTCGGAAGTTGCAAGAACGCCCCCAGTCCGGCGGCCGACACGGCCATGATCGCGCACACTGCGGTCAGGCTGCCCAGCGCACCGGCCAGGGCCCGGCGAGTCCCGTAATGGATGCCGTTGGTGATGCACATCAGCACCGCAGGGCCAGGCGTGACGGTGAGCACGAATACGGCAGCAACGTAGAGGAAGAAAGTCTGCAGCGTCATGAGGTAGCGGAATTTTTAGTATCGGCAAATCGGACTTCAGGCGACTTTGCCCCACACGCTGGCCAGCCAGGGCTGCTGTTCACGGGGAAGGCCATCTGGCCGGTAATAATGCCTCAATTCGGCAAATCCCGCATCCTGCAGATAGCGGCGCCATCCTTCCAGGCTGTGCCACACGCCATAGCGTTCGCCGCTCCATCCTTCGACATCCTGGCCGCGCGGATTGGAACTGAACAGGATGCCATCCGCCTTGAGCGTATCGCGCAGTTGCCCCAGCACGCGCGGCAAATCGGCTGACGGTACATGGAACAGGGAGGCATTGGCAAAGATGCCGTCAAAGCGCGATACCGGCAAATCCAGCTGCAAGAAGTCCTGATGCCACACTTCACATCCCGAGGCTTCGCGCGCCATGCGCACGAACTCTTCGGCGCCGTCCAGGCCGACCGCCTCATGCCCCAGGCGCGACAGTGCCAGCAAGTCGCGCCCCGGGCCGCAGCCGAAGTCGAGAATCGAAAATCGCGCCACGCTTGAAGCGCCATCGCGCCCGGCCAACGCTTCCAGCAAGGCGGCAATGTTCTGGCTGACGTCGTGCGCCCAAGTCCCCTCGCGGAAACCCGATGCGTTTCGCTGATAGTGGCCCAGCGTGCCGGCCGAGGCGTTGTTGCGCTCGCTCACGGCCGCCCCTCAGCCGCCGGTCACCGGCGGGAAGAACGCCACTTCGCCGCCATCGACGACCTCGGTATCGGCCTCAGTCATGACATGGTCGTAAGCCATGCGCAAATTCTTTTCCGGCCCCAGCACTTCGGCCCAGATGCCGCCACGGCCGATCAGGAAAGCGCGCACGTCGCCAATGGTCTTGACGCTGGGCGGCAGCTCGATGACTTCCTGCGTGGTCTGGAGTGCCTCGCGCACGCTGGCGAAGAAACGCAGTTCGATTTTCATGAGAGCAAATCCTGGAAAGAAATGAAGGAGACAATATCGCCCGCAGCAATGGTCTTGCCCGGCGGATTGTCGATGACGCCATCGGCCCATGCGGTGGAGGTCAGCACGTTGGAGCCCTGGCTGGGAAACAGGTCGAGCCCGCCGTTGGCGTTGCGGCGCACGCGCAGGAATTCCTGCCGCTTGTCGGCCTTCGGCCAGGCGAAGTCGGCACGCATGGACACCGCTTGCGGCAGCACGGCCTCACGCGGCAGCCCCTGCAGCCGCAGCAGGAAGGGCCGCACAAAGATCAGGAAGGTAACGAAGGACGACACCGGATTGCCCGGCAGGCCGATGAAGAAGGCGCGCCCCTCTTGCGCCGTCTGGCGGTTCACTTCGCCGAAGGCCAGCGGCTTGCCCGGCTTCATGGCGATCTGCCACATGTTGATGCGCCCTTCCGCTTCCACCGCCGGCTTGACGTGGTCTTCCTCGCCCACCGACACGCCGCCGCTGGTGATGATCAGGTCATGCTGTTGTGCCGCGTCGCGCAGTGTCTTGCGGGTGGCGTCCAGGTTGTCCGGGACGATGCCGTAGTCGGTGATGTCGCAGCCCAGTTTTTCCAGCAGACCGCGCAGCAGGAAACGGTTGGAGTTATAGATGGCGCCGGGCTTCAGCGGCTGGCCAGGCATGGCCAACTCATCGCCGGTGAAGAACACCGCCACGCGCAAGCGGCGCCAGACGGAGAGTTCAGCCTGCCCCACCGACGCCGCCAACCCCAGCTCCTGCGGACGCAAGCGGGTGCCGGCTTCAAGGATCGTGCTGCCCTGGCGAATATCTTCTCCGACGTAGCGCACCCATTCGCCCCGCTTCGGGACGTGGCGCACGATGACGTATTCGCCTTCGCTTTCACAGGCTTCCTGCATGACCACCGCATCCGCGCCTTCGGGCATCATCGCGCCGGTAAAGATGCGCGCAGCGGTGCCGGCCTCCAATGGCTGGCCGACATGGCCGGCGGGAATGCGCTGCGACACGCGCAGGCGCGCCTGGCCCGAGGTGCAATCGGCGGCGCGCACCGCATAGCCGTCCATCTGCGAATTGTCCATGCCGGGCACGTTGATGTGCGCTTGCACAGGCTCCGCCAGCACGCGGCCGCAGGCGTCGAGCGTGGAGATGGTCTGGCTGCCTTGCACCGGCACGGCAGCGGCCAGCAAGGTGTTGAGCGCCTGCTCCACGCTTTGCAGCGGTGGGCGCGCCGATGGCGCCGGCTTGTCGGTTGGGTTCGGTGCTTGCATGTTTCGCCTGTTGCCTGTTGACTGGTTTTCGCTGATTTCGCCTGGATATAGCGACCTGCCATTTTAATGCAATCGACACGGCAGGCCGGTATCACCTCGTACGGGATTTCCCGCATGAAAAAACGCCGCGCAGGCCTGCTCGGCCCGGGCGGCGTCCGCTATGCCGATGAGACTTACAGGCCGGTGTGCTGCGCCACGAAATTCTTGACGCTGGCGGCGTCGGCCGGCATGACTTCGAAGCGCTGCGGCAGCGCCTCGATGTTCTCGAACCCGGCCGGACGGTCGGCGTCGCGGCCCAGCGCTTCGCGGATGGTTTCGTTGAACTTGGCCGGCAAGGCGGTTTCCAGCACGATCATGGTCACGCCCTGCGCCAGGTTCTCGCGCGCCACCTTGATGCCGTCGGCGGTGTGGGTATCGACCGTGATGCCGTAACGCTCTTCCGCAAAGCGGATGGTGTCCAGGCGGTCGGCATGGGTCGACTTTCCGGATGCAAAACCGTACTTGATCACGCTGGTGAATTCGTTGCCATCGCTGCCGGGCTTGCCGGTCAGGTCGAAGCCGCCGGCGGTCTCGACCTTGTGGAACAGCGCCTTGACGCGATCGCTGTCGCGGCCCAGCAGGTCGTAGATGAAGCGCTCGAAGTTCGAGGCCTTGCTGATGTCCATGCTGGGGCTGCTGGTGTGGTAGGTCTCGGCCGACTTGCGCACACGGTAGACGCCGGTGCGGAAAAACTCGTCGAGCACGTCGTTCTCGTTGGTGGCCACCACCAGCTTGTCGATCGGCAGACCCATCATGCGCGCGATGTGGCCGGCGCAGATATTGCCGAAGTTGCCGGATGGAACCGTGAACGAGACCTTCTGTTCATTCGAGGTGGTCGCCGCCAGGTAACCGCGGAAGTAGTACACCACCTGCGCCACGACGCGCGCCCAGTTGATCGAGTTGACGGTGCCGATCTTCTTGGCGGCCTTGTATTCCAGGTCGTTGGAAATCGCCTTGACGATGTCCTGGCAATCGTCGAACACGCCTTCGATGGCGATGTTGAAGATGTTGGGGTCCTGCAGGCTGAACATCTGCGCGGTCTGGAAGGCGCTCATCTTCTTGTGCGGCGACAGCATGAACACGCGGATGCCCTGCTTGCCGCGCATCGCATATTCAGCGGCGCTGCCGGTGTCGCCCGAGGTGGCGCCGACGATATTCAGTTCCGCGCCCTTCTTGGCCAGCGCGTATTCGAACAGGTTGCCCAGCAATTGCATGGCCATGTCCTTGAAGGCCAGGGTCGGGCCGTTGGACAAGCCTTGCAGCACCAGCTTCTTGCCATCCTTGTCTTCCAGCGTGCGCAGCGGAGTGATCTGCGATGCGTCTTCACCGGCGTGGGTGTTGCGGTAGGTATCGGCGGTATAGGTCTTGTGCGCCAGGGCTTTCAGGTCTGCCTCGGGAATGTCGGTGGCGAATTTCTTCAGCACTTCAAACGCCAGGTCGGCGTAGGAGAGTTTGCGCCACTGGTCCAGCTCGGCATTGCTCACTTGCGGATATTCGCGCGGCAAGTACAAGCCGCCATCCGGCGCCAGGCCGCCCAGCAGGATTTCAGAAAAGGAAGGAGTAGCAGAATGACCGCGAGTGGATACGTATTGCATGACGTGTAATGGCTGCAGGATGCGTGAATGCGGGGGAATCGGAGAAGTCCGACATTATAGCGCCCCGCCACTGCCGCGCTCACTTTTGCCCCAGCTTGTTGCAGCCGGCAGCCCGGAATAGATGCCTGGATGCGTTTCAGATATGGATCGGCGGCTCAGCCATCATCAGGATACGCAAGAGTTCCGCCTGGCGCCGCGTGCCTGTCTTGGAGAACAAACTGGCCATATGGGTGCGCACCGTATTGCGGCTGACACTGGCTTTTTGCGCGTAACTTTCGATAGTCTCGTTATCAAGCAGCGCTTCGGCCAACCGGGCTTCGGCCGGCGTCAAACCGAACATCTTGCGCAATATGGCGCTGCGCGGCAGATGCTGCCGGCTCATGTCCTGCAGGATCACCAGGGCCAGCGGCCCGCCGCTATTGGCAAGTTCGGTCTGGCGATCCGGCTGCGCCGGGATGACCGACACGACCAGCGGCTGCCCGTCCCGCTCGCGGCGGGCAGCAAACCATTGCCCGCGCCGGCCTTCGGCGCCGGTGGCCTGCCCGATGGCGGTAGCCAGCATGCAATCGGCGCCGGGGTCGGCCATGCGCAACCGCTGCGCTTTCACGCAAATGCCATCGGCGCCGGCCAGCATGTCTGCCGCGACATTGTTGAACGACACCACGCGGCAGGCAGCATCGACCCATACCGTACCGTAAGGAAAGTATTGCAACAGGGTCTGGTCGGCCTGCTGCTGGCTTTCCAGAGCCCGCAGGCGCCGCCGCAGCATGGAGGAGCGGATCATGTGCCCGGTGATGCGCGTCAGGAACTGGAGATCATCCGCATCGTATTGCTCGGCGCCGACCGGACGCAGGAACGACAGTATTTCATTCTCCGAAGCCTCGCCGCCGATGCGGCCGAGGACCATGTGGCGTGCGCCGTACTTGAACAGGAAATCGTTATAGATCTCGCTGCGGCGAACGAAGCCTTCGTCGAAGCGCTCGTAGTCCGCGCGCCACTCGCCGACGGCGCCGGTGGCGACCCACGGCAGACGCTCGTCGACACTGTTGTAATAAGTCCGGTATTCGGCATCGGCCGCGTTGAATGCAGGATCGCTGATGACTGAGCTGAACACTTCCCTGCTCGACATATCCATGTGGAGGTAATGTCCGGCGATCGCGCCAAGCTCATCGCACATCAACTCCATGGCCGGCACCAGTTGCCCGACATTGTGCACCGACTCGTAAATCAGCCCGACCAGATGATCGAACTGCCGTTCCTGATTGGCGGTTTTCATTGTTTTATCCCCGTGCCGCTCACAATGGCGACTTGATTGGCCTACCCCGCTCCGAGGATAGAACATTTCACTTTCTCATTCAAACGGATGAGGCTTTTTCTGTTGCGTTTCTCTAGAATTTTCTCTTGCTCAACACTCAACCGGCTCGCTTTTTCACAAAAGCAATTGTCAGGAGACATGCAAGGCTGAGGGTGCAGGTAATTCCGGGGAGAAACACATCATGAAAAACAAGCAAAACTACCGGAGGGCAACTGCCGCCCTCTATTTGGGCAAACGGCTGTGTGCGGGGGCCATGGCAGCAGGACTGATTGCCGGTTGCGCCACCCAGGGCTACGACAACAAGGCCAGCAGCACTGTCGGCGCCATGCAAGGCGGCAATCCCGACATCGCGCTGCAAGCGCTCGAACAGCAGAATCCCGACAAAGAGAAGGACTTGCTCTACTTCATGGAGAAGGGCGAGCTGCTGCGCATGAAGGGTTCCTACGAGAGCAGCAAGGAAAGCTGGCTGGCCGCCGACGAGAAAGTGCGCGGCTGGGAAGACCAGGCCAAGACCGATCCGTCCAAATTGTTCGGCGATATCGGCTCCTTCGTGCTCAACGACACCACGCGCCGCTATGACGGCCGCGATTACGAAAAGACGTTCATCAACCTGCGGCTGGCGCTGGACCATCTGGCCATCGGCGACTGGGATTCGGCGCGTACCGAGATCAAGAAGATGCACGAGCGCGAGGCCATCATCGCCGAGTTCCGCAGCAAGGAACTGGAAGAAGCCAAAGGCAGCGCGGAATCCAAGGGGCTGAAGACGACCTCCTTCAAGGAACTCAACGGCTATCCGGTCGAGACCCTGACCGACCCGCAAGTGCAGGCGCTGAAGAATTCCTATGAATCCGCGATCGCCAACTACCTGGCCGGCTTCGTCTATGAAAGCCTGGGCGAGCCTTCGCTGGCTGCGGCAGGCTACCGCAAGGCAATCGAGATGCGCCCTGGCGAGCCGGTGCTGGAAGACGGGCTCAAGGGACTGGACGGCCGCGTACGCGCGCGCTCGCCCAAGCTGGTGGATACGCTGATCGTGATCGAGTCGGGCAGCGCCCCGGCCATCACGTCCATGACCCTGCCCATCATGCTGCCGATTCCGGGACGCAGTGGTTTGTCCATCATCGCCACGCCGATTTCCTGGCCGGTGATCCGCGCCGCGGACAGCTCGATGGTGCCGTCTGCCATCAACATCGACGGCCAATCCGCACCGGTCGCCCTGCTGACCAGCGTCGACCAGATGGCGCGCAAGGCGCTTTCCGACGAAATGCCCGGCATCATCGCGCGCTCCTCGGTGCGCGCCATCACGCGTGGCGTCGCACAGAAAGCCATCGACGACAACGCCGGTTCGATGGGCGCCTTCGGCTCGCTGCTGAGCCTGGCGGCCAAGGTCGGCACGGTAGTGACGGAAGTGGCCGATGAACGTACCTGGCGCACCCTGCCTGGCTTCTTCTCGGTGGCACGGGTCAAGCTGCCGGTCGGCGCCCACACCATCAGCCTGCTGTCCGGCGCCGGACAACTGACACGGGAAGTGAAGCTCTCCGGCAATTACGCCGTGGTGACCATGCGCACCTCCGGGCCGTCGCTCTATCTCGCCCAGACGCCTTTCGACGAACAAAAAGCCGCATTGGCCCTGGCCGCCCCGGACACGCCGCCGGCCAAGGTCGCCAAGGGCGGCAAGAAAGCCGCGCCGAACAATGCCGCCAAAGCGGCTGCGGCGGCCAAAGAAAAGGCGCTGGCCAGCGCCGCCGCCAAGAAGAAGGCCATCGTGCCGGTCTCGGCGTCGGCCAACGAATAACGGCCATCCGGCAACGCCATCACGACATCGACACATCGGAGAATCCAGATGCAATTTTTTTTACGCAACATCGTGCTGGCAGCATCCTGCGCGCTGGTTGCTGCGCCACCGGCCGTAGGCCAGACCATCGCATCCAAGATCGAAACCATGGGCGAGCCGGCCTCGCTGCAATTCACCGGTTTGCGCATGCGCGAACAGAACGGCCTGCTCCGGATACAGGCCGAACTCTCCAATCTCGACACCCGCCAGCAAAGCGCCTATTACCGGGTGCAATGGCTGGATGAGTCCGGTTTCCAGGTATGGGACGACGAAGCCTGGAAACCGGTGCTGCTGCACGGCGCGCAAAAACTGACGCTGCAGATTGTCGCGCCGACCACCAAGGCGCGCGACTTCAAGATCCAGTTCAGCGCCACCGATAACCGTCCGCTGAGCCAGCCCAGTGCTTCCGGCAACAGCCCATGACCTGCTGAAACGGCTGGGGCGGCATTCTCGCCCCACAGAACACCCTTATTCGCCATTCCAAAGGAAATACCCTATGTACGCCATCCTCCACTCCCACCAGCTTCGCTACACGGCCCTGTGCGCCTTGTGCGCCACCCTGTTCGGCTGCGCCACGCCCGGCACGCCGACCGTCGGCAGCAACGTCCAGTACGGCGACGCCAAAGCCGTGGAGCAAGTCACCAATGAATTCGGCTCGACCGACCTGCAAACCATCGCCGAATCGATGGCGCGCTCGCTGGCGCAATCGGCCAGCGGCTACAAGAGCAAGCCGCTGGTCACCTTCGCCGACGTCAAGAACAAGACCAGCGAATACATCGATACGCGCTCCATCAGCGATTCGATCCGCACTCAACTGATCAAGAGCGGCACCATGCGCTTCGCCACCGATATCGACGCCATGCAGAACCAGACCGACGAACTGACCCGCCAGAACAACAGCGGCCTGTACAAGAAATCGGCTACCGCCAAGGTCGGCAAGATGCAAGGCGCGCAATATCGCATCGAAGGCAACATCACTTCCATCGTCAAGCGCGGCGGCGATGTCAAGGATGTCTATTACAAGTTCAGCCTGATCATGACCGACATCGAGGCCGGCACCATCGAATGGGCCGACGAGAAGGAAATCCGCAAGACCTCGCGCCGCTGACCACCGCTTCAGGGAACTCTCATGCACCCATCCATCCTGCGCGCCTTGCGCACTGCTTCCGCGATCGGCTGCCTGGCCTGCTCCGTGCTGGCCTCTTCGGCAGCCGTGGCCCAGAACCTGCCCAAGATCGCCGTCACCGACCTGTCGTATGAAGAGCAAGTGAAGGAGTATTTCCAATACTACGAAGCGCGCGAGAAGCACGACAACCGCTCATCTTCCAGCGGCCAGTTCCGCGATTCGGCCAACAGCTCCTCGGGCTCAGCCTCCGAGCGCTCGTCGAGCCGCGGTGAAAGCTCGGTCGTGGCGGCCTCGGGCAGCATCACCGTCATCAGCCGCGGCGAACTGCGCAAATTTACCGCCGACATCAAGGGGGAACTGCTCAAGTCCGGCTCATACCGTTTGGTGCAAGGCAAGCCGTGGACGCAGCAAAACACGGAAAAACTGTACGACATCATCGCCCGCATCAAGCAAGGCTATTACCCCGGCGCGGACTATGTGCTGTTCGGCAGCATCAACAATATCGACTTCCGCCAGGAAACCAATCCCATCCAGGGATCCAATGCGGTGTCGTTCTCGCTGGCGCTGGAACTGGTGGGCGAGTTCTCGCTGATCAACACCAAGACCTATGAAATCAAGGCTGCCTTCTCGGCCATGGGCGAAGGTTCTGACACGCGCCTGGCCAATTCCGCCGGAACCCGGATCGCGCTCAACAAGAGCAAGGTAATGCAGGAGGTCTCGCGCTCGCTGGGCGATGCCGTGGCCAGCGAAATGGAGGCGCAATTCAACCCGGCCGCCTCCACACGCGCTTCCCGCGCATCGCGCAATGCGGGACCGGCCGGCGCATCGGCGCAGGAAGAGCGCACCGTGGTCTTCAAGTGACATACCTCTATGCCGGGCTGCGATTTATTTCCAAAAAGAAAACAAATTGCGCCCGGCCAGATGAAATAAAACGTTACCACCCTTGAAAGCCCGGCAACGCCGGGCTATGCTGCGGCACTTCGTGCATCCGCTCCGGCGGAAACTCCTGCACGGCAGCCACATCAAAGACGGCATTAACTCAAGAAGGATGGAAACGGCATGAAACAAAAGATCAAGACCTTGCTGGCGATCTCCGGTGCATTCGGCGCCTTGCTGGCTGGCGCCCCGGCGCACGCGGAAAACTGGCAATCGCTGGGGGATTCGGACCAGTCGACGCTGCTGGTCGATACCGATTCCATCGTTGAAAGCGGCGGCATTCGTGAAGCATGGTCGATGTGGAATTTCAAGGAAGCCCGTCCCAACACCGGCGACACCAGCTTCCCCAGCCTGAAGTCCTACAAGGATTTGCACCAGTACAACTGCAAGGCCGGCACCATGAAGCTGGTGCGTGAGATCATCTTCGCCGAGAACGACGGCAAGGGCGACAAGCGCGACCATTCCGACGCACTCAAGGGCATGGAGTTCACCAAACCCAAGCCGATGTCGGTCGGTGATGCCATGATGCAAGCAGTGTGCGGCTACGAGATCAAGAAGAAGTAAGCCTCCCGCCCCACCCTGCATCAAGCATAAAAAAACGGAGCCATACGGCTCCGTTTTTCATTGGCGGGCCATTTTGCCCCGCCGTTCAGTTCAGCTCTTCCAGACGGATCTTGGTGGTCTTGCCGACGATAGTCTCCAGCGCTTCAATCTTGGCGATGGCCGCCTCGATGTTCTTTTCCTGGGTCTGGTGGGTCAGCATGATGATGTCGGTCTGCTGCTCGCCTTCGGCAGGCTCCTTCTGCAGCATGGCATCGATCGAAATCGACGAGTCCGCCAGGATGCGGGTAACGTCGGCCAGCACGCCCGGCTTGTCGGCCACGCGCATGCGCAGGTAGTAGCTGGTGGTGACCTCGGCCATCGGCAGCACCGGAGTATCGGCCATGGCGCCGGGCTGGAACGCCAGGTAAGGCACGCGGTGTTCCGGATCGGCAGTGGCCAGGCGGGTGATGTCGACCAGATCGGCGATGACCGCCGAAGCGGTCGGCTCGGCGCCGGCGCCCTTGCCGTAGTACAGGGTCTCGCCGACGGCGTCGCCGCGCACCACCACTGCGTTCATCGCACCTTCGACATTGGCAATCAGGCGCTGTGCCGGGATCAGCGTCGGGTGCACGCGCAGTTCGATGCCCTTCTCGGTCTGGCGCGTGATGCCCAGCAGCTTGATGCGGTAGCCCAGTTGCTCGGCGTAGGTGATGTCGCTGGCCTGCAGCTTGGTGATGCCTTCCACGTGCGCTTTGCCGAACTGCACCGGAATACCGAAGGCGATCGAAGCCATGATGGTCAGCTTGTGGGCGGCGTCCACGCCTTCGATATCGAAGGTCGGGTCGGCTTCGGCGTAGCCCAGGCGTTGCGCTTCCTTGAGCACCACGTCGAAGTCCAGGCCCTTGTCGCGCATCTCGGACAGAATGAAGTTGGTGGTGCCGTTGATGATGCCGGCGATCCACTGGATGCGGTTGGCGGTCAGGCCTTCGCGCAGCGCCTTGATGATGGGGATGCCGCCGGCCACGGCCGCTTCGAACGCGACCATCACGCCCTTTTCTTGCGCCGCCTTGAAGATCTCGTTGCCGTGCGTGGCGATCAGCGCCTTGTTGGCGGTGACCACGTGCTTGCCGTTGGCAATCGCCTTCAGGACCAGGTCCTTGGCGATGCCGTAGCCGCCGATCAGCTCGATGACGATGTCGATGTCAGGGGCGTTCACCACCAGGTTGGCGTCGTTGACAACCTTGACTTCTCCATTGGTCAGTTCGGTGGCGCGCTCGGTGTTGAGATCGGCCACCATGGTAATTTCAATGCCCCGGCCGGCGCGGCCCGCAATCTCTTCCTGGTTGCGCTTGAGAACATTGAAAGTACCGGAACCCACGGTGCCGATGCCGAGCAAACCTACTTTGATGGATTTCATATTGTCTTCGTGGTTGGTGAAAAATTGCCGCCCTGTTCACGGAACAGGACGGGTACTGCAAGTAAAACGGTAATCGCCGTGCGGCCTTGCCACGTTGCCGCGCGGCGATCCTTGATGCGCTGCCGATGGATCAGGCGGTGCCGTGACGACGGCGATAGCCTTCGAGGAAATGAGCGATGCGGCCCATGGATTCGGTCAGGTCATCGGTATTGGGCAGGAACACCACGCGGAAGTGATCTGGCGTCGGGCAGTTGAAGCCCGTGCCCTGCACGATCAGCACCTTCTCTTCGGCCAGCAGTTCGTAGGCGAACTCCTGGTCGTCCTTGATCGGATAGATTTCCGGATCGAGGCGCGGGAACATGTACAACGCCGACTTCGGCTTGACGCAGCTCACGCCCGGGATATCGGTCAACAGCTTGTGCGCCAGGTCGCGCTGCTTGGTCAGGCGGCCGTTCGGGCCGACCAGGTCGTTGATGCTCTGGTAGCCGCCCAGCGCGGTCTGGATTGCAAACTGGCCCGGCGCGTTGGCGCACAGGCGCATCGAAGCCAGCATGTTGAGGCCCTCGATGTAGTCCTTGGCGTGCTTCTTCTCGCCCGAAACTACCATCCAGCCGGCACGATAGCCGCATGAGCGGTAGTTCTTGGACAGGCCGTTGAAGGTGATGAACAGCACGTCGTCGGCCAGCGAAGCCAGCGAGGTGTGCGCGTTGCCGTCGTAGAGCACCTTGTCGTAGATCTCGTCGGCCAGGATGATCAACTGGTGCTGGCGCGCCAGTTCGATGATTTCCTTCAGCACCTCGACCGAGTAGAGCGCGCCGGTCGGATTGTTGGGGTTGATGACCACGATCGCCTTGGTGTTGGGCGTGATCTTCTTCTTGATATCGGCGATATCGGGCTGCCAGCCTTGCTGCTCGTCGCACACATAGTGCACCGGGGTGCCGCCCGAGAGGCTGACCGCAGCGGTCCACAGCGGATAGTCGGGCGACGGCACCAGCACTTCGTCGCCGGTATTGAGGAGCGCGTTGACGCTCATGACGATCAGCTCGGAAGCGCCGTTGCCCAAGTAGATGTCATCGATGGTGACGCCCTCGATCTTCTTTTGCTGGGTGTAGTGCATGACCGACTTGCGCGGCGCGAACAAGCCCTTGGAATCGGTATAGCCGGAGGCATTGCCCATGTTGCGGATCATGTCCTGGACGATCTCGTCCGGGGCGTCGAAGCCAAAGGCGGCCAGGTTGCCGATGTTGAGCTTGATGATCTTGTGACCCTCTTCCTCCATCTGACGCGCTTTTTCCAGCACGGGACCACGAATGTCGTAACAAACATCTGCCAGTTTCTTGGATTTCTGAATCGGTCGCACAGCCATTCCTCTACTTGTTCTGAAGCGGGACGCCGCGGCATGCCGGGCTGAATCCGTTTCGCTTGGCGCCAGGCGGACAAGGAACCTTTCGGGCTCCCGCGTCTCCATCACGGCGCATTCTTTGATTTACATCCGGTGCCTTCCGGCAACTCCCGTGGCGGCTTCGCTTGATGCGCATTCGTGCGGCGCAATGAAAAGCGGCGGAAAACACGCTTCTGAGCGCCCATTACCCACCGGCCGGGAACCGGCCATTTTGCCCAAAGCTGTCCGTTTTATCAATCAAATAGGCGTGCGCCGGATAAGGAAACGGCTACAATGCAGCACTTTACGACCAGATTGCTGCAATGCATGTCGGAATGACATCCCGGCGTTCCCCGCCGGCCGATGATCCGCCCGCCTTCCAGCCCATCTTGCGATGAAGCTTCATTCAACCGAAACCAAGCAATACCAGACTGTCACCGCTTACGATGAAGACGGCGTCGAGCTCAATGCCATCCGTTTCATCCACAGCCTGGTAGTGCTGCCCGAAACCGAACCGGCGCCATGGCCCGTGGAAAGCTTCGAGGCGCTCAGCGCGGCCGACTTTGCCCAGATCGACGCTACCCAGCCCGACGTGGTCATCCTCGGTACCGGCGAGCGCCAGCGCTTCATCCATCCCAAGCTGATCGCCGCCCTGACCGCGCGCCGCATCGGCGTCGAGTGCATGGACAACCAGGCTGCCTGCCGCACCTATAACATCCTGATGGCCGAAGGCCGCAAGGTGGCGCTGGCGCTGATCATTTCCCCCAAGAGCTGAGCGGCTTCGGCCTGCCGCGATAAAAAACCCAAGACACGCACAAGGAACCGCCGTCAATGCGCGAACTGTACAAATCGAAGGCGTTCGTCTGGACGCTGCTTATCCTGTTTTTGCTGGTGTGGTTCTACATGCTGGGCGCCCGCACCCTGGTGCCCACCGATGAGGGCCGCTATGCGGAAATGGCGCGCGAAATGGTCGCCACCCAGGACTGGATCACCACCCGCCTGAACGGCATCAAGTATTTCGAAAAGCCGCCGCTGCAAACCTGGATGAATGCCATCACCTTCGAGCTGTTCGGCCTGGGTGAATGGCAGGCGCGCCTGTGGACCGGCCTGTGCGGCTTGCTCGGCATCGGCCTTGCTGCCTACACCGGCACCCGCGTGTTCAGCGGCCGCGTCGGCTTCTATGCCGCACTGGTGCTGGCGTCGAGCTTCTTCTGGGCCGGCATGGGCCATATCAACACGCTGGACATGGGCCTGTCGGGCATGATGACCATCGCGCTGTGCGCGCTGCTGATGGCGCAGCGCAACGAGGCCTCGCGTGAAAGCCAGCGCAACTGGATGCTGCTGTGCTGGGCCGGGATGGCGCTGGCGGTGCTGTCCAAGGGCCTGATCGGCGTCGTGCTGCCGGGCGCGGTACTGGTGCTGTACACGCTGTTCTCGCGCGACTGGGCGATCTGGAAGCGGCTGCACCTGGTCAAGGGCCTGCTCCTGTTTTTCGCCATTACCACGCCGTGGTTCGTGGCCGTCTCGCTGAAGAATCCTGAATTCCCCCAGTTCTTCTTCATCCACGAGCACTTCCAGCGCTTCACCACCAAGATCCACAGCCGTACCGGCCCCTGGTACTACTTCATTCCCATCCTGCTGCTGGGCGTGATCCCGTGGCTGGGCGTGTTCTTCCAGGGCTTGTGGCAAGGCATGCGCGAGCAGCGTGACACCGCTGCCTACAACAGCCTCAACGGCGGGCATTTCCAGCCGAAGAAACTGCTGCTGATCTGGGCCGTATTCATCTTCGTCTTCTTCAGCATCTCGGATTCGAAGCTGCCCTCCTACATCCTGCCGATCTTCCCGGCCCTGGCGCTGCTGGTCGCCTGTTACCTGGAAAAGGCCGACTACAAGGCGCTGGCCTGGGCCGGCTCGCTGGTGGCGGTGCCGTGCGCGGTTGGGTTGGCGTTCATTCCGCGCGTCCCCTCGCTGGCCAAGGACGCCTTCTCGCGCCCGCTGGTCGAGGCGCATGTGCCGTATATCTATGCCGCCACGCTGATCTTCTTCATCGGCGGCATCGCCGCTATCCGCCTGGCACGCCGGCACAAGGACGCGGCGGTGACCGCGTTGGCCGCCACCGCTTTCCTCGCCGGCCAGGTGCTGATGCTGGGGCACGATCCGCAGGGCCGCTACTCCGCCGGTGTCGACTACGTCCCCGCACTGCAGGCGGAATTGAAGCCGGAAACCCCGATTTACCTGGTGGGCCGCTATGAGCAGGCGCTGCCTTTCTACCTGCGCCGCACGATGACGCTGGTGCAGCACGCCGACGAAATGGAGTTCGGGCTGAAACAGGAACCGCAACTCTGGCTCCCCACGGTGGACGCTTTTGTCGCCCAATGGGTGGCTGACCACACGGCCGGCAAGAAGGATATCGCCATCGTCGATCCCACCCTCTACAAGCAGTTGCAGGAACGCAAGCTGCCGATGCGCCTGATCGGGCAGGATCCGCGCCGCGTGATTGTGGCCAATGACCCGGCCCCCGATGCGGATGCCGCCGCTACCGACGACGGCAAGAAAGCGGCACAATGAACCTGGCCACTTTCGGTTTCATCTTCGTCGGCATCTGCCTCAATGCCGTGGCACAGCTTCTGCTCAAGGCAGGCACCAATGCCGTGGGCGCGATCCACCTGACGGCGGAGAACTGGTTTTCCACGGGCCTGAAGCTTGCCACGCAGTTGCCGATCATCGGCGGTTTGTCGTGCTATGTGATTTCGGTGGTGGTATGGATCATCGGCTTGTCGCGTGTGGACGTGACCATCGCCTACCCGATGCTGTCATTGGGTTACATCATCAACGCTGTCGGCGCCTGGTATTTCCTCGGTGAAGTCGTCTCTGCCCAGCGTTTGCTGGCCATCGGGGTGATCATCGTCGGCGTGGTTTTGCTGACCAGAAGCTGATTTACAATAGCGCGCAGCCACGCGTCCGGCACGGCCACGTCCGACGCCCATTTACGTTATAGCCTGACCGAGAAACACACTCATGAGCCTGCCTTTCCTGCCGTTCGCCAAACCCACCATCGACGAACCTACCATCGCCGCCGTCGCCGACGTGCTGCGTTCCGGCTGGATCACCAGCGGCCCCAAGGTGCAGGCCTTTGAAAAGGCGCTGTCCGACTACCTGGGCGGGCGCATCGTACGCACCTTCAACTCCGGCACCTGCACGATGGAAATCGCGCTGCGCATCGCCGGCGTAGGTCCGGGCGACGAAGTCATCACCACGCCGATCTCGTGGGTAGCGACCGCCAACGTGATCATTGAAACCGGCGCCACGCCAGTGTTCGCCGACATCGATCCGGTCACCCGCAACATCGACCTGGACAAGCTGGAAGCCGCGATCACCCCGCGCACCAAGGCGGTGATTCCGGTCTACCTGTCGGGCCTGCCGGTGGACATGGATCGCCTGTACGCGATCGCCGGGAAACACAATCTGCGCGTGGTGGAAGACGCCGCCCAGGCGCTGGGTTCCACCTGGAACGGCAAGCGCATCGGCGCCTTCGGCGATTTCGTCTCGTTCAGCCTGCAAGCCAACAAGAACATCACGAGTTCCGAAGGCGGCTTCCTGGTACTCAACAATGCCGATGAAGCCAAACTGGCCGAGAAGTACCGCCTGCAGGGCGTAACCCGCAGCGGCTTCGATGGCCTGGAAGTGGATGTGCTGGGCGGCAAGTTCAACATGACCGACGTCGCCGCCGCCATCGGCCTGGGCCAGTTCGCCCATATCGATGCCATCACCGCCCACCGCAAGGCGCTGGCCAAGCATTACTTCGCCACCTTCGGCGCCGATTTCGAAGCCGAATACGGCGCCCAGCTGCCGGTGGCCGACTTCGAGAATTCCAACTGGCACATGTTCCAGCTGGTGCTGCCCGAGCGCATCACACGCGCCGCCTTCATGGAAAAGATGATGGAAAAGCAAGTCGGCATCGGCTATCACTATCCGGCCATTCACTTGCTGAAGCTTTACCGCGAGCGCGGTTTCAAGGACGGCATGTTCCCGGTGGCTGAGCGCGTGGGCCAGCGCATCGTCTCCTTGCCGATGTTCAATGCAATGAGTAAAGATGACGTGGAGCGCGCAGTCGCGACGGTAAAATCGGTATTGCGTTGATTTTGCGGCAATTTTCCGTTTAAATTCGGCACTATTAGCAATTTCAGTTCCAAGCGGGCCTGAATGTCGCGACACCGAGCGGTCGCCGCGGCTTCGGGCCTTTGACATATTTCAGTATCAGGCATTGATGAAACCAGAACTGTCCGTCGTCATCCCGGTTTACAACGAGGAATCCGGCCTCGCCAAGCTGTTCGAACGCCTCTATCCGGCGTTGGACGCCTTGGGCTACAGCTATGAAATCCTCTTCGTCAACGATGGCAGCCGCGACCGCTCGGCCGGTATCCTGGCCGAGCAATACCGCATCCGTCCCGATGTCACCCGCGTGGTGCTGTTCAATGGCAACTACGGCCAGCATATGGCCATCATGGCCGGCTTTGAAGCCACCCGCGGCGATATCGTGGTGACGCTGGACGCCGACTTGCAGAACCCGCCCGAGGAAATCGGCAACCTGGTCGCCAAGATGCGCGAAGGCTACGACTACGTCGGCTCGATCCGCCGCAAGCGCCAGGATTCGGCCTGGCGCACCGTCGCGTCCAAGGCCATGAACCGCCTGCGCGAGAAAATCACCCGCATCAAGATGACCGACCAGGGCAACATGCTGCGCGCCTACGGCCGCAACGTGATCGACCTGGTCAACCAATGCCGCGAAGTCAACACTTTCGTCCCGGCGCTGGCCTACACCTTCGCCCGCAAGCCGACCGAGATTACGGTCGAGCACGAAGAGCGCTCGGCCGGCGAATCCAAGTATTCGTTCTACAGCCTGATCCGCCTGAACTTCGACCTGGTCACCGGCTTCTCGCTGGTGCCGCTGCAGTTCTTCTCGCTGCTGGGCATCTTCCTGTCGTTCGCCTCGGCGGCGCTGTTCATCCTGATCGTGGTCCGGCGCCTGCTGATCGGCGCTGAAGTGGGCGGCGTGTTTACCCTGTTTGCGATCACCTTCTTCCTGATGGGCGTGATCCTGTTTTCCATCGGCCTGTTGGGCGAATACATCGGCCGCATCTACATGCAGGTGCGCGCGCGCCCGCGCTATGTGGTGCAGGCCATTCTTGAGCAATCCTCAGAAGAGGACAGGCAGACATCATGAACGCCGTCGTATTCGCTTACCATGACGTGGGTGTGCGCTGCCTGAAGGTGCTGCTCGCACGCGGCGTGCAGGTGTCGCTGGTGGTCACGCATGAAGACAGCGCCACCGAAAACATCTGGTTCGGTTCGGTGGCCGGCGTGTGCCGCGACAATGGGATCCCGTTCATCACACCGGCCGACGCCAAGTCGCCGCAATTGCTGGCGCAGGTGCAGGCCGCGCAACCGGACTTCATCTTCAGCTTCTACTACCGCCACATGCTGCCGGTGGAGCTGCTGGCCGCGGCCAAGCGCGGCGCCTACAACATGCACGGTTCGCTGCTGCCCAAGTACCGCGGCCGCGTGCCGATCAACTGGGCGGTGTTGCACGGCGAGACCGAAACCGGCGCCACCCTGCATGAAATGACGGCCAAGCCCGACGCCGGCGCCATCGTGGCGCAGACCGCCGTGCCGATCCTGCCGGAAGACACGGCCTATGAGGTCTTCGGCAAGGTCGTCGTGGCGGCCGAGCAAACGCTCTGGAACGTGCTGCCGGCCATGCTGTCGGACCGTACCCCGCGCCTGCCCAACGACCTTACCAAAGGTAGCTACTTCGGCGGACGCAAGCCGGAAGATGGCCGTATTGAGTGGCGCCGCACCGCGCGCGAGGTGCATAACCTGGTGCGTGCAGTGGCCCCGCCCTATCCCGGCGCCTTCGAAGAAATCGCGGGTGATAAAATTACGGTCACCAAAACCCGGCTGGTTCCGCCATCCGCCCATCCTGCCCTGCAGAAGGCGCATGGCATGCAAGACAAGTTCTTTGAAGGAGGCAAGCTATACGCGCGCTGCGGCGACGGCAACTTCCTCCAGATACTGGGCATCCAGATCAATGACCGGGATGCATCGCTCAACAATTACCTGAAATACATGGCCTCCTGAAGTCCGGCCATTCACACTGCTCTCAATATGAAAAAAGTCCTCATTCTCGGCGTCAACGGCTTTATCGGCCACCACTTGTCCAAGCGCATCCTGGAAACCACGGATTGGCACGTCTACGGCATGGACATGATGACCGACCGCATCACAGACATTCTGGAAAACGAGGCCTACAAGTCGCGCATGCACTTCTTCGAAGGCGACATCACGATCAACAAGGAATGGGTCGAGTACCACGTCAAGAAATGCGACGTAATCCTGCCGCTGGTGGCTATCGCCACGCCGTCGACCTACGTCAACAAGCCGCTGCGCGTGTTCGAGCTGGACTTCGAAGCCAACCTGCCGATCGTGCGTTCGGCCGCCAAGTACGGTAAGCACCTGGTGTTTCCGTCGACCTCGGAAGTCTATGGCATGTGCCACGACGAGGAATTCGATCCGGAAGAGTCCGAGCTGATCTGCGGCCCTATCAACAAGCCGCGCTGGATCTATTCCTGCGCCAAGCAGCTGATGGACCGCGTGATCTGGGGCTACGGCATGGAAGACAACCTCAACTTCACGCTGTTCCGCCCGTTCAACTGGATCGGCGCCGGCCTGGATTCGATCCATACCCCGAAGGAAGGCAGCTCGCGCGTGGTGACCCAGTTCTTCGGCCACATCGTGCGCGGCGAGAACATCTCGCTGGTCGACGGCGGCCAGCAGAAGCGCGCCTTCACCTATATCGACGACGGCATCGACGCGCTGATGAAGATCATCGCCAACGAAGGCGGCGTGGCAACGGGCAAGATCTACAACATCGGCAACCCGGTCAACAACTACTCAATCAAGGAACTGGCCGACATGATGCTGAAGCTGGCGGCCGAGTACCCCGAGTACGCCGACACCGCCAAGCAGGTGAAGCTGATCGAAACAACCTCCGCCGCCTACTATGGCAAGGGTTACCAGGACGTACAGAACCGCGTGCCCAAGATCACCAATACCTGTGACGAACTGAACTGGAAGCCGCAGACCACCATGGCCGACACCCTGCGCAACATCTTCGACGCTTATCGCAGCCAGGTAGCCGAAGCGCGTGCACTGGTCGACTGACCATCAAGCATTCGATTTGCCAGAAGAAACCGCGCTACGGCGCGGTTTTCTTTTTTCGCGATAGCATTTTTCGTCTGTATATTGTTCTGGGCGGCATGGGGTGCTAGTCTCCCAGTCTGAGCCGCATTGCAGCAATTTCCGGGATTGCCTTTACTCCCCCGCCACCTTTCCGATTCGCAGACATTGCCCAAACTTACACTCAAGATTGACGCCGATACCTACCGCGGCACCCGCGTGGGCGTCCCCAACCTGATTACCCAACTGCGCCGGCATGGCGCTGGCGCCACCTTCCTGTTCTCGTTGGGCCCGGATCATACCGGCTGGGCGTTGAAGCAAATTTTCCGCCCCGGCTTCTTCAGCAAGGTATCGCGTACCTCGGTAGTCGAACACTACGGCCTGAAGACGCTGATGTACGGCACGCTGCTGCCTGCGCCGGATATCGGCAAGACCTGCGCCGACTTCATGCGCGAAGCCTACGATGCCGGCTTTGAGTGCGGTATCCATACCTGGGACCACCGCGTCTGGCAAGACAACGCCCGTACCGCCGATGCGCAATGGACGCAGGAAACCATGCAGCAGTCCTACGGCCGCTACCACGACATCTTCGGACGTGCGCCGGTCACCCACGGCGCGGCCGGCTGGCAGATGAACGATCACGCTTTCGTACAGCTCGACCAGTTCGGCATCGCCTATTCTTCCGACGGTCGCTCGCAGTTGCGCGAAGACGGCCGGCTGGCCGATCCCGATGCCGGGCCGCATCGCCTGTCGGCCTTTGGAAAACCTTTGTCCTGCGTGCAACTTCCTACTACGCTGCCGACGCTTGACGAGATCCTCGGCCGTACCATCCGCGGCAAACTGATCGACGCCGGCAATGCCGCCGAACTGCTGCTGGAACTGACCAAACAGCCACGCGACCACGTCTTCACCCTGCACGCGGAACTTGAAGGGCAGAAACTCGCCCCCATTTTCGAGCAACTGCTGGCAGGCTGGCGTGCGCAAGACTATGAGCTGGTTTCCATGGGCGATTATTACGAAAGCGTGAAAGACGATGTGCTGCCCATCCTGCCGATCAGCTGGGGCGAATTGCCAGGTCGCTCGGGCGACATGATCGTGCAGGCGATGTAACGCCAGCCACCTCCGCAATTGCAGGCATACGCAATACCGACACACTCACGATAACCGATAGACGGGGCGCCATTTTGACCAACAGACCAACCATCCTGAACAAGACCGTGCCTGATTTTTCGGCCAGCATGACCGGCGGCAAGGACTTCCACCTTGCCGATTACAAGGGCCGCAACCTGGTGCTTTACTTTTACCCGAAGGACAACACTCCCGGGTGTACGACCGAAGGGATGCAATTCAGGGATTTGCACCCGGAATTCCAGCGGCACAACACCGACATTTTCGGCATCAGCCGCGACAGCTTGAAGTCGCACGAAAATTTCAAAGGCAAGCTGGACATGCCCTTTGAACTGATCTCGGATCCTGACGAAACGCTGTGCACCATGTTCGATGTCATGAAGATGAAAAATATGTATGGCAAGCAAGTTCGCGGCGTCGAACGCAGCACGTTTGTGATTGACGGATCGGGCAAAGTGGTGAAAGAATGGCGTGGAGTCAAGGTTCCAGCCCACGTGGATGAAGTGCTGGCCTTCATCAAAACCATTGCCTGAAAAACCGTCGGAAATCTTGTAGTGCCATCTGTCGACACTACCGGAATCGTGCAGTGCGAATCTGCCCGAACGATGGCGACAGGCCGTGTCAGGATCGCCTGGCAAGCGATGCTGCCGCGTTCGACGAATATGCGGTCAATCGATACAAGCCATTGAATTCAAATAGAAAAACGTTTTTTGAAAGCCGTTTCTGGTTTAGGCCGAAGGCCTGCCGAAACGGCTTTTTTACTTTTCAAATCGCCGCTGCCCCTAATCAAGCCCTCCTATCCCATGGTTTTTCCCATGCCACGATGCCGTTTTCCGGCATGGCAGGCCATCAGAAGGTCTTCATTAGATCCTGCGGTGCCATTGCTCAGTCGATGTTCCCTTCGCTGTTAGCCGTACCGCAATACCTGTTCGCTCTGACAAAGCGGTGTTTTCTTCATTTACTACCGAGGTTCTGATGCCCCTGCCCAAAATGCCGAGCAAGCCAGCTGCGTTGTTGTCTCCCGCGGACTACCCCAAGGCTGAACGCAATAAAACTGTCAAACCGAACATCACTCTCGTCGAAGCACCTGCCCCAAAACCAGCTGTTGCAGCACTCGTCGCTCCTGAAGCAAAGATCACAGAACCGCGCGCGCGCATTGGCGGCAAGAGTCCGATCGCGGAAAAACCGAAAACTGCGCCCAAAAACCTGGAATCGCGCGCGAAATCCCCCACCAGCCGCACGGCCGACAAGCTGGGCGTGTCCAAGCTGTTCGTGCTCGATACCAACGTGCTGATGCACGATCCGACCTCGCTGTTCCGCTTCGAAGAGCATGACATCTACTTGCCGATGATCACGCTGGAAGAGCTGGACAACCACAAGAAAGGCATGTCGGAAGTTGCCCGCAATGCGCGCCAGATCTCACGTTCGCTGGATGCGCTGGTTTCCGATATTGCCGAAGATGCGATCGACCTTGGCATCCCGCTGGCCAAGCTGGGCAACAAGGATGCCAAGGGCCGCTTGTTCTTCCAGACCAAGCTGCAGAATGCCGCGCTGCCTGAAGGCCTGCCCGAAGGCAAGGCCGACAACCAGATCCTGGGCGTGGTACGGGCGCTGGACCAGCAATATCCGGACCGTCCGGTGGTGCTGGTGTCCAAGGACATCAACATGCGCCTCAAGGCGCGCGCGATCGGCTTGCCCGCCGAAGACTATTTCAACGACCATGTGCTGGAAGACACCGACCTTCTGTACTCGGGCATCCAGCAACTGCCGGACGACTTCTGGACCAAGCATGGCAAGGGCATGGAGTCCTGGCAGGAAAACAAGCATGGCAGCAGCCTCACCTACTATCGCGTGACCGGTCCGTATGTGCCGTCGCTGCTGGTCAACCAGTTCGTGTTCATCGAGCCGAAGAACGGCGAACCGGCCTTCTATGGGCAGGTCTCGCAGATCAACGGCAAGACCGCCGTGCTGCAGACCCTGCGCGACTACGGCCACGTCAAGAACAGCGTGTGGGGCATCACTGCCCGCAACCGCGAGCAGAACTTCGCGCTGAACCTGCTGATGAATCCCGAGTGCGATTTCGTCACGCTGCTGGGCCAGGCCGGTACCGGCAAAACCCTGCTGGCGCTGGCGGCAGGCCTGGCACAGGTGCTGGAAACCAAGCTCTACAACGAGATCATCGTCACCCGCGTGACAGTGCCGGTGGGCGAAGATATCGGTTTCCTGCCAGGCACTGAAGAAGAAAAAATGGGGCCGTGGATGGGCGCCTTCGACGACAACCTCGAAGTGCTCAACAAATCCGATGGCGATGCCGGCGAATGGGGCCGTGCCGCAACCCAGGACCTGATCCGCTCGCGCATCAAGATCAAGTCGCTCAACTTCATGCGCGGCCGCACCTTCGTCAACAAGTTCCTGATCATCGATGAAGCGCAGAACCTGACGCCCAAGCAAATGAAGACGCTGGTCACCCGTGCCGGCCCCGGCACCAAGATCATCTGCCTTGGCAACATCGCACAGATCGATACGCCCTACCTGACCGAAGGCTCCAGCGGCCTGACCTATGTGGTCGACCGCTTCAAGGGCTGGTCGCACAGCGGCCATGTAACCCTGGCGCGTGGCGAACGCTCGCGCCTGGCGGACCATGCCAGCGATGTACTGTGATGTAAGCGGGATATTCATGCCCAACAAAAAAGCCACCGCAAGGTGGCTTTTTTGTTGGCATCGCAGGAATCAGGGCATGCGCAGGATCAGAGGATCCGGACGCCGACCCACCATGCGATTGCAGCGACGAACGCCGAGGCAGGAATCGTGAAAATCCATGCCCAGACAATATTGCCGGCCACGCCCCAGCGCACTGCGGACATCTTCTGCGAAGCGCCTACGCCGACGATGGCACCGGTGATGGTATGGGTGGTCGACACCGGAATGCCAAGCGCCGTGGCAATGAACAGCGTAATCGCACCACCGGTTTCAGCGCAAAAACCGCCCACCGGCTTCAACTTGGTGATTTTCTGGCCCATGGTCTTGACGATGCGCCAGCCACCGAACAGCGTCCCCAGGCTGATCGCGCAATAGCAGGAAATGATGACCCACATCGGCGGCGCTTCGGCGCCGGCACTGGAATATCCCGCCGCAATGAGCAACATCCAGATGACGCCGATCGTCTTCTGCGCGTCATTGCCGCCGTGGCCCAGGCTATACATCGAGGCCGACAATAGCTGCAGGCGACGGAACCAGCCATCGATCTTGCGCGGCGTGGAGCGGAAGAATATCCATGACACCATGAGCATCATGATCGAACCGAACAGCAGGCCCAGCAAAGGCGACAGCACGATGAACAGGATCGTCTTGAGCAAGCCCGAGGAGATCAGCGCGCCGGTGCCGGCCTTGGCCACGGCCGAACCGACCAGGCCGCCGATCAGCGCGTGCGAGGACGACGATGGGATACCGTAGTACCACGTGACCAGGTTCCAGAAAATGGCGCCGATGAGCGCGCCAAAGACCACGTAATGGTCAACCACGGCCGGCTCGATCGTCCCCTTGCCCACCGAGGCCGCCACATGCAGCTGGTGGAACACGAAGACGGCGGCGAGGTTGAAGAACGCCGCCATGGCCACTGCCGTCTGCGGACGCAGCACACCGGTGGACACCACGGTGGCGATGGCATTGGCTGCATCGTGGAAACCGTTCATGAAGTCGAACAGTAAGGCCAAGACGATCAGTAGTACGAGGATATGTAAGCTGATTTGAACTGTATGCATGGATAAACCGTTGTTTGAGGCCGCCCCGCAGCCATGGCCAGGTTACCGGCAGGCGCGGCGGCTGCCGCAACTGCCGGGCAACCTGCATCAGGCGTTTTCGACGATGATGCCTTCAATGATGTTGGCCACGTCTTCGCAGCGGTCGGTGACGGTTTCCAGGATTTCGTAGATGGCCTTGAGCTTGATCAGCGTGCGCACATCGGGCTCGTCGCGGAACAGCTTGGACATTGCCGCGCGCATCACATGGTCGGCATCCGATTCGAGGCGGTCGATTTCCTGGCAGATCGCCAGGATCTGGCGCGAATTGTCCATGTTGTGCAGCAGGCCCACGGCGGCCTGCACCTTCTCGGTACAAGCCAGGCACAGCTCCGCCAGGCGCTTGGCCTCGGGAGTAATGGATTTGATGTCGTACAGGGAGATGGTCTGGGCCGCATCTTCGAGCAGGTCGAGGATGTCGTCCATGCGGGTGATCAGTTGGTGGATGTCGTCGCGGTCGAGCGGTGTGATGAAGGTTTTGTGCAGCAGGTCGATGGTTGTATGGGTCACCTTATCGGCCTGCTTCTCGACGGTTTCAATCGCGTGCACGCGGATTTCGAGGTCATCGAAATTGGTCATCAGCGCGACCATTTCCTTTGCGCCTTTAACCCCCAATTCGGCATGCTGATTGAAAAGGTCAAAGAATTTGCCTTCAGTCGGCATCAATCGTCCAAACATGTTTCACTCTCTCGTCAATGATTCGCGCTTGCATGAAGCGCTGTTTCGGACCGGCGATACGGGGCTCCGCTCCCATCCCGCGAAAACCCGCCCTGCCCGTCTTGCGCGCCGAACCGACTGGCTCCGCGCCTTATTTACACGACACGAGCGGCAAAAAGCCGCCCGTGGTTCCCTTCATGGCCGCCGGCATTGCGCGCGGCCGAAAAATGATGCGTCAATCGCCGCCGTAAGGCTGGGCCAGATTACCGATGTAATTGTCGTACTTGGTATACATGCCCAGGAATGACAGGCGGATACTGCCGATCGGCCCGTTACGCTGCTTGCCGATGATGATTTCCGCCGTCCCCTTGTCAGGTGAGTCCGGATTGTAAACCTCATCCCGGTAAATGAACAAAATCACGTCGGCATCCTGCTCGATAGCGCCGGATTCACGCAAGTCGGACATCACGGGGCGCTTGTTGGGGCGTTGCTCCAGCGAACGGTTCAGCTGCGAAAGCGCGATCACCGGGCAGTTGAGCTCCTTGGCCAAGCCCTTCAGGCTCCGCGAAATTTCCGAGATTTCAGAAGCGCGGTTCTCGGAAGAGCTGCCGCCGTTGCCGGACATCAGTTGCAGGTAGTCAATGATGATCAGGCCCAGCTTGCCGCATTGGCGCGCCAGGCGGCGCGAGCGCGCACGCAATTCGATCGGGCTCAATGCCGGTGTTTCATCGATGTAGAACTGCGCATCGTTCATTTTCTGGATGGCATGCGTCAGGCGAGGCCAGTCCTCATCCAGCAGGCGGCCGGTACGCAGACGGTGCTGGTCCAGACGGCCGACCGAGCCCAGCATACGCATGGCGAGCTGGGTTCCGCCCATTTCCATCGAGAACACCGCCACAGGCAGGCCACTGTCGATGGCGACGTTTTCGCCGATGTTGATCGAGAATGCCGTCTTACCCATGGAGGGACGCCCCGCGACGATGATCAGGTCACCTGGCTGCAGGCCCGAGGTCATCTTATCGAGGTCGATAAATCCGGTAGGTACCCCGGTGATGTCGCTGGTGTTGTCACGGTTGTACAGCTCATCGATACGCTCGACCACCTGTGTCAACAGCGGCTGGATCTCCATGAAGCCTTGCGAACCACGCGAACCCTCTTCAGCGATGGCAAAAATCTTGGATTCGGCCTCGTCCAGCATCTGCTTGACGTCCTTGCCTTGCGGATTGAACGCATCGCCGGAAATCTCGTCGGCCACCGTAATGAGTTTGCGCAGGACGCCGCGGTCGCGCACGATTTCGGCGTAGCGACGGATATTGGCAGCCGACGGCGTGTTCTGCGCCAATGCGTTGAGGTAGACCAGGCCGCCCACTTCTTCGGCCTTGCCGCTGGTGGACAAAGCTTCGTAGACGGTAATGACGTCAGCCGGCTTGCTGCCGTTGATCAGCTTGACGATATGTTCGAAGATGATGCGGTGGTCGTAACGGTAGAAGTCGTCAGGACTGACAAAATCGGCGATACGATCCCATGCCGCGTTGTCCAGCAGCAAGCCGCCGAGGACCGATTGCTCGGATTCGATGGAGTGTGGCGGTACGCGTAACGAATCGACCTCGGGATCAGAGGAGTCTCTGGGGCCGCGGAACGATGGAAAGGAGTCTTTCTTGGCGCGGGATGATTCTTTCATGGCGCGCATTATAACCTGCTATGGGGGTTGGCCGTTTCAGGCCGGAGGCAAATCGCGGCCCACATCTTCATGGTCATTTCCGTTTGCCGGACTTGACCATCCCGACCTGGTGATACGGCCGGCAATGCGTCCACCTTGATGGCGGACGGCAATAAAAAAGCCAGGCGAACCCGGCTTTCTTATTGCAAATTGAATTGCAGCGAATGCAATGCTTACGCTTGCTCGCCCTTGACTGCGATGGTCACATCGACCACCACGTCAGTGTGCAGGGCAACTGCAACCGGGTGCTCGCCAACGGTCTTCAGCGGACCGTTAGGCAGGCGAACCAGCGACTTCTCCACTGCGAAGCCTTGCTTGCCCAGCGCTTCAGCGATGTCGAAGTTGGTGACCGAACCGAACAGACGGCCGTCGACGCCCGCTTTTTGCGAGATTTCGATGGTGGTGCCGTTCAGCTTTTCGCCTTGGGCTTGCGCAGCTGCCAGCTTTTCAGCGGCGGCCTTTTCCAGGTCGGCACGCTTGGCTTCGAATTCAGCGATGGCTGCATCGGTAGCGCGGCGGGCTTTGCGTTGCGGGATCAGGAAGTTACGTGCGAAACCGTCCTTGACGCGCACGACATCACCCAGACCACCGAGATTAACGATTTTTTCCAACAGAATGACTTGCATGTTTTTCTCCTATTTCTCGGCGGCGATTACGCGTTGTGCAGATCGGTGTACGGCAGCAGGGCCAGGTAACGAGCACGCTTGATCGCGGTGTCAACTTGACGCTGGTAGTGGGCCTTGGTGCCGGTCAGGCGTGCCGGCATGATCTTGCCGTTTTCCTGAACGAAGTCCTTCAGGGTGTCCACGTCCTTGTAATCGACCTGTTCAACGCCAGCGGCGGTGAAACGGCAGAATTTCTTACGCTTGAACAGCGGGTTTTGCTGTTGGCGCTTTTGCTTCAGTTTGCTTTTATCGAACTTTTTACCGAATGCCATGATCAGGCTCCTGTATCTATAAATTGGGTGAGATCGGTGTCGGCCTAGCCGACGGGATCAAAATCAACGATGTGAAACACGACGCTCTTGCTGTTGCGATTCCTGCGGGCCAGAAAACCAGTGAATTGGAACATGGCTCCCAGCGCCGCCTTGTTGAGTCGACCGGAGATTTCTCCGACGGCCATGGCCGCAATGTCAAACTCCACCAGGCGCTTGATCCCCGCTTCCATCTGCTCCGACTGGTGCTGCAACCTGGCAGTGACAATCGGAATACCGGCCGGCGTATAACGCAATACATCACGTTCGGCCAGGCTGGCGATGACTTGAAGCTGGTTCACTCTCCGCTATGGATCACAATGCAATCGCGCTGCGCAATCAGGCTGCCGGTGCTTCGGTGCGGCTCTTGGCTGCGTCTTCCTTTTGCACTGCCTTCAGGATCGGGGAAGGACCGGTTTCGGCCTTCTTCATCTTGACGGTCAGGTGGCGCAGGACAGCATCGTTGAACTTGAAGCCGGTTTCGATTTCGGCCAGCGTTTCGCTGTCGACTTCGATGTTCAGGCAGACGTAGTGTGCCTTGGCCAGCTTCTGGATCTGGTAGGCCAGTTGACGACGGCCCCAATCTTCGACACGGTGAACCTTGCCGCCGCGGGTGGTGACGATGCCCTTGTAACGCTCGATCATCGCAGGCACTTGCTCGCTTTGGTCCGGGTGGACGATAAATACGATTTCATAATGACGCATGTAGACTCCTTTTGGACTATTGACAAAACGCCCACCCCGGCGTCAAGACGAGTGTGGGAAGAGGAAAGCCGGCAATCATACAAGATATCTGGCCAAACAGCAATCCTGGCAAGGATTTGGCGAGGCTTGGCGGCGACAAGTTGGCTTGCGGTGCCCGACAATGGGTGGATCCTCCCACTGATTTTCATTCTGTTTATATATAAGGGGCGATATCCGTTGCATCGCCACATGTTGCCGTTGACACAAAGATGGTAACTGTATAAAAATACAGACTGTTGATAAAAACAGCATTTCCCCACAGAAAGGCACCTTACATGCTCAAGCTTACCGCGCGCCAGGAACAGATCCTCAATCTGATCAAGAATGCCATTGAAAATACCGGCTTCCCCCCGACGCGCGCCGAGATTGCCTCTGAACTGGGATTTCGCTCCGCCAACGCTGCCGAAGAGCATTTGCAGGCACTGGCCCGCAAGGGCGCCATTGAAATCTCCCCCGGCACTTCGCGCGGCATCCGGCTGCGGGAATCGGGGGCAGTCGCCGGCCTGCCAGGCAGCCGCCAGATGGCACTCCCCCACCCCGCCCTGATGCAATTGAGCCTACCGCTGGTCGGCCGTGTCGCAGCCGGCTCCCCCATTCTCGCGCAAGAGCATGTGGAAAAAACCTACCAGGTAGATCCAGCGCTGTTTTCCGGCAAACCCGACTACCTCCTGAAAGTACGCGGCATGTCCATGCGCGACGCAGGCATCCTCGATGGCGATTTGTTGGCAGTCAAAAAAGCCGATCAGGCGCGCAATGGCCAGATTGTTGTTGCCCGCCTGGCAGACGACGTCACCGTCAAGCGCTACCAGAAATCCGGCGCCACGATTACCCTGCTGCCAGAAAATCCAGACTTCAAACCCATCGTCATTCACCAGGATGAGCAAGACTTCGCGCTCGAAGGGCTCGCAGTAGGGTTGCTGCGTAGCTGGTAAGTTGCTCGCCCCTGCGCCCCCTCCATCGCGCTACCACTTCGTTTTGCATGCCACGTCGGCGCGGCAAAACGAAGTTTGAGTCTGAGCAAAAACGCCCTGTTTCGCTTTCTGTTCGCACTTTCATCCAGCCGCGTAGCCACATATCATGCCTAGCTGTCGCATTCCCCCTTCGTCTTCGCGAACGGTACTGATCCATATAGCAAGGAAATTTGATGTCTACGCGCAAGGGCAAATCAAAAGCATCTCCCCCACCATCGAAATACCAGTTGCAAGATCTGCTTGACGTTCGCGCCAGCCTTGATCTGCTTGAATCGCGCAAGCTTGCCGAAGCCCGGCAAAAGTGCGATGCGGTGCTCAAGCGCGCCCCCAATCTGATCTTCGCCCACAATGCCCGTGGATTGATTGCCGTACAGGAATACGATTATGCGCTGGGCGAAAAATGGCTGAGGAAAGCCATGGACGGAGATCCGAATAACGCGGAATACGCCACCAGCCTGGCAAATTGCGTCCTCAGGCAGGATCGCGTCGATGAAGCGATCAAGCTTTTCGAACGCGCCATCGCCTGCGACCATGACAACCGCGATGCCCGCATCGGCCTGGCCAACGCCCTGCATGAAAAGAACGATCCCGAGGCGACGATTGCCTATTTTGAAGACGCAGTAGCGCGCGAGCCCGGCGCGCCGGGCCCGCTAAGCCACCTGGGACGGGCCCTGATTGACGCCAAACGCTTGAACGAAGCAGTATCGACGATCATGAAGTCGCTCGAGCTGCAGATCAGCTTCGCCCCCGCCCATACCGCGCTGGGTGAGGCCTTCTATGCCATGAACATGTACAAGGAAGCCATTGAGTCGCACAAGACCTCCTTGCTGCTGGACTCAACGGACACCTATGCGCATTACAAGATCGCTGACACCTACCTGAAGCTCGATGAGATCGACAAGGCGCATGAGCATTACCGGCGCGTCATCGAACTGATACCCAACGATGCCAACAGTTATGCCAAATTGGCCGTCAGCCTGGCAAACGCACAGGATCGCGTCGACGAGGCGCTGGCCTTGTTCAACAAGGCGCTCGAACTCGATCCGTGCCACGCCCTGACTTACAACAACATCGGCGCCATCATGCACGACCATGGCCGCCGCGAAGAAGCCATCCCCTATTTCAGAAAGGCGCTGGAACTCAAGCCGAATTACTCGACCGCCATGCACAACCTGGCGCTGAGCCAGCTGCTGCAAGGCAACCTGAAAGAAGGCTGGGCAAACCATGAAAGCCGCCTGGTCACACGCGAACGGGCTGAGGTCTATCGCGTGGTCCACAAGTTGTTCAAGATCATCCCCAAATGGGATGGCCTCTCCCCGCTCAAGGGCAAGCGCATCTTCCTGATGCACGAACAAGGCTTTGGCGACAGCATCCAGTTCCTGCGCTATGCCAAGCTGGTCCTGGATCTGGGGGCAGAGGTTGCTGTACACGTCAAAAATCCCCTGTATCGCCTGTTCCAGAGCTATTCACCGGACATCATGCTGGTTCGCGAGAGCGACCCGATACCCCGCTGCGATTACGCCTACATGCTGATGAGCCTGCCTCATGCATTAGGCACCGATACCATTGACGACATTCCCGTCCTTCCCTCCTATTTGTCGGCCGAAACGGACAACAAGGCAATCTGGCAAGACAAGATCGAAAAACTGTCCAAGCCGGGAAATCTGCGTGTCGGTTTTGTCTGGGGCGGCAACCCGGAGCACGGCAACGACCGCCGCCGCTCCATCCCGCTGGCCAAGCTGCTGCCACTGTTCAATCTTCCTGGCATCGACTATTTTTCGCTACAAAAAGGCAAACCCACCGAGGACCTGAAAAACCTGCAACCCGGCCTCCCTGTCTTCAACCTGGGCGACGAATGCACGGATTTTGCCGATACGGCGGCGGTGATCGCCAATCTCGATGTCGTCATCAGCGTCGACACATCGGTCGTGCACTTGGCGGGCGCACTCGGCGGCCCCGCTTGGGTAATGCTGCCGCATACGCCAGACTGGCGCTGGCTGCTCGATCGTGACGACTGCGTGTGGTATCCGAACACTCGACTATTCCGCCAACCGGAAGAAGGCAACTGGGAAGCCGTCATTGACAAAATGGCAATCGAACTTACTTCCATGCGCAATCGCTAAAAACCACTGGCGTGCAAAACGAGAGTTGGATCAATATTTTTGCCCCTCTCCCCCCTAAAAAACGAGGCTTTACCCCCTTGATTGGTCCATTTCAGGGTGCTCACAAAACACCCTGAAAATGCAAATCAGGCAACAAAAAAGCACTCGCCCCTCCTCTTGGCTCAGATTTTTTGCAATCGAATCTTCCCGCTGCGCAATTAAGCCTAAAGTTTTGGACGAAGACGCCGAAAAGGGATTTGCTTGGTTACTTTTTAAGCACGCAGTTTTGGTTCGGAAAGCCCTGAAAAGATTTTTTGCGAATAGCCCTAAACTTTTTCCAAGGCTAACCGATAACGCATACAACAGAGGTTGAAACGCCTGGGACTCATGGGTAGAAGACCAAAGTTAAGCACTGAAACTCGGATCATCGGTCTCAAATCTTAGGAGAATTAGCATGGCATCAATCATCAATACCAATATTCCGTCGCTCAATACGCAACGCAATCTGAGTGCGTCGCAAGCGTCGCTGAATACCTCCATCCAACGCCTGTCCTCCGGCCTGCGCGTCAACAGCGCCAAGGACGATGCCGCCGGCCTGGCAATTGCCGACCGCATGAATGCCCAGATCAAGGGCTTGGCAGTTGCACAACGTAACGCCAACGACGGTATCTCGATGGCGCAAACCGCTGAAGGTGCTCTGTCGACCGTGACCGACAACCTGCAGCGTATGCGCGAGCTGGCTGTTCAAGCAGCCAACGGCACCAACGGCGCTCAGGACCGCAAGACCCTGAACGACGAATACACGCAACTGTCGCAAGAAGTCTTCCGCGTACTGAACGGCACCTCCTTCAACGGCCAGAACCTGTTCACCGGCGTGGGCCAAGGTGCTTCGGCTGGTGTCGGTTCCGATTCCAACAGCGTTTCGTCTTCGCTGACCCTGTCGTTCCAAGTCGGCGCCAACGTCGTTGACAACAAGCTGAACGACCAGATCACCATCACTCTGGACGACCTGTCGAACAACGGCACCATCTCCAGCGTGATCGGCACCAGCGCCAAGGGCCTGATCGGTCTGGGCGACACTACCGGCGTCAGCACTGCCCAAGCCACCTATACCTCGGCCAAGGCTGCTCTGGACAACCTGTTCGCCACTGGTTCGACACTGACCGCTGACGCACTGGCCTCCTCGGCTGTGACCCTGCAAGCTTCCATCGACAGCGCCAAGCTGAGCCTGGATGCAGCAGTTGCCGCCCCGAGCGCGCAAAGCGATGCGCAAAACGCGATCAAGAACCTGGACAAGGCCATCAACCTGGTTTCGTCCAAGCGCGCGGAATTCGGTGCTGTGCAGAACCGCTTCACCGCGGTCATCAGCAACTTGCAAGTGTCGAGCGAGAACATCACCGCGTCGCGCAGCCGTATCATGGATACCGACTACGCTGCGGAAACGTCGAACTTGAGCCGTGCGCAGATCCTGCAACAAGCTGGTACCGCAATGCTGTCGCAAGCGAACTCCTCGCCACAGTCGGTTCTCTCGCTGTTGAAATAAGCTTGAGAGCTAGGTAGGATGACGTGCGGAGGATAGACAATATTCTCCGCACGTTCCTTTAAGGAAGGGAGTAACACCATGTCGATTGCCCCACTTAATATAACAGCTGCAGGTGACTCCGGTACCGCATACGCGCTGCCGCAGACTGCCGCAAAGCCAGATCCAGTGGTATCGACCGTTGCACCGGCTGCGACTCCGGAAGCCCGCCGTGCAGTTGAAAGCGACGTTAATGATGCTGTTAGCAAGTTGAATGATTTCGCTGCCGCCAACGCATCGGCCTTGAACTTCTCGAAAGATCAGGATACCGGCAAAACGATTATCAAGGTTGTCGATACGGCTACCGATACCGTCATTCGCCAGATTCCCAGTGAAGAAGCGATTGCGATTGCAAAATCGATTGATAAGATGCAAGGCTTGCTGATCAACCACAAGGTTTGAGTCTGGTACGAACTGCAGTGACATGAAAGAGCCGTGCGCCAATGTGGTCCGCATTGCGCATGTTTGTTTCGTGCACCACAGTTCATAACGGATTCGAGTATTTATTTTGCACAGCGTCAACTTATTGCACCGACGCCGTACTTGAGAGCCAACAATCGTCACTCTTGACTGCGCCGTAGCCTGCATGATGCCGTGCGCAACGCATAGATTCAGGAGTGAACAATGGCGACTTCCACCGGTACCATCTCCACCTCGGCGGGTCCTCTTGATGTTTCCACGCTAGTCAGCCAGCTGATGTCAGCGGAAAGCCAGTCCCAACTGACACCGCTGACGACCCAAGCCAGCAGCTACAACACTCTTATCTCCGCTTACGGCAACCTCAAGAGTGCGTTGTCGTCGTATCAAAGCGCCATTAAAGCACTGACCGCCGCCAGCTTCAGCTCGCAAAAAAGCAGCGTCAGCAATGCCGGCACTGGTACCAGCCTCACCACCGATCCATTCACCGCCGACATCAATACCGACGCGTCGACCAAAATCCTCGCGCAGAAAATCCAATCCGACGGAGTTTCCAGCGGTACAACATTCAATGCCGGCGACTCGATCGCCATCAAGGTCGGCACGAACTCGCCCACCTTTGTCACGCTCCAGGCCAATGCAACCCTGAGCGGCGTACGCGATGCAATCAATGCCTCCAAAGCAGGCGTGACCGCGTCCATCGTTACCGACGGCAACGGCGATCACTTGGTGCTGGAATCAAACACCGGCGGCACAGCCAATACCATCAAGGTCACGTCCAACAACACTCTGTCCCGTTTTGCCTACGACCCGTCCAGCTCGACTCCGAGTGCGATGGCCCAGATTCAGGCGCCGCGCGATGCATCCCAGGCAGCCTCGGGCAGCTACAATGTGTCCGTCTCCCAACTGGCGCAGACGCAAAAGCTGAGTTCGGCCGGATTCGCTCCCGGTACTACGTTCGATAAGGGCCTGCTGGCGATCAAGACGGGTACCGGCTCGACCACGATCATCAAGCCGACCACCAACACCCTGCAGGGCGTGCGCGATGCCATCAACGCCAGCGACGCCGGCGTCAGTGCCACCATCGTCAGCGACGGCACCAACGACCACTTGGTCATCACGGCCAAGAACAGCGGCGCCGCCAACACCATCAAGATCACCGGCACCGACAATTACGCTGCCTTCTCGTTCGACCCAAGCGGCACGCTCTCCTCGCCCAATGTGACGCCGGGCCAGCCATACAGCCTCACCAACGGCACCCTAAGCCTGAAGGTCGGCGACACGACCACTGCCATCACCCTCAATGACGCCAACAACGACGGTTCGATCAGCCTGAGCGAAGTGATGGCCTCGATCAATGCCGCCGGCGCCAACGTCACGGCCAGCATCAGCAACGACGGCAGCAACGACCACCTGGTGCTGACCCCGACTGGCTCGGCGGCGACCAGCGCCGTCTCGCTGACCGGCACCGGCGACTACACCGGCCTCACCATGAGCGGCATGGGCCAATTGCTCAAAGCACAAGACGCCAAGCTGTCGATTGACGGCGTGACCGTCACCAGCGCCAGCAACCAGGTCGAAAACGTTATTTCCGGCGTCACACTGAATCTGGCCAAGGTCACGACTTCAGCCGATAACTTCACCCTGAATATTTCGAACGACACTTCCGGCGTCACTACGGCGGCCAACAGCTTCGTTTCTGCGTACAACACGCTGGCCAAGGCAATCACCAGCATGACCCAGCAAACCCCTTCGACCACCCTGGGGGAATCCACGACATCCTCGCCGCTGGCCAGCGAATCGTCGGTGCAAAACATCATGACCCAGTTGCGCAGCACGCTCTTCAGTTCGGTGGACGGCGGCAACGGCATCAGCACCCTGTCCGATATTGGCATTTCCTTCCAAAAAGACGGCACACTTGCTCTTGACGCAACAAAGCTGTCAACTGCGGCAACCAATAATTTTGCCGGAATTGCCAACCTCTTCAACGCCACAGACCCGGACACGACCAACACCACCTCATCCAAAAATGGTATTGTCACCAAGCTGCAATCCCTCTTGGACGGCATCCTGAGCGACAGCGGTATCATCGCGAGCAAAACCAACGGTCTGCAAGCCAGTTTGAAAATCAATCAGGATCGCCAGACAGCGGTGCAAACCCGCTTGTCGAACCTGAAGGATTCCTACACCAACCAGTTCAACCAGCTCAACATTACCCTGGCCAGCATGGCGTCGACGCAAAGTTACCTGACCCAGCAACTGGCAAACCTGCCCAAGGCAAGCTGACACAGCGAACATAGGAGAACATGATGTTCGGAAGCATGAAACGCGGAGCAAATGCCTACGCAAATATCGGCATGGAAACCGGTGTACTTGCCGCCAGCCCGCACAAGCTCATTACCATGCTGTTCGATGGCGCATTGGTGGCCATTGCGCTGGCAAAGAAGTACATGGCAGAAGGCGATATCAAGAACAAGGGCGAGTCCATCACCAAAGCTATCCTGATCATCGACAATGGCCTGCGCGCCAGCCTCAACAAGGATGTCGGAGGCGACCTGGCGTTGAACCTGGATGCGTTGTACGAATACATGAGCCGCCGCCTGTTCGAAGCCAATGCAAGCAACAACCCGGCCATCCTGACTGAGATCCACGGACTGCTCGACGACATCCGTTCAGCCTGGGAACAAATCGGGCCGAATGCGGCTGAAAATGCTGCACCGAAAATGCCGGTCGCGCATGACGCCGGCCATCCCCAAAACAGCTATGCGAAAGCGTGAATATGAACGGTGACCACGTCATCGCCATCTATGAGTCGGTCGCCAAATTGACCGACGAGATGCGGTCTGCCGCGCATGCCGGCGACTGGGAACTGCTGACCTCGCTGGAAACCCAGTGCGGCAAGCATATTGCGGCCCTCAAGAACTTTGAGGATAACGTTTCCCTTTCTGAGCAGCACCGTAACCGCAAAGTCGATATCATCCGGAAAATCCTGGAGGATGACCGAGATATCCGCAACTTGACGGAACCGGGCCTGCGCCGTTTGTCGGCGCTTATTCAAAGCAACCAGACCGAACAAAAACTGCTCAACACCTACGGCATAGGTAACTGATCATGTTACCGCGGGCCGATATCGCCAGCGCCGTCCAGCCTGTCAACGCCGCCGTAGCCACGACCGCAATCGTTTCGGTCGCAGATACCAAGCAGGAAGCCTTCAGCCGCCTCGCGCAGATCGCCATCGGGCAGCAGATGGCCGGGCGCATCCTTTCCAATTTCAATGACGGAACCTACCTGGTTCGCATTGCCAATACGGCAGCGCGCATGGTGCTGCCACCCAGTTCGCGCACGGGCGACGCGCTGATACTGACGCTTGTCTCCAAGGATCCCCGCCCTACCTTCGCCATCAAGGAAGGCAGCCTGCATGCCGACGAAGAAAGTGCCGCGGTTTCGCTTAGCACTGCCGGACGCGCCATGCAGAAAGATCTGCGATCGCTTCAGGCAGTCACCCGCGAAGGGGCTGGCCAAGTCGCCGAAAATGAAGAGGTTCCGCTAGATGCAGGTGCCAAAGGCGGCCGGCAAGCGCAATCCAACGCCCCTGCCAGCAGCACTACCACCCTCAGCAATGCCGGCAAACTGATCGACAGCTTGCTGCAGGCCTCCCAGCAAGGCAGCGTCGCCAACCACGTGTCTTCCCCTGCCGCACTGGTATCGCAGGCCGGGGCTCCGGCCAGCCAGCTCGCAGCGGCGCTGCACGATGCCATCTCCTACAGCGGCGTATTTTACGAATCCCATGTCTCGGCCTGGGCTGAAGGGAAGCTGCCGGCAGAAGAACTGATGAAGGAACCACAGGCCTTGGTTGCCCGCCAGAATTCCGGCGACATCAATCTGCTGAACCAGAACGACCCGGCACAAAGCCAGTTGGGCCAAATCATCAACCTGCAGCTCAACGCGCTGGAGCAGCAGCGTGTCGTCTGGCATGGCGAAGTCTGGCCAGGCCAGCACATGGAATGGGAAATCAGCCAGGAACAGCAGGACGGCAACGCCCAGCAACAGGATGATGAAGCCGCGCCTCCTGCCTGGCATAGCCTGGTGCGCTTCAACTTCGAGCACCTAGGCGGCGTATCCGCGTCGATCCGGTTGATCGGCCAGCAGATCCACGTGCAGGTCAAGACAGACAATGAAAAAACCGCCGCCGCGCTGCGCAACAACAGCGCCATGTTCGCCGATGCCATGTCGGCCGCCGGTACGTCCCTGGACTCGCTGATCGTCAAGCAAGATGGAGAAGCCTAATATCCCCCTGCAGAACGCGGTTGCGCTCGCCTATAACGCCAGCCAGGCGGCCCCTACGGTCGTCGCCAAAGGCAGCGGATTGGTGGCGGAGGCCATCATCGCCCGTGCCCGCGAAAGCGGCGTCTATGTCCACGAATCGAAAGAACTGGTTTCATTGCTGATGCAAGTCGAACTGGACCAGCAGATCCCCCCCGCGTTATATCGTACCGTCGCTGAATTACTGGCCTGGCTATATCGTATTGAAAATATGCAATTAAGCGGACCGGTGATGTATGATACAGGGTCAATCCACACTAAAAATACCTCAGGGGAAAGCGATCCTATTCGCTGAATTCGGACGTACAAGACGCACAGATGGCCAACAACGACGAGATCGATGACGACAGCCCATACCGGGTTCATTCACGGAGGGAGATCATTTCTCTCCTCAACAACATGCTGGAGAAAAACCAGCTGCTGAGCCTGCTGATCAAAGGTGGTGACGAGTCCATCATCACCTCGATACTGGAAATCGACGAAGCCGCCAATGCCCTGATCATCGATGCCGCCCCCAGTGCGTCGCTCAACGAAAATATCGTTACCAGCAACCGCATCGGCTTCGAGGCACTGTACAACAACATCCGCATCACGTTTACCGCCGACAAAGCCTATAAGGTCGAATACCAAAACCGGCCGGCCCTGAAAGTCGGTATTCCGGCCAGCTTGGTGCGCCTGCAGCGCCGCGAATACTTCCGTATCGCCACGCCGATCGCCAAACCGCTGCGCTGCACCTTCCGCATCACACAACCGGATGGCTCCTTCATCACCATCATCACCCTGCTCAACAATATCAGCGGGGGCGGCGTAGGCATTACGGATGAAAAAAAGATCCTGCCGACCACCACTGGCGTGATCTACGAAGACTGCCAGCTGGAGTTGGCCGACAATACTCTCGTTTCGGTCAAACTGCAGATTCGCGACTGCAAGGAATTCAAGATGGCTACCGGCAAGACGGTCAACCGCTTCGGTTGTGAATTCATCAATCTCTCGCGTGCGGTTGAAGCCGCAGTCCAACGTTTCATCACCAAGCTGGAACGCGAACAAAACGCGAAAGCCTCCGGCATGCTCTAAGCAAAACGTGCTGCCGAATAAAAAAAGCCCGCATCTGCGGGCTTTTTTTATTGCAATCACAGCAACAATCTCATTTTCCGAGAAAATAACCGCGCATTACCATCTGCTGCAATATCAACAATCTGTTAAACCTGCATCGTCATGATGTCGCGGTAAGCCGAAACCAGCTTGTTGCGAACCTGGATACTGGTCTGGAAAGAAATACTGGCCTTCTGCGATGCAATCATGACATCGGAAAGGTTGATGTTATCGTCCCCCAACGCAAACGCCTGAGACATTTTGGCTGCCTGCTGCTGCGAATCGTTAACCTGATTGATCGCACCTTTGAGCACATCGGAGAAATCCACGCGCGGCGCGGCTTTCTCGGCTTTGGAAGAAGGCTCCACCGGCGCCACGGCACCCTGCGCACGGGCCGCAGCCGCTTTCAGTTGCGCGACCATTGCCTCAATCCTGCTGGTATCAATTACACTCTCAACTGCCATATCCCACCTCGCGGTTTCAGTCTTCGTCATTGCTTTGGGTACGCTACCCGCAATGCCGCCCTCTATACCAGAACCTTAACATCATTGCATTTACAACTCGCAATAATAAGCGGGGAATTTGCCATTCTGTTCGGCCGATCAAATTCCCTCGCTCAACGGACAATCCACACTAAGCAAAAATCCTATTCAAGGGCAAATAAGCAGTGAACAAAGTCATTATCAACCTGGCAACCGAGGGTGCGCCAGAGGGGAAATCATGGCGGTAGCAGCCGATGGTACGATGACCAACGACGCAAACTCCCCTGCAGACGAGAACGGTACTGCGGGAAGTGCCGCGTCCGATCAGATGACCGCCAACCAGAATGGCGTGCTGGGTTATGCGCGCTCGCAACAAGGCAGGCGAGTGCTGCTGATTGTCGCCGCAGCGGCCACCATCGCCCTGATGATCGGTATCTGGATGTGGAGCCAAAAGGTCGAGTACCGGGTTCTGTTCTCCAACTTCAATGACCGCGATGGCGGCTCCATCGTAGCCTCTCTGCAGCAGATGAACGTGCCCTACAAGTACTCGGAAGGCGGCACGGCCATCCTCGTTCCCGAGAACATGGTGCATGACGCACGCCTGAAACTGGCGGCGCAAGGCTTGCCCAAGGGCGGCAACGTCGGCTTCGAGCTGATGGAAAACCAGAAGCTCGGCATTTCCCAGTTCCTTGAACAAGTCAACTTCCAGCGCGCGCTTGAGGGCGAACTGGCGCGCTCGGTGCAATCGCTGTCGTCGGTGCAAACCGCCCGTGTGCACCTGGCCCTGCCCAAAGCCTCGGTATTCGTGCGCGACCAGCAAAAACCGACTGCATCCGTCGTACTGAGCCTCTATCCCGGCCGCTTCCTGGATGGCCAGCAAGTCAGCGCCATCGTCCACCTGGTGGCCAGCAGCGTGCCTGAGCTCTCGCCCAAGGCCGTCACCATCGTCGACCAAAACGGCAACCTGCTCTCCGACACCACCAAGCAAACCCAGACCAATACCCTGGATCCGACCCAGCTGAAATACGTCCAGGACCTGCAGCAAGACATCGTCAAACGCGTCGAATCGATCATCGCTCCTATCGTCGGCAATGGCAACGTGCGTGCCGAGGCGACCGCGGATGTCGACTTCTCGCGCACCGAGCAAGCCGCTGAAACCTACAAGCCCAACCAGACGCAAGACACTGCCGCAGTTCGCAGCAAGCAAAGCAGCGAAGCGTCCAACTCGTCCACCGGCACCTCCGGCGTTCCAGGCGCGCTGACCAACCAGCCCCCTGCCCCGGCTACCGCCCAGATCGTCAACCCGGTACCGCCGGGCCAGGCAGGTGCAGCCGGAACGCCTAACGGCGCAGCCCCAGCCCCCACGGCAAGCGGCAATTCGCGCAAGGACGAAACGGTCAACTACGAAGTCGACAAGACCGTCCGTTATACGCAGCAGCCCATGGGTGGCGTACGCCGCCTGACGGTAGCCGTGGTGGTGAACTACAAGCGCACCATCGACAACACCGGCAAGATCGTCATGCGTCCGCTGACCGAAGCCGAACGCAACCAGATCAGCGACCTGGTCAAGGAAGCGATGGGCTACAGCAAGGATCGCGGCGACTCGCTCAACGTGGTCAATACCCAGTTCAGCACCGATCTCGAGCCGGAGCTGCCGCTGTGGAAGCAGCCGAACATGATCGAGCTGGCCAAGGAGATCGGCAAGTACGTGCTGCTGGCCGCCGTGCTGCTGTACCTCTACTTCGGCGTGCTGCGCCCGATCATCTGGAAACTGTCCGGCCGCGAAGAGCGCGAACGCCTGGCCAAGGAAAAGGCCGAGGCCGAAGCCGCTGCGGCGGCCGCCGCAGTCGCCGCCGGCTTCGATCCGGACGATCCGGACGCCATCGTCAGCCTGTCCGGCAGCGACGCCGAAATCGATGAGCGCGCCCAGTACAAGGCCAACCTCGAAATCGCCAAGCAGTGGGCCAAGAACGATCCCAAACTGGTGGCAAGCATCATTAAGGCATGGGTGAATAATGAGTAACGACGGCGTTCAAAAAGGTGCCATCCTGATGTTGGCACTGGGCGAGGACGAGGCCGCCGAGGTCATGAAATATCTCGGCCCGCGCGAAGTCCAAAAGCTCGGCGCTGCCATGTCGGCCCTCAAAAACGTCAGCTTTGAAGAAATCAATGTCGTGCTGGAAGCGTTCGTGGCCGAAACCGGCCAGGCCTCCTCGCTCGGCCTGGATTCGGACGAATACATCCGCAGCGTGCTTACCAAGGCGCTGGGCGACGACAAGGCAACCTCCCTGCTCAACCGTATCCTGGGCGGGCGCGATGCCAGCGGCATCGAAAGCCTCAAGTGGATGGACGCGCAGTCGGTGGCCGAACTCATCCGCAACGAACACCCGCAGATCATCGCCACCATCCTGGTTCACCTGGAGCGCGACCATGCCTGCGGCATCATCAACAATTTCACGGAACGTCTGCGCAACGACGTGATCCTTCGTATTGCAACCCTGGACGGCGTGCAGCCGGCGGCGTTGCGGGAGTTGAACGACGTTCTGACCAAGCTGCTGACCGGCAACGAAAGCCTGAAGAAACAGCAGATGGGCGGTATCCGCACCGCGGCCGAGATCCTGAACTTCATGTCCGGCGAGAATGAAACCTCGGTCATGAACAACCTGCGTTCCTACGACGAGGACATGGCGCAGAAGATCATGGACGAGATGTTCGTCTTCGAGAACATCATCGACATCGACGGCCGCGGCATCCAGCTGCTGCTGCGCGAAGTCCAGTCCGAATCGCTCATCGTCGCGCTCAAGGGCGCCTCGCAGGGCCTGCGCGACAAGATTTTCGCCAACATGTCGCAGCGCGCTGCTGAAATGATGAGGGAAGACCTGGAGTCCAAGGGACCGGTCCGGCTGTCCGAAGTCGATGCGCAGCAAAAGGCGATCCTGCAGATCGTGCGCCGCCTGGCCGACGAAGGACAGATCGTGCTGGGCGCCAAGGGCGAAGATGCCTTCATCTGATGCTGTCTGGTTGGAGTTAATGTAGAGCCATGCGAGCGAAGATCATTCCCAAAGAAGAAATGACGCCTTACCAGCGATGGGAGCTGGCGTCTTTCAACGAGCCGGAACCTGAGCCGGAGCCCGAGCCGCAGGCCTACGAGGATCCGCTCGACGAAGAGCCGCCTCCGCCGCCGCAATTGACTGCCGAGCAGCTTGACGCCATCCGCGAAGCTGCCCGCCAGGAGGGCTTCGCCGAAGGCCACCAGCACGGCCTGGAAGCGGGCCGTGCCGAGGGCTACATGGCCGGACTGCAACAAGGCCAGAAAGAAATCAACGAAGCCATCCAGCACTTCCGCCAGATCGCCGTCAACTTCGGCACCGAAGTCGCGCAATGCAGCGAAACCATGGCGCCGGAGCTGCTCGATCTCGCACTGGACTTGTCCAAGGCGATGCTGAAAACCGCGCTCAACGCGCGTCCGGAACTGGTTCTTCCCACCGTCAGCGCAGCCATTCATTCGCTGCCGGTTTTGCAATTGCCGGCCACGCTCACGCTCAACCCCGAGGATGCCGCGCTGGTGCGTGAACACATGGGCGATGAGCTTGCCAAGCACCATTGGAAGATCGAAGAAGATGCACAGATCGAACGCGGCGGCTGCCGCGTCGAGACCCGCAGCAACCAGATCGACGCCACCACGCAGACGCGCTGGAAACGCCTCGCAGAATCGCTCTCCAAGCAACTTGACTGGCTGGACTGACGCCATGCCGTCCGTCCGCCCGGCCCGATTCGACCGCCTGCAAGGGAGCGCCACATGAACTCCCCGATGCCCTCCCACAGCAGCCTGTGGCAAGCCTACCTGCATAACTGCCGCAGCCTGATCGACATGACCGAAGCCACCCAGACCGCCGGGCGCATCACGCGCGTCGCCGGCCTGGTGATGGAAGCGGTCGGCCTGAAACTGCCGGTCGGCAGCCCCTGCAACGTCCCCTTGCCCAACGGCACCATGATCGAAGCCGAAGTGGTCGGCTTCCAGGACGATCGCCTGTTCCTGATGCCGCAAAGCGATGTCGAAGGCATCGTGCCGGGGACCCGCGTGTTCCCCGTCGAGCCGGTCAAGCCGCCGCCGCGCACCGGCCCCATCAGCTTTACGCCGCGCCGCGTCGACGAGCACAGCCGCCGCCTGCCGGTCGGCGACGAATTGCTCGGACGCGTACTCGACGGCGCCGGCCGCCCGCTCGACAACCTTGGCCCCCTGCACACCGAACGCTCGGCGCCGCTGGCCGTGCGCGCCGCCAACCCGCTCAACCGCGCCCCCATCCGCGACATCCTCGATACCGGCGTACGCGCCATCAACACGATGCTCACTGTCGGCCGGGGCCAGCGCATGGGCCTGTTTGCAGGCTCGGGCGTGGGCAAGAGCGTCTTGCTGGGGATGATGGCGCGCTACACCAGCGCCGATGTGATCGTGGTCGGGCTGATCGGCGAACGCGGCCGCGAAGTAAAGGAATTCATCGAGCAGATCCTTGGACCTGAAGGCCTGGCGCGATCGGTGGTCGTGGCCGCGCCGGCCGATACCCCGCCGCTGATGCGCCTGCAAGGCGCCGCCTATTGCACCGCGATTGCCGAATATTTCCGCGACCAGGGCAAGGATGTGCTGCTGATCATGGATTCGCTCACGCGCTACGCCATGGCCCAGCGCGAAATCGCCTTGGCCATCGGTGAACCGCCTGCCACCAAGGGCTACCCTCCTTCGGTGTTCGCCAAACTGCCGGCCCTGGTCGAGCGCGCCGGCAACGGCGAAGAAGGCGGCGGCTCCATCACTGCCTTCTACACCGTGCTGACCGAAGGCGACGACCAGCAGGACCCGATTGCCGACGCTGCGCGCGCGATCCTGGACGGACACATTGTGCTCAACCGGCAACTGGCCGAAGCCGGGCATTACCCTGCCATCGACATTGAACAATCGATCAGCCGGGCCATGCATAGCATCACCGACGAAGATCACCAGCGCCGCACGCGCCACCTGAAGCAACTGTACTCCCGCTACCAGCGCAACCGCGACCTCATCAGCGTGGGCGCTTATGCGGCAGGCAGCGACCCCGTCCTGGACGAAGCCATTGCATTATTGCCAAGAATTGAGGCGTTTTTGCAGCAGGGAATTCAGGAGCGTGCCGATGTATCAGAGAGCTTGAGGCAACTTACCGCTCTATTCGGTTGATTGAGCGCCTGCCCCCAAAAATATAATCGTAGCTATCATGGCTACCCCCTCCGCACTTGAGACGCTGATCGACTTGGCGACCAAAGAAACCGACGATGCAACCAAGCGTCTCGGCCGGGCGATCCGCGTGAGCGAGGAAGCGCAGCAAAAACTTGTTATCTTGCAACAATATCGCGACGACTACGCTGCGCGGTTCCAGGAAACCCTGACGACCGGACTGACGGCATTGAGCTACCGTAACTTCCAGCTCTTCATCGAAAAGATCGATACTGCGATCACCGGTCAGCAGGACGTGGTGTACAGCACCCAGCAGAGAGTGGCCGATGCGCGGCTGGCATGGCAAGCCTGTGAACGCAAGCGCATGTCCTATGACACACTGGCAGTACGCGCCAAGGAAAAGGAATTGCAGAAGGAAAACCGCCGCGACCAGAAGACAACGGATGAACATGCGTCGCGCATGACCTTCTACAAACGATAAACCAACGACCGACCAACGATCAGCAAGTTACTGGACAGGCCTATCCCATGAATACATCCCTGCCGCTGTTGAATGTGATCACCGGCTCGCAAAGCGCCGCCACTGGTTCGCGTTCGTCCAATCCGGCCGACAGTTTCACGGCCGATGTCCCATTCAACCAGGTGCTCAACAGCCAGGTCAGTAACCGCAACGCCGAAAACAAATCGCAGGACAAGCCGCGCGCAGCCGAAGCGCCAGCGCAGCCGAGCCAACCCGTACAATCTTCGGCCGCTGCCAGCAGCACCACACCGTCTACTTCCACCTCTACCGCTTCGGCCGACAAGAAGCAAGACGACGGCAAAGAGGATGACAAGGCCGACGACAGCACCGCCCAAGCTTCTGCCGAACTGCTGGCTCTGGTGGCCAACCTCGGACAGAACGTGGTCAAGCCGGTCACCAACGACAAGGGCGAAGACACCGATGCCGATCTGCTGGCGCAAGCCAAGCGCAGCACGCCGAAGCTGTCCCTGCAGAGCGATAGCGATGAACAGCCGCAGGCACTCGATGGCAAGGGAAAGAAAATCGACTTCTCGGCACTGCAAAGCAGCGTCAGCGCCAACAACGCCAAGAAGGAAGCCACACCCGAACTCGTGCAGCAAAATGCCGATACCGATGCTGCCGCACGCCCCACCAAAGGCGACAAACCCGCCATCGATTTGACCGCCGATGCCAAGGCGGCGCCAAAGGAAGACACCAGCACATTGGCAGCCCGGGCCCAAACCGCCAAAGCCGCGCCGGAGCTGGCTGCGGTGAAGCAGGATGCGCTGCAGGCAGCGCCTGCCCCGGTAACAATGCCGGCCATGCAACAAACCATTGCCGCCAACCAGCCGCAAGCGGTGTTCGGCGCCGCCTATACCGACAAGATCCAGCCCAACGTCGGCAGCGCCGGCTGGGACCAGGCGGTCGGCCAGAAAGTCACCTGGATGGTCAACGGTGGCATCCAAAGCGCTTCGCTGACGCTCAATCCCCCTGACCTCGGTCCGCTGCAGGTCGTGCTCAGCGTGAACAACTCGCATGCCGACGCCACCTTCATTACCGCCCAACCCGAAGTCAAGCAGGCGCTGGAAGCCGCCATGCCCAAACTGCGTGAAATGATGGATCAGGCAGGCATCCAGCTGGGCCAGGCCACGGTCAACACCGGCATGCCCAACCAACAGCAAGGCGCCAGCGGCCAGCAGGCTCGCAAGTCGTCCTCTTCCGGCAGCTTCGGCGGCAAAGACGAGGATGGCGACATCGCGGTGGCAGCCACGGGCAACGCCGCAGTCACCAGCAGCGGCCTGGGCTTGGTCGACACCTTCGCCTGAGCTGAGCAAAGCACAGCATAAGAAAAACAGGCAGCAAGCATATGGCAGTACCGGGGAATCGAATTATCGTCCGCGCCGGACTCAACAATAAGAATTCTTTGCCGATAAGCACATATCAAGCAACACGCGCTGACGAACAGAAAGGAAAGTAGATGGCAACAAAAGGTAAAGCCCCGGCCAAGAGTGCGGAAGTAGAAGCGGCTCCAGCGAAATCCAGCAAGAAATTGTTGTTCATCATCGTCGGCGTCGTCCTGGTGCTGGTGATTGGCGGGGCGGCGTTCTTCATGATGGGCGGCAAGAGCAAGAAGAGCGAAGAGCATGCCGAAGAGAAGGTCGAAGCCAAAGCGCCGACCTTTGTGGTCATCGAACCATTCGTCGTCAACTTGCAGCAGGAAACCGGCGACCACTACCTGCAAGTGGCCATGACCCTGCAAGTGCCCAACAGCGACCGCCGAAGCGCTCAAACTGTACATGCCGCAGGTGCGCAGCCGCTTGCTGATGGTGTTGTCGAGCAAGAAAGCATCTGACCTCCTGACCAGCGAAGGCAAGCGCAAATTGACCGACGAGATCATCGACCAGTTGGGCGAACCCTTCTCCGGAAGCGGCAAGGGCCCCGCGATCACCGACGTGTTCTATACGTCCTTCGTGATCCAACAGCAGTAAGAGCGTAAGAGAAGTCAAATACCATGGCCGAGCACTTTCTATCACAGGAAGAAGTCGATGCCCTATTGAAGGGTGTGACGGGAGATGAAGACGAAGACAAAGTCGTCGAAGAAGCTCCTGGTACGGTACGTACCTACAACCTGGCAACGCAGGAACGCATCGTCCGCGGACGCATGCCCACGCTCGAAATCATCAACGAGCGTTTCGCCCGCCTGTTCCGCATCGGCCTGTTCAACTTCATCCACCGAACCGCCGAGATCTCGGTCGGTCCGGTGAAGGTGTCCAAGTACAGCGAGTTCATCCGCAACCTGGTGGTGCCGACCAACCTGAACCTGGTCCACATCAAGCCCTTCCGCGGGATCGGCCTGGTGGTATTCGACCCGCAGTTCGTGTTCATGCTGGTGGACAACATGTTCGGCGGCGACGGCCGTTTCCATACCCGTATCGAAGGACGCGAATTCACGCCCACCGAGCAGCGCATCATCATGCGCGTGCTGGAAATCACCTTCGAGACCTATTCCAAGTCTTGGGAGCCGATCTATCCGATCGAATTCGAATTCATTCGTTCGGAAATGAATACCCAGTTCGCCAACATCGCCACGCCCAACGAAGTGGTTGTGGCCACCACCTTCACCATCGAGCTTGGTCCGGTCAGCGGAGAAATCCACATCTGCACGCCCTACTCGATGATCGAACCGGTGCGTGACCGCCTCACCAGCAGCATGCAAGGTGAAGCGCTGGAAGTCGACAAGCGCTGGATCCGTCTGATGAAGCAGCAGATCCAGACCGCTGAAGTCGAACTGATCGTCAATTTCGGCACTGCCCGCGTTACCTTTACCGACCTGCTCAACATGAAAGTCGGCGATGTGATCCCGCTGCAAACCACGCAGACCGTCAATGCACAGGTCGATGGCGTGCCAGTGATGGAATGCAGCTACGGCCAGTTCAATGGCCAATACGCCCTGCGCGTCGAAAAGCTGCTTTCCATCACCCAAAATGAACCACCGGAAAGCTTTCAAGGAGAGTAGCAATGGCTGATGAGAACGTAGAAGGTCAAACCGCGGCGGAGGATGATCCGTGGGGCGCGGCCATGGCCGAACAGACGCAAGCCGAGGAAGAGCAGAAAAAAGGCCAGATGGAAGATGAGCAGGGCATCGCCGCCCAGCCGGCAGCAGCCACCGTCTTCAAAGACCTGAGCTCGACCGATATCCAGACCAACACGCCTAACGACATCGATTTCATCCTCGACATCCCGGTTCAGCTGACAGTCGAACTGGGCCGTACCAAGATCGCCATCAAGAACCTGCTGCAACTGGCGCAAGGTTCGGTGGTCGAGCTGGACGGCATGGCTGGTGAGCCGATGGACGTGCTGGTCAACGGCTGCCTGATCGCCCAGGGCGAAGTGGTGGTGGTCAACGACAAATTCGGTATCCGCCTGACTGACATCATCACGCCGGCAGAACGCATCCGTAAGCTGAACCGCTGAGCGCGACGGCCGCCACTCAATGAATCGCTTCTTCGCAGCATCCTCTTCACGCAGCCCCCGGCGGACGCCATCTGGTTCCAAACCTGTGTCCGCCCTGCTCCTTCTGGGCGCCGGCTGCATCCTCCACCTCAACCAGGCATGGGCGGCAGACAACGCCGGCACAGCTACGCCCGTAGCATCGTCGCTGCCCTCCTCCAGCGGCAGCGTGCTCACCATGCTGCTCGGCCTGACTGCGGTATTGGCGCTGATGGCCGGGATCGCCTGGCTGTTCAAGCGTTTTGGCCTGGCGCAGAACCTGACCGGCAATGCCGCTGCCAAGGTAATCGGCGGCGTCAGCGTGGGCACGCGTGAGCGTGTGATGGTGATTGAGGTCGGCGACCAGTGGATCGTCGTCGGCGTTGCACCTGGCCGCGTCAATGCGCTGGCCACGATGCCGCGCCAGGAACACGCAGCGGCCCAGGCGGCCAAAACAAATGGGCCGGCGTTCTCGTCCTGGCTCCGGCAAACCATGGATAAACGTAACAGCGACGCCACCAACGGTGGCCGCGCAGGCAATGATGGCAGCACAACCTAACCCGCAAGGGACGCGATTCGGACACGCTTTCCGGCTTCACCCATGGACAGCCGGCGCGGCATCGCTGCTGCGCTCCGGCCGTTTTTGGCTCCTTCTCCTGCTGTGCCTGCCGTTGGCGGCATCGGCCCAGCAAGGCATCCCCGCATTGAGCAGCACGCCAGCGCCTGGCGGCGGCACGAATTACACGCTGCCGATCCAGACGATGCTCCTGCTGACATCGCTGTCGTTCATTCCGGCGGCGCTGCTGATGATGACATGCTTCACCCGCATCGTGATCGTGTTGTCGTTGCTGCGCCAGGCCCTGGGCACGCAATCGACGCCACCCACCCAGGTGCTAGTGGGGCTGTCGCTGTTTCTGACTTTCTTCGTGATGGGGCCGGTGTTCGACCGCATCTACACCGAGGCTTACCAGCCCTTCTCGGAAAACAAGATCCAGATGATGGAGGCCCTGGACAAGGGCGCCGCGCCGCTCAAGGAGTTCATGCTCAAGCAGACCCGCCAGTCCGACCTGGCGCTTTACGTCAAGCTCTCGCGCGGCCCTGCGCTGCAAGGTCCGGAAGACGTGCCGCTGCGCCTCCTGATTCCAGCCTTCGTCACCAGCGAACTCAAGACCGCGTTCCAGATCGGCTTTGCGATCTTCATCCCCTTCCTCATCATCGACATGGTGGTGGCCAGTATCCTCATGTCCATGGGGATGATGATGATGTCGCCGGCCATCGTTTCATTGCCGTTCAAACTGATGCTGTTCGTGCTGGTCGACGGCTGGCAATTGTTGATCGGCTCCCTTGCCCAAAGTTTTTATTAGGAGAGCCTGATGACTCCTGAAAGCGTCATGAACATGGGCCGCCAGGCCATGGAGGTTACCCTGCTGATTGCAGCGCCGATGCTGTTGACGGCGCTGATCATCGGCTTGCTGGTCAGCATCTTCCAGGCCGCCACCCAGATCAATGAACAGACCCTGTCGTTCATTCCCAAACTGGTCGGCGTATTCCTTGCGCTCATCATCGCCGGCCCGTGGATGCTCACCATCATCCTGGACTATATGCGCACCATGTTTTCCGGCATCCCCGCCATGGTTCAGTAAAACCACTGCGGCGAGTTCATCCTCCTTTGCGGGCGGCGTCGCAGCCTGCCCGCGGCATCGCTTCAAATGATCAACTTCACCAGCCAGCAACTCTATACGTGGATCGCCATGTTCATCTGGCCGACTACCCGTATCCTGGGCCTGCTGGCGACTGCGCCGCCCTTCGGCAGTGCCAACGTACCGATGCTGGTCAAGGTGATGCTGGGAATCGCGATAGCGCTGGTGATCGGACCTGACGTACCGATACCGGCTGCACTCGACCCCATGTCGATGGCCGGATTGCTGGTCCTGGCCCAGCAACTGATCATCGGCCTGTCCATGGGCTTAGCCATGCGCATCGTGTTCGCTGCCGTCGAAGCAGCGGGTGAATTTACCAGCGCCACCATGGGCCTGTCATTCGCAGCCTTCTTCGATCCGCAAACCCAAGGCCGTACCTCGGTAATCAGCCAGGTGTTCTCGCTGTTGGCGACCATGGTGTTCCTGAGCCTGAACGGCCACCTGATCCTGCTCTCGGTCATGGCGGAAAGTTTCCATACCCTGCCCATCTCCGCCCAACCCATCACTGCGGAAGGCTTTCACAGCCTTGCCCTGTGGGGGACGCGCATATTCAGCATGGGACTTCAATTGTCGCTGCCACTAGTGATCGCACTGCTGATCACCAACTTTGCACTGGGCATCCTGACGCGCGCGGCGCCGCAACTGAACCTGTTCGGTATCGGCTTTTCAGTCACCATGCTGTCCGGCTTCATCCTGATCGGCCTCGGCCTGCCTTACATGCTGACGCCGCTGCAGCACTTCCTCTCCGACGGCATAGAAATGGTGCGCCTGCTGAGCAACATGTCGCCCATTGCCGCTGGCTTCAAACCCTGAGCAAATCGTTCCCCCAACAAAAAAGGCGAACCACGGTTCGCCTTTTTTGCTACATACACGCCCAGAGGGCGCCAGGGCCTTCTTATTACTTCAGGTAGTTCAGCAACGTCAGGCTGCTGGTCGACACAAACACTTTTTGTGCCGCCGCCAGGTAAGTCTGCTTCAGCGTCAGGTCGCTGATCAGTTCAGACACGTCGGAAGTATTGCGGCCCAGCAGGTTGTTGATCGTTGCAGTGTAGTTCTCATTCTTGACCAGGCCGGCGGCGTCCAGGCTATCCAACTCATTCTGGCGTGCGCCGACCGATGCGGTAGCGGTGCCGACGTTATTGATCATGGCATCGAACTGCGTGCCGAACTGGGCCAATTGGCGTGTCAGAGCGGCTTGGCTGCCGACCACCGGAGTACGCGCCGCATCGGCGGCATCCGACTTCAGTTTGGCAGCCGCGGCCGCGGAAAACTTGGCTGCATAGGTGGGATCATTGGGATCGGTTGCATCCAGCGTCGCCTGCGCAGTCTTATATGCCTGGATCGGGAACTGGCCTGTACCTGCAGGATACTCAAAAGTGTTGGCGGCCGTTTCGTCGGCATTGTTGGCGGCCTCGGTCACCGGCACCGACAGCACGCTGATCAGGTTGTTCATGGTCTGGAAAATATCCTGGCCATTGCCCTGGAAAATGGATTGGCCGGAAGCGCTGATTTCCATCTGGCGGGTCGAATCGACCTGCAAGGTCATCGAACCCTGGTCGCCGTTGTACACGGCATTGCCATTGCCATCCAGCGTAAATGGCTGGGTGGTGCTCTTGAAACCGGAGAACAGATAATTGCCCTGGCCATCGGTTGCATTGGCGTAGCCCAGCACTTCCTGGAAATTGCCCTTCAGCTCGGCAGCCAGGTTGGCGCGTTCGGCATTGCTGAACGACTGGTTACCGGCCTTGATCCCGTCCGACTTCAGCTTGGTCAGCATGTCGGTGAAACTGGAAAGCGTACTGGCAACCTGCGCCAGTGAACTGTTGGCGTTCTGGCGGTTGATTTTATACTGGTCGTTCAGCGCCTGGCTCTGGTTCAGGTCCAGCGCACGAGCGGAAGACACCGGGTCGTCCGATGGCACCAGCACCTTCTGGCCGGCCGAAACCTGTTGGTTCAGCTTAAGGAGCTGGCCTTGCATGTTTGTCAGATCGTTATTGCTCATCTGATACAACATCTGGGTGCTAATACGCATGTCAGTCTTCCCTCAAAATCTTCGATTAATTGCCCAGCGTGAACAACACGTTGAGCATGTCGCTGGCCGCCTGGATGATCTTGGCCGCAGCCTGGTACTGCTGCTGGTTCTTGATCATGTTGGCCAGCTCCTCATCCTGGTTGACGCCGGACTCGGATTGCTGTTCCGCTGTAATCGCCGCCAACCGCGCCTTTTCGGCGGTGCTGGTCACATTGATTTCGTTGGTCTTGTTGCCAATCGTTGCCACAAGTTGCGAATACGATCCCTGATAGGTGGTATTGCCAATGGTGTTCTTGGTCTGCAAGCCTGCCAGCAGCAGCGCATTACGGTTGTCGGAGGTACCGTTGGTATTGGGCGAGATGGTGAATTGGTCGCCATTGGCCGGTTGCCCGCTGATGGCGAACGTCATACCGCCGAAGGTGTACGAATCCCCGGCGACATACGGCAAGCTAGTCGCGCCGCCGGCGATAGCCGTCGTCGTGCCGTCCTTGTGGGTAATGACGCCGCCAGCCGCCGGTACCGCAGGGGAAATCGCGAAACCGACCGGCGCTGTCGTCGAATAGGTCATCTTCATCGGCGCCGTCAGCGGCGATGCCAGATAATTCGAGTCGACCGAACCCGCGCTGATGGAGGCCGTTCCCTTATTTCCGGCCACCGGAGCGAAATTGAAATTGTCGCCGGCAACCGGTGTGCCGGACAGCGTGAAACTCACGCCGCCACTGCTCAGCGTGGAGCCCGGGACGTAATTGAATGCCGTACCTGCCGCCACTGTGCTGGATGTACCATCGGGCGCCGTGACCGTGATAGACGGCGCGGGAGCCACCCCCGCCCAAGTGCCGGTAAGCTGCAGTTGCCCACCGCCGCCAGTGCTGACGGCAAAACCCAGCGTCGAACCTTGCGTAAAGACCGACGTATCCAGCGACGTGTTGGATGCGATGCCGCTGCCGGTATTGCCTGTCGTGCTCAGGCCCACGCTGCTGGCAGCATTGCCGCCCGTGACGATGGGCGCTGCCGCCGCGATCAGCTGCGTATTGGTCAGCGCCAGCGACAACTGTGCGGCGCCATCGACGGTAGGCTTGATCTTGAAGCTGTCGCCGGCGGCCATCGTCACCCCGGAATACGACACGCCATCCACCACCGGCGCCGGCACGGCGGCCGGGTTGATGACGGTCTGGGTATTGTCGGACAGGCGGGTGACGGTGTAGTTGGTACCGTCATACGACAGGGTGTAGTCGCTGGTGGTCAGCGCCGAAGCATTGGTGATGGTTGCCGTCATCGCGGCAGTCGGGCTATTGGTCGACTTGCCCGACACCGCCGGGCTGGCGAGGTTGAAGAAGTTGGTGCCGGCCACGCCATTCTGGTCCAAACCCAGCTTTTGCTGGTCGTTGAACGTCGAACCAAGGATCGTGGCAATACGGCCCAGGGAATTCTGTGCCGGATCGAGCGTCTCCGTACGGTATTTCAGCAAACCGCCCAGGCTGCCGCCGTCGTAGAAGAAACTGTCGGGAATGATGGCGGTTTTACCGCCGGACACCGGATAACCGATCTGCAGGCGCGACACGTCATCCGGGGAAGGCGTCGCCACCAGCGTAGTCACCAGGTCGCCCACCACCAGCGGCTGGCCGGAACCGATGAACACGCTAAGCGAACCGTTATCCTGCGGCACGGTGCTGACCTTGACGTACTTGTTGATCTGGGCAATCACCTGATCGCGCTGGTCCAGCAGGTCGTTCGGCGCCTGGCCGCCGCTGGCGCCTTGCGCCTTGACGATCGCCTGGTTAAGCTCGGATAACTGGACAGCGTACGAGTTGACCGTACTGACGGTCGAGGTGATCTGGTTATTGACGCTGGTACGGCTTTGCGCCATCTGATCGTTCAGGCTCTGGAAGCGCGCCACCAGGGTGGAAGCCATCGACAGCACGGATTGCCGCGACGCATCGGTATTCGGATTGGAGGCCAGGTTCTGGACGGCCTTGAAAAAATCCTGCAGCGCAGGCGACAAGCCGGCGTCCTTATCGGCCAGCAGATTGTCGAGCTGGGAGATCTGCGAATAGTAGGAATCCAGTGAGCTGGCTGTTGTCTGCGATGCCAGTTGTTGCTTGACCAGGAAATCGTTATAGACGCGCTTGATCTCGGCAACCTGGGTCCCCTGCCCAACAAAGCCATAGCCATAGTTGATGCCGCCAGCCGTGCTTTGGACGACAACCTGGCGGTTGTAACCGGGAGTGGTCGCATTCGAGATGTTGTGGCTGGTCGTGGCTTGGGCTGCCATCGCCGCCTGCAACGCGCTCTGACCGATGCTAAAGATATTGGTTGCCATGCTGGATCTTCTTTAACGGAATAACCAAGTCTACGGCACGCTTTACAAAAACTTTAGATCGGACCGGCCGTTTTTGTTTCCGGCCGGCACCGATCAGCGTTGTACGCGTGCCGAGAACCTGGATTCACGATGCCATCGGACAATCGAACGACTCCCGATGAGCGTGTGGGCCGGTTCTTATGCCGACAAGGATTGGCGGATGATGCGTGAGAGCTTCTCGGCATAGTGCGGATCGGTCGCGTAACCTGCGCGCTGCAAGCCATAGGCGAATCCGTGTGCGTCTTGTGCACTGGCGAGTACCTTCTCGTAACGCGGATTACTGCGCAGCAAATTCGCGTAGTCGCGGAAAGCGTCGGCATACGAATCATATGCACGGAATTTTTCCACACGCTTTTGCGGCTTGCCGTTGATATATTCGATCGTAGTCGCTTCGATAACCTTACCTGTCCAGTTGCCGGTAGCCTTGATGCCGAACAGGTTGTGCGCCGAACGTCCATCGCGGGACGTGATTTCCTTTTTGCCCCAGCCGGTTTCCAGGGCCGCCTGGGCCAGCATGAACTTGGCCGGAATGCCGGTCATGCGGCTTGCTATTTCGGCATCTGCCTGCAAACGGTTCTGGAATGCCTCGACATGCGCGGGCTTGTTGGAGCGGCGCTTGTTGCGTCCCTGTCCATTCTGGTCGGTGCCATCAGCAGCTTGCTGGTTGGCAAAACTCTGGATGAACTTGGCGCGGTCGGCTTCGCTCATGTCCTTGACCAAGGGGATGTTCATCTGCAAACCGTCGTCCAACTGCTGTTGCTGCTGCTCCAGGTCCTGCGCGTCCGGCAATTTCTTCGGCAATGAGGCGGACAGTTGGCGCGTGAGCACATCGGCCAGGCCGATACCGCGCTGCGCCAGGTTCTGGCTCATCTGCTGGTCCAGCATGGAGGTGAACATCTTGGTTTGCTCGTTATCGAACGGACCATTCTGCGGCGTGGCATCGCGCATGCTTTTCATCATCATGTTCAAGAACAATGCCTCGAACTGCTTGGCCGCCCCCTTGACCGCTTCCGGCGAATTACCATTCTGCCGTGCCGTCTCGCGCAGGCTGTTCAGCCCATTCGCATCGACGGCCAGATTTTCGGTCGGATTGGATGGGTTGATCTTGTTGAGCATGAAGTACCTTGATTGGCAATCAGTTATTGTTGGCAAGGCAGATAACGACGTCAGCCTTACTGCCTCTTACTGCATAAACGCCGTGTTTAAATCACTTCAAGCTCGGCACGCAACGAACCCGCCGCCTTCATGGCCTGCAAGATCGCCAGCAGATCCTGCGGTGTCGCACCGATGGCGTTAAGCGCCTTGACCACATCGGCCAGCGAAGCGCCGCCCTTGAGCAGCATGACCTTGCCGGGTTCCTTGTTGATCGAGATCTGCGCATTCTGGACAGCTGCGGTCTGCCCGCCGGCCAGTGCATTTGGCTGGCTGACGGCATTGTCGGCCTGGATCACCACCGACAGGTTGCCGTGCGATACGGCGCAAGTCTCCAGCATCACGCTCTGGTTCATCACCACCGAGCCGGTACGCGCATTCAGGATCACCTTGGCGGCCAGCTTGCCCGGCGTCACATCGACGTTCTCCAGCGCACCCAGGAAGGCCACGCGGTCGCCGCTGGAAATCGGCGCACGCACGCGAATCACGCGGCCGTCCTGCGCCACCGCGGTATCCGACCCAAACCGTTTGTTGAGCGCGTCCACCACGCGGCTGGCGGTAGAGAAATCGTTATCGTTCAATTCCAGCATGACCACCTCGCCGCCGCCCAGCGTACTGGGCACTGCGCGTTCCACGGTGGCGCCACCGGAAATACGGCCTGCGGAAAGCTGGTTGATGGTGGTGCTGCTGCCTGCCGCCGAAGCGCCAACGCCGCCTACCACGATGTTGCCCTGGGCGATTGCATAGATCTGGCCGTCGGCACCCTTCAAGGGCGCCATCAGCAGCGTGCCGCCACGGATGGTCTTGGCGTTGCCGATGGAAGACACCGTGACGTCGATCAGTTGGCCCGGCTGCGCAAAGGCCGGCAAGGTCGCAGTCACCATTGCCGCCGCCACGTTCTTCAACTGCATGTTGCTGCTGGTGCCAGTCGGCACGTTCACACCCAGCTGCTGCAGCATGCTGATCACGCTTTGCACGGTAAACGGAGTCTGGGTGGTTTGGTCACCGCTACCATCAAGGCCGACCACGAGACCGTAGCCGACCAATTGGTTTTGCCGCACGCCCTGGATGCTGGCGAGATCCTTCAGGCGCTCGGCATGTGCCGGCATGGCTGCGACGACGCACAGCCCCGCCGCAACGGCCAGCAGCCCCTTGCGAACCAGGTTCAAAGCGGAAAACCTTTCCTTAAACATTACAAAACCCCACATCAGAAAGGAGACACGCTAAAGAAGAAACGTCCAAGCGAAGACATGAACTCTGCCATGTCGACGCGGGTATTGGTGCGATATTCGACCTTGGCATCGGACACCACGGTCGAGGAAACGGTATTGCCGGTCTGGATGTTGTCCGGGCTCACGGTGCCCGAGAAACGTACGTATTCCACCCCCTTGTCAAGGGCGACCTGCTTTTCCCCGCTTACCACCAAGTTGCCATTGGGAAGAACCTCAGTGACCGTGACGCCGATGGTGCCGGTAAAGGTATTGCTGGAGCTGATTGCACCCTTGTCTTCAAACGTATTGGACGACGTTCCGCTGGCCGACAACTCTTTGATGGTGGTACCGAAAATGGTCGGCGCCGGCGATGCGACCGTGCCGGTCTTGCTGGCCGAACTGCCGGCGGTCTTGCCTGCGCTGGTCTTTTCATTGATCACAATGGTCAGCGTATCGCCGACCAGGCGCGCACGGCGGTCTTCCAGCAACGGGCGATACACCGCCGACTGGAAGATCGCGCCGGACGTCGCTGGCGCATACGACGCTGGCTGGGGGCGCGCCGTCATCGGCCCCTTGACAATGGATTCAGGCACGGTGTTGCAGCCGGCGACGGCAAACGTACCCACAACGGCGGCGAGCTTCAGCAAGCGATTCATAATTGCCTCATCCTTCTTCAAACTGCTAACTACCCATTCAACTGCTTGACGATTACAACTGCGAAATCTTGGCCAGCATCTGATCCGAGGTGGTGATCGCCTTGCTGTTGATTTCATAGGCGCGCTGGGTCTGGATCATGTTGACCAGTTCTTCCACCACGTTGACGTTCGAAGTCTCTACATAACCTTGCCACAATGCACCGGCGCCATTGGTACCCGGTGTATTGGGGTTGGGCGTGCCCGACGCTGAAGTTTCCACATACAGGTTTTCGCCGCGGCTTTCCAGGCCGGCCGGGTTGATGAAGGTCGCCACCTGGATGGTGCCGATCTGCGTGCTCGCAGTAGAACCCGCCTGCATGATGGAGACGGTGCCATCGCGGCCCACCGACAGCTTGGTGGTGTTCTGGGGAATAGTGATGGGCGGCTGCAATGTGTAGCCGCTGGAGGTCACCAGTTGCCCCTGGTTGTCGGTCTGGAAGGAACCGTCGCGAGTGTAGGCGGTGGTGCCATCCGGCAGCAGGATCTGGAAGAAACCCGCACCCTGGATCGCCAGGTCCTTGTCATTGCTGGTCTGGTTGACGTTGCCCTGCGTGAAGATGCGCTCGGTTGCCACCGGACGCACGCCGGTACCGATCTGCAAGCCCGACGGCAGTTGGGTCTGCTGCGACGACTGCGCGCCAGGCTGACGCACGGTCTGGTACAGCAGGTCTTCGAACACGGCGCGCGAACGCTTGAAGCCGTTGGTGCTGACGTTGGCCAGGTTGTTCGAAATCACGTCCAGCTGCGTCTGCTGCGCATCCAGGCCGGTCTTTGAAATCCAAAGGGAACGAATCATTTATTTCTCCGGTAATCGGCGATTACACCAAGGCAATCAGAATAATCAGGTCAAGGACAGAATCTGGGTCGCCTTGGTCGAATCGCTTTCGGCGGTCTGGATCATCTTCATGTTCATTTCGAACTGGCGCGAGAGGTTGATCATGTTGACCATCGCCTCCACCACGTTCACGTTGCTGCCTTCCAGCGCACCGCTGGCCAGGCGCACATTGGCATCAGGCTGGGCGGCGCCGCCGGTGATGGTACGGAACATGCCATCATCGCCGCGCTTCAAATTCTTATCGTCAGGATTGACGAGCTTGATGCGGCCCAAAATGTTGACCGCATTCGGAATGCCATCGGTCGGGATCGTGGACACGGTGCCATCAGAGGCGATCGCCACAGTCACATCCGGTGGAATGGTGATCGGACCACCATCGCCCAGCACAGGCTGCCCGGACTGGGTCTGCAGAACGCCGTTCTCAGTAGTCTTGAAGCTGCCATTGCGGGTATAGGCCTCGCCGCCGTCCGCCGTTTGCACGGCGATCCAGCCCTTGCCCTGCACCGCTACGTCAAGCGCCCGGCCGGTATCCTGGATCGGCCCCTGCGAGAAATCGTTACCTGCCGTGGAGTCCACCACGAAGGCGCGCGTAGGCAAGCCATCGCCCACCACCGGCGCCGAACGGAACGTATTGAGCTGAGCGCGAAAACCCGTCGTCGTAGCATTGGCCAGGTTGTTGCTGGCGGTGGCCTGTTGCTCAAGCGTGTGCTTGGCGCCCGACATCGCTGTGTAGACCAGACGATCCATAGAACCCCTCTGCGCGGTGAAGCCTGGCCCCACCGCTGATTGAAACCGGCCGCCGGCAATGCCGGCGGCTTTGAAGCATATGCGCCCCGAAGAGCGCATCCATCATCCGATCAACGCATGCTGACCAGGGTCTGCAGGACGGTATCCTGCACCTTGATGGTTTGCGAGTTGGCCTGATAGACGCGCTGGGCCACGATCATGTTGACCAGTTCGGCAGTAAGGTCGACGTTGGAGTCTTCCACTGCGCGCGCTTGCAGCGTACCGAGACTGCCGGTCGTGGGTACGCCGACCATCGGCGTACCTGCATCTGCCGTCGCTTGGTACAGGTTATTGCCGATCGGCTGCAAGCCGTTCGGGTTGGCGAAATTCACCAGGACCACCTGCCCCAAAGTCTTGGTCTGCTGATTGCTGTAGGAACCGATGATGCTGCCGTCCTTGCCGATCGAGAAGCTCGAGAGCGTACCCGGCATCATGCCGTCCTGGCTTTGCGCCAGATTGGCAAAAGCCGAGCCGGTCTGGGTCGAACCGGTATACGTCAAAGCGATGGTTCCCGGGAAGGTGCCGCCGGCCTTGGTGTAGTTGGTCATGTCCAGCGTCATGCCGGTGGTCGCGGTCATCGCGCCGGTCGAATCGAAGGTCATGGTGCCGATCACGGTCGGGACGGCTGGGGGGCCGCCTGCAGCAACAGTAGTGCCGTCGACAGTCGCGTAAATATTCCAGGTAGTGGTCGGCGGGGTACCTGCGGTTGCATTCTTCACGTAGTAAGTCTGCACGCTGTACGGGTTGCCGAGGCTGTCGTACAGCGTCACGCCGGTCGAGTTGTTGTACGAATTCGGCTGGGCCGGATCAAAAGGAGTCACGGTCGGCACACTCTGGCGCGAATCCAGGTTCACCTTGGTGCTGATTTTAGTGGTAGCCGTAGCAGGCATCGCCGAGGTATCGATCTTCAGCGCTACCGGGTCGCCGCCAGACACGCCTGCAGCATACCCCATCAGGTAAGCCCCATTCATGCTTGGATTGATGATGTAGCCGTTCTTGTCCAACTGAAACTGGCCATTGCGGCCATACATCGGCGCTTTGCTGTCCGGGCTGGCTGCCATCTGGAAAAATCCGTCGCCGTTGATAGCGATGTCCAGCGGGTTGTTAGTCGTGGAGATGTTACCTTGAGTGAACGACTGAGCCACGTTAGCCACCATTACGCCGATGCCCACCGGCGAATTGCCGGAACGGTTCATCGAATTGGCATACATATCCGCAAACTCCGCCTGCGCCTGCTTGAAGCCGACGGTGCTGGCGTTAGCGACGTTATTACCGATGACATCCAGGCTCTTTGCCGCGCCGTTCAGTCCGCTCAACCCTTGTTGAAAACTCATTTGATACTCCCTTGACTCAAAAGATATCGGTAATAACGATTAAAGGATTTGCACGACATCGGTTGGCTTGATGGCGCCGATGTTCGAGACGTTGAGCTTGATGCTGCCGTCAGAGGCCGTAGTCACGCTGGCAACGGTGCCAAATGCCAGCGCAGTTGCATTCACGCCGACGCCGTTATTGGCGGCGTTCACAGTAAAGGTGTAGCTGCCGTCCGCAGCTTTGCCGCCGGCGTCATTGGTGCCATCCCAAATCACTGGCAGCGTGCCGGCAGCCTGCGTTCCCAGATCCATCGTGCGCACCACGGCGCCGGTGGAATCCTTGACGGTGACGGTGACTGAAGATGCCGTCGAATCCAGCTGTACGCCGAACACCGCCTTTTGCGTTGTGGTTTCGGTGCCGTCTGCGGCCTTGGTTGTGTCCGAGGTCAATTGGATGTTGTTGCCCGCCGCCAGCACACTGTGGCCGATCATATTTGCCGATTGCAGCGCTTGCGAGGAATTCAGGTTACCCATCAGGGTCGACAGCGTGCTATTGAGCTGGCTAATGCCCGAGACAGTCGACAGTTGCGCCATCTGCGTGGTCATCTGCGAATTGTCCATCGGGTTGCTGGGATCTTGGTTCTTCATCTGCGCAATCAAGAGCGACAAAAAGCGCTTCTGAATCGCATCTGGACTGTTGTCGTTGAGGCTGCTTGAGTTACTGGTGGAACTCGTGCTGCTCGTACCGTTCATGGACGTCAGCAAATCGGAAGATACGGTGGTCATGGGCTAGATTCCTATTGGCCGATGGTGAGGGTTTTAACCAGCATGGACTTGGCGGTATTCATCGTTTCCACGTTGGTCTGGTAAGAACGCGAGGCGGAGATCATATTGACCATTTCCTCGACCGGATTGACATTGGGCATCGCCACATAACCGTTGGCGTCGGCCATCGGATGCTTGGGATCGTAGACCAGCTTGGGCGGCGCCTGGTCTTCGACCACTGCCGCCACCTTCACGCCACTGTCCTTAACGCCGCCGACCGGAATCGCCTGAAACACCACTTGCTTGGCTTTGTAAGGCGTGCCATCCGGGCTGGTCGCGCTGTCGGCGTTGGCGATGTTGCTGGCAACGGTGTTCAGGCGCTGCGACTGCGCGCTCATGGCCGAGCCGGCAACATTGAAGATATTTGAAAGGGACATGGCTTATCAACCCGGTTGGATGGCGTTAATCATGGCCTTGATCTGGCCGTTGACTGCGGTGATGCCGGCTTCGTAACGAATCCCGTTATCGACGAACTCATTGCGCTCGACGTCCATGTCGACGGTGTTGCCGTCGACGCTGCCCTGGGTCGCGGTGCGGTACAGCAGCGGCGAGCCGCCAATGCTGCCCTCGCCCGAACTGGCGGCCTCGCCGGCGACGTGCGCAGCAGCAGTACGCGCCATCTGCAGCGGGGGCAAAGCGGTCGATTTGTTATCCAGGGCATTCTTGAGCGCATCGGCGAAATTGACGTCGCGCGCCTTGTAGTTCGGCGTATCCGCGTTGGCAATATTGGATGCCAGCACCTGCTGGCGCTGCGCACGCAGGTTCAGCGCCATTTCGTTGAAGCGAAAAAAGTCGTCGAGCTTTGAGACCATCAGGCCCTCCTGGAATACCGGCGCCGCTCAAGTTATTGCGGACTACGCCGATGATGGAATTACATAAGCTCGATCATACGGTTGCCCCTGAAAGTTTAATGGGCGATAAGCAGAGAAAAGCCTCCCTTGTTCCTGCTTTTGACCTCGCGCGCGCGAAGTAACATTGCTGCCAAGATTCGCCAATGCCCCGCAAGGGGCGAGTTGCAAAAAATGAAACACCCTTTCCGCGTATTGCGCCATGCCGTGGCCGCCCTCGCCCTGCTGGCATGCGGCCTCCAGGGTGCGCTTGCCCAAACCGACCCGAATACCCCCCAGCGCCAGGATTTGCCTGCCTTGCAACAAGTGGCCGAGCAATTCCTCAAGATGCAGACTTCCGGTTTGCCCGGCAGCGTCACGGTCGATGTCGACCCGGTAGACGCCCGCCTCAACCTGACAGCCTGCATCGAGCCGCAAGCCTTCATGCCCAACGGAGCACGCCTGTGGGGCCGGACCACCATCGGCATCAAGTGCGTGGCGCCCGCCCCATGGACAGTGTATGTGCGCGCCAATGTCCAGGTGATATCCGACTACTTGGTGGCAGCCGTACCGCTGGTCCAGGGGCAAACCATCAGCGCCTCTGACGTCACGCGCATGCGTGGCGACTTGTCGGCATTGCCCAACGGCATTATCACCAACGAATCCCAGGCTGTGGGACGGGTAGTCTCAATGTCGGTACGCGCCGGCACCCCTTTGCGCATGGACAGCGTGCGCAACCAGCGTGTGGTGCAACAAGGCCAGTCGGTGCGCGTCGTTTCCAACGGCCCCGGCTTCCAGATTTCAACCGAGGCGCGTGCCCTGACCAACGCATCCGAAGGGCAAATGGCGCAGGCACGGACGACTGCCGGACAGGTTGTCAGCGGCATCGCCAAGGCGGGCGGGATTCTGGAAATCAACTATTAATACACGGCAACTCATTTCCCGTCGGAACCCACTTGGGACGGACGCAAAGAAAAATAGCGACAGGAATCAAATTGCAGTGCCAACTGTTAAAGTTTGCAGAAAAATAGCCGATAATCTAAGCGACAGGCGGTGCAATGCACCCTCACCCTACAAGGAATACTGCCGTGAACGTTAATGACGCCCTGAAATCCACCGCCGGACGCACCACCGAGCAGACCCAGGCCCAGCCGCGGTCGGGCGTGCAAACCGGCAGCAGCGCAGCCTCGACGGCCGCCGCGTCGGACAACGTGCGCCTGTCGGCTACCTATCAGTCGCTGGAAACCAAGGCAAACAACAGCAGCGGCAGCTTCGATGCGAAGAAAGTCGCCGAAATTAAAGCTGCCATCGCCAACGGCACTTTCCAGGTCGACCCGGATAAAGTCGCCAGCGGCCTGCTCGATACTGTCCAGACACTGATCAACGCACGCAAGGCTTAATCCGAATCGGTACGGATCACCCAACAATGAACAACCCGGCACAAAGTCTGACACAGGAAAAAACGGCGCTGGCCCGGCTGGTTGAAAAACTGCGCCAGGAGCAAGCACTGCTCTCCGAGACTGCGTCCGAAGGCATGACCGACCTGATCAGCGAAAAGGCTTCCATTGTTGCCGAGATGACCACGCTGGCTGGCCATCGCCATCAGATCCTGGCCAGCCTTGGCTACGCCGACGATGAAGGCGGCATGCAACAGTGGATGAATGAACACAGTTCGGATGACGACAAGGAAATCTGGGCTGCCCTGTTCGATCTGGCGCAAGACGCCAAGGAATTGAATCGCGTCAACGGCATCCTGATCGGCAAGAAACTGTCGGTCAATCAAAGCGCCTTGACCATCCTGCAAGGCAAATCCAATGCGGGCAACTTCTATGGCCCGGATGGCCAAAGCAGCATCAAGTCAGTCGGCCGCCGCCTTGGCGTAGTTTGAAACCGGCGAGGCTTCCTCGGCAGAAACCAGTACGCCCACATGCAAAAAGCCCGGTACATACCGGGCTTTTTTATTGCCGCGCCAATGGTGCATCGGCCCAGGGCTCAGGCCACTCCAGACCAGGAATGCTCACGCAGATAGGAACGCATGCGCGATATCGCCTGGCTATGCAGCTGGCATACGCGCGACTCGGACACGCCCATCACCGCGCCAATTTCCTTGAGATTCATTTCCTGCTCGTAATACAGGCCCATCAGGATTTGCTCGCGCTCCGGCAAGGCGCGGATCGAATCGACCACGGCCTCACGAAAACCGCCATTGATCAGGTTGCGCAGCGGATCGTCGGTTTCAGTTGATTGGTAGCGGTCCAGGAAATGCTCATGGCCGCTGTCGTCATCATGGAAATCTTCGTAGTAAATCAGTTGATGGCCGCCGCAATCGGTCAGCATGGACTGATATTCGGCCAGGCTGATCTTCATGCGCTGGGCGACTTCCGCCTCTTGCGGCTGGCGCCCCAACTGCTGCAGCAGCGACTGCATCGCGTCTTCCACTTTGCGCGCGTTCTGGCGGATGCTGCGCGGCAGCCAGTCGCTGTTGCGCAGCTCATCCAGCATGGCGCCGCGGATGCGCTGAACCGCGTAGGTCTCGAACTGCGCACCATGCGTTTCTTCATAACGGTTGACCGCATCCAGCAGGCCTATCATGCCAGCCTGGATCAGGTCGTCTACCTCGACGCTAGGGGGCAACTTCGCCTTGAGCTGATGCGCCAGCTTCTTGACCAGCGGCGCATGCAGCTCCAGCAAATCGTTCTTGCCTGTTTTTCCCTTGACGTTATACATGCACGTCACACTCCCATACTTGCACCGTCGGTTGCCATTCCGTAAGTGCTTTTAACTGCATCCTGACCAGCAAGCTGCTTGGCCAGGCGATGGAAGGCGATCGTCGCACCCGCGAACGGGAACACATCCATCACCGCCCTGCCTTGCCCGCAGGCTCGCCGGATATGGTCGTCAGCCGGGATCGATCCGAGGAAGTTCAATTGCGCCGCCAGGTAGCGGCTGGCCGCCTGCGCCATGTTGGCATAGATGGTCTGCGCTTCCGCTTCGCCGGCGTCGTTGACGATGAGGCTGAACGGACGGCGTCCGACTTTGTCGGTGAGGCCCTTCAAGAGCACGTAGGCGGCCTTGATCGACGATGCCGTCGTTGACACCTGGATGACGATCTCGCCCATTTCCATGGTCGATACCGGGAACGAATGATCCTCCGCCAATACGCCGTTGACCAGCGTAATTTCGGCTTGCTCAATCAGCGTATCGAAAAGTGCAGTCAACCGGCCTGCTTGCGGATGACCGGCTGCCGGCACCGCGCGGCGCGCGATGCGGGCCATCGAGAAACCTTCCGGAAGCAGGCGCATTGCCTCATGCATCGGCCGCTCCTGATGGGCCACTTCCTGCAACGTGGCAACATCGTGGCGCAAGCCGATACGGGTCAGCAAGCCCGACGATGCAACGCCGCCGTCAATGAGCAACACGTTATGGTTAGCCTGGCTCAGCGATGTCGCAAGGTTGATCAGCATCGCGCTTTTCTCTTCCTCGCCCAGTACCGACAAAAAGGTAAACAGGCGCGGCACCGGACGCTCCAGCATCCGGCGCAGCCCTGCTGCCTGGTCAATGTCGTGACTAGCCAAAGGTCACCTCGCGCAAGCCTTTGTCATTCATGGAAAGTGCTGTCGGTCCAATCACCCCGGGTAACTCGCCCTCCTGGAATTCAAATGGCGCGGTTTCGCGCTTTTGCTTGAAAGCGCGGTCGGCCAGGTAAAGCTTGTTGGCGACATGCAGGTCTTCCGGCACACGCTGGCCATTGGCCACATAGTGCAGGTTGAGCTTGTGGCGGATCACCACGTCAAGCACATTGCCGATGGTTGCCGCTTCGTCCAGCTTGGTGACGATGCAACCTGCAAGGCCCGAACTCGAGTAAGCGTGCACCACTTCATTGAGGGTACCACCGGTGGCGGTGGCGTTCAGGCACAGCAGGCGCTTGATGTCGACGCCGGCGCCGGCCAGCATCGCATCCTGCTCGGCCACCATCTGGTCGCGCTGGCCCACGCCTGCGGTATCGATCAGCACGGTATGCTTGCCCTTGAGTTCTTCCAGCGCGATGCGCAGGTCGGTTTCGTCCTTGACCGAGTGCACCATCACACCCAGGATCTTGCCGTAGATGCGCAGTTGTTCGTAGCCGCCGATACGGTAACCGTCGGTCGTGATCAGCGCCAGTTTGCCCGAACCGTGACGCATCACGCAGCGCGCCGCCAGTTTGGCCGTGGTGGTGGTTTTGCCCACGCCGGTCGGCCCGACCATGGCGAACACGCCGCCGTTTTCCAGCAGCTCGCTTTCATTGGCCAGTGTACTCAGGTTGCGCGCCAGCACCGACTTGACCCAGAACATGATGTCTTGCGACTTGGAGTTGCTGGGCAAGTTTTCCGTAATCAAGCGCGACAGGCTGGCGCTGAAACCGGCCGCGAGCATTTCCTTCATGACCTGGGCCTTCAGCGGCTCGCGCTTTTGCGTACCGCCCCAGGAAATCTCCGCCAGCTGCGTTTCCAGCACACCACGCATGGAGCGGATCTCGCTCATCACTTCCGACAAGATTTCATCGTAATCCTTGCCGTCGAATTCAGGTAGCGAGGAACGCGGAGGCTGATCCTGCCCGCTCTCCTGCGCCGCGCGACTGCTGCGGCTGCGCCAGACGCGTGCATCGGCCTGTTCTGCCTCCTTGGATACGGCCCGGCCCAGCGGCTGCTGATCCAGCAACGGCCCAGATGATTCAGCGCGTGGCGCCCGCGACGGCTGCTGCGCAACCGGAGAAGACAGCAAGGCCGGACGCTTGGGTTGCGGCGCCGGCGGCAAGCTCGTCTGCTGCTGCAGCGACGCTGCCTGGGGGCGCGCGACCGCTTCACGTGCGGCTCCGGGAGCGACCAGCGTGGTCATGTCCTCATTGGCCATCGCCAGGATTTCCACCCCGTCGGGAATGTTGCGATTGGAGAGAATGACGGCGTCCGGACCGAGCGCTTCACGCACTTGGCGCCATGCTTCGCGAGACGAATTGGCGATAAATTTCTTGACGTTCATGCTTGCCCTCCAACTAGGCTGGTAACTTTAATCGTTTTTGAATCTGGTATTTCAGAGTGAGACAGCACCCGCAACTGCGGCATGGCGCGTCGCAGGAAGCGCGACAGCAATGACCGCAACGGCGCAGGAACCAGCAATACCGGCGTCAACCCCATCTGCTCCTGGCGCTGCGCCGCCTGTTCGGTTTGCATGACCAGCGAATCGGCCAAACCAGGCTCGATGCCGCCACTGTCGCCGCCGGCCTGCAAGGCTTGCAGCAACAGGCGTTCGAGCTTGACGTCCAGGGTCATGACGGACAGCTCGCTGTCGCCCGGGAAAATCTGCTGCACGATCGCACGGCCCAGCGCGATACGCACGATCGCGGTGAGCTCGTTGGGCTCCTGGACGCGCGCCGCATGCTCGGCCAGCGTTTCGATGATGGTACGCATGTCGCGGATGTGCACGCCTTCCAGCAGCAGGTTCTGCAACACCTTCTGCAGCGTGCCCAGCGGCAGCATCTTCGGCACCAGGTCTTCGACCAGCTTGGGCGCTTCCTTGGCCAGGTGATCCAGCAGGCTTTGCACTTCCTGGCGCCCCAGCAGCTCGGCCGCATGCGTGGTAATCAAATGGTTCAGGTGGGTCGCCACCACGGTACCGGCATCGACTACGGTATACCCCATCGTGGAAGCCTGTTCGCGCAGGCTGTTGTCGATCCATACCGCCGGCAAGCCAAAAGCCGGATCGGTGGTCATCATACCCGGTAACGGGCCGGTGACCATGCCGGGATTGATGGCCAGATACTGCCCGGCATGCGCCTCGCCCTTGCCCACATCGACGCCCTTGAGGGTAATGCGGTAGGCCGAAGGCTTCAATTCCAGATTGTCGCGGATATGGATAGGCGGCGACAGGAAACCGACCTCCTGCGCGAATTTCTTGCGAATACCCTTGATGCGCTTGAGCAGCTCGCCCCCTTGCACCTTGTCGACCAAGGGAATCAGGCGATAGCCGACCTCCAGGCCAAGCGTATCGACCGGCATGACGTCTTGCCAGGTAGCCTCTTCCATTTCCTGGGCCGGCGCCGTGGTAACCGACTCCGGTTGCATAGCTGCGGTCTTGGCCAGTTCCCTGCGGTTGCCGATGACGTAGGCACTGCCGGCCATGGCGGCGGCGAGCAGAATGAAAGCAAAGTGCGGCATCCCTGGGATCAGGCCCATGCCGCCGATGATGACGGCGGTGATGTAGAGCACCTCGGGCTTGGCAAACAGCTGGTTGATCAGCTGCCCGCCCACGTCCTGGTCGTTGGCCACGCGCGAAACCACCACACCGGCCGCGGTCGAAATGATCAGGGAAGGAATCTGCGCCACGAGGCCATCGCCGATGGCCAGCAAGGTGTAGTTCTTCAACGCGGCATCGAACGCCAGGTCGTGCTGCACCATACCGACCACCAGGCCGCCGACGATGTTGACCACCGTCACGATGATGCCGGCCACGGCATCGCCCCGGACATATTTACTGGCGCCGTCCATCGCGCCGTAGAACTCGGACTCCTGCGCCACTTCCTTGCGGCGGGCGCGGGCTTCCGGTTCGCCGATCAGGCCGGCGTTGAGGTCGGCGTCGATCGCCATCTGCTTGCCGGGCATCGCATCCAGAGTGAAACGCGCCCCCACTTCGGCGATACGGCCGGCGCCCTTGGTCACCACCATGAAGTTGATGATGGTCAGGATGACGAACACGACGATACCAACCGTGTAATTGCCTCCGATCAGGAAGTGGCCGAAGGCTTCGATCACCTTGCCGGCCGCATCCGGGCCGGTATGGCCTTCCGTCAGCACTACACGGGTCGAGGCGACGTTCAGCGACAAACGCAACATCGTGGAGACCAGCAGCACGGCCGGGAAGGCGATAAAGTCCAGCGGCTTGACGGTATACAGCGCTGTCATCAGCACAATGATCGACAGCGAGATGTTGAAACTAAACAGCAAATCCAGCATGAAGGCCGGCAGCGGCAGCACCATCATCGCCAGCATCATGACGATCAGGATCGGCGCGGCCATCGCCCGGGAGCTTTTCACCGGCACCCAGGCCGGCAGTTTCATCGTATTGAGTTTCGCCATAGTTATTGCATCGTTCTACGCTGCGCCGCCCGCGACTTGGTCGCCGTGGCCGGATCGAGTTCCTTGGGCACTTGAAGTTCGGTTGGCTCAGTGGGCCGGTGGCCGCCAAACTGGCCGTAGGTGCGCAGTTGGAAGACATAGGCCAGCACTTCGGCCACGGCGGTATAAAGGGCTTCCGGAATTTCGTCGCCGATTTCGGTGTGGGTGTGCAGTGCACGCGCCAGCGGCGGCGCTTCCAACAGCGGTACTTTGTGCTCGCGCGCCAATTCGCGGATCTTGGCGGCGATGTCGTCGGCGCCCTTGGCCACCACTTTGGGCGCGCCCATCTTGCCTTCGGCGTACTTCAGCGCGACTGCATAGTGGGTCGGGTTGGTCACCACCACATCGGCGGTCGGCACTTCGGCCATCATCCGCCGGCGGGCCATGGCGCGCTGCATCGCGCGGATCTTGCCCTTGATATGTGGATCGCCTTCAGCTTCCTTGTGTTCCTTCTTGACCTCTTCACGCGTCATGCGCAGCTTCTTGCCGTAATTCCAGATCTGGTACGGCACGTCCAGTATGGCGATGAAAATCAGCGACGACACGATGATGACGAAGCTGATCCACAGCAAGTGCGCCGAATGCTGGCTGCTGGTCTTGAGCGACTCGACACCCAGCCCCATCACCGCATCGATCTGGCTCTTGATCGCCAGCCAGGCGACCGTACCAACCAACAAGGTCTTCAGCACCGCCTTGAGCAATTCGGCCAGCGAATTGATGGAAAACATGTTGGTGAAGCCCTTGGCCGGATTGAGCTTGCTGAATTTGGGAATCAGCGACTCGGTATTGAACAGCCACCCCCCGAGAATCAACGGCGAAGCGATCGCGGCCAGGGTCATCAGGAATGCGATCGGGATGATGGCAATGGCGATATCGATGAAGTGCGCGCTGAGCATGTTGAACAGCACGACAGGGTCGTAAGCGGCGGCACGCTCAAAGGTGAACGTGGCGACCATGATGCGATCCAGGCTGGTCACCAGCGGACCACTGAACATCCAGACACAGCAACCGCCGATCAGCAGCACCATGCACGTCGCCATTTCGCGCGAACGCGGCACATCGCCCTGCTCACGAGCACGCTCAATGCGCTTACTCGTGGCGGGTTCGGTCCGCTCCATGTCGCTGTCGTCGGCCATTTGCCGAATCCCCCCTGCATAAACTCCGTTCCCGATTGATAGACGGATTTCGAGAACAATAGCCAGAATTATTGGGGAGCAAGCACGGGGATCATCAGGGGAATAGGGGCAAAAAGGTCCCCCATTTCGGACTAGGCAAAAGCACAAGGCTCTGCCTGTCACAGAACGAGGCGTATCGAAAAGGAAAGAAAAAACGACTGAAATGACAACATTCTGGCCGAAGTAGCCGGATTTCCCTCGGGAATGTCACCTCATTAAATGCGAGCCTCTCGCATTTCCAGCCAGATAAAGCCAGTCATTGCCGTTGCAGCAATGACTGGCGGCACTTCTCAGAAGCCGAGACTTTCCAGCAGATCGTCCACCTGCCCCTGATTGGCAATCACATCCTTGCCGGCCGGATCGATCTGGGGCCCGTTCAAGAGGCCGGTATCTTCCTTCTTCGCATCACCGGGCGAGTAATCCACCAGTAGCTGCACCAATTGCGACTCCAGGTCATGCGCCAATTGGGTGACGCGCTTGATCACCTGCCCCGTCAAATCCTGGAAATCCTGGGCCATCATGATGTCCAGCAATTGCTGCTTGGTGACGCTGCTATCCTCGCCTGCCTGCGCCAGGAATGCCGATGTCTTCGCCCCCAGCGCCCGATAGTCGGTTTCGGAAAAACCCGATACCGCCGCCGCATCCCACTGCGCCTTGAGCTCCGTAGCGCCGTCCTTGATGCGCTCTTGCAGCGGGCTGGCCAGCTCCGTGGCAGTAAGCACGCGTTGCGCCGCCTGCTCGGTCATGCGCGCCACGTACTCAAGGCGATCGCGCGCATCCGGCATGTCGCTGGCGGCTCTTTCCAATAACCTGTCAAAGCCCAGGCCGCGCAGGCTGTCGTGCAGATTGCGCGTCATGTGCCCGATACGGGACAGCACTTCCTCGTTGAGAGCGCCAGTAGTGTCGGCGTTTGCCCCCCCGCTCACGTCAGCCACCCGCGGCCATCTTTTCGAAAATCTTGGCCAGCTTCTCATCCAGCGTCGCTGCGGTGAAAGGCTTGACCACGTACCCATTGGCGCCGGCTTGGGCAGCAGCCACGATGTTTTCCTTCTTGGCTTCAGCCGTGACCATCAACACCGGCAGCTTGGACAGCGACGGGTCCTTGCGGATTTCCTGCAGCATGGTCAGGCCGTCCATGTTGGGCATGTTCCAGTCGGAGACGACGAAGTCGAATTGGTCGCTGCGCAGCTTTTGCAATGCCTGCACGCCGTCTTCCGCCTCGTCCACGTTGGTGTAGCCCAATTCCTTGAGCAGGTTGCGCACGATGCGGCGCATGGTCGAAAAGTCATCGACGACTAAGAACTTGGTATTGGGACCCGACATGCTAAGACTCCATCTAATCAATTGATTTCTTGGTTAACGGCCAGCCCGCATGCGAACTTGAACCGTCCCACTTTCTTATTCCGTACGCACGACATCCCGTCCATGCGTCCCTCTTCATTGCCACGGCATTGTAGTGCAGCGACCACGAAAATGGCAGCGGAATCGGCGCTGCCGCCGTGTTTTACACGCGCAACGCCCGGCTTCCGTGTTCCGCCAGCCATGCCAGCACCCGGCCCGGCATCGCTTGCAGCGACAGCACTTCATGCGCGGCGCCGATTGCGATGGCTTCGCGCGGCATGCCAAACACCACGCAGGATGCCTCATCCTGTGCGAAATTGTAGGCGCCGGCCCCTTTCATCTCCAGCATGCCCTGTGCGCCGTCTTTGCCCATGCCGGTCAAGATCACGCCGACGGCATTCTTGCCGGCGCAAGCCGCAGCCGACTGGAACAGCACATCCACCGATGGCCGGTGGCGGTTGACCGGCGGCCCCTGGTCGAGCTGGGTCATATAGTTGGCGCCGCTGCGCACCAGTTTCAGGTGCGAATGGCCCGGGGCGATGTAGGCATGGCCTGGCAGCACCCGTTCATTGCCCGCAGCTTCGACCACGGAAATTTTGCACAGGTTGTTCAATCGCTGCGCAAACGACCGGGTAAAACCTTCCGGCATGTGCTGGGTAATCAGAATGCCCGGGCAATCCGACGGCATGCGGATCAGGAATTCCTTAATGGCTTCGGTGCCGCCGGTGGAGGCGCCGATGATGATCAGCTTTTCGCTACTGGTCAGCGGATTGCGGATCTGCGGCAGGACATCGCCTGGCACATGCCCCTGCTCCGCCGCACGCGGCGCGCGGGCCTTGACCCGTGCCTTCGAAGCGGCGCGGATCTTGTCGGCGATCATGTCGGCATATTCCTGCATGCCGCTCTGGATCGATATTTTCGGTTTGGTGACGAAATCGATCGCGCCCAGTTCAAGCGCGCGCAAGGTGATTTCCGAGCCGCGTTCGGTCAGCGAAGACACCATCACCACCGGCATGGGGCGCAGGCGCATCAGTTTTTCCAGGAAATCCAGGCCGTCCATGCGCGGCATTTCGACATCCAGCGTCAGTACGTCCGGATTGGTCTGCTTGATCAATTCGCGGGCGATGATCGGGTCGGGCGCCACACCGACCACTTCCATGTCCGGTTGGCTACCGATAATTTCGCGCATTACGCTGCGAATCAGCGCGGAGTCGTCAACGATGAGTACTTTTATTTTCATAACCATGCTTTCCGTATTGCTTGCTACGCCGCGCGGCGCCACGCCTCATTACTGTCCACGCGGCCACACTCAGAACAGGTCGACTTCGCCGCCCACCGGTTTGGTAACCAGTTTGCTTGCATAAGCCTTTTCCCGTACTGCCAGCGTGTCGTTGTGCAGTTGCTTTAATTTCTTGACCAGCACCTTGCCGGTCCGGGGAAAAAAATAAACCTTGCGCGGCCAAATGTCGTTCAGGTCCTCCGCCACGACGCGAATGCTTTCCGCCTTGAGATAGCGCCTGACGAACTCGGCATTGCGCTCACCGACGTTGATGGCGGAAAAACCGCGCAGCACGTTGCCGCCGCCGAACACCTTGGCTTCCAGGTTATCGCGGCGCGCACCGGCCTTGAGCACGTCGTTGATCAGGATTTCCATTGCGTAGGTGCCGTAGCGCGCCGATGCCGATACCGGACTGCCATCGTCGCCGCCGCCGTCCGGCAGCATGAAGTGGTTCATGCCGCCGATACCCGACACCCGGTCGCGGATACAGGCCGAGACGCAGGAGCCCAGGACCGTGACGATCATCATGTCCTTATGCGTAAAGAAATACTCTCCTGGCAGGATCTTTGCCGCATCGCAGTCGAACGTGCGATCGTAGTATAGGTTGGAGGCAAACTGCTCCGGGGCTTGACTCATGTCTTGTTCCTTGCGCCACGCTGCGCCGCATTCAGTTCATAAACCGTCTTGCCTTTGAGTTTGAGTGCATCGGAAACGTACAGGAAGTTTTCCGAATGACCGGCAAACAACAAGGCATGTGGCTTCATCAATGGCACAAATCTCGACAAGATCTTGCTCTGGGTCGGCTTGTCGAAGTAAATCATCACGTTCCGGCAAAAGATGACATCGAACTGGCCGCTGATCGGCCAGCCATCGGCCAGCAGGTTCAATTGCTTGAAGGTGATCAACTTGCGCAACTCCGGCCGCACGCGCACATAGCCCTCATGGTTGCCCTTGCCGCGCAGGAAAAACTTCTTCACCCGCTCCGGCGACAGCTTCTCGATGCGCTCCATCGGATAAACGCCATTGGCGCCGGTAGCCAGCACATTGGTATCGATATCGGTCGCAATGATCTGCACCGGCGGCGTCAGCGTTCCGTAAGCCTCGCACACCGTCATGGCAATGGTATAGGGTTCCTCGCCGGTCGATGCGGCGGAACACCATATGGAAGCCGGCTCTTTTAGCGTCTTGACAAAATCGGCGAGAATCGGGAAATGATGCGATTCCCTGAAAAATGAAGTCAGATTGGTGGTCAGCGCATTGGTAAATGCCTCCCACTCATCGGAATCGTGGGTACGCTCGAGTATGTCGAGGTACTGATTGAACGAGGTGATGCCGGTCGCGCGCAGGCGGCGCGCCAGGCGGCTGTAGACCATCTCCTGCTTGCTGTCGGCCAAGGCAATGCCCGCACGCTGATAAATAAGCCCACGGACACGCTCGAAATCACGACCGGTGAAATCGAACTCTTTCCCGGACTCGCCCTTGCTCGGCACGGTAGGCTTCACTGACTTTCCTTCACTGGCAAATCGCGCCAGCGGCGCGAATGCATACGATCTCTACTCCCCAGCTCCTTGCGGGCGGGGTACCCCCTTGTCGAATAATCTATCAGCCACTGAGCCGGGTCAAGCGAATCAGCCTTGGAAATGAAGTGGATTTACCCCCCTATTGCGCCAAGTCAAGCAGGTTTGCCGCTGCCGGCCTAAACCTTTGCAATACCGATACGGCCGGCTTGCCGCGCCTGGAGCCGCGGTTGCCCACCTGCCCCGGACGGCGCCGGTGCTGCCGCAGGTGCATGGCTGGAACGGTAGCCGACGCGAAAACCACCCCAATGCTTGCCATTGACATAGATCGGCACCGACAGGTCGTGCATCACCTCCCCGGTATCGCGCTTATACGTTTGCAACAGGAAAGGCTTGGTGTTTGCGCCGCAGCGCTTGCCGGTACGGTCGCTGAAGATACGCTTGGTGCGGTTGTTGACCAGGTCGACGTCGTAGTTGCCTGTCAGCGGCTGTGAAAACTTCTTGTTATGCGTCGGAAAATAACCGTTGTTGTCGACCGCGCCGGCATACGCCAGTTGCGGCATCTGCTCAAGGAGCGTTTCCTGGACTTGCGGCAGCACACGGTCGGTGAAACCGTCGAACTGGGTGGAGTGTTTTTGCGGCGAGGTATTCGGGATAGGCTTGTAAGTGCGGTCGAACAGCGCTGCTTCCGAGATGCGGCCGGCAGCGATCGACTCCTCAAACAGTCGCCCGACCCGATGCGCGCCATCCGCCGCCACCGCGCGGATCGCATCGTGCACCGTGTCCGCGCCGCTCTCGGCGATCGCTTCGAACACGATTTCGGCGCGCTCCGACAGCGCCATCGCCGACGCCGCCACGCGTGGCAGTTCGGCATCGGTTTGCAGCATCCCGTTACGGATGGCCGAAATGGATTCGGCGATGTTTTGCGTGGTCTGCACGTGTTCGCGCGAAGCCAGCGCGATCTCCTCGATCTGCTCCTGCGAATGGCTGGCTGAACGCTCGATGCTGTTCAACAGCGTATGCACCTTTTCGACATTCTGCGCCGCTTCCAGCACACGGCCGCTGAGCGCATTCATGCCCGATGCGGCGCGTTCAGCCTCTTCGTTGATGGCGCGCACCATCACGCCGATATCGTCCGTGGCTTCTTTGGTGCGTTGCGCCAACTGGCGCACTTCCCCTGCCACCACGGCAAACCCGCGCCCCTGCTCTCCTGCGCGCGCCGCCTCGATGGCGGCATTGAGCGCCAGCAGATTGGTGCGCGCCGCGATCTCGCTGATGACTTCGGTGATGCCATGGATACGGCGCGATTTTTCCTGCAGTTGTTCCATCATGCCGGAAGCCGCCTGCGCATCGGTGCGCGCCTGGCCGATCTGCTGCAAGCCGCGGTCGACTTCTGCCCGGCCGCTGACGCTTTCCGAACGCACCTCGGAGGCAATGGCCGAAGCGCGTTCGGCATTGGCCGCAATCTGTTCGGTGCTGGCCGCGCTCTGCTCCGCACTGGCCGCGATGTTATTGGCCGCGTCGACGTCCTTGCTGATCTTGCCCTTGATGGAGTCGACGAAGAAGGAAGTTTCAGCCGCACCGATCATGATGTGGTCGATCTCGTTGCCGACCTTGTCGACCAGTTGTGCGGCACCCGGATTGCGCCGGCGCTGCACGAAGGCGAAACACATCAACGCCACCAGTACCGCCAGGCAAGCCTGCCATGGCGCGCCGATCACTTCGCCGGCACGAAACGCGTCCAGCGCGAAAACCAGGCCGCCCCCTGCCAGCCCGCCCACCAGCCAAGGCAACAGCCTTATGCCCCAAGCCCTCATGCGGCCCTCAGAGGCCCCTGCCTTCAACTTTGCCATGCTTGTCTCCCTGCGGATATTCCGCTTATCTGCGCCTGCTTCAAGGCAGGCATTGCTGCGCGCATAAAGAGCCGCATTGTCCGCAATGTAGAGCCGATAACTTACGCATAGCTTATAGAGGCGGGGCTGTTCGTCTATTTTTCCGGATCTTTGCTCCTTGCCAGGCAGAGCCAGTGGCTGTCCGAACTTATCTGAATGACATCAGCAACCGGATCCGAGACAAATGCCAGATACGGCGATATAATCCAAAAAATAGGATAGGGGGGTATGGTATGAGCCACATTACGCAGCACAAAGACCAGTTGCTCAAGCGCGTACGCCGTATCGGCGGCCAGGTACAAGCACTGGACCGAGCACTGGAAGCCGATGCCGATTGCAGCAAGACCCTGCATCTGGCCGCGGCTATCCGAGGCGCGCTCAACGGGCTGATGGATGAACTGATTGAAGCCCATGCACGCGAACACGTCGCCCGCCCTGGCCTGTCCGACCATGAGCGCAGCCAGGGCCTGGATGAAGTTCTGCAAGCAATTCGCCGCTATTCAAAATAGGAACGCATATGCAATCACCCTCCTTCGCGCATGAACATATCTACCTCGGCGCCGACCACGACCGCAATACCAAACGCACATTGTGGGTCGTCCTGCTGACTGCGGTGATGATGGTGGCAGAAATCGTCACCGGCTATCTCACCGGATCGATGGCGCTGCTGGCCGACGGCTTCCACATGGCGACCCATGCCGGCGCGCTGGCGGTCTCGGTGGGCGCTTATGTGTTCGCGCGCCGCCATGCACGCAATACGCGCTTCAGCTTCGGCACCGGCAAGGTCGGCGACCTGGCCGGCTTTGCCTCGGCTCTGGTGCTGGCCGGCGTATCCATCGGCATCGGCGCCGAATCCATCTGGCGGCTTGCCCGGCCAACCACGGTCCAATTCGGCGAAGCCATTGCCATCGCGGCCATCGGCCTGGCTGTCAATATTGCCAGCGCGCTGCTGCTGGCCAACCACGGACACGCACATCATGGCAGCGACCATGACCATCTGCATGACGATGCGCATTCGCACCATCAGCAACATGGCCACGACAGCCAGGATCACCACGACAACAATCTGCGCTCGGCCTACATCCACGTCCTGGCCGATGCGCTGACTTCGGTACTGGCCATCGGCGCCCTGCTGGCCGGCCTTTACCTGGGCTGGACCTGGCTCGACCCGCTGATGGGCCTGGTGGGTGCAGTGGTGATCGCACGCTGGTCTTATTCACTGCTGCAAGAAACCTCCGCCGTACTGCTCGACGTCACCGACGACCGGCTCGCGCACCGGATTCGCCATACGCTTGGCGATGACGAAACCCACATTGACGATTTGCATGTATGGCGTATCGGTCCAACGGCACGCGCGGCCATTGTCAGCGTATCGACTCCGGCACACATCAGCGAAGCCGTCCTGCGCGAAAAGCTGGCCACGATCGCCGAACTGAAACACCTCACGCTGGAACACCGGATTGCCTGAAACCAGCGCCATCACGGACAGGCCATAAAAAAACAGCGGCACTCTGCCGCTGTTTTTTACTTCACCATCAATGGCCACATTTACAGCCTCAACGCCAACCTCGATGCCAGCCGTACTGCGGATGATGCCAGCCCCAACCATAATGAGGATGGTATTCCCAGATATAACCGGGACCCGGCGATACATAAGTGGGTTCAACGTACACCACTCCGGGAGGCGCGACATAAGCCGGCCGCACCGTAGGCGGCGTCACTACGCAGCCACCCAGAACGAGTGTTGCGGCAATAGCCGGAATCAATAAATGGATTTTCATTCTTGCGCTCCTGATTTTGTTTGGCGGATTGCTTTCCGGAGAGTCGAATCCGGACTCCACATGTCATTCGTGGTGATCAGATAACGCCTGAAGCAAGAGCGATGTGGACGTGAAATTGTGTGTTTGTGTAACGCCTGGACATCCGGTGCGGCAAAAAACCATAGACATGATCAATCCCGCCAGATAACGAAAATGATTTTCTGAGAAAGTGATTGTTCACCGGCGAAGAGGGCTCTCCGGCAATTCAGCTTGGGACATCCAAGGCATATCGGCAAGGCAACAACTGAAGCGCATAAGATCAACCTGCACTTCCCTGGCCCACAAAGTAAAACGGCACTGAATATTAGATAAAATCCAATATTCAGTGCCGTCTGCACATACAGCTTTCGCCGCAAGTCTTTGATTCTATTGGTCGGGACGGAGTGATTCGAACACTCGACCCCTTGCACCCCATGCAAGTACGCTACCAGGCTGCGCTACGCCCCGACTGAGCTCGAAATTATAACAGGACATGTGTTTTTTGCTCAACTATTTCTCAAAGCCATCAATGTTCTTTGCATGCGCTCTTGAGAATCCGGAGCAAAACTCAGCCTAAACGCCAGTTGCTGCGCGAACGCGCCTTGGAACGGATGATATGCATCTCCTCATCCTCCGCCTTATAGTCCTGGAGACCTTCTTGCGGCGTGCGGCGGAATACTTCCCTGCCGGCACGCGTCAGGTTGAAGGCGCCGCCGAGATTGGGAATACCCAACCCTTTGGAGATGACACTTTTGACAATCCGTCGCGGGACGATGTGAAATTCGCCTTTGAATACGCTGTACATCCAGCGCAATTCTTCACCAGTCAGTTCCATATTCATTTGAATGTTCCTTTCCATCCGGAAACACCATGAATCCTAGCACGAAATATTTTGATTTCCCGCAAGGAAACGCCATTACCAGCGAAAAGCCTCGCAACTCTTGGCATGGCATAAATAAACCGTTGGAATTTTGCGGGGAATTTGCCGCGAAGCGATGCCAGCCAGGCAATTGAACCGGCCAACGACAATGCCGACGCGGCAATATCAGCCACCGGTGCTGAAGAATTCCTTCAGCAGAAACGCTTGCAATCCTTTCGTATCGCTCAGGCGAGCCGACAACACGACTACCCGCCCCAAGCGCTGCGAATCCCAATTGAAATCGCCGGTATAGTACTTCCGGATCAGCGCAATCATGCTGTCCACCACCGCCAGTTCGACATTGCCGCCAGGCCCGGCATCGACTTCGATCAATTGCTTCTGGCTGCGCCGCTGGTCGCTGGTCCAGCCGCGGAAAGAATACTGGGCCACGCGAGGCCCCTTGCTGATAATCTCAAACACGCCGTTGGTGCCGCGTCCGCGCTGCTCCTGGAACGCGATATTGGCCTTTGCGATTTCATTGGCAGAGGGATTTTCCGCCGCACGCGCAGCCGCATTCTCCTGTGCTGCCGCATCCTCCAGCGCCTGCCGGCGCTCGCGGTTACGGTTGATCATCGAACTGAAATCCATCTCCGGCGATGCTTGCGTCACCGGAGGCACAGTGCCCTCGGGAGCAACCGGCGCCGGCATGGCACGCGCCGTTTCGGTCTTGCGGGGAGCTGGCGTACTGCGTTTGGGCGCGACCTTGGCCTGCTGCTTCTTCGGCGGCGCCGGGGCTTTCTTGGGAGGCGGGGGAGCAGCCGGCGGCTCTGGCCTGGGGGCTGGCGCGGGCGGCTTGATGAAGGTCACTTGCAGCGGCGAATCAGGCTTGCCGGGAGTATCGAATCGCGGCGGCTCGCTCAGCTTGGCCCGCAGCACCATGAACGCAACGGCGTGGATCAGCACGGACAGCACGAGGCCGAGCACGGTTCGGCGCCGCGAGCGGGAAACAGTGTCTGGACGGGTGAACGAACTGAAAAAACTCATACCTTACGGCAGCGGTTCCTGATATTCAGCGGAATGGAGGCAAAAGCGGCAACAGCTTGAACAAGCGCTACAGCGCCCGATGCGCCGTCAGCCATGTGCCAATATTGAGGACGCAACATTTTAACGGTTTTGTGCGCCCCAATGCGCCCCGTTTCCACGCTTTTTTCACCGCTAAAACCGTAAAGGCTGTTATTGCGGCAGTCCCGTCACATCATCAACGGCGTCCATACCCCCGGCCGCCCCATCCGCCGCCGTAACCAAAATAGAAAGATGTAGACGGATAAGAATAGTAAGGATAAGGCGCCGCATACACCGGCTGCGCCGGATAAGCTCCGTAATAAGGATCGTATGGCACCGCCACGCAGCCGTTCAGCAGCAACACTGCGGGCACCGCAAGCAGATAAAGAAAACGCTTCATGGCCGTTGCTCCTCCGGCACGTAAGGCCGGTAATTAATAGAATATGCCGCAGCCACTTGCACGCATCCACTGCCCTTACCTTTTGTTACGCGCCGCTTGCACTACACGGCCCTGAAACCTGTTCACGCTCTTACCCGCGGGAAACCCGTACCGGCATTCTCTAGTGCCTATACCTCCGTTTCAATAATCGAATAAGGCTCTGCTTATATAATTGCCAGGTTGCGGCCGGCTCGCCATCAAGGACGCCCGTTGCGACACGCAACCAGAATAAGCAGAGAGACTCCCGCAATCCAGGCAACCCCACCGGCGCCTTTTTCAAACCATATCCATGACCAACACCAGCACATCGCCACGCCCGCCCATCGTCGTCATCGCCCCCGACTCCTTCAAAGGCTCGCTGACCGCTGAAGAAGTCGCAGCTGCCATCGGCGCGGGCATACAAGCCGCCATTCCCGGTGCGCAGATACGACTGCGGCCAATCGCCGACGGCGGCGAAGGAACGCTGGACGCGCTGATGCATGCCGGCGGCGAACGCCTTGCCATCGCCTGCCGCAACGCGGCGGGACAACTCGCCGACTGTCCGGTCGGCATCCTCAAGGATGGCAGCGCGGTGATCGAATCGGCCGCCATTGTCGGCCTGACCGATGCCGCAGGCATCGCCGTGCCGGTGGAACAACGCAGCACCCTGGGCGTGGGCGACGCCATGCTCAAGCTGCTGGATCGCGGCGCACGCCATTTCCTGGTCGGCCTGGGCGGCAGCAGCACCAATGACGGCGGTGCCGGCCTGCTGTCCGCGCTTGGCATCAAGCTCTACGATGCGGCCGGAGAAGCCGTGCCGCCACTGCCCTCGCAATTGCACAAGGTAACCCGTATCGATGCCTCCGGTATCGATGCGCGCATCAGGGACGCGAAGATTGTCGCCATGTCCGACGTCAACAATCCCTTATGCGGCGACGAAGGCGCCACCGCAGTGTTCGGCCCGCAAAAAGGCGTAACGCCCGAACAAGTCGGCGTGCTGGATCACTCACTGGCCCATTTCGCGGCAGTGCTGGAAAAGGAGCTGGGACGCTCCGCCTGCGGCAAGCCCGGCGCCGGCGCGGCTGGCGGCCTGGGTTACGCATTGCTGATGCTGGGTGCGGAGTTCCGCTCCGGCGCCGAAACGGTAGCCGACCACATCGATCTGGACGAGGCGCTGGCCGGCGCCGACTGGCTCATCACCGGTGAAGGACGCAGCGATGCACAGACCTTGCACGGCAAGGCCCCCTTCATCGCCAGTCAAAGGGCACGCCGCGCCGGCATACCGACCACGCTGCTCTCCGGCGGCATCGACCGCAAATCGCTGGGCGAACTCCAGGCCAGCTTCTCGGGCTGCTTCTCCATCGTATTCGGCCCCGGCACCCTGCAAGATGCGATCGCCGACGCGCCTCATTTGCTGCGCAGCAGCGCGGAACAAATTGCGCGGCTATGGCAAACCGCCGCCGGCGCGAAGCAATAAACGCAAGCGCCAGATCTTTTCCACAGGCGGGAGCTCTTTGCCACCGTCTCAAAGTTGTTCACACAATTCGGGGACATGCCTGTGGAAAAGCTGAGGAAAACTCACCCAAGCCATTGATTGAAAACCGTTTTCCCAAAACGGTTCAAAGGCGTGCAACGCGCCTGTTTTTTAATCTTCCGCCGTAGGAAAGGCATTCCGGCAAACGCATGGCAGCGTTTCATATCCGCCTGTCACCGCCCTCTCCCACTTATCCCCAGAAAATGGGGGCAAGCCTGTGGAAAACTCCGGGAAGAGCGGCTTAAGCCATTGATATAAATAGTTTTTCTGATTCTGTACGCAGTGAATGCATGCCTGCCTGGCTACGCTGCCAACTCACACATCGGCTTGCTGAATCCGGCATCATGCATTCACTGCAACAATCGGCCCAATAACGATTGTTAGACGCGCTTGTAGATATCCTCGAACCGCACGATATCGTCTTCCCCGAGATAACTTCCCGACTGCACCTCAATCAGGTGCAGCGGCAGCTTGCCCGGGTTTTCCAGGCGGTGCGTCACGCCGATGGGCAGGTAGATCGATTCGTTTTCGCTCAACAACTTGACCTCTTCCCCGCGCGTCACCAATGCGGTGCCGCTGACCACGACCCAGTGTTCGGCGCGATGGTGGTGCATCTGCAGCGAGAGCTTTTCACCCGGCTTGACGATAATGCGCTTGACCTGGAAACGCTCGCCCTCGGCGACGCTCTCATAGCTGCCCCACGGGCGGAATACGCGCTTGTGATGGAGGTGCTCGCTGCGCCCCGATGACTTCAGGGAGTCGACGATCTTCTTGACGTCCTGCACCTTGTCCTTATGTGCAACCAGCACGGCGTCGTCGGTTTCGACAATGATCAGGTCTTCGACGCCCAAGGCCGCCACCATGCGGCTCTCTGCGCGCACCAGGGTATTGGAGACATCCTGCAGCAGCACATCGCCACGCGACACGTTGCCATTGCTATCGCTTTCCTGCACGGCCCACAAGGCGCTCCATGAACCGACATCGCTCCAGCCAATATCGGCCAGCACGACCACGGCCTTCCTGGTCTTTTCCATGACCGCGTAATCGATCGATTCGGAAGGCGTGGCTTCGAAGCTGGCCTGGTCCAGCCGGCAGAAATCGAGGTCTTCATAACCCTTGGCGACTGCCTGCTCAACCGGCGCGGCGATGTCCGGCCGATGCGTGTTCAACTCTTCCAGATAATCGGTGGCCTTGAACAGGAACATGCCGCTGTTCCAGGAATAACTCCCCTCTTCAAGGAATGCCTTGGCGGTGGCGAGATCCGGCTTCTCGACGAACTTGTCCACCACAAAGGCATCGCCGACGCCGGCGACCTGCTTGCCGCGGCGAATATAGCCGTAACCGGTCTCAGGCGTGGAAGGCAAGATGCCGAAAGTCGCCAGGGCGCCGCCGGCGACTGCTTCCGATGCGCGCGACACGGCATCCCTGAAGGCCTCGACATCATTGATCACGTGATCGGCCGGCAGCACCAGCATGACCGCATCCGGGTCGCGCTTGGCCAACAGATGGGCGGCGGCGGCCACAGCCGGAGCCGTGTTCTTCCCCACCGGTTCGAGCATGATTCCCAGCGGCTTGACGCCGATCTCGCGCATCTGCTCGGCCACCATGAAGCGGTGATCGTTGCCGCACACAAACAAGGGCGGCATGACCTGCGGCCAGTTGTTCACTCGGGTCACGGTATCTTGCAGCATGGTACGTTGCCCCACTACCGAGATCAGTTGCTTGGGCAGCGCAGCGCGCGACAAAGGCCACAAACGGGTGCCGGAACCGCCGGAAAGGATGACGGGATAAATTTTCATAGCTTCCTCACAAAATCAGATGTTTCAAGCTTGTTTCCGTGGCTTGAGGCGCCGGTCTCTGGCGTCGTTCCAATGGTTGTCGTCGTATTCGGAAATATGCTTCATTTCGCCCTCGCGCGTCACGCTGTAATTACCGCAAACGACCGATTCTTCCACTTTGGTGCCTGGCGCGGTGCGAGTGTACTCGAACAACACGCTCCTGATGATCTCAGACCCTGCGCAAATATGGCTGCCATGGCCGATCCAGGAAGGGCCGACGATCTTGCTGCCGGCTTCGACATGCGTGCCGGCGCCAATATACACCGGCCCTTCGATGGTCGTTCCCGCCCAATCGATACGGGTATTCAGGCCGACCCACAAGCCTTCCCGCACCTGCGTTCCCGGCACATACATCTGCGCCACCTTGCCGCTGAGCACGCCTTGCAGCACGCCCCAGAAATCGGTGACATTACCAATGTCTATCCAGTTGAAAAAGCGCTTCTGTGCGTAGAACGGCAGTTTCTTTTCCACCAGCAGCGGAAACAGGTCCGAACCGATGTCAAACACGGCATTGCGCGGAATCAGGTCCAGCACCTCCGGCTCCATGATATAGATGCCGGTACTGGCCAGGTTGGACAATGCCTCTTCGCGCTTGGGCTTTTCCTGGAAGGACTGCACACGGCCTTCGTGGTCCGCTACCACTACGCCGTAACTGGAAACCTGCTCCAGCGGCACCTCCTTGGTGATCACGCTGACCATTGCCCCCTTGCTGCGGTGTTCAAAAAGCGCGGACTGGATATCCAGGTCGATCAGCGCGTCGCCGCAGATGACCAGTGTGGTTTCATCAAAGAAACCGCCGAACTCCTGGATCTTCTTCATGCCGCCGGCCGAACCGATGGGATGCGGATGCACTTCCCCCGCTTCGTCGACATAGCCTTCGAAGGAATAGCCGATGCGCGCGCCGAAACGCTGGCCGTCACCGAAGTAGTCCTCGATCTTTCCATGCAGGTAGCTGACATTGACCATGATGTCATGGATGCCGTATCTCACCAGATGCTCGACCAGATACTCCATCACCGGCTTGCCCAGGATGGGAATCATCGGTTTGGGCAGCTCATAGGTCAGCGGCCTTACCCGCGTTCCCTTGCCGGCTGCCAGAATCATCGCTTTCATAGTGTCCTCATGCTGAGTGAATTCGGTCTTTGGCGCTATGCCCGCAGAATCAGCGGCGGCCGATGGCGAAGTACTCGAAGTCCTTCTTGCGCAGTTGCTCCGGCGAATACAGGTTGCGGCCATCGAAGATCACCGGATGCTTCAGCGCGAGCTTGATGGCATCGAAGTTGGGCGCGCGGAACTCCTTCCACTCGGTCACGATGACCAGGGCATCGGCGCCGGCCACGGCGCCCGACGGCGAATCCGCATAGACCAGGCGGTCGTCGTTGCCGTAGATGCGGCGCGCTTCGTTCATCGCCACCGGATCGTAGGCGCGCACGACAGCGCCCATTTCCCACAGGCCCTCGATCACCACGCGGCTCGACGCCGCGCGCATGTCGTCGGTATTGGGCTTAAACGCCAGGCCCCACAGGGCGAAGGTCATGCCGCGCAGGTCAGAACCGAAACGGCTGCGGATCTTGTTGAGCAGCACATGCTTCTGGTCGTCGTTGGCATCTTCCACCGAGCGCAGCACCTTCAGGCCGATACCGTTTTCGTCGGCGGTGCTGATCAGCGCCTGCACGTCCTTGGGGAAGCAGGAGCCGCCGTAGCCGCAGCCCGGATACAGGAAGTGGAATCCGATACGCGGATCGGAACCGATGCCCACACGGATCTGCTCGATGTCGGCGCCCAGCTTGTCGGCCAGGTTGGCCAGTTCGTTCATGAACGAGATCCGGGTCGCCAGCATGGCATTGGCCGCGTACTTGGTCAGCTCGGCCGAGCGCACATCCATCACGATCACGCGGTCGTGGTTGCGGATGAACGGCGCATACAGGTCGCGCATGGCGGTGATGGCGCGCTGGTCGTCGGCGCCGATGACGATACGGTCCGGCCGCATGAAGTCTTCCACGGCGGCGCCTTCCTTGAGGAACTCGGGGTTGGACACTACTGCAAATTCCTGCTCGACGCCGCGCGCGGCCAGCTCCGCGGCGATGGTTTCGCGCACCTTGTCGGCGGTGCCGACCGGCACGGTGGACTTGTCGATGACCACCTTATAGCCGGTCATGTACTTGCCGATGTTACGGGCCGCCGACAGCACGTACTGCAGGTCGGCCGAACCGTCTTCGTCGGGCGGCGTGCCGACCGCGATGAACTGCAGCTCACCGAAGGCCACGCTCTCCTCGATGCTGGTGGTGAAGCCCAGGCGCTTGGCCGCCTTGTTCCGCAAGACCATGTCAAGCAGGCCGGGCTCATGGATGGGAATACCGCCATCGTTGAGCACCTTGATCTTGCTTGCGTCCAGGTCCAGGCACAGGACATCGTTGCCCATTTCCGCCAGGCAGGTGCCTGTGACCAGGCCAACGTAGCCGGTGCCGATAACTGTGATTTTCATAGCGTGCTTTCCTCAGGGAGTATGCAAAAAAGAAATGGGTATTGGTTGAATGGCTTATTGCGGCCTCAGGCGGCATGGCCGGCAGGTTCGATCAGGTAATCGGCACAATGCCAGCGCAACAGGCGGCGCAGCGCAGGCGACGAGTTGGCCAGTTGCAACGAGCGGGCCTTGGCCACGCAGTCTCCCTGCAACAGCATCAGCAATGCCAGCACCGCGCTGTCGACGAAATCGGTGCCGTCCAGATCGATGCAAACCAGGATGGCCGGCGACGCGGCCAGTTGCTTGAGGGCGGGACGCAAGCGGTCGATGTTTTCCCCGCCCCAGGCGCCGGACAACGCCAGGACGATGCGGTCCCCCTCATCGCGCACTGCCAGTGCGGCACGGTCGAATTCAGGCTTGGCCGGCCGCTTGCGCCTGGCCAGCATGGCCGGCACGACGCGCGTGGCCAACAACTGCAGCAGAGCCGCACCATCGTCCCAATAGCGGCGCCACAGCTTGGGCTCTTCCTTGATGCGCCAGACCCATTCGAGGCCGCATTTCTGCAGCCATCCGGGCGCGCGCGAGACCGTGCCCGCCACGAAGTTGATCACCGCGCCAAGATGGCTCACCAGCGGCACTTGAAGCGCCGGCAGGTTGTACTTGATCCACTCCTGGCCCTTCTTGGCACCCAGCGCCACCACCAGGAAATCGGCGCCGCTGCGGTTGATATGCTCGATGGATTTGGCGTCGCTCATCTGCGCCACACTACCGAAGCCCGGCGAATTGAAACCCACGCACCGCATCCGCGACTGCTCGGCATTGAGCCTGATGCTGGCGGCTTCGGCCACACCCGGCGGTCCGCCAAAGAAGTACACCTTGAGCGGACGCTCCAGGCGCGCCACGGGACGCCGCGCATCCGCCAGGCGCAATGCCTGGAACAGGCTGGAACCGGCCACGCGCTCATGCAATGGAATGCCCAGCACCTTGGCGATCCATATCAACGGCATGCCGTCGGCAATGGAAAGATCGCTCTGGATGACCGAATTGCGGAACGCCGGATCGTCCATGCAAGCGATCGCGAAATTCAGGTTGGGCGTGGAGAAGAAGCAGCGGCGTCCGTCACGTGCGGCAACACGCAGCTGGTCGGCCGCTTGCTCAACGCTTACGCGGTCGAACGGCAGCCCGAGGATGCAATGGACGTCACGGTCGAAATCGGCCGACGCCAGTGGGGCCTCCGGCAAGATCTGTTCCTCCTGCGCGGCCCGTGCCTGATTATTCTGTATCACGTTTTGACCTCACCCATTCCACCTGGCGATTGACCAGGAATTTCAAATAGAGCGGCAGCTTGCCCAGCACGTAGAGCGCCGCCATCATCAGTTCGCCGAAGGAGATCACCTTCCTGCCATACTGCATCCAGGCCGCCACAATGGACACGCCGATGGCCAACACCAGCAAGGCCGCCACGAATGCCGGCGCCCACAGCGAGAACACCGCCCACGCCAGCAGCGACACCGCCAGCGCTCCCGCGCATAGCAACACCAGCAACGCCAGCGGCGGCACGCACAGGTCCAGCGCCAGTCCCAGCAACGCACCGTTGCCGGCGCCGACGCCGGCTGCCAGCAAGCGCGGCACCTGCGTCAGGATCACGCTCATATGGCCGTGCTCCCAGCGGGTGCGCTGCGTACGGCTACCGGCCTCGCTGCTGGGGAAATAGCTGTACACCAGCGCTTCCGGGCAGAACAGCGGCGCCCGCCCCTCGCGTGCAAGATCCACGCCCAGCTTCATGTCTTCGACGATATGCCCGGTCGCCAGCTCGGCCTTGCTGATCAGCTTCCAGGGGAAGGCCATGCCGGTCCCCATCAACTGGCATGGCAAGCCGAGATGCTGGAAGCCGAGCGGGCGCACCAGGTTCTTTACCAGCCACGCGAACTCCGCGATCTTGCGCATCGGCCCCGCGCCGGCCGGCGAATACATCAGGTAGAGCGCCTGCACCGGACGGCCGCTGTGAGCGGCGGCGCGCGCCACCATGTCCAGCGCGCCGGCCTCGGGAATGCAATCGGCGTCGACGATGATCACCACCTCCGGCACATCGGCGGCCAGGTGGGCCATGCCATGGTCAAGCGCGTAACCCTTGCCGCGTTTCTGGTCATGAAAGCGCTCGGTAACTTGTGCGCCCGCGCGGCGCGCAAGCTCGGCAGTATTGTCGGAACAATTGTCGGCCACTACCAGCAAGCGGTCGCCGGGTTCCAGTTGAGCGCGCACGCTGGTGATCACCTCGACGATACCGCCCGCCTCATTGTGGGCCGGCATCAAGACCGCGATGCGCGGTCGCTGCACCCTCAAACGGGTCGCGCGATGCTGCGCAATGATCGCCGCCATCGCCTGCACCAGCAGCACGCAAACGGGAATAGCCAGCAAGCTCAGGCCAAGGAGCAAAATTAGCTGCACCGCAAAATTCATTTCCATATGTCTTCCCTTGTTGAGGTTGTCATTCAAAAATCGTTATCCCCCTCAGGAAAACCACTTCTTTGACAAGCATGATGGGAAAAGAAATTCACCCCGGAAGAAATATTTGAATAAAAAATGCGGCATCACAGCATGCGAATTTCCCTTACTGCACAGTGCAACTGAACGATCTCCGACAAGTGCACTCGCATACGAGTCGCCTACACCAATCATTTACTTGTTCCGGTATGAATCCACTCCCTCATCCCTATACTGAAAAACAAAAATCCGACCGCCATCCTTCCCTATCCAGCTCTGCAGTAACCCCTCGTCCAATCCAATCTCAAGGAGTCCACATGAAAAAACGAATCCGCTTGCGAAGCGCCATGGCTACCGCAGTACTGCTGAGCTTTTCCATGGCAATCCCGATGCCGGCACAAGCTGCCCAATTCGGTACCTACCAACAACCCTTTGCCGCCAACTCCTTGTGGAACAGCCGTCCGGTTGAGCCGACCTTCGCCAGCGACGTTATTCCCACGTCGTCCTACTTCCCGTCCATCAGCACCGGCGCCTACTCCACCGGCATCTTCCTTGCCGCCGCCAATGACGGCCCGATGACCGTCAAGGGCGCCAGCGGCAAGCAAGGCCTGCTCAACGCCGACGACGAGACCTACCACGACGTCACCATTCCGCGCTGGCCTGCCTCGGCCCTACCTGCCACCGGCAGCGACGGCCACGCCGACATCGTCGACCCGGTCACCAACATCATTCATTCCTTCTGGCAGTTGAAGAAGGAAGGCACGCAATGGGTCGCCACCCAGTACGCCTGGACCAAGCTCGACGGCAGCGGCTGGCCCGATCCCGGCCATTACTACCAGGGCGCCCGCGCCACCGGTGTACCGGCGGCGGGCGGGCTGATGCGCATCCACGAAGTGGCAGACCGCAACGCGCCCTACTATCCGCATGCGCTGTGCCTCTCGCTCACCACCAACGGCCTGTCGACCAACCCGACCTATGTGTTCCCGGCCACCACCGCCGACTGGAACGCCGCCGCCGTCAACACCGGCGCCTTCCCGGAAGGCTCGCTGCTGATGCTGCCGCCGTCCTTCGACACTGCGCAGATCACCGATGCCGATTTGCGCAAAGTGGCCGAGACCCTGAAGCGCTTCGGCGCCTATGTGGTCGATACCAACGTCGGCACGCCGTTTTCCATCTATGCCGAGATCGGCTCCGACATCAACCCGCACCGCAACGGCTGGAACACCGGCAACGCCAACCAGTTGCAGCTGATCCGCGCCAACCTGCGCCGCGTAACCGGCGCCAAGGGCTGGGTCGACGGCAATGGCAATGCCTTCACGCCGGAGAAAAACCTCAACCTGCTCTCCATGCGCGGCAACTGGACGCTGCAGTCAGGCACCGTGGCCGGCGCCTACCAGTCGTGGGAGCAGGCCGTGGTATTTCCCGCCACCACCACCCAATCGCAGGTGGTGAACTACAACAGCAACAACCTGCATCCGGTGTCATGGGCATTGCCCACCGCCGGCGTGAGCTACACGCTCACTGCCAAGACCACCGGCGGCGGCAAGCTGCGCTTGACCGTGGTCGACAAGGGCAACGGAAACAAGACCCTGGTCGATACCGGCTTCCTGGACAACGGTCAGACCGCCACCTTCCAATGGAGCGGCGCCAACCCGATGGCGATCGTCTACGCACAGAGCGGCATCGGCGCCGGATCCAAGGTCGGCGGTCAATTGCTGCGCGCGAACTGATCCGCCCACTTTCCGGTACATCGCCCGCGGCCATTCCGGTCGCGGGTATTTTTTCGGCCCGCACCTAATCAAGGCGCCTGCAACTGGACCAGTCCCTGCTGCTCCATCCGGTCCAACACCAACTGCGACGCGGCCACGCTGATGTGCTGGTTATCGTTGTACAAGTACTTGCCACGGACCTTGGCCAGGCACTTGCCGTCGGCGCAGAACACCGGCGTCGGGTCGTAAACCACCAGTCCCGGCAAGCTCGCCTGCAACGCCTTCACCGCATCGTTGTACTGCGCACGCAATGCCTCGTTCTCTTGCGGCGTATACACGCAGTCGCGTTCGGCCGATGCATCGAAGCGGCTCACGCAGGCATGCGGATCGCGTTTGAGATGCGGCACGTCCATCACGTACACCACCTTCTTGCCCATCTTCTGGAATTGGCCGATCAGGCTGGCGTTACCGGCCAGGAAGGCCTCGCGCTGTGATAGCGGCTTGCCGTCCAGTTCATAGCGTGAGGCCTTGGCCAGGTCGCCGCGCGGGTAGGTGTTGCTGATCACCACCGTATCGATGGAGGGCGTGCGCGCCGCCACGGCCAGCGCTTCCTGCGCAATCGCGGTGCAGTTGTTGCCCCAGTCGTGCGCACCGCCGGCCTTGTAGGGCAGGTTCGGATAGAGATAGCAGGAATGCCCGGCCACCATGATGGAACTGGCCTTGACCGCATGCGAATAGACCGCCGAATGCAAGGCCATCATGTGGCTGTCGCCGACGAACATGACCTTGGGCGTGGCGGAGTTGGACAGGCAAACCTCTTCCGGCAGGATCTTGCTCTGGTTGAGCTTGGGGCAACTGGCATCGGCATTGCGCGATCCCAGGAAAACATCGCCGGCGGCGATGAAATCGAGCCGTTCGTTCAGTGGCCGCTGCACGAAGCCGGCGTTGAAGTAGATCCCCAGCCCGACCACGCCGACCACCACATTGACCGCCGCCAGCGCCAGCACCGGACGCAGGCTGTTGGTGGTGCGCAGCGGCCGCTCGATGAACAGGTAGGTAAGCCAGGCCAGCACAATCGCGGCCAGCGCCGCACCCAGGCGGATGGCAGGATTGGGCGTAGCGCCTTCGATGATGGTGGCGAAGGCCAGCAGCGGCCAGTGCCACAGGTACAGGGGGTAACTGATCAGGCCGAACCATACCGGCACGCGGCTGGCCAGCAACTTGCGGTTGCACCAGGCTCCCGGCCCTGCCGACAGGATCAGGAAAGCGCCCACGGTCGGCAGCAAGGCCCACCCGCCGGGGAACGCCCGGGTGTTGTTGACCACCGCGAACCCGATCACCAGCAAGGCCAGGCCGAGCACCGACTGCAAGTCGCGATGGAAGCGGTTCAGTTGCGGCCGGTGCAGGTTGATATAGGCCAGCGCACCGCCGACCATCAGTTCCCAGAAACGCGACAATGGCGAATAGAAGGCCGCGGTCTGGTCATGCCCGACCAGGTAGATGTTGACCGCGAACGACACCAGCCCGATCACGCCCATGATGCGCAGGAAGCCCCACTTGCGCCGCCAGACGAATGCCAGCAGCAGCGGCCAGAACAGGTAGAACTGCTCCTCGATGGCCAGGCTCCACAGGTGCAGCAGCGGCTTGGTCTCGGCCGCGTTGTCGAAGTAGTTGCTTTCTTTCCAGAACAGGAAATTGGAGATGAAACTGGAACCGCCGAACAAATGCTTGCCCAGTTGCTTGTACTCGTCGGCGTACAACAGCATCCAGCCGCCGGCGATGCACAGCAGCATCACCGTCATCAGTGCCGGAAAGATCCGGCGGATACGGCGGATGTAGAAATCGACGATGCTAAAACGTCCCTGCTCCAGGTTCTTGAAGATGATCAGCGAGATCAGGAAACCGGAAATGACGAAGAAGATGTCGACGCCGATGAAGCCACCCGGCAAAAATTCCGGGAAAGCATGGAATGCCAGCACCGACAGGACGGCGATCGCACGCAAGCCGTCGATATCGGGACGATATTGCGGATGCAGCGAGGTGCCGTGTTCGTGAGCTTTTGCGATTGCCATGTCGGTCTTGTTGAAAATGTTTTCCGGGTAACGGTAACGGGTACTGGATGCCCTAGCGGAAGCGCACCCGCAGCTGCCGCAGATACGTGTCGAGGTAGCGGTCGATCAGGAACGCAAACAGCAGCGCCACTGCAGCCGCCGCCAAGCCGTTGAGCAGCGGCGATGGACTCATTGCCTCCAGGTTCTCCAGCAGAATGTGATGGATCAGGTAGATCGAATACGAATAGACGCCTATCTTGCGCATCACCGACAAGTTCAGCAGCCGGTGGAGGAAGCTCGTGCTGTCGCCGATCGAGTAATAAAACAATGGGATGAGTGCCAGCCCCTGCAGCGAATAGCGCAGTCCCTCACGGAACGATTCCTCGCGCACCAGCAAGGTCAGCAGGATCACCAGGGCGCCGCCGGCGATACCCAAACGACTGGCAACCTTGCTGCGCAACGCGGCCTGCCAGCGCTGCGGCAAACTGACCGTAGCCAGGATGCAGCCGTACAGGATCGAGTCGATGCGGGTATCGGTTGCATAGTAAGTGCGCGACATCGAGAAGTCCGGCATCGCCACCAGATGCAGGCGCCACGACAGCACCAGCACGCACAGCAGCGCCAGGAATACCGGGATGAGCGCGTGGCGGATACGGCCCAATAGCAGCAGCAACAAGGCCGGAAAGACAAAGTAGAAGTGTTCTTCCACCGCCAGCGACCAGAAGATGCCGGTACCCCGTGGAACCGTGTGCCCCGGATCGAAAAACAGCACATAGTAGTTCGCGAAGTAAAACAGCTGGGCGAAGAATCCGCGCCAGGTGGCATTCCCCTGCAGCAGGCCGGCGGCCGTCAGCAGGTAGGCGCCAACCAGTACCAGCACCAGCGGCGGCGTCAGGCGCAGGGCGCGGCGGATATAGAAATTGCGGATCTGAATGGTGCGGGTCGCGCCGTACTCCCGCAGCAGCAGCGTGGTAATCAGGTAGCCGCTGAGGAAGAAGAAGATGGTGACGCCCAATCCGCCCGGCACCAGCTCGCCCAGCCCCGCATGGCTCAGGAACACGATGGCGATGGCAACGGCCCGCCATCCATCCAGGGACGGTATTTCCTTGTGATGTGTATGCGCCAGATTCAAACGGCTGCCCCCGCGTGCGAAGGCAACGAATCGCGAATCATGGCGGCCAGCTTGCCGGCCTCGGTATCGACCGAATGCCGCTCCACCACGCGCACATAGGCGGCGCGCCCCATTTCTTCAAGCCGGGCCGGCGAGGCCTCCAGGCAAGCGCGCATGGAGCGCGCCAGTTCCTCGATATCGCCGGCGGGGAACAGCCAGCCGTTCTCATCGTTTTTCACCAGCTCGGGGATTCCGGCCACGTAGGTGGTCAGCACCGGACGATGCAAGGACATTGCTTCCATCAGCACCACCGGCAAGCCTTCGGCAAAGCTGGGCAGCACCAGCGCGCGCGCAGCCAACAGTTCGGCGCGCACCTGGTCGCTGCTGATCCAGCCGGTGATGCGGATCTTTTCCTGCAGGCCGTACTGCGCGATGGCTCCGTCGATTTCCCTGCGCATTTCGCCGTCGCCGGCCAGGACCAGCTCGAAGCCGACACCGGCCCGGTCCAGCAGGTGTGCGGCTTCCACCAGCAACAACTGCCCCTTCTGCTCGCACAGGCGCCCCACGCACACCAGGCGCGGCGCAACGGCCGGCGCGCTTTCCTCACCGACATAGAAAGCGGGTTCCAGCCCGCAATGCACGATCCCGACCTTGCGCCAGTCGCGATGGCCGGCCCAGCGGAACAACTGGCTGCGGCCGTAAGAACTGATGGCCACGGTGAAGGCGGAACGGTGGATCTTTTCGCCCAGGCCAAGCTGCACCGGCTTGTCGAACTCCTCCGGACCATGCACGGTGAAGCTGTATTGCGCCCCGCCCAGGCATTGGGCCAGCATCGCAATCTCGGCCGAATTGGTGCCGAAGTGCGCATGCAGGTGCAAAGCCCCGTTACGCCGCATCATCCGCACCACCCTCGCCGCCTCGGCCAGGTAGACCAGATGGTATGGCAGCGAGCGTTCGCCGTTGCGCGCCATGCGCATGGCCAGCACCAGCGACTTGAGAAACGCCTGCGGCCGCTCGATCGCCGCGCCCATTACATCCTTGAGCAAGGCACCCATGCCTTCCTTGAGCACATATTCGGTGCGCTCGCGCTCGGCCTGGTCTTCCTGGTCGACCACCTCCGCATCCCAGCCGCGCAGTGCGATGCGCTGCACGTCGAAACCTTGCCGTTCCATCGCGGCGATCTCGCGCCGGATGAAGCTGTGGCTGACTTTGGGATACTGGTTCACCAGGTAGGCAATTTTCATGGGTATCGTCGTTGTCTGATTGGGAAAGCCGGCGGCATCGTCGGATGCCGCTCAGCGCGCACGTGTGGTGGCAGGAAGACGGTATCCGGGCAGCCGCTTCTGGCGCCGCCGCTCCTGCTCCGCCTTGTAGGCATCGCTGTTGTAGTACAGGGCGCAACCGGCGCCGCACAGCAGCCAGAAGTACCAGTTGAAGGCAAGGTAGGCCAGCACGTTGTCGGAGGCCGATACAATCAGATGCTCGACTGCGATGAAGATCAGCATGCATGCAGCCAGTTTGTCCGCCGGATAGAGTTTGGCCAGCATGCGGATGACGGCATAGAACACGAAAAAATAGGCCGCGATGCCGATCAGTCCGGTATCGAAGAACCACTGGACGTAGACGCTGTGCGCTCCCCACGGAACGCCACCCGCCAGCGGGAAGAACACCACGGAATAATGCAGGAAGGATTCGACGCCGTAGCCCTGCAGGTAATGCGACGGCGACATCCAATGCAGGCCGGATTTCCAAAGCAGCACACGCCAGGCGAAGGAGTTGAGCTTGGCATACGTCTCGACCGTATTGCCGCTGTCGAGCTGTGCGATGCGCTCATGCACGCTGGGGATCATCAGCGCGATGAGCGGCAGCACCATGAGGTACAGCAGATAGCGCCGCTCGAACAGGGTACCGTACAGGAAGAACATCAGGAAGCAGGCGATCCACGCGCTGCGCGTCTGCGTCAGCAGCAGCAGCCCCATGAGGAAGAACATCCACGACATCAGGCCGATACGCTTCAATTGCGTCAGCCGGAACTCCGGGCTCTTCAGCACATACAGGCCCATCGACAGCACCAGCGTCAGGTAGAACGCCAGGATGTTGGCATGGCCGAAGGTACTTTGCAGGCGGAAACCGCTCAAGCCGCCGCGCGCATTGAGCGCCACGGTAACCACGCCATACAAGGCCGGCAGCACCGACGACCAGATCACCAGCTTCACCAGCGAACGGAAATCCTCGGGTGTACGCACGATGTAAAACGCGCAGATGAACATGGCGCAGTACGACAGCAGCGACAGCACGATCTTGAGGGCCGCGCCCAGTTCCGGCGACACCGCCAGTCCGTAGAACGACACAGCCAGCAGGATGATCCACGGCACCATGACCGCCCGCGGCAAGCGCTGCGGCTTTTCCACCACGAACAGGAAGGCGATGAGGATGATGAGCGCATTGATCGCTCCGCCCAGGCCGGGAGAGAAACCGGAAGCGTTAGTCGCACGCGTGGCTTCCAGGACGATGTCCCCGGCCGAGCGCAGCAGCACGATGATCAACAGCAGCAGCGTGCGATTGAAAATCATCAGCCCGCCCAGGATGAACAATGCCGGCAGCGCCGCCAGACGGGCGTAGCTGTCGCCCACCATGCCGGCGAAAATCGGCACGATGATCCCGATGACGAGGGCCAGCAACAGCATGCCGCCCAACAGGACCGGCTGCGATGTCTGAAAGTATTTCCTTTTCATGGCTGGCTTTCCTCCTGGCCAGGCTGTGCGCCTGCTCCGCGGTTCATTCTCAATATCCGACATTGCGGGTGATCTTGCGCTTGCATACGCGCGCCAGCGTCAACAATGCCCAGACCAGGTTGGACGGCGTGGGCATCAGCTTGAGCACTTCCGCGATCATCCTGGTGACGTTGCCCAGCGAGGCCGCCGATACGAACACCTTGGCGAACTCCTTGAAAGTCGCGACCTTCACCGCCACGCCCATCTCTTCCAGTTGCGGACGCAGCTTGGAAAGCATGCGCTGATGGCCGGCGATGATCTTGGTGGGATTGGCCGAAATGCGGTGCCGGTCGCCCGAGTTTTGCAGGTAACGCACCAGGTACTGCTGCACGCAGCAAATCTTGGTGACCTGGTTGATGCGCACGAACAAGTCCCAGTCCTGGCAGCTGCGCATTTGCTCATCCATGCCGCCGGCGGCGACCAGGGCGCTGCGGCGGACCATCACGCTGGAGAAAGTGCCTACCGCATTGCGCATGAACAGCGCTGCGACCTTCGCACCGTCGAGCACATCGCTGAAGCGCCAGAGTTCCCTGCCCCGAGGGTCGACACCGATCAGCCAGGTATAGACGAAACCGTAGTCAGGTCCCTTGCGCTCCAGTTCGGCCAGTTGCAGTTCGAGCTTGTTGGCGGCCCAGGTGTCGTCGCTGTCGAGGAAAGCGATGAATTCGGCGCTGGCAGCCTGAATGCCGGTATTGCGCGCGGCGCCGCCGCCACGGTTGTTCTCGTGGGCAAGGTAGCGCACGCGCGGGTCGGCGATCGCCTCGACCTGGGCGCGCGTGTCGTCCTTGGACGCATCGTCGACCACGATGATTTCAATGTCCTGCACCGTCTGCTGCAAGACGCTGTCGATCGACTCGCGGATGCAATGTCCGCGGTTATAGGATGGGATCACCACGCTGACGATAGCCATTCATGCTCCTGTCGTATGCTGGGCCATGCGTTGCCTGTCGGCGCGGCGGCTGGTTGCCCTGGAATGGCGGAAATGGAGGAAATGGCTCATACCGCCGGCCTCCGGCGGAAAAACGAGATGAAATGCCCGACCTGCGGCCGGTTGGCCAGCAGGCTGCCAACCAGGTAGATGCCGGCGCCGAGGATCACGTTGACGGCCAGGCTGTCCAACTCGGACCAGCCGGCGGCCATCAGGCCCATGTGCACATAGCGCACCACGGCGCACATCGCCACCGTCAGCAGCAGCGAACGGTACAGCACCAGGAACAGGCGGCCGAAGCCCACGCCGATCAGGCGCCCGCTGTAATACAACGCAGGCCAGGCATTGACCACGCTGGCGGCCAGATAGGCAATGGCAACCCCTTCCACGCCCCAGCGCGATCCGACAAAAAAGGCCGCGATCTGCACCACGGTGGAAAGCACGCCGATGCACAACAGGAGGTCGGTGCGGTTATTGGTCATGAAGATGGTGCCGGTGGTGCTGATCACCGACTGGATGAAACCGACCGGCGCCAGCCAGGCGATCACCACTGCGGCGGCCGACCACTTGGGACCGAGCACCACATCCACGAAGGGCTCGCGCAGCGCGAACAAGCCGCCCATCAACGGCGCCGTGAGGAAGGCGATGAAGCTGACCGATTTCAGGTAAAGCTTGGCCAGCTCGCCCTTGTTGTCCTGCTGGCGGCTCATCACCGGATACAGCGCGCGCGAAACCACGTAGCTCATGTTCTGCACCGGGAACAGCATCACCCGATAGGCGATCGAGTAGGCGCCCAGCACTTGCGCACCCAGCAGGCGGCCGACGATCATGCTGTCGGCATTGCGCGAGAGGTACAGCACCACATTGAACAGCGACAGGTTGCCGCTGAAGCCGGCGATGGACTTGAATTCCTCGCGGCTCCAATGGCGCAAGGCCTTGAATTCCGAATTCCACAGGATGATGGCGGTGGAGACCACGGTGGACACGATCATCTGCAGCACCAGGCTGAACACGCCGGCCCCCCACCATGCCAGCCCCAGCGCAGCGGCCAGGCCGACCAATGCGGCCAGGGCCTCCGCCTTGGCCACCACGGCGAACTTGGATTCGCGCTCCAGCAAGGCCTGGTGCACCACGCTGAAACTGACGATGGGGAAAACCCAGGCCAGCACGTACAGCACATCGGCCAGGCCCGGCTCGCGAAACACGGTCGCCATCACCGGCGCCGCCAGCAGGATCAGGATGCAGATCAGCACGCCCAGGCCGAGATTGGACCAATGGACGGTGCTGGCGGTCTCGCGCGAGATTTCCCTGGCCTGGATCACCGCCGCCGATGTCCCCATATCCTTGAACAGGTAGGCCAGGTTGGTGACGATGGCGGCCATGGCCATGAGGCCGTAGGCATGCGGCTGCAGCAGCCGCGCCAGCACCGTCATGCCGATCACCTGGGACAGGATGCGCGTGCCCTGCGAGAACGATACCCAGCGCGCGTTGGAAATGGCCGACATGTTCAGGCTCCCCTTCCCAGCGCCAGCCCGAGGGCGCGGCGCACGGCCTCGTCGCCGAACTGCTCTTCGATGCGGTCGGACAGGTTGAGCGCGCCAACAGCTGGCGCAGCGTCGGCGATGGTCTGGCACAGTTCGCGCATATCGCCCCCCAGGTTCAGCAGTTCATCGCCCACGCGCGGTGCGATCCAGCGCAGGAAAGGCGTTTCGATGGCGAACACCGGGCGGCGCACCGACATCGCATAAAAGAACGTACCGCTGACCACCACATCGCCATCGGCATGCGAGATCACCACGCCGCGCGCGTCCGCCACCAGCTTTTGCGCCTGCGCCTCGCTCAGCTTGCCGGGCATGACGATGACGTTGTCGCGCTGCATCGCCAGCAGGCGCTGCGCATAGGCTTCATCGGCGACGGCGCCTGCGACCACCAGCGCCTTGTTGGCGGGAAAGCCGGCGATCAGTTCTTCGATCTTCTTGTAGCGGGCAATGCGGCCGAACACCACGAAATACGCTTCCGGCAAGGCGCGCGGCAGATCTGCGCCACGCTGTTCAGCGATGCGGTACAAGGGATGGGGGCAATAGGCGGCGCCTGCCGCGGTCAGCGCGCCGGAATGGGACAGTACATTGGCGAACAGGCGGCAATACCAGTCCACCAGTTTTCTGGAGCGTTCCATTGCCGGCCCCTGCGCCGCATGCGGGTAATTGTTGTGGCGCACGTAGACCACGCGCCGCACACCAGCCTTGATGATCAGGGTCTTGGCCAGCACCTTGGCAAATCCCTTCCAGGAGATGCGGCCGCTACGCAGGTCCACGAACTCGTTCTCCATCCAGTTCAGCACCGCATAGTCATAACGCCAGAAGCGCCCCTTGAGCAGGCGCAAGGCCCAGGCCTTGGTGCCTTCGTAGCGCACCACATCGCCATAACCGGCCAGCAGTTCGCGCATGCGCACGGTGTACTCGTTGCCGACATCCTCCATCGGGATATAGGCAATCTTGGCGCGGCCGGTCTGTTGATTTGGCGGATTCATCGTGTTTTGCATCAGGACTCTTGGTATTGACTATGGGCTGGAGGAACCAGGGCCGATGGCGCCCTTGGCTGTTCGCCTTACTTGGCGAACCAGACCGGGTAATCGATCCGGTATTGGATGTCGTCACGACGCATGCGGATCTTGCGCGCCGGATTGCCGCCTACCACTTCCAGCTCTCCGACATCGCGGGTCACCACACTGCCCGGGTACACCACGGCGCCGCGTCCGATCACCACCTTGGGCATGATCAGTACATTGGGAAAGATCCACACATCGTCATGGATGGCGACCTTGCCCCCGACTGCCGCGCATTGCGGATCGTCGATGTCGTGGCCCAGCGTATAAATCTTCACGTCATGCGAAATGTTCACGTTGTTGCCGATGTCGATGCCCAGGCGGTTGTCTAGGTAACAGCCGCCGTTGATGGTGACGTTGGAACCGATGCACACATTCCTTTTGGCATCGAAAAAAGTCACCCAGGAATGGATCGACACTTTTTCTCCGATGCGAAAGCCCAGCAACTTCAGAAAACCGCGCCGCGTGCCGAAACCCGGCAGGCAGTTGAATACCAGGTTGAACAGTGCCGCCGCCATTTTGCTTCGCTGGTTTGCACTGAAAAAGCCATCAGCCATTGTCTGCTTTCATCGAAAGTCTTCTTCTCCTGCCCGGCGCGGAATCGGCCGGCTCCGGCTTTTCGATCAGAACGCGTTCAGAACGCTGCCGACCACAACCACGTTGGAATTGGCCGCGCTGTCGACCAGGTCGCGCACCGCGGAAATATGGCTGGAGTTCTTTCGCACCACGATCAGCGACGCACCGCTGCGGCCCGCCACCATCTGGCTGTCGGCACATTCGGAATGGGCAGGAGTGTCGATCAGGATCACATCGAACAGCGGTGCCACCTCTTCCAGCAATTGCTGGAATGCAGAGCGGCCCAGCAGCTCTTGCGGATTGGGTGGAGTCGGACCGGCGGTCATCACCGACAGGTCGATCAATGAGGGGACGCGGTGAATTGCCGCATTGCGTTCGCTGCGGCCGGCCAGGATGGCCGACAAGCCGTTGCGGTTGTCCAGGCCAAACAGCTTGTGCTGGCGTGGATTGCGCATGTCGGCATCGATCAGCAAGGTGCGTTCGCCCAACTGCGAGAACACCACAGCCAGGTTGGCGGCGATGAAGCTGCGCCCTTCCCCCCTGTCGGCGCTGATGATGGTCAGTGCCTTGCGGCCGGCGCTGGCGTCGAACCAGCGCAGCATCAACTGGCTGCGCAGCGCCCGCAGCTCTTCGACTTGCGGGCTGAAGGGATTATAGGCAGCTACAATTTCTTCGCTGACCTTGCTTTCGCCCTTGAGCAGATAGGGATAGTCGAACTGGAGCGACAGTGCCTGTTCGATATCGGCTTGCGTCAAGAATCCCAGTTCGATGGCGGCATCGCCAAAACGCGTGCCGCGCTCGCGCTGCAGCCGCATGATGCGTTCGGCCTCGTCGGCCGTCAGCTTGCCGCTGTCGACCAGGATGGCGCCAATCGATTGGTTCGGCAGTGCATTGCCGATACTCTTGTCGGTGATCAAAGTTACAGTGTCCATGTTCGTCGAGTCCTGTTGGATAAGGTGTTTCATCGGTGGCGCAGGCCAGTCGTTACGACACTCACCAGAAAGAGACGTTTACGCGCCCAAGGCCTTGGGATTGCGTCTGAAGCCCAGGCGCTTCTCGCGCGTCTTGCTCGGCGCCGGCCGCGCGAGCTGGCCGAGCACCTGGATGCCCAGGCCTTCGACCAGATCTTCTTCCGAACGGACGCGACGGTTGATCAGCTCCAGGGCCAGTGCTGCGGCCACACCCAGGATGACGCCGACGAAGATCGACAACAGCGTATTAATCAGGAGCTTGGGGCTGGATGGCTTGATCGGAGGCACGGCACTGGCCAGCAGCGCCACATCGGACTGGTTGGACTGCCCTTCCAGGTTGGTTTGCGCAAAGCGCTGGGAAGTCAGTTCGAAGGCGCGCTGGGCGCTGTCGAGATCGCGCTGCAGCACCGACATTTCATCGCGGGTACGGTTCAGTTCCAGCACCTTGATCTTTTGCGCGTCGAATTCGGCGCGGATTTCAGATTCGCGCTTTTGCAGGATGGTGGCATTGGTGCCAACGCTGGCTGAGGTGGAGGCGATCGCCGAGTTGAGCTGGGCACGCAAGCCATCCACTTCGGCCTTGGCGGTCTGGTAGCCGGGATGGTTGACGCCCAGGCGGCGCGCGGCCTGTTCAAAGCGTGATTCGGCGCCGGCCAGGTTGGCCTTCAGGGTCTGGATCAGCGGATTGGCGTTGACGTCCGGCGAATCGGCCGCGGAGCCCTTAGCCTGGTTGCGGCGCGAGGTGGCCTCGGACACCGCAGCCTGGGTCAGCACCAGTTGCGTGGAGAGGTCGTTGAGGCGGTTGTTTTCCACATCCAGGCGATTGTCGACGTTGGTGATGCCATGCGCCTGCTGGTAATTGGAAAGCTTGGTTTGGGCCTTCTCGAAGTCATCGCGCAGCACCTTGATCTGGTCGTTGAAGTACTGCGAAGCCTTGCGGGTCGGATCCAGCTTCAGCTGCACGCTTACCTGCTGGTAGGCTTCGGCAAAGGCATTGGCCACGGCCGCGGCGAATTGCGGATCGGCCGCCTTGTAGGTGATGTCGATCACACTGCTGTCCTTGGAGGCAACCGCATCCAGGTTCTTCAGCAGGACGTCGGCCAGCCAGTTGCGGATGTCGGTATTGCCGCCATTGTCATTGGCGAAGCTCTCCTTGATGGAGGGCTGCTCGGTCAGCTTCATGTCGTCGATGACGCGCAAGACGACGCCGCGGCTGTTGATGATGTCCACCTGGGTCGGCATGTAGCCGGGCAAGGCCTGCGCCGTCACCACCAGGCCGGTCACCGGATCGTTGGCCTTGTAGTTGAGCACCACCGACGCGGTGGCTTTGTATTGTTTGGTCATCAGCAAGCTGGCGATGATGGTCGCCAGTACAGTGACGCCGAAGATCATCAGGATGACCTTCAGGTGGGCCCGCAGGATGAGCAGAAATTGCGACAGATTCATATCGTTACCTCTTCACGGCCGCTTCGGCCAAGGTGGATGACTGGGTGATGGTGGGAACGGAGCGGTCAGAACCAGCTTTCCTTGACGTAGACGATGTCGTCCGGCTTCAACAGATCGTCCTTCTTCAGCGAGAGTTCTTCCATCTCGCCGCTTGCAGACTTGCGCTTGACCTTGAGCCCGCGCTCGGTGCCGCGCAGGGTCAGGCCGCCGCCGACCGACAATGCCTGCAGCACGGTAGTGCCGCGCTCCAGCCGGTACATGCCGGGATGCTGCACTTCGCCATAGATGTAGAACTTCTGCGAACGCTCGACATAGACCACATCGTTGGGTCCGACGAAAGGCAAGGCTGTGCCGTCGCCGTTGTGGGTCAGGTCATAGATATCGACCTGCTTCTTGGTGACCTGGCCATTCTCGGTGCGCACGATGGTCACGCTGTCGCCGCCATCGGGTGAAACGCCGCCGGCCAGCGCGATCACATCGGCCACGTTGCGCTGTCCGTCCAGCGGATAGCGGCCAGGCTTGATCACCTGTCCCAGCACCGAAATCATCTGGCTTTGCGGCACCGTCACCAGGATATTGACCTGCGGGTTGACCAGGAAACCGCCCTTCTGCAGCAGGTCGGCCATCTTGCGCGATGCCTGCGCGGGCGACAGGCCGGCCACCTGGACGTCGCCGATCATCGGATAGCTGATGCTGCCAGCTTCGCTGACGCGGGTTTCCAAAGTGAGGTCGTCGCTGCCGAAGACACTGACCTTGACCACATCGCCCGGTCCCAGCGGGATGTCGGCTGCAGTAGAGGCCGGGCCCCAGCCTGCAATCATCAATCCGAGCAGCAACAGCAAAACTCTTTTCATCATTTTTCGACTCCAATTTTTCCGGTTTGTGCGTCTTCTTCATTCGGGCCCAGACTTCAGCCCTGCGACGCCGTGGGTAACAGCATCGCTGCCGGCCGCACCTGTGAATTGCTGCGATGGCACTGATTCCAGCGGGTTCTGCGCGCCAGTCCTGGTCAACTCGTCATTGAGCTGACAGATGGCGATCTCATGACCATTCGAACAAACGTGAACCGCGCGCTATTTTTCTTTTTAGTACGCGTTCTCTTTCTTGAGCACCATGCGCACGGTCTGGATGATGATCCACAGGTCGAACACCAGCGACCAGCGGCGCAAGTATTCAAGGTCGAACTCGATACGCGCCCTCATCTTGTCCAGCGTCTCGGTCTCGCCGCGCAAGCCGTTGACCTGCGCCCAGCCGGTAATGCCGGGCTTGACCTTGTGGCGCAGCATGTATCCCTTGATCTGCTTGCGGTACAGCTCGTTGTGGGCAACCGCATGCGGACGCGGCCCGACAATGCTCATGCGTCCCTGGATGACGTTGAAGAACTGCGGCAGCTCATCCAGCGACGACTTGCGCAGGAAACCGCCGATCTTGGTCAGGCGCATGTCGCCCTTGGTGGCCTGCTGCACGCTGCCGCCATCTTCCATCACCGTCATCGAACGGAATTTGTAGACCACGATTTCCTCGCCATCCAGGCCATAACGGCGCTGCTTGAAGATCACCGGTCCGGGAGAAGTCGCCTTGACGCAGATTGCGATCACCAGCATCACCGGCAGCAGCATCAGCTGGATGATCGATGCCAGCACGATGTCGCTGGCACGCTTGACGAATTTGTTGATGCCGGTGAAGGGCGTCTCGCAGATGCCCATCACCGCCATGCCGCCGACATAGTCGAACCGTGCCTGGATCAGGTTGAAGATGTAGATATCGGGAATGAAGTAGACGGATGCGGTCGTATCCTGCAATTCGTCGATGACCTGCAGCACGCGCGGCTGCGCCGAGATCGGCATGCTGATATAGACCCGGTTGATGCCGTGTTCGCGCACATAGGCGGCCACGTCGGACATCTTTCCCAGCAAGGGCGTATAGGTACCCTCGGGCTGACGCCCTACCGCACGGTCGTCGAAATAGCCCATCAGGTTGAGCATCAGGGCGGGATAGTCGGCCAGGCGCTCGGCCAGTTTCAGCGATGCCGGATTGACGCCGATGATGATGGCCTTCTCGATATCGCCCTTGGTGCGCATGTCCCTCATGACGCGCGACTGCGCATGCTGGCTCACGACAAGGCCGAACGGCGTGCCGATCACCCACGGCACGATGATCTTGACGGTGAACAAGCTGTACAGTTCGCACACGTAGCCCAGTACCGCAAGCACAGCCACGACCAGCAGCCAGTCGATGAAAATCGGCACGATCCATCGCACGCTCTTGGGGTTGCGCCGCAAGCGCCTCCCATGCATTTCTCCGAAGATATAGGAGCTGGCAAAAAACGCCATGATGGCCAGCACCCAATAATCGCCGCTGAAAGGCTGCCGTTCAATTTTGGTGATCAGCCACAGATAAGAAACGACGAACGATGGTTCAAGGAAGCGCTTGAAAAGCAGCGCAACCGAATTAGGCTTGATGTTCGGCAAGGGCAAATGGTCATGGATCTCATTCATATCGGACCTCAGAACTCGTAGCGTGTTGTTACCGCGATACCGTTGGAGACGTAACCTAAACTATCGATATTCGACTGCAGCTTTTCGCGAAAGATCGAGCCGATCAATGACAATGATGTTGTCGGCGAGTAAGTCACGCTCAGGGTGGCCTTTTCATACTTGTCGCGACGGGATGAGGGCGTTACGCCGGTAATCACTGCCGCGCCGTTGTAATTGCGCTTTTCATAGTCCAGAAAACCGTCGAAACGCAGCTTGTCGGAAGATTGCAGCTTCGCGGCCAGGCTGACGCCGTTGGTCAGCGCATAGTTCGCATCGACATCGCTCAAGCCGCCGATTTCACGCCACAGGTTGACGGTAAACAGGGTCTGGCCGGTGGCCGCCCAGTCTGCAATCACGCGTGCATTGAAGCCCGAATAATCGGCCGCACCGGACATGTCGCGCGTGCGCTCAACCCAGCCGCCCAGGAACTGCAAGCGCGTCTTGCCGCTGAACAGCCACAGGACCTTCGCCTTCACCTCATCCTGCTTGAACGAGTTATTGATTTCGGTGCCGCTGATGACGGTGGTGTAGGGAAAAGTGCCGCGCGAATGACGTAATTGGATTCCCGCCACACTGCCGCTGCGTGCGGTGTAGTCCAAGCCCAGCTCGGCCGAGTTCTGCTCCAGCGTATTGGGCAGTTGCGACGCCAGGTCGTAATCCAGGCTGAAGCGCGTAAATTGCGTTCGCAGCGTCCAGTCCGGATGCATGCGCCATGCGGCCGTCGCGTAGCTTGTTTTCTGGGTCCGCATGTTCTTCTCGAACACCCGAAAATTCTGGAATGGGGTCAGCGCCTCGGAATAGACATAGCCAACATCGCCTGACAGATAGTCGCCAGCCACCCAGCCCCAATCCGCCTTCAAATCCTTGCCGGTGTTATCGAACTGCTTGAAATAATCAAAATTGGTCCGGTTCAAGCTCGCATCCAGCATGATGTGTTGGCGGCTGATCATCTTGTCGATCTTGATCCCGCCGACGGCATTGCGTACGTAATCGGACATCTGGGTGGTGCCGACCGCGGACAATGCGGCATTTTCATCACGCAGTCGCAGCAAATTGTCGTCATAGAGAATCGAGTACTGGGCATAGGGCGTGACAACCTTGCCGTCCTCATCGGCTGCATAGGCCGGATGCAGCGTCCCCAAGGCTACGAGAGCGATAAATGGGGCACCTGATCGGCCAGAGAAAACGAATGAAAACCGCAAAGTCATCCTGTTCAACATCCCTTCCTGTTATGCAAAGTTCAACATAGGAAATTTTCCCAACCGTCCATTGCTGCGTCGCAACAGAAAAAATCAGATGTCATCATGCAGCATTTTCCCCATTTAATCAAAATAAATGTTGAAAAAGTATTGCGAAATATAAATTAATGTGTTAATTAAATTTTCCCCAAAAAAGTCAATCAGCAGATCCCTACATGCGCTGTAGGACAATGCGACGAGATGCCGAAAGATGCTCCTGCATTTGCATGCCAGAGAAAATTTTGGTGAATTTTTGCGCGCGAAAAAACTCCATCCAGCGTCGCCTCACCTCAGCAACAACTGGCACAATTTCCAATGGAATAGGTAGATCACGCCTGCCGGCAGTGTTCACTCCGGCAGCGCTGGCTGCATTTGAATAACAGCACTTCTTTTTGATGTATTGATGATGACGATCTGGAATGCAGTCACTTCCCTTGGAGACAGCGCAATCACTGTCCCCGGCGCCTTTGTTCTTGCCATCTGGCTCGCATTGAACGGCGCCTGGAAACAGGCCGCCCGATGGCTTTTTTATTTTTGCTGCGCGATGCTGCTTGTCGTTATCAGCAAGCTCCTGTTCATGGGCTGGGATATTCGTCCGCCCTTCATCAACTTCACCGGCATCAGCGGACATACCGCCTCTGCCGCGGCAGTCTACCTGTCAGCGGCATTCCTGTTCGGCAGGGAGCGCTCACCGCACCTTCCCCTGGTTCTGCTGGGCATCGCCACCGCCCTGGTGCTTACCGTGGGCGCCTCGCGCCTGCTGCTGCATCTGCATTCTGAATCGGAAGTCATTGCCGGCCTGATGACCGGCGCAATAGCCGCATGGGCTTTTTGCCGCAGTTACGATGTTGCACCAGGCCGGCTCTCAGCCAAATGGGCGCCCGCCATTCTCATCGCAGCCCTGCTGCTTGGGACCGGAGGCAAGCCAGCCCCCACCCATGACCTGCTCCAGGAAATTGCGATGAAATTGTCGGGCCGGGAACAGGCATTCATCCGCACTGAACCGCTTTAAAGAGGAAGCGGCCCTCTACGGCATCTGCCAAGATCGGCCAGCCAATATGCATGCCGGCCCTTTCCCATTCAGTTTTCGTTATTCTGTGTTGTCCTGAATTTCGTCATCGGCGCATAGGACGCCGACTCACCCAATGGCGTCGGCAGATGTCATTACCATGTACACCGCCTGCCTGTCGTAGCTCGCCAGTTTTTCCGACAATGCTGCCGGCATCTGCTGCAGGACGGCGAAGCCCGCCGCCTCCCAGTACGGCCGGGAACTGTGCACTGCGACCAGCGCCGCCTGCGTCAGGCCGGAATGCCGCATCTGCTCGCGCAGGATCGCCAGCAAGGCGTGGCCAAGACCCGCGCCGCGCGCATCGGCAAGCAAGGCTACATCATGCAGATAGAGGCAATCCGCATGATCGTCCAGCGTGTGCAGGAGAGAATTGAGCGATGGCGGATATCCGAGCCGTGCCGGGTGCATCACCGCATAGCCGACCGGCTGCGGCGGCAGCGCACCGTCCGTGCGTTCCGCTATCCAGCAGCCTGCTGCGAACAATGCCAGGCGCTCCGCAAAGACCTGCTCTTCCTCGAAATAACCGGCGTGCACGACAGCCGCCATGGCCATGACCTTCGGCAAATCCGCAGCCACCATGGGCCGCCATTGATGTTTCATGTGACGCTCCTTTCATTACACGGCCGGCGCAGGAAGGGATGATGCCGCGCCAAGTACGGCGCCCGCCCTCACTCCTCCTCCCGCAAGCACATATCAATAAAAAAACCGCTGCATGACATGCAGCGGTTTTCAAATGGACCTCCAGGCAGGCAGAAATCAGGCAAGCGCCCCTGGCCTCAAGGTATGCAGTACCGCGCGCAATTCTTCGCGAATCTTCTCGATGCCGGCCTCGTCCAGACTGATGGCCGGCTCCTGAAAGACTTCAGGCTGCTCGAGCCCATTGCTCCCATCCAGCTTGTTGCGGGCGCCGCTGATGGTAAAGCCTTGTTCATACAGCAGCTCGCGGATGCGGCGGATCAGCAGCACTTCATGATGCTGGTAATAGCGGCGATTGCCGCGACGCTTGACCGGCTTCAACTGGGTGAATTCCTGCTCCCAGTAACGCAGCACGTGCGGCTTGACGCCGCACAATTCGCTGACCTCGCCGATCGTGAAATAGCGCTTGGCGGGAATCGGCGGCAAAACGATTGCCGCAGGTTTATTGACACGATCGTTCATAGATTAGACGGACAGTTCAACGGAGTTGCCGTTGGAGAGCTCCACCATTTCCTTCAATTTCTGACTGGCATGGAACGTGACCACGCGCCTTGCCGTAATGGGAATTTCTTCACCGGTCTTCGGATTGCGGCCTGGACGCTGGGGCTTGTCACGTAACTGAAAGTTACCGAAGCCGGACAGCTTGACCGCCTCGCCGCGCTCAAGCGCGTTGCGAATCTCATCGAAAAAGGTTTCCACCATGTCTTTCGCTTCGCGCTTGTTCAGACCGACCTGTTCAAATAAAAGTTCGGCCAGTTCGGCCTTGGTCAGCGTCGGCAGGTTTTTTTCGGCCTGCGAGCGCGCCTGGGATTCCAGCACGGCGCGCTGCAGGTCGGCGTCCAGCACGGATTGAAATTCGTTTGAATTCACGTTGTTCATGGCGATGAATGGCTTGGCCGTCTTACCGGTTCCGGTCCGTAATTATTTTTCGGGGACTCACATCAGGCACGTAATCTGGCGCCAAGCTTTGCGCTTGCAGCTGTCACCAGTGCATTCATCGCAACGTCGACTTTGTCATCCTGAAGGGTGTTTTGAGTATCTTGCATGGTGAATCGGAACGCAAGGCTTTTTTCGTCATTTTCCAGCCCCTTGCCCTGATATTCATCAAATAAAACAATGGCTTGGATGATAGCGCATGCCGGATTGGCCTGCTTCTCCACGGCGAAAACATCCAGCAGTTGCTGGGCTGCCACCGGCTGCTTGACGACCAGCGCGAGGTCGCGGCTGACTGCCGGGAATTTGGAGATTTCGGCATAGGACGGCAAGTCGCGCTGCTGCAGTGCATCAGCGCTGACTTCGAACACCACGGGCGGCAATGGCAGGTCGTACTTTTGCTGCCACTTGGGGTGCAGCTCACCGATCACGCCGATCACCTCTTCGCCCAGCATCACGCTGGCCGAACGGCCCGGGTGCAGCGCCGGATGGTCGATCTTGGCGAAGCGCAACGTGCGTGGGGCAAACAAGGCTTCCAGGTCAGCTTTGACATCGAAGAAATCCACATTGCGGCTGGGCTGGCCCCATTGCTCTTCGGCCACCGCCCCATAGGCCAGCGCGCCGACGCGCTTTGGCTGCTCGAAGCCGGCCACCGATAGCGGGCCGTCGACGATGGCAGGATTCTTGGCGAACACCGCACCGACTTCAAACACACGAATGCGCGAGGCCTTGCGGTTGATGTTGTAGCGCGCATTGGCCACCAGGCCGGCGATCAGCGATGAGCGCATTACGCCCATCTGGCTGGCGATGGGATTGAGCAGCTTGATCGGGTCGGTATTGCCGGCGAAGTCCGCTTCCCATGCCGTTTCCACGAAACTGAAATTGACCACTTCCTGATAATCCTGGTCGGCCAGCAGGCGGCGGATCGCAAACAGGGAGCGCGACTCTTCCGGTGCGATACGCATCGCGTTGGCAGCCACCGGCGGCAACGTCGGAATGTTCTCGAAGCCGTAGACGCGGGCGACCTCTTCGATCAGGTCTTCCTCGATCTCGATGTCGAAACGGTAGGACGGCGGCGTCACCGAGAACAGGCCGGGTTCCTGGGTAAACGATAAACCCAGGCGCTTGAAAATATCGGCCACCATCTCATCGGTGATCTCGACGCCAATCACCTTGGCAGCGCGCGCGGTGCGCAACTGCACGGGATTGCGCTTGGGCAGGTTGACGACCTGGTCGTCGACCTGGCCGATCTTGGTGTCGGGCGTACCGCAGATCTCGATCAGCAGTGCCGTGATGCGCTCAATGTGCTCGACCACGGTGGCGAAATCCACCCCGCGTTCGAAACGGTGCGCGGCATCGGTCGAGAAGTTGTAGCGGCGTGCGCGGCCCTGGATCGCCTGCGGGAACCAGAAGGCGGCTTCCAGGTAGATATTGGTGGTGTCCAGCGACACGGCGGTGGCGTCGCCACCCATGATGCCGGCCAGCGATTCGATTTCGCGGTCGTCGGAGATCACGCCGACCCATTCGTCGACTTCCACGGTGTTGCCGTTCAGGAGCTTGAGCGATTCGCCCTTCTTGCCCCAGCGCACGTCGAGGCCGCCATGAATCTTGTCCAGGTCGAACACGTGCGACGGGCGGCCCAGTTCCAGCATGACGTAGTTGGAGATGTCCACCAGCGCCGAGATCGAGCGTTGGCCGCTGCGCTCCAGGCGCTGCTTCATCCATTGCGGGGTCGGCGCCTTGGCATTGAGGCCGCGGATCACGCGGCCGGCGAAACGGCCGCACAGGTCGGGCGCGGAAATGCGCACCGGCAGTTTTTCGTCCAGGTTGACGGCAACCGTCTGGAACTGCGGCGCCTTCAGCGGCGTGCCGGTCAGTGCCGACACTTCGCGCGCCACGCCCAGCACCGACAGGCAGTCCGCCTTGTTGGGGGTGAGCTTGATGGTGAACTTGAGGTCGTTCAACTGCAGGTAATCACGGAAATTCTGGCCGACCGGTGCGTCGTCGGGCAGCTCCATCAGGCCGCCATGGTCCTCCGACAGCTTCAGCTCGCGCGCCGAGCACAGCATGCCCTGCGACTCCACGCCGCGCAGCTTGCCAACCTTGATCTCGAAAGGCTTGCCATCTGTGCCCGGCGGCAGCACGGCGCCAACCATCGCGCATGGCACCTTCAACCCGGGGCGCACGTTGGGTGCGCCGCACACGATGTTGAGGATGGTGCCGGTATGCACGTTGACGCGGCACACGTTGAGGCGATCGGCATCGGGGTGCTTGGCCACTTCCAGCACTTCGCCCACCACGACATTGGTGAATGGGGGAGCAACCGGCTCCACCTCCTCCACTTCCAGGCCGGACATCGTCAGCAAATGCGAGAGTTCATCCGACGTCATGTTCGGATTGACCATCGTGCGCAACCAGTTTTCGGAGAATTGCATGATTCAGACTTTCAGTTTCAGCTATCAGCCGGACGTGCACCGCCCACGCAGGCGGTGCCGCTCGTTATCGGTTTAATTGAATTGCTTGAGGAAACGCAGGTCGCCTTCATAGAACAGGCGCAGGTCGTTGATCCCATAGCGCAGCATGGTCAGGCGCTCGAGGCCGGAGCCGAACGCGAAGCCGATGTATTGCTCGGGATCCAGCCCCATGTTGCGCACCACGGTCGGATGCACCTGGCCGGCGCCGGAGACTTCCAGCCAGCGCCCCTTCAGCGGGCCGCTGCCGAAGGCGATGTCGATTTCGGCCGAGGGTTCGGTGAACGGGAAATAGGATGGGCGGAAACGCACCTGCAGGTCGTCGGTCTCGAAGAAGGCCTTGACGAAATTGAGGTAGACGCCCTTCAAGTCGGCGAAGCTGATGTCCTCGGCGATCCACAGGCCTTCGACCTGGTGGAACATTGGCGAGTGGGTAGCATCGCTGTCGACGCGGTAGGTACGGCCGGGCGCGATCACCTTGATCGGCGGCTTGTTCATGCGCGCGTAACGCACCTGCATCGGGCTGGTGTGGGTACGCAGCAGCAAGGGCTTGCCCTGCGTATCGTTGCCTTCGATGTAGAAGGTGTCCTGCATCGAACGGGCCGGGTGGTTTTCCGGGCTGTTCAATGCGGTGAAATTGGTCCAGTCGGTTTCGATCTCGGGGCCGTCGGCCACGTCGAAGCCGATCGAACGGAAGATTTCCTCGACGCGCTGCCACGAGCGCATCACCGGGTGGATGCCGCCAACGCCGCGGCCGCGGCCGGGCAGCGTGACATCGATCGCTTCCGCATTCAGGCGCGCCTGCATCTGCGCATTCGACAGTTCGTCACGGCGTGCGGTCAGCGCGTTTTCGATCTGTTCCTTGGCGACGTTGATGATCGCCCCCTGCGCCTTGCGCTCTTCAGGGGCCAGCTTGCCCAGCCCCTTCATCTGCTCGGTGATCTGGCCGGTCTTGCCCAGATATTTTGCCTTGGCGTTTTCCAGTGCGGCAGCATCGGTCGCGGCGGTGAAATCGCTCTGCGCCTGCGCCACGAGTTGGTCTAGGGGATTCATGCGGTAAGTCTCGCTCCAATCGAAAATCCGACGACGAAGTCGAAAAGAAGAAGATCCACAAATCGGTGGATCAAAAACATACGGGGCATCGGTATTACACCTTTGCCCCGCAGGATTTTGCAGCGCCGACTGCTGTACTACTTTAGGCGTTGAACCATTCAGCGGTCGGCAACCGCATCAACACGCTGACGATCAGGCGGCAGCGATGTTGGCCTTCACCTGGTTGACGATGGCAGCAAAAGCAGCCTTGTCGGTGACAGCCATGTCGGCCAGAACCTTGCGGTCCAGCTCGATCGAAGCGCGCTTCAGGCCGTTCATGAACACGCTGTAGGTCACGCCATGCTGACGGGCAGCGGCGTTGATACGGGCGATCCACAGGGCACGGAACACGCGCTTCTTGTTACGGCGGTCACGGTACGCGTATTGACCAGCGCGCATGACTGCTTGCTTGGCGATACGGTAGACGTTTTTGCGGCGACCGCGGTAACCCTTGGCGAGGGCGAGGACTTTCTTGTGACGGGCACGCGCTGTTACCCCACGTTTGACTCTAGGCATAGTAGCTCCTTAATTGAGTGTGAGGTTAAGCGAACGGCAGCATTGCGCGAACCGATGTCAGGTTAGTCTCATGGACTCCCACTGCACCGCGCAATTGGCGTTTGTTCTTGGTGGTCTTCTTGGTCAGAATGTGACGCTTGAAGGCTTGACCGCGCTTGACGGTGCCGCCTGGGCGCACGCGAAAACGCTTCTTCGCGCTGCTCTTCGTTTTCATCTTAGGCATAGCAACTCTGTCCTTCCGGACAGCTCCATTTTTTGATGATTGCAGGTGGCAGCAATGCTCGCTGCTCTTTGATGCCTGCTCTCACTTATTTGACAGCGGCGGGTATTTCACCCTCCGCTGCTTTTGCCCACCGCATTTGACTGCGGCCGGCAAATCCTTTGTCGGCCCTACACTTCACTGCTTTCACAGCGCAGACGGCATCGGGAGACGCCATCCGGATACGGCAAACTTCGACTTACTTCTTTTTCTTGGGCGCCAGCACCATGATCATCTGGCGGCCTTCCATCTTGGGAAACTGCTCGACCTGGCCGTAGGGCTCCAGGTCTGCCTTCAAGCGCTCCAGCATACGCATACCGATTTCCTGGTGCGCCATCTCACGACCGCGGAAACGCAGCGTGATCTTGGTTTTATCGCCTTCATCCAGGAACTTGGTCAAGTTGCGCAGCTTGATGTTGTAATCGCCATCATCGGTACCCGGGCGGAACTTGACTTCCTTGACCTGGATGACCTTCTGCTTGAGCTTGGCTTCGTGGGCCTTCTTCTGCTCCTGGTACTTGAACTTGCCATAATCCATCAGGCGGCAAACCGGGGGCTGTGCAGTTGGCGCAATCTCAACCAGGTCCACTTCCGCCTCTTCAGACAGCCGAATGGCTTCGGCCAGACTGACGATGCCCAGCGGCTCGTTATTGACACCCGATAAGCGCACTTCCGGCGCAGTGATTTCGCGATTCAGGCGATGCGACTTGTCAGTAGCTATTGCAGTTTCCTTTTAAAAACCAATAAATTAAGCCGTGCTCTTGCGCTGAGAAGGAAGCATTCGCTTCCTCCGATCGACTGATCAGGCTTTGGCTTCCACCTCAGTCTTGAGGCGCTCCACCAAGGTGTCGATGGACATTACGCCCAGATCGACATTGCCCCGCGCACGCACGGCCACTGTGTTTGCATCCCGTTCTTTATCGCCGACAACCAAGATATAGGGCGGCTTCTGAATAGAATGCTGCCGTATTTTATAGGTAATCTTTTCGTTACGCAAATCGGTCTCAACCCTAAACCCTTGTTTTTTCAGCGTTTGTGCAACGTTCTTCACGTAATCGGCTTGCGCGTCGGAAATATTCAGGATGACAACTTGCACAGGAGCAAGCCACAGCGGCATGGCGCCGGCGTGGTTTTCAATCAGGATCGCGATGAAACGCTCCAGCGAACCGACGATCGCCCGGTGCAGCATGACCGGCACCTTGCGGCCGTTGTCTTCCGTGACATATTCCGCGCCCAGGCGCGCCGGCATCGAGAAATCGACCTGCATGGTGCCGCACTGCCAGGAACGGCCGATCGAATCCTTCAAGTGGTATTCGATCTTGGGGCCGTAGAAAGCCCCCTCGCCCGGCAGCTCTTCCCATTCCGAGCCGGATGCACGGATGGCTTCGCGCAGCGCGTTCTCAGCCTTGTCCCAGACCTCTTCCGCGCCGATGCGCTTTTCCGGGCGCAGGGCCAGCTTGACCGCCACATCCTTGAAGCCGAAGTTGTCATAAACCTCGCGCACCACCTTGTTGAAGGCCGCAACCTCTTCCTGCACCTGGTCTTCGGTACAGAAGATGTGGCCGTCATCCTGGGTAAAACCGCGCACGCGCATCATGCCGTGCAACGCACCGGAAGGCTCGTTGCGGTGGCATTGCCCGAATTCGCCGTAGCGCAGCGGCAGGTCGCGGTAGCTGTGCAGGCCGGAGTTGAAGATCTGGATATGGCCCGGGCAATTCATCGGCTTCAACGCGTAAGCGCGGTTTTCCGACTCGGTCGTAAACATGTTTTCGCGGTAGTTATCCCAGTGGCCGGTCTTTTCCCACAGCGAACGGTCCAGGATCTGCGGCGCCTTCACCTCTTGATAGCCGCTATCCTGGTAGACCCGGCGCATGTATTGCTCGACTTGCTGCCAGATCGACCATCCCTTGGGATGCCAGAAGATCAGGCCAGGCGCTTCGTCCTGGAAGTGGAACAGGTCCAGCGCGCGGCCGAGTTTGCGGTGGTCGCGCTTTTCAGCCTCTTCCAGCATGTGCAGGTAGGCCTCCTGGTCTTCCTTCTTGGCCCAGGCAGTGCCGTAGACACGCTGCAGCATCTCGTTGTTGGAGTCGCCGCGCCAGTAGGCGCCAGCCAGCTTCATCAGCTTGAATACCTTGAGCTTGCCGGTAGAGGGCACGTGCGGTCCGCGGCACAAGTCAGTGAAGCCGCCCTCGGTGTACAGCGACACATCCTCATTTTGTGGAATCGAAGCAATGATTTCGGCCTTGTAGTCTTCGCCGATCGACTTGAAGTAAGCCACCGCCTCGTCGCGCGGCAACACCTTGCGGGTCACCGGCTCATCCTTCTTGGCCAGTTCGGCCATCTTCTTTTCGATCGCCTCAAGGTCGTCCGGAGTAAAGGGGCGCTTGTACGAAAAGTCGTAGTAGAAACCATTGTCGATCACCGGGCCGATGGTCACCTGCGCATCGGGAAACAGTTCCTTGACCGCGTAGGCCAGCAAGTGGGCGGTTGAATGGCGGATCACCTCCAGGCCATCCGCATCCTTGTCGGTCACGATAGCCAGGTCGGAATCCTTGTCGATCAGGTACGAGGTGTCGACCAGCTTGCCGTCGATACGGCCGGCCAGCGCGGCCTTGGCCAAGCCGGCGCCGATATTGGCGGCGACCTGCGCCACTGTTACCGGACCGTCGAATTGGCGTTGTGAACCATCGGGAAGACGAACTGAAACCATTTTGCACTCCATGTCGGCAGCCATGCTGCCTTGCCTGATTTGGGTATTGATGTCGAAATGACGGACGAAAAAAAACGCGGACCAGCCGCGCTTTTTCAGAAAACGAAAAAGAACCCGACTAGCGTCGCGCAAAAAACTCGGTGGTAGTTCGCGGTGTCATAACCGGTTTGCCTTTCTCGCTCTTACAGAATGTGGTGAATCCATTGCAATGCCGCATTGTCATCTTTTGAAAACAACATCAAGCGTGCGCAAGCCGAAATTATAACAAATTAATTTATCGGCTTTACTGGATCTTCTTTTCACCACCAGGCAATATTAATGATATAAAAACAACTTCACTCATAAGTACGTAGAGTAACGACAAATATCAACTATCGATTACAACCAGCTCAACAGGACGATCACGCAAGAATCTTCGCCGCTTACAGTTGCAAATGCGTTTTTTAACACACAACGGTCATCAATTTATCCCCACTCCCATGCTAGGATTTAGATAGATTATGGAGAATCGCATCATGCCAGACGAACACAATTGCATCGAACACCTGACCGTCATCAATAACGTCGAATACACGTTACAGAGCCGCACGGTGGAACTGGGCGATGGAGTGCGCCACCTGGAATACCGGGTACTGCTGAACGGCGATGAAATCAAATCATGGACACGCGGCGACATCCTGCCCTATTTCGGGCTCAAGCAGGATTAACGCCCTTCCCGCATCGCATACCGGACAAGCGCACAAATGAAAACGGCATCCACCAGGATGCCGTTTTATATTCCGCGGAAGAGCGCTTACGCCTTTTCCAGATTGGCGCGCCGCGCCAGGATCTTTTCGATCTTTTCTTTCAAGGTCGCGGCATTAAAAGGCTTGACGATATAACCGTCCGCCCCCGACTGCGCAGCCTCGACGATATTTTCCTTCTTGGCCTCCGCCGTAATCATCAGCACCGGCAAATGGCTCAGGGATGGCGTCGAACGAATCTTCTTGAGCAACGTCAGGCCATCCATTACCGGCATGTTCCAGTCGGTAAGCACAAAAGTCACCGGCAAGGCGCCCGCCTCCAGCACCTTCATGGCCGAAGAGCCGTCATCCGCCTCGACAATCTTGTTGTACTCCAACTCCTTCAGCAAGCCGCTAACGATACGCCGCATTGTCGAAAAGTCATCAACCACGAGGAAATACTGGTCATCTGCTGCCATAGGTAATCGAACGCCTGTATAAAGATAGAGCTTGGAGAGAGGGAAATAGAAAAAATTCGACTCTCAGTTTAAAACATTTTAAAAAAGTTTCCGCAACACAGCAAAATTTTAATCACGAATAATTACGCGACCATTGACTGCGAGCACCCTAAACGAAAATAAATTTCATGTGCGGGCCAATACCAAGCCCGTTCGTACATTTTTTCCACGCCCGACATCGTGCCTAACGTAACGAAAAAATACGCACTGAATTAAAAATCAAGGGAAAGTAAAAAACGAAGGGCAGAAAACAAAAATGGAAGCTGCGAATGCGCTTCCATTTCAGTTTGACTTCGCTACCCAACTCAACCGAACCATCAGAAGAATTGGTAGGCACGATTGGACTCGAACCAACGACCCCTACCATGTCAAGGTAGTGCTCTAACCAGCTGAGCTACGCGCCTAACGAAGAAGCGAGATTATAGGGGGCTTTTTAAATTTTGCAAAGGGGTAAAAGAAAAAACCTGAAATATTTTTCTCATACGGCCAATGCCTCCCGCATCACAACACTGGAACTGCCGGCGCTCATGCCGCCGGCAGTTCCACAGTCACTTCCCTGCACCATCTATTGCCGCTTCACCTCAATGACGCCCTTTACCTCGCGAATCACCGTCAGGGCCTTCTGCAACTGCTCGGTCGAAGCGATTTCAGCGGTAAAGGCCATGCGTGCATGGCCTCGCGCGCTCTGCGTGCTCACACCGATCACATTGATTTTGTCGCGCAAGAAGATATCGGAGATATCGCGCAGCAAACCCTGCCTGTCATTGGCCAGTACAAAGATATCGACCGGATAGACCGTATCCTTGGCCGGCGCCCCCCAGGTCGTCTGGATCACACGCTCAGGCGCATGGGAACTCATCTCGGCGAAGTTCTTGCAGCTCACGCGATGGATCGACACGCCTTTGCCGCGCGTGACGAAACCGGCGATCGGATCCGGCGGCGCCGGCTTGCAGCAGCGCGCCAGCTGGGTCAGCAAGCCATCGGTACCGACTACCAGCACGCCGGACTTGGCGCCCTGCACGATGCTCGATGCACGACTCTTGCGCGTGATCGCGGCCTCGTCGTCGATCTCCGGCTTCTTGGCCTCGGCATCGTGCAGCGCCTGCTCGACGTGGCGCAGACTGAACTCATCCTTGCCCAGCGACAGGCACAGGTCATCCACCTTGGCGAAGCCCAGCTTCTGGGCCAGCTCTTCCAAGTTGACCGCCGTCTTGCCCTCTCGCTGCAAGGTCTTTTCCAGCAGGCCACGCCCCACCGACAAGGTCTCTTGCTGCTCGATCGCATTGAACCAGGCACGCACCTTGGAGCGGGTGCGCGAGCTCGCCGCATACCCTGAACTCAGCCAATCGCGCGACGGCCCGACGCCCGGGCCGCTCTTGACGGTAATGATTTCCACCGTCTGCCCATTCTTCAAGGGCGTATTCAGCGGCACCATCACGCCATCCACCCGCGCGCCGCGGCAACGATGGCCGACATCGCTATGCAAGTGGTAAGCGAAATCAATCGGGGTGGCGCCGTTGGGCAACTCGATCACCCGCGCCTGCGGCGTCAGCACATAGATGCGCTCGTCCAGGGTGGTCGCCTTGAGCTTCTCCACCCAGTCGCGGCGCACTTCATCCTGATCCACGACGGCGTCGGTAACCTCCGATTTCCAGGCCAGCAACTGGCGCAGCCACGCAATTTTTTCATCGTACTTTTGCGCGGCGAAATTTGAACCGCCGCTTTCCTTGTAACGCCAATGCGCCGCCACGCCGTATTCGGCGAAATGGTGCATCTCATGCGTACGGATCTGCACTTCCAGCGCCCGGCCGTCTTCGGCTACCACAACCGTGTGCAAAGACTGGTAGCCGTTCTGCTTGGGGCGGGAAATATAGTCGTCGAACTCCTCGGGAATCGGCGTCCAGATATCGTGCACGATGCCCAGCACCGTATAGCAAGTCTTGACATCGTCGACGATCACCCGGAATGCGCGCACATCGTAAAGCTCGGAAAAGTCGATCGCTTTGCCGCGCATCTTGTTCCAGATACTGTAGATGTGCTTGGGCCTGCCGCTGACTTCGGCCTTGATATCCAGCGAGGCGAGCTCCGAGCGCAAACGGGTAATCGCATTGGCCACAAACTGTTCGCGCTCAAGCCGCTTCTCTTCCAGCATCTTGGCGATGCGCTTGTAGGTGGCCGGTTCTAGAAAGCGGAAAGACAAGTCTTCCAGCTCCCACTTGAGCTGCCAGATGCCAAGACGGTTGGCCAATGGCGCATAAAGATCGAAGGTTTCGCGCGCATATTGGCGGCTGACTTCGTTTTCCTGCTTGATCTCGGCAAAATAGCGCAAAGTTGCCACGCGGGAGGCCAGCCGCACCAGCACGGCACGCATGTCGGAAGCCATCGCCAGCAGCATCTTGCGCAGCGTCTCGACTTGGGCGGCCGCCTGCTGTGCTGCATTCTTCCCGCGCAGGACTTCCTGCTGCGGCGGCTGGAAAGTCAGGCTGTGGAAGCGCATCAGTTGGCGCACGCCGCCGACCAGGTCGGTAATTTCCTTGCCGAAGCGATCTTCCCACTTTTCATCCAGTTCTGGATGCAGCATCTGCGCCTCAAACAGCAGTCCGGCAATGCGCGTCTGCGCGTCCGCGTTCAGGGCGGTCAGCACCGAGGCGACCGAGAACACGAACTGCAGCGCGTTTTGGCCTGACAGGATCTGCCTGTCTGCATACAAGGGCTCGACCTCGGCCAGCGCCTTTTCCACGCGCGCAGCATCGTCCGCCCCCAAACCGGCGGTGATCGCCGCCAGGCCTTCGCCCTGTATGGTTGCAACTGAAACCATGGCTGCTTACTTCTGGGCTGCGACGATGATGATTTCCACCAGCAGTTCGGGACGGGCCAGTTTGGATTCAACGGTGGCGCGCGGCGGCGCATTGCCTTGCGCAACCCACTCATCCCACACCGCATTCATACCGGCGAAGTCCTTCACATCGGCGAGGAAGATCTGGCACGACAGGATCTTGCTCTTGTCGCTGCCGGCTTCAGCCAGCAGGCGATCGATGTGGCCCAGCACTTCGCGGGTCTGCCCTTCGATATTCTGGGCGGTGTCTTCGGCGATCTGGCCGGCCAGATAAACGGTGCCGTTATGGATGGCAACTTCGGAAAGGCGCTTTCCGACATGAAGACGTTGTACAGACATGTGACTTCCTTTATGCGTTATTGCTGTTACAGGTGAAGATGAATCGTGCCGGGGAGAATTGAAAGCTCAGCCCAGCAGGAACTGTTTGGCGATTTCGATCTGGTTCGCATGCATGAAGGTCGGCGCATGGCCGACATCAGGCAATTCAACCAGCCGGGCCTTTGGCCCACGCTGCGTCATGGCCTGCGCCACCTCAGGCAGCAGCAGGTCGGAATTCGCTCCGCGCACCAGCAAGGTTGGGCAACGGATAGCGTCGTATGCGGCCCACAGCATCTGCTCGGCCACGGTAGCGGCCTCGGGCGTGGTCAGCTTGAACGGCACTGCCAGCGACAAGTCGTAGTGGCGAACCCACTTGCCGTCATCATTCTGGCGCAGCACGTCGCTGGCCAGCTTGTGCCATTCCTCCTCGCTGTGCGTACCGAAGCTGGCCGAGATGGTGCGGATGTATTGCGCGGCTTCGCCAAAGCTGTCGAAGCGCACGTCCTGGCCGATGTACTCGCCGATGCGCGCCAGAGCGGAGCCATTGATGGAGGGGCCGATGTCATTGAGCACCAGGCGGCGGATAGGATTGTCCGGCAACGAAGCCAGGCCCATGCCGATCAGGCCGCCCATGGAAGTGCCGAACCAGTCGACAATCTCCGCGTCCAGGCGCGCCAGCAAAGTCACCATGTCGCTGACGTATTGCGGCACCGTGTAATACTGGGGATTCCTCAGTCGTCCGGAACGGCCACGCCCGACCACGTCGGGGCAGACCACCCGATAGGTGTCGCACAGCTCGCGCGCCATGCGGTCGAAATCGTCCGAGACGCGCGTGACGCCGTGCACGCACACCAGCACATCGGGATTGCGGGGGTCTCCCCACTCCTTATAGGCCATCGTGTGCAGTCCGCCGGGAGAAATGCACTGTACCGTCTTCACTACAGCTTCTGTCATCGTCGTGGCTCTCAAGATGAATGAAGGCTCCATTTTACTCTTTCGCCACCGCTTGCCGGGGGCCAGGCCCTCGGAATGAAACCGGAAACGGCTCGCGCCCCTGCACTCAGGAGTGCCGGCAAACAAAGGAGAGATGGATATTTTGAAGCCCCGAAGACCGGGTTGCGGAACGGTACCGCATTGGTGCCTGAGACCGGAATCGAACCGGTACGCCCCCTCGCGGGTAAGCGGCGGATTTTAAGTCCGCTGTGTCTACCAATTTCACCACTCAGGCGTGTGGAAACGGCGCTGGCCGCCGAAAAAGGATCGCATTATAGCAGCGAGTTACCGTAGTTCCGCCGATTGTTTTGCCGGACCACGAATAAAACCGCATACATGCCAAGACGGCTGCCTGACGGCGGATTCGCCACCGTATTGGAGGCGAAGCAAGCAGGACAATCAGGAAAGAGATAAAAAATGAGGGCCCCGGTTACCCGGAATCAAGGCACGCCCGTCAGCGCTTGAGCAATTCCAGCGCATCTTCGGCGACGCTGCGCAAATTGGTGATGGTGGCATTGAGAGCAGCCAGCTCGGCGGCTGTAGGCGGCTGGTCCATGCCATTTTTGACAAGGGAGGCCTTAATGATGGTAGCGGCCATTTGCCAGGCCGCCTTGTTGTGCGCATCGATCAATTCCTTCTGGATGCGCTCCAATTCCACTTTCTGATTTTTATCCATTGCTATCTTTAACAAGGAAGTTGTTCGAATCTGACCGGATCTCGAGCAGATTCACGATAGTTCTGATGGAAAACAATACCATTGAATCATTAAACCTTACTTACAGCGCGGTAATTTCACAAGTAATTTTACTCATGCAGGTCCAAATTTGGCGAAGCATTTCAACATTCCCGCCAAATGGTAACTCCCATTTGGCTTCCGGTAACCCAAATACAGGTAGTCAAACACATCAACGGCTGCCAGACATCCGCAATCCTGCCACCAGCTCTCGTGTCAGATCTGCAGCAGGGATTTCCTTACATCCGTCCGGATTCTGTCCTGCCCACATTGAAGTGAAATCGTCGCGTCCGGCAGCCTCGGCCTTGGCGCGCAAAGGGGCGATACCCGACGTCGCCAACGGGAATTCCGGCGCTTCCGAACTGATCGGCCCCAGCTCACGCATCGCACGGTTGACGATGCCGCGCGCAGGACGTCCGGTAAACAGGTTGGTCAATGCAGTATGGCGTGCGCGTTCGCTCTTCAACGCAGCGCGGTGCAATGCGCTGGTGATCGCCTCAGGGCACAGCATATAAGCAGTACCGACTTGCACACCGGCAGCGCCAAGCGCCATGGCCGCTGCCACGCCGTTGGCGTCAACAATGCCGCCGGTGGCAATCACCGGCAGTTTCACCGCGCGGACGATCTGCGGCACCAGGCAAAATGTTCCAACCTGGGTTGTCAGGTCGCCGGAAAGGAAAATACCGCGATGGCCGCCTGCCTCCACTCCTTGGGCAATGATGGCGTCGACGCCGCGTTCGGCCAGCCACTTTGCCTCCTCCACCGTGGTGGCCGAAGCGATGATGCGCGAACCCCAGCTACGCACCCGCTGCATCAGCTCCGGCGCCGGCAGTCCAAAATGGAAACTGACCACCTTGGGCTTGAACTCTTCCAGCAAATCAGCCACCGCCGGGCTGAACGGCTGGCGACCGGGGCCTGCCGTAATGGACGAGGTATCGACGCCGAACTCTTCGTAATACGGGGACAAGGCCCTGTGCCAACGATCTTCACGAACGGCATCGGGCTTGGGATTGGTGTGGGCGAAAAAATTGACGTTGTAAGGCTTATCTGTCGCCACACGCAGCTTGCCGAGCTCTTCCGCCAGTGCCGCCGGCGCCAGCATGGCGCCAGGCAGGGAGCCGAGCGCGCCGGCGTTGGATACGGCCGCAGCCAGTCCATGCAGTTGAACGCCGGCCATCGGCGCCTGGATCAATGGATGTTCGATGCCAAAGAGTGTTTGCAGTGAATTCATATAGTTCGCCCGAAGATTGTTTCGGCAAGCCTTCTTCAGAAAAGCTATTACCAGGCGCACCGAAAAACGTGATACCGGATAGGATAGCAGGCCTCGAACAAGATCACTGTACTCCGCACGGCGACAAAGGAATGCAAACAATTGAAAAGTGCGCATATGCGCGGCAAATCGCCATCGTTTCCACCGCTTACGGCACTGTTACCGATATTTACGAACTCTTCGAGCCCTCCGCGCATCGAATCCCTTACAATTCAGGCCACCATGTCGTCGGAGATCTGTTGCATGCCCCGCCCGCGTTTTTCTTATCCTCTGCCTCTTATCATCGCGCTCTCATTGGGACTGTCGGCCTGTTCCACCGATAAGGCGGCGTTCTATCATCAGGAAGAATTCAGCGACACCAACGCCTTCTCGCGCAGTTTCCCCGGCACTGAAAAGGCCGTCTGCGAAGCGGCGCGCCGAGCCTTGTTAGGCCAAGGCTATGTCATCAGCAAGACCACCGAAACCACCATGGATGGCAACAAGAGTTTCCAGCCGGCCAGCGATAAACACATGGAGATCGCATTCCATGTCGTGTGCGCATCCAACGGCAACGGCAAAAGCTCGACCATGTTCGTCAGCGCCACTCAGGATGGGTTCGCCCTGAAGAAGAGCAACACCTCCGCCAGTCTTGGCGTGGGCGTCCTAGGTTCGGTTTCGATGCCTTTCGGCTCCAGCGACGACTCTCTGGTGCGGGTCTCCAGCGAAACCATACGTTCACCGGATTTCTATGACCGCTTCTTCGGTGCGGCCGAACGCTATCTGCTGGTCGATACGGACGAAGACGATCCGGCGCCGCCGAAGAAATAAGCAATCGGACGCCCGGGATTCAAGAAATTCGGGGGTGGAGAAAATGAAAAATGGCAGCCCAGGCTGCCATTTTTCATACTCCGGGCCATTCAGACCCGACCGCCCTGCTGCGCCTCAACGACGCCAATACGGAGGCGGCGGACGGTGCCAATAGTGATGGCGGCGATAATAATCGCGCTCCACATACACCGGGGCCGGATTCACGTAGTAGACCGGAGCCGGACGCATATAAACCGGAGGCGGCGCAACATACACCGGTGCGGGTTGGACATATACCGGCGGCGGAGCAGCGTAATAAGCGCCCGGAACGCCGATATTCACACCGATCGAGACATGCCCGGCCATCGCCGGCGCGGCAGACAAGCCGGCAATGGCCGCGATAGCAAACATGCCGACCATCATGGGAATCGACTTTTTCACGATAGCTCCTTTATTCATTCTGAAATACGTATCCAGAATATATGCTCCGGCGCGACGCCCAGCTAGAGGAAAGGCGTAATGTTTGTAAGCAAATGCTTCACAGGCATCAAGAAAATTAACGCCAGGCAATCCGGTCCGCATGAAGCGGCCTTCTCACCGCCTCATGCTTTATCGCCCCACCAATCAGGCAGCGTTCAATGATGGCTTGGCACCCTCGACAGCCCTGACTTCCGCCAGTTTGGCGATGGTCGTCGCGCAAGCGCGGGCAGCTTCGCGGCCCTTGACCAGGAAGTGCTCATGGAAGAAGGCCTGGTGCTCGCCATGCGAATGGAAATGATGCGGCGTCAACACGGCAGAGAAGGCCGGCACTTCGGTTTCCAGCTGGACTTGCATCAGCGCCGAGACCACCGACTGCGCGACGAAATCATGGCGATAGATACCGCCGTCGACTACCAGGGCGCTGGCAACTACGCCTGCATATTTGCCGGTCTTGGCTAGAACCTTTGCATGCAACGGGATTTCAAAAGCCCCCGGCAGCTCGAAGAAATCGATGCTATCGGCAGGCCAGCCCAGCTTGGCGATTTCCTCGGTGAAGGCAATGCGGCACTGGTCGACGATCTCCTTGTGCCAGCTGGCCTGGATAAAGGCGATGCGCTTGCCGTGATTGGAATTGACTGCGGAAAGATGCGGATGGGAAATGCTTTGAGATGCGATTTGAGACACGGTTCAGGACTCCTGTTCGATGAATAAACAGGGCGTGGGAATGCACGGCCATCCGCGCACAACGCGTGCACGGTGTCGGCATCCCGTTCTCTTTCATCCGGACTATGACCGTCGGCCCCAGGATCTCACCAGGTCTGCTGACCCCGGCGCCGAAAGGAATCGGCATGCCGGGCGCTCGCGGGCTACATGCCGGCGCCACTAAAGGCGCCACATGATCACCGCCGGTGGGGAGTTTCACCCCGCCCCGAGAACTTGTTGCCGTACATCGGGCGCAAGACCCATCAGCACGGCAAACACGACTTTATCATGGCTTAAAAAATGCTGCAGAGCGCCATGGATATTGACGAATCGCCGTCAACACCCAAGGCTGCGAACCCTATATGCTCAGGCGCCCTGCCCCAGCGCACCCAGCATGCCACGGGCGATCTCGCGCTCACCCATGATCACCTGATGAGCACCGTGCTTCTCAAGATGTTCAATTTCGGCATCGGAATGCGCCCGCGCCACCACCTGCAGGTTTGGATTGGCCGCACGCGCATGCTCGATCAACTGGCCAGCCTCGAATGCCTCGGGAATCGCCACCAGCAGCCAGCGCGCACGCTCGATGGCGGCAGCCTTCAGCAAGTCCGACTGGGCGCCATTGCCATACAGCACCTGGATGCCTTCAGCGCGCAAGGCTTCGACATTCTCGATCTGCGCCTCGATCACGACGAAGGGAGTCCCCTGGGCGCGCAATTGTTCACCGATACCACGCCCCACACGGCCATAACCGACCAGCACCACGTGGCCGTCGAGGTCGACCTCCTGCTGCGCCACTTCGGCCTGAGCCTCGGCCCCCTCGCGGGCTTCGATGCGCGGCTTGAGACGGTCCAGCAGCGAAAACAACAAGGGATTGATGAGGATGGAAAGAATCGCGCCGCCCAGGATCAGGTCACGCGCTACCGGCGACAGCAGATCCAGCGAAATGCCGAGCGTAGCCAGAATGAAGGAGAACTCGCCAATCTGCGCGAGGCTGGCGGAAATGGTCAGCGCGGTCGACATCGGATGGCCGAAAATGCGCACGATCAGCAATGCCGCCAGCGACTTGCCGACCACGATGATCAGTACGGTGGCCAACACCAGCAGCGGCTCGCGCAGCAATATCGACGGGTCGAACAGCATGCCCACCGACACAAAGAACAGCACCGAGAAGGCGTCGCGCAGCGGCAGCGACTCTTCCGCGGCACGGTGGCTGAGCTCGGACTCCGACAGGATCATGCCGGCGAAGAAAGCGCCCAGTGCGAACGATACGCCGAAAACATAAGCAGACCCTAGCGCAAACCCCAGTGCGATCGCCAGCACCGCCAGGCGAAACAGCTCGCGCGAGCCGGTATCGGCAATCCGCTCCAGGATCCACGGAATCACACGCCGCCCGACAATCAGCATCACCGCCACAAAGGCCACTACCTTGCCCAACGTCATGCCCAGCGTCAGCAACAAGGCGTTGCCGCTCATCGCCTCGCCCTTGCCGCCGAGAATGCCACTCAACGCCGGAATCAGCACCAGCGCCAGCACCATCGCGATGTCTTCAACGATCAGCCAACCCACGGCAATGCGCCCGCGCTTGGTTTCCACCAGGCGCCGCTCCTGCAGCGCCGTCAGCAGCACCACCGTACTGGCGACCGACAAGGCCAGACCGAACAGGAAACCTTCTCCCATCGGCCACCCCAACGTCCATCCCAACCCCATGCCAAGCAAGGTGGCGATGGCGATCTGCGCCACCGCGCCGGGAATGGCGATGTTTTTTACCGAAAGCAAATCCTTCAGCGAAAAATGCAGGCCGACGCCGAACATCAGCAGGATGACGCCGATCTCGGCCAACTCCTGCGCCAGATCCGCGTCACCGACGAAGCCCGGTGTGAACGGGCCGATAGCGATACCGGCGACCAGGTAGCCGATCAGCGGCGGCATCTTGAAACGGTTGGCCAGGGTGCCGAAAATGAACGCCAGCACCAGGCCACCGACAATGGTGGCGATAAGTGGGGTGTGATGAGGCATCAGTCAATGGTCCTTTCGAGGTGGATGATTTGAATTTTTTGGAACGACTGCACAAAAGACTGCAGAGACTGCACCAACGGCGGCATAAAGACTATCACGGACACCGCCGATCGTCCGCACGGCGCATGGCGTGACGCCGTACCGCGGACTGCACAGCCAGATCAACGGCGCGCCTGCAGCGCGGCAATGCGCGACTCCAGCGGCGGGTGGCTGGAAAACAGGCCCATCCACGACTCGCGGCCGGAGATGCCGGATGCCTGCAGGTTCTGCGGCAAGCCGTCAGGCTGCATGCCGCCCAGGCGGCGCAAGGCATTGATCATCGGCGCATTGGATCCCATCAGCGAAGCGGCGCCGGCATCGGCGCGGAATTCGCGCTGGCGCGAGAAATACATGACGATGACGCTGGCCAGGATGCCGAACACAATCTCGCAGACGATCACGGTCACCATGTAACCGATGCCCGGCCCGGATTGCTCGCTGTTGCGGCGCAAGGCCGAGTCGACGAAATACCCGACCACACGGGCGATAAACATGACGAAAGTATTGACCACGCCCTGGATCAGCGTGAGCGTCACCATGTCGCCATTGGCGATGTGCGCCACTTCGTGCGCCAGCACCGCCTCGACCTCTTCCTTGGTCATCCCCTGCAGCAAGCCGCTGGACACCGCCACCAGTGAATTGCTCTTGCTGGCGCCGGTGGCGAAGGCATTCGGCGGGCCGTCATAGACTGCGACTTCCGGCATTGGCAACTGGGCGCGGGTGGCCAGGCTTTGGACGGTATTGACCAGCCACAGTTCGGTAGAATTTTGCGGCTGCTCGATCACGCGTGCGCCAGTCGACCACTTGGCGATCGTCTTGGACATAAGCAGCGAGATAAAGGAGCCGCCGAAGCCGATCAGGGCACAGAACGCCAGCAGCATGCCGAAATTCATGCCATTGGCGGTCAGGTAGCGGTTGATGCCGAGCAGGCTGGCGGTAAAGCTCAGCACCAGCATCACGGCAAGGTTGGTAACGAGGAACAGGATGATGCGCTTCATGGTTTTTCCCGATTGAGTAGTGATACGTCCGCTCCCTTACAAGGAATGGACGGCAAGCGAAATCATGCGCAGGGGTGCAGGCGAACCAGCCGCCTCACGCACTGTCGGCGCACGAAAAGGGAATCAGGCTAATGGGGGCGGACGCAACTGGTCGCGAACGAAGGACGGCCAGCTCAACGGGGCCGTGAAAAGATGGGGGAAAGGTTGCCAGACCGCATCCGGCGTAGCAATACGCGCCGGCATTGTATGGTCTTCGCATTCCACCTGAGAAGTGGGGAAATCGCTGTCGTCGTCGCCAACCGGCTGGTCGACTGCATATAGGGGCGGTTGCGGCAGTTCCGTATCAAAGACGGCGTTCATTGAGACGGCAAGCTTTTTTTCAGTCGCATCGGCAACCAAGGCGATATCGTGCAAAACGGGGCCGGACAACGCCGCCGGCCCCGGCTCCCACGTCACGGATAAGACTCCAGCAAAACTTTGCGCCACCTCTGCGCGCGACGGCAGGTCGCCAACCGTCGCCGCCAGCAATTGCAGCGGGAGCAGGAAGGTCAACAGCAGTAATAGCAGTCGTCGCATCGTTGTGTTATTGGAGAAGAATAATGTCTGTCAATCAACAGGCCAGCGAAAGACCGGCATTATACGCAAATGCGCACGCCCCCCGACCTGCCCCACTTTGCCCCCTGGACAAAAAAGTTACTCACAGAAGCTGTGAACAAGTCTGTGGACAAGCAGTTATCGGGTATCGGACATCCTTTCACGGCAAGGGTTTCCAATAAATTGCTCGCAATTTGGACAACTACGCCGCCAGGCGAGGCCACTTTGTAATGCCTGGCCGGCTCAACGCGCTACTACACAGCCATCGGCGATAGTCGCCAGCAAAAAAGGAGGCCCAAGGCCTCCTTTTTTGTGCAGCGACATGCGCAGTTGTCAGCAGCAGCGCCCCACCCGCCCCTTCCCGCCGTAACGCGCTTCCTGCCTTTCGCGGAAGAACTCTTCATAACTCATCACGCATTGGTCGGGATGGGTATGCTTCATGTGGGCAACGTAATTGTCGTATTCCGGCATGCCGACCATCAGGTTCAGCGTGCGGCCGGCCTGGCGGCGCCAGGCCAACAGTTGCGCGAATGCTCCCGACATTTTCATGGCCGGCCTCCTCTCATGGTTGCGCGACAGCCGTTGCCGGCAGGGATTCATACGGCGCTTCCCGCACACTGGGCTGGTTGGCCGCGCGCGCCTTGAGCACCGTACGGATGCCAAACACCAGCACGCTCACCACCACGATCATGAACATTGCCGCCAAACCGGCATCGATGTAATCGTTGAAGATCACCTGCCGCATCTGCTCGATCGACTTGGCCGGCGCCAGCAGCTTGCCTTCATCCAGCGCCGCCTGGTACTTGGCGGCATGCGCCAGGAAACCGACACGCGGGTTGGCATCGAACACCTTCTGCCAGCCTGCCGTCAAGGTGCACACCAGCAGCCACGCGGTCGGCGCCACCGTCACCCAGGCGAAGCGGTCGCGCTTCATCTTGAACAGCACGCAGGTTGCCAGGATCAGCGCGATACCTGCCAGCATCTGGTTCGAGATACCAAACAGCGGCCACAGGGTATTGATGCCGCCCAACGGATCGACCACGCCCTGGTACAGGAAGTAACCCCAGCCGGCCACGCACAGGCCGGTAGCAATCAGGCTGGCAGCCCACGAGTCGGTACGCTTCATCGGCGGGATGAAGGCGCCCAGCAAATCCTGCAGCATGAAACGGCCGGCACGCGTGCCCGCATCCACTGCAGTCAGGATGAACAGCGCTTCGAACAGGATGGCGAAGTGGTACCAGAACGCCATCATCGCCTCGCCGGTCACGCCTGAAAGGATTTGCGCCATGCCCACCGCCAGTGTCGGGGCGCCGCCGGCGCGCGAGATGATAGTGTGCTCGCCGACCGCCTGTGCGGTATGCACCAGCATCTCAGGGGTAATGTGGAAACCCCATTGCGAAATCACCTGGGCCACATTCTCCGGCGTGGTGCCGATCAGCGCAGCCGGACTGTTCATCGCGAAGTAGATGCCGGGCTCGATGCAGGAAGCCGCAATCAACGCCATGATGGCGACGAAGGATTCCATCAGCATCGCGCCATAACCGATGAAGCGCGCATGCTTTTCATTCTCCAGCAGCTTGGGCGTGGTGCCCGAGGAGATCAGCGCATGGAAGCCGGAGACGGCGCCACAGGCGATGGTGATGAACAGGAACGGGAACAGCGAGCCCGACCACACCGGGCCGCTGCCGTCGATGAAGCGCGTGACTGCGTGCATCTTCAGGTGCGGTGCGATGAACACGATGCCCAGCGCCAGCGCGACGATGGTGCCGATCTTGAGGAAGGTCGAGAGATAGTCGCGCGGCGCCAGCAACAGCCACACCGGCAGCACCGAGGCGACGAAACCATAGCCGATCAGCATCCAGGTCAATTGCTTGCCGTCGAAGGTGAACATGTGGCCCAGTGCCGGATGCTCCTGCACATACTGCCCGCCGACGATGGCCAGCATCAGCAGCACAAAGCCGATCCACGACACCTCGCCGATGCGGCCCGGACGGATATAGCGCGAGTACACCCCCATGAACAGCGCGATGGGAATCGTCGCCGCCACGGTGAACGTCCCCCAGGGCGACTCGGCCAGCGCCTTGACCACAATCAGCGCCAGCACCGCCAGGATGATCACCATGATCATGAAGGCGCCGAACAGCGCGATCACGCCAGGCACCTGGCCCAGCTCGGACTTGATCAGGTCGCCCAGCGAACGGCCGTCGCGACGGCTGGAGATGAACAGCACGATGAAATCCTGCACGGCACCGGCGAACACCACGCCGGACAGGATCCACAACATGCCCGGCAGGTAGCCCATCTGCGCGGCCAGCACCGGCCCCACCAGCGGACCGGCGCCGGCGATGGCGGCGAAATGGTGGCCGAACAGCACGTACTTGTTGGTCGGCACGTAATCCAGCCCATCGTTGAATTTATAGGCCGGCGTCATGCGTTTGCCGTCCAGGCCGAGCACCCGCTCGGCGATGAACTTGCTGTAGAAGCGATAGGCGATCAGGTAGACGCATACCGAGGCGACCACCAGCCACACCGCGTTGATCGATTCGCCGCGCTGCAACGCGACATAGGCGCATGCGCTTGCGCCTGCCAGGGCTAGCGCAAGCCAGCCCAGCCTGGAAATAGTCTGGTTCATTGTTCTCCTCCCGCGATGGGAATCTTGGTTATAAGAATGTTTTATTGTCGGTTTGCCTTGGCGCGGCCCGTCCTCGAACGGGCGTTTCTTTCTCATATTTCTCATGCCGGCAGAGCGCGGTGAATGCCACCGTTTTGCCCACTCTGACTGGCGCAAAAAATATTCGAGAAACGGGCAGTAGTATTCGATATCGATGACCTCGCCCACAAGCGCAGGACTACGCAGAACCTCTACGTAGAATTACCGAGAACAGCCTCCCCCCTCTTTCAATTCCAAAGAAAACTTGGCGCCTGGGCGGTTTTGGCGTTGCAAATGCGCCTTCTTTTCAACGAATGTGAAAAGGCATTCGGTAGAATCGCGTCATGAAATTGCGCCAGAAAATCATCTTCCTCGCCATCGTGCCGCTCTGCCTGGCCATTGCCGCCATCGCACTGGTGGTGCGGCATCAGGCGGTGGAGCTGGGACGCCAACAGCGCGCCTCGATCGAAGCGGCCTATCTCGCCAGTAAGAACGCGGAGCTCAAACACTATGTGGATCTGGCCATTCACGCGGTCAGCCATCTTTACAACAGCGGCCGCAGCGACGAAGCGGTCCGCAACGAAGCCAAACGCATCCTGGCCGACCTGGAATTCAGCGATGACGGCTATTTCTTCGTCTACGACCAGAACGGCCGCAACGTGATGCACCCACGCCAGCCCGAATTGGTCGGCACTGAAATGTGGGACTGGCGCGATGCCTCAGGCAGCCTGACCATCCAGCACCTCATCGAACGCGCCAACAAGGGGGGCGGCTACGAACGCTACCTGTGGCAGAAACCCTCGAGCAAGAACGTCGCGCCCAAGCTCGGTTACGTGGCAGGCCTGCCGCGCTGGGGCTGGGTGATCGGTACCGGCATCTATCTCGACGATGTCGATGCGGCGCTGTCCGAAATCGACAACCAGATTTCCGGCCACGTCCACCAGACCATGCTGATGATCGCCATCATCGCGGTTTCGAGTGCACTGGCGGTGGCCTTGTCGGGCCTGCTGCTCAACATCAGCGAACATCGCGTCGCCGATGCCAAGCTGCGGCAGCTGGCGCAGCGGGTGGTGCGCTCCCAGGAAGATGAGCGCGCCCGGCTCTCGCGCGACCTGCATGACGGCATCAGCCAATGGCTGGTATCGATCAAGTTGCAGATCGAAGCCGCGCTGATCCGCCTCAACGGCACGCCGGAACAAGTGCAGGCGGCGCGCGGGGCATTTGAAAAGACGGCCGGACAAATCAACGGCGTGCTGGCCGAGGTCCGGCGCATCTCGCACGACCTGCGTCCGGCGATCCTGGACGACCTGGGGCTGGCGGCCGCGCTGGAGCACCTGTGCGGAGAATGGCGCGAAGCAGCCGATGCCGGCACAACGATCCAATTCGATACCGATGGCGAAACCGGCCCGTTGCCGGATGCCGTCAATACCGTGCTGTTTCGCGTCGCGCAGGAGGCGCTGACCAATATCGCGCGCCATGCCGGCGCGACCGAGATCGCAGTGCGCCTGCATGGCGGAAAGAACTTCGTGATGCTGCAGGTACGCGACAATGGCTCCGGCTTCAATGTCGACCAGGTGGATGACCCCCCCCGGCGCGGCATTGGCCTGCGCAACATGCAAGAACGCATGGAAGCCGTGGGCGGCGAGCTCGCGCTGGACTCGTCTCCCGCCGGCACGCAGGTCACCGCATTGGTTCCCCGTCACTCTTCCTTTGCCCATTCCCATGCCTGACATCCAAGCGTCCTCTCCTTGCACCACCCGCGTGATGCTGATCGATGACCATCCGCTGGTACGCGACGGCTTGCGCGCCCGGCTGGAAGCAGTGCCGGGATTGGCGGTAGTGGCCGAAGCCGGCAATGCGGAAGAAGCGCTGGCAGCGGCGGCCCGCCAGAATATCGATCTCGCGCTGATGGATATCAACATGCGCGGCACCAACGGCATCGAGCTGACGGCGCAGTTCCATGCCCGCCATCCTGAGATCGCCGTGCTCATCCTGAGCATGCATGACAAGGGCGAATACGTCATGCAGTCGATCCAGGCCGGCGCCCGCGGTTACGTGCTCAAAGATGCGCCCAGCCAGGATATCGTGCAAGCCATCGAAACCGTGAAATCGGGCGGGATCTATTACAGCGCGGCACTGGCACGCCAGCTGACGCAACCGCTGCCGGAACGCAACCTGCTGACGCTGCGCGAGCGGGAGGTGCTCAAGCATATCGCCAATGGCGAATCCAACAAACAGATTGCGCGCGAACTCGACCTGAGCGTACGCACCGTGGAAACCCACCGGCTCAACATCAAGCGCAAGCTGAACATCGACGGCCAGGCCGAACTGATCAAGTTCGCGGTGGAGTCGCTGCGGCTGGAAGGAAAAATCTGATGTCGGCGAACGCCGGAATCAGCGCTGTATGAGAGGCAAGGCGTCGATCTCAAGCGTAATCAATTCGCCGAATCCAATATCTCGCTTATCGGCGGCTGCCCGCAAGGCGATCGCCTCCATCGCGCTGGAGTCGGGGGCCGTATCGGCGCCGTGTTCGGCATGCCATGCCGCGCAGGCGCGCAACATGCGGATCGAACCGCCATGACACACCACGATGGCTTGCGCATCGTCACCGCGACGCAGCGCATCGAACACATCCCATACACGCTGGGCCACCTCTAACAGCGTCTCGCCTCCGCCTGGCGCGTGGTGCAGCAGATCGCGGTTCCAGGCCTCGACTTCGGCCCAGGCAATATCGTCCCAGGCACGCAGCTCCCAACTGCCGAAGTGCATTTCCTGCAGGCCGATATCAAGGGCGATGCTCTCAATGTCCAGCGCCTGTGCCAAGGCCAGCGCGAGATCGGCGCAACGCTGCAAGGGGCTGGAAATGATCGGCGCGCCACGGGGCAGCAAAAGGCTTACGCGCTCGCAGCACAACTCAAGTGTGCCGGGCGCCACGGCGACGTCGCTGCTGCCGTAGCAATAACTTTTGTCGAGGATGGGCGCAGGATGGCGGACAAGATGGAGATGCATGGCTCAGTTTCCGATAAAGCCGGGAGCCACTGCCAGCGCACCCAAATAGAAAGCGGTCTCGCTGAATTGCTGGACGGCGCCCAGGCAATCGCCGGTATAACCGCCCAGACGCCTGTTGAACTTGCGCGCCAGCCATGCAGCGGCGACCACGGCCAGTGCGAGGCCTGCTGCGATGCGCTGCCACGACATCAGCCCCCAATAAACCGTACCGATCACCGGCAACACCGCAAAAACAGTCGCGAGCAGGAATTCGCCGCCAGTCATGTGCTGCGCCAGCGGCTTGGCCTTGCCCTCTTCGCGGACGTAATCCATACGCCAGATCAGGCAGGTTGCCAGCCAGCGCGACAGCGGATGGGCGATCCCCAGCGCGGCCAGCACCTGGAATGGCAGCATGGCGTTGAGCGCTACCAGCTTCAACGCCAGCAGCATGGCGATGCCGATCGCGCCATAAGCGCCAACGCGCGAATCGCGCATGATGTCCAGCGCACGCTCTCGGCTGCTGCTGCCGCCAAGGCCGTCGCATATATCGGCAAAACCGTCCTCATGGAAAGCGCCGGTCAGCCAGATGCCTGCCGCGATGGATAAAAGTACGGCCACTGCTTGCGGCCAGAACTGGGCCGCCAGTACATAGACCAGCGCCGTCACCCAGGCGACGATCCAGCCGACCAGCGGGAAATAACGCGTGCAGCGCTGCAGCCAGTCCGGATGAAAGCCGACCCAGCGGGGAATCGGCAACCGCGTGAAAAATTGCAGTGCGATGAAAAACAGCCGCAACTGATAGGCTACGCCACGGCTGGCGGGCGCAGGCTGCGCTTGTCCGGTTGATGGATGCTCAGCCATTTTTTCCATTGACGCTGGCGGAGGAAAAAGTCGCCATGCGTTCCAGAAAATTCACTGCTGCGCGCAACAGCGGCAACGCCAGCGCGCTACCGGTCCCCTCGCCCAGGCGCAGGTCGAGTTGCATCAGCGGGCGGGCTTTGAGGTAGTCCAGCATGCGGCGGTGACCGGCCTCGTCGGAGCAATGCGAAAACACACAGTAGTCCAGCACCGCAGGCTGCAAGGCCGCTGCGGCCAGCAAGGCCGAGGTGACGATGAAGCCATCCACCAGCAATACCATGCGCCTTTGTGCGCCACGCAGCATGGCACCGACGATGAACGCAATCTCGAAGCCGCCGAAAGCAGCCAGCACGTCCAATGGCGCCTTGGCATCGGCATGCAGGCGCAAGGCGCGTTCGATGACGTCACGCTTGTGCGCGATGCCCTCTGCATCCAGTCCGGTGCCGGCACCCACGCAGTCGGCGGCCGCAATCCCCGTGAATGCGGACATCAATGCCGCCGCCGAGGTCGTATTGCCGATGCCCATTTCACCGAAGCCGAGCACATCACAGTCCAGGCCATCGACGAAACGCATGCCGGCCTCCAGCGCGCGTACGCAATCTTCATCGCTCATTGCCGCTTGTTCGCAGAAATTCCTGGTGCCAGGCCCCACCTTGCAGTCAACCAGGTCAACGCGCTTGCCGAACTCATGGTTCACCCCGGCATCGACGATATGCAGCGCGCAGCCATTCTGCCGGGCGAAAACGTTGATGGCGGCACCGCCGGCCAGGAAATTCTCGACCATCTGCCAGGTCACGCTTTGGGGATAGGCGGAAATTCCCTCTGAGGTAACGCCGTGGTCACCGGCGCAAACCACGATGGCCGGCTTGGCGATCGCCGGATGCTCACTACGCTGGATCAGCCCGATCTGGCGCGCCAACTGCTCGAGCACGCCCAGGCTGCCTTGCGGCTTGGTCTTGTCGTCGATACGGTGGTCGAGTCGCGCCGCCAGCTCGGGATCGTGGATCGGTGGAATGGCTGGAATCTGCATGGGATACTGGGCCTGGCGCCGCTTGTGACGCGGCATGGCGTAGTCGAAAGAGCGACAGTATAAGAGATCGACAAAATTCGAGGGAGAAACAGCCGGCGGGTATTTGCCGGTATTCAGTCAACCGCTTCATGCCCTTTTTCGGGGCATGCAGGACAATCGTTCTGCATGGTAGCCACTGACAACATATCTCATCCCATTATGCAAAAGAGCCCATCTGGGCTCTTTTGCATGACCTGCCAAGCACCCTGCAACTCAACTCGGCATACGGTCCAGCACACCGAAAATCGTGGCGGCCAACTCATTGGCTTCGAACTTGCCAACATACGCGTCCGCTCCCACGCTCTTGACGTGATCTTCATTGGCCGAACCCGACAGCGAAGAATGGATGATCACCGGAAGGTTTTTCAGGAACTCATCGCGCTTGATGTTGCGGGTCAAGGTAAAGCCGTCCATCTCCGGCATTTCCAGGTCGGTCAGCACAAACGAAATCTTGTCCGAGACCGGCCGCCCTTCGCTGCGCGCTTCCTGTGCCAGTTTCTGTATCTTGAGCCAGGCCTCCGCTCCGGTAATGTGCATGTCGAAAGGGATCTCCATGGCGCGCAGCCCCTGCTCGATCAGCGAGCGCGCGACCTTGGAGTCGTCCGCGGCGATGGCGATGGCCCCGGCCTTCATGCCGTGCTTGCTGCCCTTGCCCAGGTTTTCCATCTTCAGGTCGCGGTCGGTCGGCATGATTTCGTGCAGGATCTGTTCGACGTCGAGCACCTGGGCCAGTCGGCCAGCGTCTTGGTCGTTGTCCAGGCGTGCGATGCTGGTGACGAAGTTGCCGCCGGTTTTGGATTCCGCCGATAACACCTGGCTCCATTCCAGACGCACGATCTCGTCCACAGACTCCACCGCGAAGGCTTGCGTGCTGCGCGCGTATTCGGTCACCAGCAGGATGTTGAGGCCGGTCTTGGGCACACAGCCGACCACGGCCGGCAAGTCGATCACGGAAATGATCTGGCCTCGAATGTTGACCATTCCCAGCATCGGCGACTGCGTACCGGCCGCCTTGGTGACAGGCGGCATCGGGACGATTTCGCGGATCTTGAATACATTGATGCCGAACAGTTCGGAACGCTCGCCATAGGCATCCGCCCCCAAGCGGAATAGCAGAAGCTCGAACTTGTTGGATGCAGTGAGATTGGTTCTTTCATCAATCTCTTTCTGAAAACTGTCCATGTTTCCCCCGAATTTTATGGATAGACAAGCAATAAGCCTGAACTTCCCAATGTAGATGGGAAATCCTGCGGTGGCAATCAGGGGAATCCACGAAAAAGGGCTTATGTTGCTTTTCGTTGTCCGCCCTCAAAAATTGATGCTATGCGACGTGACATTTCCAATAAACAATTTCCTGCCGCGTGCAGGCCTCATTCCCAAATAAGGGCATGCCGATCTCCTGAGGGAAAACGGTTTAAACATCGATGCAAAGCGACGTGGCTATCTCTTGCGCGCTGCCGCATGAGCGCGCAAGAAGTGGTGGCATGGGAAGCCTTGAACTGAAAAGACCGGGTTTCAGAAAGAAACCGGAAGCAGAAATGAAAAGAGGAAGCCATCAGGCTTCCTCTTTTTCAATTTGGAGCGGGAGAAGAGTCTCGAACTCTCGACCTATACCTTGGCAAGGTATCGCTCTACCAACTGAGCTACTCCCGCATGGGACCGTACTGTGTTGCGCCGACTTCAACAACGAGAGGAAGCTGGCTTCCTCTTTCAAATCTGGAGCGGGAGAAGAGTCTCGAACTCTCGACCTATACCTTGGCAAGGTATCGCTCTACCAACTGAGCTACTCCCGCATGGAGTTTGGAGGCGGGGGTCGGGATCGAACCGGCGTACACGGCTTTGCAGGCCGCTGCATAACCACTTTGCTACCCCGCCTTGGGGACACGCATACTACCTAAAACGCGCGTTGTTTGCAAACGACTTCTTTGCAAACATCTTATCGATTGATCCAACCTTCATTGCGACCACATCGCTGATGCGTGCGCGCCTCGTACAATAAAAAAAGGAAGCTTTTTTAGGCTTCCTTTTTTCCAAGTAACCTGGAGCGGGAGAAGAGTCTCGAACTCTCGACCTATACCTTGGCAAGGTATCGCTCTACCAACTGAGCTACTCCCGCATCGACAACAGAACGCTATTATAGGACGCGCTTAGAAATTGTCAACTATCAATTGCTGTTTTCATGCACCTTCTTGATGAGCGGCATCGCTTTCCGCAGATAGTAGAGCATCGACCACACCGTCAGCACCGCCGCGACGAGCAGCAGGATAGTACCCCACAGCCGCGTGTCGACGACGCCCAGCAGCGTGTCGTAGTAAAGCAGCATGGGAATGGCGATCATCTGCGCGGTCGTCTTGATCTTGCCCAGCGAACTCACGGCCACCGACTTGGAGGCGCCGATTTGCGCCATCCACTCGCGCAGCGCCGAAATCGCGATCTCGCGGCCGATGATGATGAAAGCGATGACCGGATGCACCCGGCCCAGATGCACCAGCACCAGCAAGGCGCCGGTCACCATCAGCTTGTCGGCCACCGGATCGAGGAAGGCGCCGAACGCCGAAGTCTGGTTCCAGCGACGCGCGAGGAAACCATCGAACCAGTCGGTCAGCGCGGCGACGATGAACACGATGGTGGATGCGATGCCCTGCTCGAAACGGTTCAGGCCGATTTCCGGCAGGTAGAACACGCCGACGACCAGCGGGATCAGCGCGACCCGCAGCCAGGTCAGCAAAATGGGAATATTGAAAGGCATACGTCTTGTTGGTCTTTGGAAGCGGCGTACACAAAAAATTTTACCGAATAGTAGCAGAGTAGCCCTGCCCGCGGCTCACCGGGCGATGAGAACCATTGATTGAGGGCTCAATGCAACTGGCGGTAGATCTCTTCGGCCAGCTGACGCGAGATGCCATCCACCGAGGCCAATTCATCCACGCTGGCGTCGGCTACGCCGCGCAAGCCGCCAAAGCGTGCCAGCAAACGCTGCCGCCGCTTGGCGCCGATGCCTTCGATCTCTTCCAGGCGCGAGGTCTGGCGCGCCTTGGCGCGCTTGGCGCGCATGCCGGTGATGGCAAAACGGTGGGCTTCGTCGCGGATCTGCGCGATCAGCATCAGCGCAGCCGATTCCTTGCCCAGCTCCCTGGACGGGCGGCCATCGGCGAACACCAGTGTTTCCAGTCCAACCTTGCGCCCCTCCCCCTTCGCCACGCCGACGATCAGGCTGATATCCAGGCCGAGTTCGGTCAGCACCTGGCGCGCCATTTCCACCTGTCCGCGGCCGCCATCGATGAGCACGATATCCGGCATCACGCCATCGCCGTTGGCGACCTTCTCGTAGCGCCGCAGCAATACCTGGCGCATGGCCGCATAGTCGTCGCCGGGTGTGATGTCGTTGATGTTGTAGCGGCGGTATTCGCCGTTCTGCATCGCATGGTGATGGAACACCACGCACGAGGCCTGGGTCGCTTCGCCCTGGGTGTGGCTGATATCGAAGCATTCGGCGCGCAGGTTTTCCAGGTCCTCGCCCTCCAGCCCCAGCACCTCGGCCAGCGCGCGCGTGCGCGATTGCTGCGAGCCCTGCTCCGACAGCAGCCGCGCCAGCGACAGCCCGGCGCCCTTGGCTGCCATCTCCAGCCACTGGCGGCGCTGGCCTTGCGGCTGGAAAGTCAGCGCGATGCGGTGGCCGCATTGCTCCATCAGCGCCACCATCAGCGCCGGGTCGTCGAACTCGGTATTGACGATCAGCGCCGAGGGAATGAACTTGTCGATGTAATGCTGGGCCAGGAAAGCCTTGAGCACCTCCACCTCGATGGCCTCCTCGCCGGTGGCCAGCGCGTCGTCCACCTGTGTCGGGAAATAAGCGCGGTCGCCCAGGTGGCGGCCGCCACGCACCATCGCCAGGTTGACGCAGGCGCGTCCGCCCTGCACCACCACGGCGATGATGTCGATGTCGGCGTCGCTCACCGTCTCCATGCTTTGCTGGTGCAGCACGGATGACAGCGACGATATCTGGTCGCGCACCGCCGCCGCCTGCTCGAACTTGAGGTCGGCCGCAAAGGCATGCATCTTTTGCTCCAGCGCCTGCATCACCTCGGTCTGGCGTCCGCGCAGGAATTTCGATGCGTTCTCGACATCGATGGCGTAATCCTCGGTGCTGATCAGCTTCACGCACGGCCCGCTGCAGCGATGGATCTGGTGCAACAGGCAGGGCCGCGTGCGGTTGGTGAAGACGCTGTCTTCGCAGGTACGCAGCAGGAACACCTTCTGCAGGATCTGGATCGATTCCTTCACCGCGCCGGCATTCGGGAACGGCCCGAAGTACTGGCTGCGCTTGTCGACCGCGCCACGGTAGTAGGCCATGCGCGGGTAGGCATGGCCGGTGAGTTTCAGGTAGGGATAGGACTTGTCGTCGCGAAACAGGATGTTGAAACGCGGACGCAAGGTCTTGATCAGGTTGTTTTCCAGCAGCAGCGCCTCGGCCTCGCTGCGCGTGACGGTGGTCTCAAGGCGCGCAATGCGCTCCACCATCATGGCGATGCGCGGGCTGGTCAGGGTCTTCTGGAAGTAGCTGGAAACGCGCTTCTTCAGGTCGCGCGCCTTGCCGACGTACAGCACGTTGTCCTGCACATCGAAATAGCGGTAGACGCCTGGCAGGTGCGGCAGCCGTGCGACCGTCTCCAGCACGAGTTCGCGCGGATCGGGTAACGGGGTAACGATGGGCTCTGACATGGCGGCGGCTGGATGGCGAAACGCGCGCCAGCGTTACAGCGACAACACCAGCGCGCGCGCGGCCAGATAGCGCGCGTCGGCCTGCAATGCATCCCAGTCCAATGCGGCAGACGTCGGCACCAGCGCCGCGCGGCGCGCGGCCGAGGCGGCGTCCGTGCCGCCCTTGAGGCCGTTCAATATCTGCCAGGCCTTGTCCGGCGAATTGCAGATCAGCGCGACATCGCAGCCGGCATCGATGGCAGCCTGCGCCGCATCGAGCGCGCCACCGGCAACGCTGGCGCCATGCATGCTGAGGTCGTCGCTGAAAATGACGCCCTGGAAGGCGAAACGCTGGCGCAGCATGCCCAGCCACTTCACCGAGAAGCCGGCCGGGTGCTTGTCCACCTTGGGATAGATCACATGCGCCGGCATCACGGCGGCCAGGCTCATGCCCAGCCAGTCGTAAGGCGTCGCGTCTTCGCCGAGGATGGCGTCGAGCTCGCGCTCGTCGACCGGGATGGCCACATGCGAATCGGCTGCGACGAAACCGTGGCCGGGGAAATGCTTGCCGCAATTGGCCATGCCCGCCAGCGCCAGGCCATGGTTCAGGCTCTTGGCCAGCAATGTGACCACACGCGGGTCGCGGTGGAAAGCGCGCGCGCCGATGACCGTGGACTCGCCATAGTCAAGGTCCAGCACCGGCGTGAACGACAGGTCGATGCCGCAGGCACGCAATTCGGAAGCCAGCACGAAACCGGTTGCCGTAGCCAGCTTGGCGGCATGCAGCACATCCTTGTCCCAGGTCTCCCCCAGCTTGCCCATGGCGGGCAGCAGCGTGAAACCGTCGGTACGGAAACGCTGCACGCGGCCGCCCTCATGGTCGACCGCGATCAGCACGCCCGGGCGCGCCTTGCGAATGGCCGAGGTCAATTCGACCAATTGGGCGCGATTTTCATAATTGCGGGTGAACAGGATCACGCCGCCGGTCAACGGGTGCTGGATGCGCTTGATATCGTCCGCCTCCAGGCGCGTGCCGACCACATCCAGCATGACCGGCCCCAGGGCCTTGCCTGCTTTACTCATGGTTTCTCCACAATGACAAATGCGACGGCGTATTCCGCCTCGTCGGTAATCGACACCTGGGCGGAAAGGCCCTGCTGCTCCATCCACTCCTTCAGGGCGCCGCTGCATACCGCCACCGGTTTGCCGCTGGGTGCGTTCAACACCTGCATGGCGCGCCAGGTCATGGGCATGCGCATGCCCATGCCAATCGCCTTGGAAAAGGCTTCTTTGGCGGCAAAGCGCGTGGCGAGGAAGCGGATGCCGCGCGCTTCGACCTTGGCTTTGCGTCGCAGGTATTTCTGCATTTCCTCCGGCCCCAGGATCTTTTCGGCGAAGCGGTCGCCGTGGCGGCCCAGTGCGGCCTGCACGCGCGAGATCTGGAGGATGTCGGTACCGATGCCGTAAATCATGCTTGCGTTAAACCTTGCCGATAGCGGCCAGGCGCGCCTTGATCATGATCGCCTTCATCTCGGAAACGGCATTGCGCCAACCGGCGAACACCGCATGCGCCACCACCGCATGGCCGATATTGAGCTCCGCAATTTGCGGAATGGCGGCGATCGCCTGCACGTTGGTGTAGTGCAAGCCGTGGCCGGCATTGACCTTGAGGCCGAGCTTGACGCCTTCCAGCACGCTGCCCTGGATGCGCTCCAGTTCGTCCTGCTGCTCCTTCTGGCTGGTAGCGTCGGCGTAGCGGCCGGTATGCAGCTCAATGACCGGCGCACCCGCTTCGGCTGCGGCCTTGATCTGCTGCGGGTCGGGATCGATGAACAGCGAGACGCGCACGCCTTCCTGCTGCAGTTGGCGGATCGCCGCCTGTACGTCGGCAAAATGGCCGATCACGTCGAGGCCGCCTTCGGTAGTGACCTCAGTGCGCTTTTCCGGCACCAGGCAGACATCCTGCGGCCTGATGGCGCAGGCGAAATCGATCATCTCGCGCGTCACTGCCGCTTCCAGGTTCATGCGCGTCTTGAGCAGCGGGCGGATCGCCTTGACGTCGGCGTCGCGGATGTGGCGGCGGTCTTCGCGCAAGTGCAGCGTGATGACGTCGGCGCCGGCCTCTTCCGCTTCCAGCGCAGCCTTGATCGGGTCGGGATAGGCCGTGCCGCGGGCATTGCGCAAGGTGGCGACGTGGTCGATATTGATGCCCAGTTCAATGGACGGGCCGGCGGGTTGCAGGAAACTCATGGCGTCTGGAATCGTATGTGCTTGGTTCTGTCAAAGTGGCGCCTGCACGGCGCCGGGAAACCGGTGATTTTATCCATATCGGCGCATGTCCGGTGGCGCCATATCAAACCTTGCGTCAACCAGGAATGCGAACGGCTTGCCCATGCAAACCGGATCAAAGCTGCATCAGGTCGATCAGGATTTGGCGCGTATTGAGCTGGGCGCCGCCGAGATGGTGGGCCAGCAGGTAGCGCATCAGGAATTTGCTTTGCAGTTGGGTGGTCGGATCGCTGTAGTCTTCGCGCTCCATGTCCAGCAAGGTCTTGCCGGAGACCTTGGGCGCCCGGTCGGACAGGCGCTCGGGACGCGTACCCTGCTCCGGATCAACCACGTACACGCCATCCGGCTGCACCGTCTTGCCGCTGACCGTGCACAGGCCCCAGTTGCCGGCCACGCCGGTTTGCTTCAGGAGGAAGCGTTCGAACTGGCGCAGCACGATGGGTGCATTCTCGCCGTGGGCCAGCTTGTTCAGGGTAGCCACGTAATGGTCGAACAGCGCCGGGTGCGCGTCCTCGCGCGCCAGCAGCTTGACCAGCAATTCATTGAGGTAGAAACCGCACAGCAGCGCCGATTTCTCCAGCGGCAGCAGGCCGCCTACCCATTCCGCCTCGGTCAGCGTGCGCACTTCGGACTTGCCGCTCCATGACAACGAGAGCGGCTGGAAAGTCTGCAGCGCACCGCGCAGCTTGGAATGCGGACGCTTGGCCCCCTTGGCCACCAGCGCCACACGGCCATGGTCACGTGAAAACACGTCGACGATCAGGCTGGTTTCCTTATAGGGATAGCTGTGCAGAATGAAGCCCGGCTGCGCCTGTACCCGATGCTCTTTCTCCGGGACAGCGCGGCTGCGCGCTGGCGCGCGCGCGGGCTTTTTAGCGTCAGTCTTGGCCGGCACGACAGTGACGGCGCCTTCAACCTGGCCGGCAAGCTGGGATTCGGAAAGCACGGTAGTCATCAAATATCCGTCCTGAATGCGTTGTGCCGCGTCAAGCTGGGCGGCGGTATGCCATGAAATGTGCTGCAGCGCCTGCCGACCAGGTCACTCGTAACCGTAGGCGCGCAAACCGGCTTCGTTGTCAGCCCAGCCGGATTTGACCTTGACCCAGATTTCCAGATAGACCGGGCCGCCGAACAGGCGCTCCATGTCGAGCCGGGCCTGGGTCGAAATTTCCTTCAGGCGCGCGCCCTTCTGGCCGATCACCATGGCCTTGTGGGTGTCGCGCTCGACCAGGATGGCGGCAAACACGCGGCGCAGGTTGCCCTCTTGTTCAAACTTCTCAACCAGCACGGTGCTGGTATACGGCAACTCTTCCCCGACGAAGCGGAACACCTTCTCGCGCACGATCTCGGACGCCAGGAATTTCTCGCTGCGGTCGGTGATGTCGTCTTCGTCGAACATCGGCGGATTGTGCGGCAGCAGCTTGCGGATCTCTTCCTGCAGGCGATCCAGCTGGAAACGCTGCTTGGCCGACACCGGCACCACAGCGGCGAAATCGCGGTGGGAGGCGACCTCCTGCGCGAACGGCATCAGCGTGGCCTTGTCTTTGCTGCGGTCCGACTTGTTCAGCACCAGGATACACGGCACGTTGGATGGCAGCAGGTCCAGCACCTGCTTGTCGGCCGGGCCGAACGTCCCCGCCTCGATCACGAACAGGATCACATCGGCGGCCGTCAGCGTATTGGTGACGGTGCGGTTGAGCGTCTTGTTCAGCGCATTGCTGTGGCGGGTCTGGAAACCCGGCGTATCGACATAGACGTATTGCGTCTCGCCGATGGTCTGGATACCGGTAATGCGGTGGCGCGTGGTCTGCGCCTTGCGCGAGGTGATGCTGACCTTGGCGCCGACCAGGACGTTCATCAAGGTCGATTTGCCGACGTTGGGACGGCCCACGATGGCGATATAGCCGCAGCGGTAATCGCCCGGCACCGGTGCCGGCTCAGTGCCGGTCATTGGAGAGTCTGTCATGCTGTCTTGGATTGCGTGGCAGCCGAGGCTGCCGAAATGGGTTCTGCCACCGCTTCGCTGCGGTCGCCGCTGGTCTTGCCGTCGCCTCTGGCGGCCTGGTGACGGGCCTCCTTTGCGTCTTTCGGCTCTTTCACGGCTTTGTCCTGTTTGTCGGCTTTATCGCCTTTATCGCTCTTGTCAGCCTTTTCGGCTTTCTCGATCTTCTCCACCTTTTCCGCGCGCTCGGCCTTGTCGACCAGGTCGCTCTTGTCGGCGCGCACTTCGCCCTTCAAGGGCTTGACGTTGGCGCTGCGCTCGGCGGTATCCGGGCGATGGCCCTTGGCCGACGGTTCCGCCACGTCAGGAGCGTCCGGCTGGATGGTGGCGATGCCGGCCAGCTTGAGCTGGGTCGTGCGTGCACGCGGCTTGCGGCTGGCGGAGGGAGTCTTGGCCAGCGCCAGCTGGACGGCCTCCAGCGCCAGCTTGGCCGCTGCCTGTTCGCCGGCACGGCGGCTGCCGCCGGTACCGAAAACCTGGATGTCCAGCTTGGGCACCAGGCATTCGATCTCGAACTCCTGATTGTGGGCCGCACCGTGGGTGGCGATGACGTTGTATTGCGGCAGCGGGATCTTCTTCCCTTGCAGAAACTCCTGCAGCAGGGTCTTGGCATCCTTACCCAAGGTTCGCGGGTCGACGTGTTCCAGCACCGGCAGGTACAACGCACGGATCGCCGCGCGTGCCGCTTCAAAGCCGGAATCAAGGAAGATCGCGCCAAACAGCGCTTCAAGCGTGTCGGCCAAAATCGACGGACGGCGGAAACCGCCCGATTTAAGCTCGCCCTCGCCCAGGCGCAGAAACTGCGACAGCTCAAGCCGCTGGGCGATTTCATAGAGGGATTGCTGCTTGACCAGATTGGCGCGCAGGCGCGACAAATCGCCTTCGTCGATCTTGTCGTAACGGTCGAACAGCAGCGAAGCCACCACGCAGTTCAGCACCGAATCGCCAAGGAATTCCAGCCGCTCATTATGCAAAGAGCTATGGCTACGGTGCGTCAAGGCCTGCTGCAGTAAAGAAGCGTCCTTGAAGTTGTGGCCTAGCCGTTGTTGCAAGAGTTGAGGATCCATTTTCTCATCCGTCATTCAGGCCAGTTGTCCGTGTGGCGCGCAAGGCGCTGCGCACATCGGCCCAGCCTGATTAGTCAGCGGGATCGGTTCAAAGCAAAGCTGAAAACTGCTCCGGTCTGCCTCCACAATGCAAAAATGCCCAATGGAAACTACTTAGAACCTGCTCCCGCTCTCCACCGGGGTTGTCCAATCGCCCTTTCAGGCGGTCTGCGGCGTTGCAAAGCCTCGCCGGGCCACCGGCCCGACTGCGTTTTGCGCCTTGCATCCCATCCCGAAAGGACGATTGACCAACTCCCGGGGAGAGCGGGAGCAGGTTCTTACCAGGATGCGGCGCCTTACTTGAAGCTGCCGATCCGCTTTAAATCGCCCAGATTCATCCAGACGAAGAATGCTTTTCCGACAATGTTCTGATTGGGGACAAATCCCCAATAGCGGCTGTCCAGGCTGTTGTCCCGGTTGTCGCCCATCATGAAATATTCGCCCTGCGGCACCGTGCAGGCAAAGCCTTCGGCGTTATAGGTGCACAGCTCGTGATGCGGGAAGGCATCAGGGTTCGGTACGAAATTCGGAGCGCGCTCGTCAGTCAGGATCTTGTGTTCCACGCCGGTCAGGTTTTCCTGCCACTGCTTATAGTACGTCAGATTTTCTTCATCCAGATAATCCGGCAGCGGTTTATAAGAGATTTCTTCACCATTCACCGTTAAACGCTTGTTTTTATAGACTATTTTGTCGCCAGGCACGCCTACAACACGCTTGATGTAATCGACCGTCGTATCCTTCGGATACTTGAAAACCATGACGTCGCCGCGCTGGGGATCGTTCACCTCGATGATCTTCTTATTGATGATCGGCAGGCGAATGCCATAGGTGTATTTGTTCACCAGGATCAGGTCGCCCACCAGCAAGGTCGGCACCATCGAACTCGATGGGATCTTGAACGGTTCGTACAGGAAGGAGCGCAGGAAAAACACCAGCGCGATCACCGGGAAGAAGCTGCCGGAATATTCAATCCATGCCGGCTGCTTGAGCAGCTTGGCCTTGAGATCGGCGCGGCCGCTGGCCACATTGCCTTCGCGCTTGATGCCTTCGGCGTTGTCGCGCGCCACGCGGGCGTCGAACTCGGCCAATGCCGCATCGGCACGGGCGCTGCGCTGCTTGGAGAGGAAGAACACATCGGCAAACCAGACCACGCCGGTCACCACCATCAAGACGAACAGAATCAGTGCGAAGTTGCCCAACAATGCCTGCATGTTATTTCTCTTCCACTTGTAAGATTGCCAGGAATGCTTCCTGCGGGATTTCCACCGAGCCGACCTGCTTCATGCGCTTCTTGCCGGCCTTCTGCTTTTCCAGCAGCTTGCGCTTACGCGAGATGTCGCCGCCGTAGCACTTGGCCAGCACGTTCTTGCGCAACGCCTTGACGTTCTCGCGCGAGATGATGGTGGCGCCGATGGCGGCCTGGATCGCCACGTCGAACATCTGGCGCGGAATCAGCTCGCGCATCTTGGCCGCTACTGCGCGCCCGCGGAACTGCGCCGCCGCACGGTGCACGATGATGGCCAGCGCATCGACCTTCTCGCTATTGATCAGCATGTCGACCTTGACCACATCGGCCGCGCGATATTCCTTGAACTCATAGTCCATCGAGGCGTAGCCGCGCGAAGTCGACTTGAGGCGGTCGAAGAAGTCGAGCACGATCTCGGCCATCGGCATTTCGTAAGTCAGTTGCACCTGCTTGCCGTGGTAGCTCATGTTGGTCTGGATGCCGCGCTTTTGCGTGCACAGCGTGATGACCGAGCCGACATATTCTTGCGGCATGTACAGGTTGACCGTGACGATGGGTTCGCGGACTTCCTCGATCTTGGAGACTTCCGGCATCTTCGACGGGTTATCCACCATCAGCAATGTACCGTCGCGCATTTGTACCTCATACACCACGGTTGGCGCGGTGGTGATCAGGTCCATGTCAAACTCGCGCTCCAGGCGCTCCTGCACGATTTCCATGTGCAGCAGGCCCAAGAAGCCGCAGCGGAAGCCGAAGCCCAGCGCCTGCGATACTTCCGGTTCGTACATCAATGCAGCGTCATTGAGCTTGAGCTTTTCGAGCGAGTCGCGCAGCGCGTCGTACTGGTTGGCTTCGACCGGAAACAGGCCGGCAAACACTTGCGGCTGCACTTCCTTGAAGCCGGGCAGCGGCGCCGGCGCCGGCTTGCCTGCCAGGGTCACGGTATCGCCCACCTTGGCGGACTTGAGTTCCTTGATACCGGCAATGACGAAGCCCACCTGCCCTGCTGTCAGCGCCTCGCGCGATTGCGACTTGGGCGTGAACACGCCGATGCTTTCGGTCAGGTGCTGGGCGCCGGTGGCCATGAACAGGATCTTGTCTTTGGGACGCAAGGTGCCATTGACGATACGCACCAGCATCACCACACCGACGTAATTGTCGAACCAGGAGTCGATGATCAGCGCCTGCAATGGCGCATCGGCGTCGCCCTTCGGTGCCGGCACCTTGGCGATGATGGCTTCGAGCACGTCTTCCACGCCCAGGCCGGTCTTGGCCGAGCACGGTGTGGCGTCGGAGGCGTCGATGCCGATGACTTCTTCGATCTCGCTCTTGGCGTTGTCTGGATCGGCCGAGGGCAAGTCGATCTTGTTCAGCACCGGCACCACTTCCACACCGAGCTCCAGCGCGGTGTAGCAGTTGGCCACCGTCTGCGCCTCCACGCCTTGCGAGGCATCCACCACCAGCAATGCGCCCTCGCAGGCGGACAGCGAGCGGCTGACTTCGTAGCTGAAGTCGACGTGTCCCGGGGTATCGATCAGATTGAGGTTGTAGACCTGACCATCCTTCGCCTTGTACGACAGGGCGGCGGTCTGCGCCTTGATGGTGATGCCGCGCTCGCGCTCGATATCCATCGAGTCCAGCACCTGGGCTTCCATTTCACGGTTGGAGAGACCTCCACACAACTGGATGATGCGATCGGCCAAGGTGGATTTGCCATGGTCGATGTGGGCGATGATCGAGAAATTACGAATATTGTTCATTAACAGACGGGTAACGATAAAAAAAGGCGCTCTGTAGCGGGAGCAGTCCCAGCCGAGCGCCTTTGCAACAGCTTGTTCGACCCGGCATTTTACCGGATTTCAGAGGGAGAATCGCGTCTTTCCTGTAGTCCAGACCATTCCTGTCACGCATGCATACGATCTTCCGGGAAGAAAAAATTTCCTCGGAGGAATTCGGCAAAATATCCTATCGCGCGCCGGTGCCCTGGCCGTCGACACCATCGATAAAGACCTGAAGACCAGATTCGTCCAGAAAATAATGGCAGAGTTGCAACCATTCGCCATCACGCTGCTGCGCCATCAGCACCGGCACCAGTTCGTCATAGCGTTCCACCAAGGCAGGATCCGCATCGACATCCACCATCTCGATATCAGCCGCCCGTCCATCCAGCCTGGTCAGCAAGGCTTGCCGCAAGTCATCGCATAGATGGCAATAACTGCGGGAGTAAATCACGAAACGAAGCGTATCGGCCATCTCACCTCTTGCCCACCCGGCTCAGACAATAAAAAAGGCTGCAGACCACGGTTTGCAGCCTCTCGCACCGAGACGGCGCGTTTTTATCGGCCTCAGTTGCCGCCGTTAGGACGCAACGGCACGAATTGCGAAGAATCTCCACGGCGGATCAATACCGCCGCACGCTTCTTGGCATCCAGCTTGGCCACCAACTGGTTGAATTGCTTGGCATCCCTGATATCGACATCGTTGAGGCGTTGCACGACATCGCCGGGACGAATACCCGCCGCCGCAGCAGCTCCGCTCGCGGCCTCAACCAGCACGCCGTTATCCGCCTTGAGCTCCTTCTTCTGCGCGTCGGAAAGATCGCTGACGATCAGGCCCAGCGCGTTGGGCGTATTGTCCGGCTTGGCCTTCTTTTCCTCGGCCTGCTTGGGCTTGTCGGCCTCCAGCTCCACCACGGCCACGCTGACGTCGCGCGCACTGCCCTTGCGCCAGATATTCACAGTCGCCTTGGCGCCCGGCTTGGTGGCGCCAACCATGCGCGGCAGATCGCTCGGGCGTTCGATTGGAGCACCGTTGTACTTCAGGATGATGTCGCCAGCCTCCAGGCCGGCTTTCGCCGCCGGGCCATCCGGCTCGACGCGCTGCACCAGCGCACCTTGTGCACGCGCCAGGCCCAGCGACTCGGCCACATCCTTGGTAACTTCGCCAATCTGCACACCGATGCGTCCGCGCGTCACGCGGCCGCTGGCTTTCAATTGGTCGGCCACACGCAGCGCTTCATCAATGGGTACCGCGAACGAGATGCCCATGAAGCCGCCCGAACGGCTGTAGATCTGCGAATTGATACCGATCACCTCGCCCTTGAGGTTGATCAGCGGACCGCCTGAATTGCCGGGATTGACCGCCACGTCGGTCTGGATCAGCGGCAGATAATCGCCGGTGTCGCGTGCCTTGGCCGAAACGATGCCGGCAGTCACGGTGTTCTCCAGGCCGAACGGCGAACCGATGGCCAATACCCATTCGCCGGCCCGGATCTTGTCCGAGTCACCCATGGCCAGGCGCGGCAGGTTGCTGCCGTCGATCTTCAGCACGGCAACGTCGGTGCGGGTATCGGCGCCAACGATCTTGGCCTTGAATTCACGCTTATCGGTCAGCGTCACATAGACATCGCTGGCGCCATCCACCACGTGGGCGTTGGTCAGGATAAAACCGTCCGCCGAAATGATGAAACCGGATCCTACGCCACGCGGCACCTCTTCCTGCTGGCTTTGGCCGCCTTGCTTTCCATTGCCGCGGGGGGTACCCGGCTGCTGCTGGCGCGGAATGGGAATGCCAAAGAAACGGCGGAAAAATTCCTGCATTTCAGGATCGTCGATGCCCCCTTGCACCTGGCCGCCATTACGCACACGTTCAGTGGTGCGAATGTTGACGACGCCTGGGCCGGTACGGTCGACAATATCGGCAAAATCGGGCAACCCCGCCACGCTGGGCGCCACCACGGCCGGTGCCGCAGACGCTGCGGGAACGGCCACAAAAACGGATGCTGCCAGCAGTGAGCAAGCGACGATAGTTTTCTTCAGTGAAGTCATTGCAACGTTCTCTTTTATTTGGTTTTTAGCTCGATCGAATTAGCCACCTGGCGGATCGCGGCAGCAGGCACTTCCCCCACCACAGTCAGCCAGTAATCTCCTTGGCGCCGGCCGACGATATTCAGCGCCCCTTGCTGGATTGCACCTTCATTATGATTCTGGCCACCGGCTTCAATGAACACCGAAATGGCTGCCAGTCCATCGGAAAACACGATCTGCGACACTTCACGCTCGGCCGGCCGATTCTGGGCCGACGATGCTCCGGCGTCTGCCGTATCGGAAATCAGCCTGCGTACTTCCTGGACCTTGCGAAACCCCGGTGGCGGCGTGACGCTCCAACCGGACAGATCAACCGAACTCATCGCTGCCTTCTCGATGCGCCAGCCACGCGTATCGGTATAGCTGGGACGTATCCGGGCGCGGTCGATCGGGCCGATTTCAATCTGGGTGAAAGCAATCTGCTCGACGATTTCCCCCTTGCTGTCCAGCGTCTGCGCCCGCAGCAACAGGCCGGAATTCTTGTCGGCCCAGAATCGGTAACCATAACGCAGCTTGTCCTTGGGTTCCAGCACAATCGCCTGGCAATCCCTGCCGGCCACCCGCTCATCTCCACCCATGCTCAGATTGTAATGGTTCACCAGATCCTCCGGATCGGCGCCCAAAATGGCGGGGAAAACATCGCGCGTAACGCGCTTCTCGATCAATACCGTCTTGGCGTCAGGAATATAACAGGCGACATCATCGTTATTGCGGAGATATTCACGCGGCTTGCCGTCCAATACTTCGAGCTTTTCCAGTTCGTTCTTGCCGGCCAGGATGTGCGTGATGCGCGAGGTGCGCATCTGGTTGGCTTGCTGATAAACGAAAGTACCCGAATAGCTGAGACGCTGTGCCGCAGACTGAATCTTCTTCAGCTGGGCTTGAGCCGCGGCAGCAGAAGCAGATAGAGCCTGCCTCGTAGCCGGTGGTGGCGTACCATCCACCGCTTGGGCGGACAGTACGAATAAAGTGGAGAGGAATGGAAGTAGCCTGAGCAAATGCCCTTTTTGCCACATATTATTTATCTGCGTTAACAGAGAAAGCGGTAGAACGCGCGTATTGCGCCGAGCTGTATGACGGCGAGAAGCGCTGATGGGCAAACAGGTAATCGTCGATGCGCGGATCGCGTTTGACTTCCCCTTGCTGCGCCAACGTGCTCAGTTGAGTGACGTTTTGCGAACCGTCCCCCGCAGCGCCGTTAGCCGACACATTGGAAATCGCCGACGGCACGACGACTGGCGCTGAAGCGACCTGTACCGGGGAAGTCCCCGAATCCGCAGTCACGACAGCCTGCTGCGGCATCGCCACGAATACGGCAGCCACGACAGCTGCAGCCGCAGCGGCGCCCGGCAGGAAAAAGCGGCTCCGGCCACGCGGGCGCACCGCCTGGTGATCGCCGTTGGCGGCAGAGGGCACCACCACCGCAGCCTCGCTCGATGCGTCCGCAGACGCTTGGGGCGCCACGATCGCAGGCTCTGCATCCAGCAAAGCGCTCATTTTGGCCGAAAAGCCGGCACTCAATGAGATGTCCATTTCCTCGGAGCGCAGGACATCTCCAATCTGGTGGTAGACCTCCCAGGCTTCACGGCCATCTTGCGACGAACGCAAAGCGGCAAGGGCAATAGTCATCTCTTCAGAACTCAGCTCACCATCGGCAAGCGTAGAGATCTGTTCTCTGGTTGTTACTTTGGCATCCATAAGCAGTCACCCGGCAAAAATCTTAGTTCCATACCCGCTTTATTATTTTGTTTCTTATCAACAACATTACCAGCGGCGTCACCAGCGCTTGTCCGCTGCCGTATCCAGCAACGGACGCAACTTCTCGGCGATGGCTTCCCGTGCACGGAAAATGCGGCTGCGCACGGTACCGATTGGACAATTCATCGCATCTGCAATCTCGTCGTAGCTCAACCCCTCGATCTCGCGCAACGTGATGGCAGTACGTAATTCTTCCGGCAATGCCTCCATCGCCACGTTGACCGTCTGAGCAATCTGCTTGGTGGCCAACATCGACTCAGGAGTGTTGATGTCCCTTAGGTGGTCTCCATCGTCAAAAGTTTCAGCTTCTTCAGCGTCTGCTTCCGTAGAAGTTGGAGCTCGCCTTCCCAAAGTAACGAGATAATTTTTTGCGGTATTAATGCCGATGCGATAAAGCCAAGTATAAAAAGCCGAATCGCCGCGAAATTGCGGCAGCGCGCGGTAAGCCTTGATAAAAGCTTCCTGCACCACATCCTCGGCTTCCGCCTGGTCGCGCACGAGCCGCGACACCAGACGCATCAGCTTACGTTGATACTTGACTACCAATAGCTCGAACGCCTTCTTGTCGCCACGCTGGACGCGTTCAACAAGCAGCTGGTCTATTTCGCGTTCTGTCGTCAAACCGGATTCCTTGTTCTTTTATCGCCTTGTTTTTCTATGGCTATTGCCCTCAACCAGATGGTTCCGATTTGGCAATTTTCAAGCTCTATCGACCTATTTTTCCAGCATCTGGGTTTTGGCCATATTGTGGCTGACCAACCAGCGGCATGCCACGGAAAGCGCCCTGAATGTATCTTCGGAGACAGAATCCGAAAGGATTGGGATGGTGCGGGTCTTGCCATTCTCAAGACGCAGGCGCAAAAACAGCATGCCAGGCCAAACAGTAGTCCCAGCCAACAGCTGGGCCAGGCCGGCCTTCATTACCTGGGGCTTGGCCCGGGCACTACTGCTGTTGATGAGATGTTCCACGACACGAATCTGGCCCGTGGCGGAGATATGCAACCAGATGGTCTTGCGTCCGCGCAAGACGAGAAACAGCGCAATGGCCGCAGCAATGAGGCTGGCTGCCGCCAAGATACCACGCAGCAGCCATGAAAGTTGCCCCGACAGCAACAGGCACACCGCAACGCCGACCAAAACCACGCACAAGCAGGCGAAGGTCATGACCAGCAAAAGCAGACGGGAAGGTTTGATATCCGCAGAAACCGCTATCGTCGACATAAGACGCCATCAAAATGACAAACCCGGCTTTCACCTGAAAGCCGGGTACCGCATTTTACATCTTGCCGATGACCAGTGTACCGTTGGTGCCACCGAAGCCGAAAGAGTTCTTCACGGCAATATCGATTTTCAGATCACGCGCCTGATTCGCACAATAATCGAGATCGCATTCCGGATCCTGATTGATGATGTTCATCGTCGGCGGGGAGATCTGGTGATGCACGGCCAGGACCGTCAACACCGTTTCCAGGCCACCGGCTCCGCCCAACAGGTGGCCGGTCATCGACTTGGTCGAATTGACTACCATCTTGTAAGCGTGATCGCCGAAAGCGGCCTTGATCGCCTCGGTTTCGTTCTTGTCGCCCAGCGGGGTCGAGGTACCGTGCGCATTCAGGTACTGCACTTCATCCGGATTGACGCCGGCGTCGCGCAATGCATTGAGCACGCAGCGGCGCGGACCATCCAGGTTCGGCGCGGTCATATGGTAGGCATCGCCGCTCATGCCGAAGCCCAGCAGCTCCGCATAGATCGTCGCGCCGCGAGCCTTGGCGTGCTCATATTCTTCAAGCACCATCACGCCGGCGCCTTCGCCCAGCACGAACCCGTCACGATCCTTGTCCCACGGACGGGACGCGGTGGCGGGATCGTCGTTGCGGGTCGACAGCGCGCGCGCCGAGGCGAACCCGCCGATACCCAGCGGCGAAACGCTGGACTCGGCGCCGCCGGCGATCATCACGTCGGCATCGCCGTACATGATCATGCGCGCAGATGCGCCGATGCAATGCAAACCGGTGGTGCAAGCCGTCACGATGGCCAGGTTGGGGCCCTTCATGCCGTACTTGATCGACAGGTTGCCGGAGATCATATTGATGATCGAGGCCGGGATGAAGAACGGGCTGATGCGACGCGGGCCGCGGTTGGTCAGCTCCGCATGAGTTTCTTCGATCAGGGGCAGGCCACCGATACCGGAACCGATCATGACGCCGATACGCTCGGCATTCTCGTCCGTTACCGTCAAACCACTATTTTCAATGGCCTGGATACCGGCTGCCATCCCGTAGTGGATGAAGGTATCCATGTGACGCGCTTCCTTGGCGGGGATGTAATCCTCGATATTGAAGCCCTTCACTTCACCAGCAAAGTGCGTGGTGAATGGCGAAGCGTCAAACTTGGTGATGGTGGCGATGCCGGACTTGCCTTCCTTGATGGCACTCCACGTATCGGCGATATTGTTGCCGACAGGTGAAATGCACCCCAGGCCGGTAATGACTACACGACGTTCACGAGTGCGGCTCAAGCAATTCTCCTACAAACTTGGTCCAAAGCCCTTGTTAGGCCTTGACTTGCGACTTGGCGTAGTCGATCGCCTGTTGCACGGTGGTGATCTTCTCTGCCTGCTCGTCAGGGATTTCCATTTCGAACTCATCTTCCAGAGCCATGACCAGCTCGACGGTGTCGAGGGAGTCAGCGCCCAGGTCGTCAACGAACGACGATTCGTTCTTGATGTCGGCTTCGGCGACGCCCAGTTGCTCAGCGACGATCTTCTTAACGCGTTGTTCGATATCGGACATATTGTTCCTCCAGAGGATAGATAGGTTACAAAAGTGCGCGCATTTTAGCAGGTTTGCGCGGGGAAAATTTACTTTTAACTATTCTTGGCAAGATTGCGCCAAGTCCAGCTTAACTTCAAACAAAATGCACCAAAAGGATTTAAATCAATCCCTTGGAACATGCTTAACCCATGTACATGCCGCCGTTCACATTCAGCGTACTGCCGGTGATGTAGCCCGCCTGCGCCGAAGCCAGGAAGGCCACCGCCGCCGCCACCTCTTCAGCGGCGCCCAGGCGGCCCAGCGGAATCTGCTGCAGGATCGCGGCGGACTGCTGCTCGTTGAGCGCCTTGGTCATGTCGGTATCGATAAAGCCGGGTGCCACGCAGTTGACGGTGATGTTGCGGCTGCCGATCTCGCGCGCCAATGCGCGGCTCATGCCTGCCACGCCGGCCTTGGCGGCAGCGTAATTCATCTGGCCGGGATTGCCGGCCTCCCCCACCACCGAAGTGATGCTGATGATGCGGCCGTGCCTGGCCTTCATCATACCGCGCAGCACCGCGCGCGACAGGCGGCCCACGGCGGTCAGGTTGGTAGCGATGACGCTGTCCCACTCCTCGTCTTTCATGCGCATGGCCAACTGGTCCTGCGTAATACCGGCGTTATTGATCAGGATCGACAACGAACCGTATTCCTTCTGCACTTGTTCGACGATGGCGGTACAAGCTGCGGCATCGTTGACGTTGAGCACCAGCCCCTTGCCGCACTCCGGCTGCAAGGCGTTGAGATATTCGCTAATGGCGGCAGCACCAGCCTCCGAAGTGGCGGTACCCACCACCTTGGCGCCCTGCTTTGCCAACTCCACTGCGATGGCGCGGCCGATGCCGCGCGATGCGCCAGTAACCAGCGCGACTTGTCCTTGCAGATTCTGTGTACTCACTTGAGCAGCTCCAATACTTTTTCCAGGGACGCCTGGTCGACGATAGCCTCGCCGATCAGTTCGCCGTTGATACGCTTGGTCAGGCCGGTCAGCACCTTGCCCGGACCGCATTCGATGACATGGGTGATGCCGTCGGCGCCCATCTTCTGGACGGTCTCGACCCAGCGCACCGCGCTGGCCGCCTGGCGCACCAGCGCATCCTTGATGGCAGCAGGTTCGCCAACTATCGCCACGTCAACGTTGTTGATGACAGGAATCTGCGGCGCGACGAACGCCACATTGGCCAGATAAGCCTGCAGCCGGTCGGATGCAGGCCTGAGCAGCGACGAGTGGAACGGCGCCGATACAGGCAGCGACAGCGCGCGCTTGGCACCCTTGGCCTTGGCGATCTCGCAAGCCCGCTCGACAGCGCCCTTGTGGCCGGCGATCACGACTTGCGCCGGCGCGTTGAAATTGACGGCCTCGACCACCTCCGATTGCGCCGCTTCCGCACACGCGGCGCGCACATCGTCGTCGGACAAGCCGAGAATAGCTGCCATGCCGCCCTGCCCGACCGGCACGGCTTCTTGCATGGCCTGGGCACGGAAGCGCACCAGCGGCACCGCATCCTTGAACTGGATCACGCCAGCCGCCACCAATGCGGAGTATTCACCCAGGCTGTGGCCGGCGACCAGCGCCGGCGCCTGGCCGCCAGCCGCCAGCCAGGCGCGGTAGAACGCCACGGCGGCGGTCAGCATGACCGGCTGCGTATTGGTAGTCAGGTCCAGGTCTTCCTTCGGGCCTTCGGCAATCAGCTTGCCCAAATCGAACTGCAAGGCGTCGGACGCTTCAGCCACGGTCTGGCGAACCGCTTCATTATCGGCGAAACCGTTGAGCATCCCGATCGCCTGAGAGCCTTGGCCCGGGAAAACAAAAGCAAATTTTGTCATGCTTGGATTTGATTGAGGTTGGATGAAACAGAAAACGAAACGCCGCCCATGAGGCCGCAATACCGCAACGGCCCCGGCGGCGCTCCAGCCTTACATTCGGGCGAGCACAGCGCCCCAGGTGAAACCGCCGCCCACGCCTTCCATCATGACGGTATGGCCAGGCTTGACGCGGCCATCGCGCACCGCCTGATCCAGCGCCAGCGGGATCGAAGCAGCCGACGTGTTGCCATGCTCACCGACGGTGACTACCATCTTCTCCAGCGGCAGCCCCAGTTTCTTGGCGGTACCTTGCATGATGCGGATATTGGCCTGGTGCGGAATCAGCCAGTCGATCTCGGAAGCGTCGACCTTGGCAGCCGCCAGCGCCTCGCGGGCAACCTTGTCCAGCACCGACACAGCCAGCTTGAACACTGCCGGGCCGTCCATGTACAAGTAAGCGCTGCCAGCCACGGCGCCATTGCCAACGTTGCCCGGCACACACAGGATGTGGCCATGGCTGCCATCGGCATGCAACTTGGATGCCAGCACGCCCGGCTCGCTTGATGCACTCATCACCACCGCGCCGGCGCCATCGCCGAACAGCACACAGGTGCTGCGATCCTTGAAGTCGAGAATACGCGAAAACACTTCCGTACCGATCACCAGCACGTTCTTGTGCGCACCGGACTTGATGAAGCTGTCGGCCACCGACATCGCGTAGACGAAGCCGCTGCACACTGCCTGCACGTCCATCGCCGGCGAACCATTGGTGATGCCGAGCTTGTGCTGCACCACGCAGGCCGTGCTGGGGAAACCGCCCAGGTGATCCGGTGTCGACGTCGCCAGGATGATCAGGTCGATATCGTTGGCCTGCATGCCAGCCGCTTCCAGCGCACGCTGCGCAGCCGCCAGCGCAAGGTCGCTGGAAAGCTGGGTCGGTTCCGCATAGTGGCGCGCGGAAATGCCGCTGCGCGTAACGATCCATTCATCCGAGGTTTCAATGCCCTGCTCTGCCAGTTGTGCAGCCAGTTCGTTGTTGGTCACGCGCTTGGCAGGCAGATAACTTCCTGTACCGACGATTTTGCTATAAATGGTCATACCGTTTTTTGCTCTGTTAGTTCGGTTGTTGCAGCGAAGCCTGCACCACCGCTGGCTCTTCAGCCGCGACGGCCGCCTCGGCCGGGCGCCCCTGTCCCTGGGGCATCAATTCTGCCATGGTCGCGCCGATGCGCGCGAGCACGTCATACTTGGCAGCATCATACGCGCGGCGGATAGCCCATTCAAAGGCATATACATCGGCGCCGCCATGGCTCTTGAACACAAGCCCCTTCAGTCCCAGCAGGCTGGCGCCATTGTAACGGGAAGGATTGAGACGGCGCGACAGCGCCTTGATCGCGCCATAAGCAATGAGCGCGCCGAGCTTGTTGACCAAGCCCTTCTTGAATTCGGATGTCAGCACGCTCTTGACGAAACGCCCCAGCCCTTCGGAGGCCTTCAACGTCACGTTACCGACGAAACCGTCGCAGACGACGAGGTCGGTCGTGCCCTCGAAAATATCATTGCCTTCCACGTTGCCGTAGAAGTTGAGGATACCCTTCTCATGGTCCGCCCGCAGCAAGCCGGCCGTCTCCTTGACCAGTTCATTGCCCTTGGTGTCTTCTTCGCCGACATTGAGCAAGCCGATCGTCGGCTTGGGCTTGCCTTCCATTACCGACACCAGCGCCGAGCCCATCAAGGCGAATTGGTGCAAATGCTGGGGTTCGCAATCAACATTGGCGCCAAGGTCGAGCATGTAGGTGGGACCATCCTTCTGGTTCGGCAGGATGGTGCAGATGGCGGGCCGGTCCACGCCCGGCAGGGTCTTGAGCACGTAGCGGGATACCGCCATCAGTGCGCCGGTATTGCCGGCCGATACTGCGGCATGTGCCTGGCCGTCCTTGACCAGGGTCACCGCCACGCGCATGGAAGAATCTTTCTTGCGGCGCAAGGCCACCTCGATCGGATCCTCCATCGTGACCACTTCGGAGGCATTGCGGATTTGTACGCGCGGCTCGCCGGCCAGCTTGTACTTTTTCAATAGCGGTTGCAACACGCTTTCCTGGCCGACCAGGATCAGTTCCGCATCGGATTGACGACGGATGAAAGAGGCAGCGGCTGGGAGAGTAACTGACGGGCCGTGATCGCCACCCATGCAGTCGATTGAAATTTTGATGGTCATCGATTTGATTCAGAGCCTTGCCAGCCCATATTATGAGGCAGATTGGGCACCATTCAAAATGGCACGCACAAGCCGGGGCGCAATTGATACGCCGACAAGCAGGCAGGCATACCTGCAGACACGAATGCCGCAGGCATAAAAAAGCGGCGCAAAATGAACCTCCTGGAATGGAAGCTCATTGCGCCGCTTTTCTCCAAAAACAGCAAGCTCAATAAATGAGATTACTCGTCGTTCTTGGTCTTCAGCACTTTGCGACCACGGTAGAAACCGTTCGGGCTGATGTGGTGACGCAGGTGGGTCTCACCAGTCGTCGGCTCGACAGCCAGCGGAGGTGCAGTCAGAAAGTCGTGTGCACGGTGCATACCGCGCTTCGACGGGGTCTTTTTGTTCTGTTGAACGGCCATGATTACTCCTAAACCTTAAGATTGAAAATTTTAACACACCGGATTCAGGTTTCCATCAACCCGGATGCTGCTGCCCGGCACCTGCCAGACATCCCCTAACAATTACTGCTTCAACTTCTTCAGCACTGCAAACGGGGAGGCCCGCTCAGTACCTTTGGCTTCAGCCGCCACACCACTCTCTGGACAGGCATCGTGCTTGGGCGCCACAGGCAACGCAAGCAACGCTTCATCCTCGACCAGGTTGGCTACGTCGAAAGTTGCCGAACCGACGATGACATCAATTCCTTCATCGTCAATCAGCTCTTCGATCGCATCGGCCTGCGCCTCATCTTTTGCCAGTACCAGCAGCGACTTCGAATCAATCTCGAAATGCAATGCCGTCAGGCAACGCTGACAGATCAGATTAACGGCACCCGACACTGCCAGACTAAGTTGAGCCTGCCCCAGCTTGTCGATATCGCCGGCCAAAGCCCACTTTATCGTGCCGGAACGGTCAACCGTCTCTTGCGCCAGACGACCTAATTCAGCAACCGGAATCTCGCCCTGGGCCTGCTGTTTCAGCCGGCAAAACTCGAACGCGTCGATCACAAGTGCATTCATATCCAAAGCTGCAATCCGGAAAACCTGCGATAATAACAGAAAATTTCCTTACCAGTCAAAGCGTTAGCGCGCTTTCTGCGAATTTGTCGCCTGGCTGTCGCCGCGCAACGTCTTTTCGGCCGGATTTGGGCGGCAATCTTGCCTTTCCAGCCACATCAATATCCGCACAACAAGACTGCCGCCATGCCGCAAGACAACACTATCGCCGTACCGACACGCCTGATTCTCGGATCAAGCTCGGTCTATCGCAAAGAATTGCTCAGCCGCCTCGGCCTGCCCTTCGACACCATGGTGCCGGACATCGACGAAACGCCGCATCCCGGCGAAACGCCCGATGCCACCGCCTTGCGCCTGGCGCGCGAAAAAGCGGCGGCGGTAGCGGCCAAGGCGGGAGCCGCGCTGGTGATCGGATCGGACCAGGTAGCGACCCTGGACGGCGAACAGATCGGCAAGCCCGGCAACCATGCCAATGCGCTGAAACAACTGCAGAAAATGCGCGGCCGCCAGGTCATCTTCCACACTGCGCTGTGCCTGTGGGATGGCCGCAAGCCCGATGCGGCTCGCGCAGCACAGATGCGTAACGTACAAACCCTCGTGACATTTCGCGACTTGCCAGACGCCGAACTCGACGCCTACCTGCGCATCGAGCAACCTTACGATTGTGCCGGCAGCGCAAAAAACGAAGGCCTGGGCATTGCCATTCTGCAAAGCATACAAAGCGATGACCCAACCGCCCTCACCGGACTGCCGCTGATCGCACTGACCGATATGCTGCGCCAGGCCGGCGTCGCTTTCTTCGGCCAGCCTGCTGCGCAGCCGCGCTGAAAAGACGGCTCAGTAATTGCGGCGCGGATATCCCTGCGCCAGGATGCGTTGCCACACCACTTCGCGCTCCTCGGGATTCATGAATACCCATTGCGCCACCTCATCGACCGTCCGCCCGCAACCGCGGCAAACGTCGTCAAAAGTAGTGGAGCAGACAGCCACGCAAGGCGTATCGGGCCGTTCAGGGGGAGGCGAAGGTATTTGGGGCGTTTGGGACATTGACGGTTCTGAAACAAAAAACATGGAGCGCTGCCGGTCGGCGCGCAGCGCGTCAGACTAACCGCGCAACAGCCTCCATCTTACCAAGAAGCGCCCACCACCCGCCGGCCCCCTCAAATTGCACACCTGCGGCCGGGGAAAACGGGCAAAAAAAAAGCCCGCGAACCTGTTGGCTGCGGGCTTGAATCCAATTTCTTAAGGAGGAGATTGGAGGAGACAGGTGCAACTATAGCGATCCGCCAACGCCGAGTCTGCTTTATTGTGGCAATAGCAGATATTCACCTTTCCAATAACTCGTGCCAGGCCGGCATTTCCGCCCTTTTCACCCCGAGGCAGGCATGGCTTGCATCGATGTCACCGGCTTGGGCGGATTCACACCCTTGCGCTCGCAGGCGGACAGAGCCAGCATCATGGCAATAGCGACAGCCAACGTACTCATCCTCATCACAGCTCTCCTTTACACCTGCTCCCGCCCTTTCTCCTTAACATATCGCATCAATCACTCATCGCGGGAATCGTTCCGCGCAGAATCGCCTTCCCCGCCCACCCTGTCAAGCCGCACTGCGCAAGCCGGCACCGGCAGATGCCGCACGGGCCGCCGCCAGATTCTTCTCATACAGCGCGGCGATCATGTCGGACTGGGTCAGCATGCCCGCCAACTTGCCATCGGCGTCCAGCACGGGGATCTGGTGCAAGCCATCGGCCATGCGCGGCACCAGCTCCAGCAGCGGCGTATCCACCTCCGCTGAAATCACCGGCCGGCTCATGATCTGGCCGACCACTTCAGGCTTATCGGAATGGGAAAATGGCACGCGATGCAACAGCTTGCGCAATTGCGCAGCCAGGCCGGTATGCACTTCCGCACCGGCATGTTCAAGGAAATCGCTGCGGCTGACGATGCCGATCACATGCCGTCCCCGGTCGATCACAGGCAAAGCGCGCAGGCGATGCCTCTGCAACAGCCTCCAGGCATCGTCCAGGCTGGTGGCGAATTCCACCGCCACGACATCGCGCGACATCACCGCCTCGCAGCGCGTCTCGCCGAAACGGCGGTGATAAGCGCGCATCTCGGTTTGCATGAAAATCTCTTCCAGGTCATCGCGGCCAATGTCGATCACCTGGTTATAGCTCTTCAGCACCTCGTCCAGATCCTCATGCGAAAAGCCCAGCCGCGTGATCGGCAATTCGTCCCTGGTCTGGTGCGGATGCGGTGCAACGCTCTGCTGGGCATGCGGATAGCGGCGGCCGCTGGCGTTATTGAAGAACAACGCCGCCAGCAACAGCAGCACCGAATTCAAGCCGACCGGCACCAATACGAACTGATAGCCCATGTCGTGCACCACCGGCCCGCCCAGCACGGCAGTCAAGGCAACGGCCCCGCTGGGTGGATGCAGGCAGCGCAACAAGAACATCGCTCCGATCGCCAGCGAAATGGCCAGCGCCGCAGCCAATGCCGGCTCCTGGACCAGCTTGGCGCAACTGATGCCAATCAATGCGGCACTGAGATTGCCGCCGATGATGGACCACGGTTGCGCCAACGGGCTCGATGGCACCGCAAACAGCAGCACCGCCGATGCGCCCATGGGCGCAATCAGCCAAATGGTCCTGGCTTCATGCGGCAAGATGGCATAGCTCACCAAACCCACCAGCAGGATGCCGAACAGGCTCCCGGCACAGGAGCGCATGCGCTCGAAGCGGTCAACGTTGTTTCTGGGCGGAATGAAACTTTTAAGCCACAGCAAGATAGAATCGGGCATATCTGTTTTTCGGCGTCTTTTGTCTTTTCATACATTAAACGGCTACGCACCGGCGAAGCGCAGCCAAACCGCAATTACATCATAAGATGATATTTATGTCTGACTCCACCTGCTGCGCAGCAAGCTTGCCGCACATGCGCACAACAGACTCCATGTCCGGCGGACATGGGCGCCGCCGATGAAAAGCGCATCCCGCCTGCAGAAGGAAGACTTCGAAGCGCTCTCCGACTTCCGCTACCAATTGCGCCGCTTCCTGCGCTTTTCCGAAGATGCCGCCCAGAGCGAAGGCCTGACGCCGCTGCAATACCTGCTGCTGCTGCATATCAAGGGGTTTCCCGGCCGCGAATGGGCCAGCATCAGCGAGTTGGCGGAGCGGCTGCAGGCCCAGCATCACGGCGTTGTGGCGCTGGTTACCCGTTGCGTGAAAGCCGGCCTGGTCACACGCACGCCCGATGACCGCGATAAACGCCTGGTACAGGTACGCTTGACCGATCTCGGCGAGGAATACCTGCACCGGCTGGCGCAGTTGCATCGCAACGAACTGCAATCCCTGTCTGGCGTGTTCCAGGTTTCGCACATCTCGGCCTTCAACGACCGCGATTGAAACCGGCGGCAAACTGCGGTTTTCCGCAACTGATCCCGGCAAGCCATGCTGCTATGCTTACCACTCGGGTCCGCAAATGAATCCTGCCAATGACAAGAAAACCTAATACCGAGCCAGCACCCGCCAGCGCCGCTCCAGTACGCGCCATCACCAAGGAAGACGTTGCCCGCGCCGCCGGTGTGTCGCACATCACGGTGTCGCGCGTGATCAATACGCCGGAAAAGGTTTCTCCCGAGACCCGCGCCAAGGTGGAATCCTTCATCGCCAGCATGGGCTACATCCCCAACATGCTGGCCGGCGGCCTGGCGTCGCGCCGCACTCGCATCGTCGCTGCCATCGTCCCCACCATCAGCCATTCGATCTTCGCGGAAACCGTGCGCGGACTGTCGGAAAAGCTCAGCGAGCAGGGCTACCAGTTGCTGCTGGGGCAGACCAATTATTCTGAAACGGCGGAAACGGCATTGGTGGAAGCCTTCATCGGCCGCCGCGTCGACGGCCTGGTGCTGACCGGTGTCCAGCATACCGCCCGCACGCGCCAGCGCCTGAAGGCAGCCGGCATCCCGGTGGTGGAAACCTGGGACCTGACCAAGCGCCCCATCGACATGCTGGTCGGCTTCAACAACCATGAAGCCGGACGCGCCATGGGCGACTACCTCATCAAGAAGGGATACCGCCGCATGGCCTTCATCGGCGGCGAAGATCCGCGCGGCATGGCGCGCTTTTCGGGAATGCGCGATGCCGTGCTGGCGCATGGCGCGCAGGAGCCGATCCACATCAAGATCCCGCTGGGTTCCTTCCTCCACGCGGGGCGCGAAGCAATCGGCTTGCTGCTGCGAGAGCATCCCGATGTCGATGCCGTCTTCTTCAGCAATGACGTCATCGCCGCTGGCGCCGCGATGGAATGCATCCGGCGCGGAATCCAGGTGCCCAGGCAGATTGCGCTGGCCGGCTTCGCCAATCTTGAGATCGCCCCCGAAGTCACGCCGGCGCTGACCACGGTGCAGATCAGCGGCCACCAGATCGGCCTGACCACGGCGGAAATGCTGCTGGCGCGCTTCAACGGCCTGGGCGTGGCCCAGCCGATATGCGACCTGGGCTACTCCATCGTCGAACGCGAAAGTACCTGACCCGCTGCCATCCAGGCAAAAACGGCCGGTGCGGCCAACACTGAAGCGCACACCGGCCGTCTCCATTGCCCTGCCTGTTTCCGTGCGCTATTGCTCCTCGTCATAAACGATGCCGCGCGTCTCCGGTGCGATCAGCAAAGCCACCAGCGCCACCCCGCCCATGAACATGATGTACCCGATGATGGGATAGTAGCTGCCGCCGTAATAAGCCAGGAGGCCCGTGGCGATCACCGGCGCCATGCCGCCGGTGATGACCGACGACAGTTCACGCGCGCAGCAGATGCCGCTCATGCGCATGCTCGGCGGGAACAGTTCAGCGAAGAAAGCCGCCTGCACCGAAAACATCGGATACAGCCCGAACACGATCATCATCACGAAAGCGCCGATGATCATCGGAGTTTCCCGCGTCTCCAGCATCCAGAAAAACGGGAAGGCGCCCAGTATCATCACGAGGATACCGAGGATATACACTGGTCGCCGGCCAACGCGGTCCGACAGCGCTCCCCAAAACGGATTCAGCAAGGCCCCGATGCTCGCGCCGATCAGCACCGCCATCAGGCCGACGCTGGCTTCGACCTTGAGCTGGGCGGTGAGATACGACAACGCCCACACCTGGAAGATGTAGCCCGCCGTGTTCTCCGAAAAACGCGCGCCAATGGCAATCAGCAGGCTACGCTTCTGCTCTTGCCAGACCGCCTTGATCGGGGCCTTCGCCACCGTCTTGCGCTGCTTCATCTTTTCGAAAGTGGGCGACTCTTGCACAAACAGGCGAATATAGATCCCCACCGCCAGGCCAACTGAAGAGAGCAGGAACGGAATGCGCCAGCCGTAACTCATGAAGTCGGCTTCCGGCATCATGCGCACCAGCGCAAATGCGCCGGCCGAGAGCACCACCCCCAGCGCCACGCCGACACCCGGCCAACTGGCGTAATAGCCGCGCTTGTCGGGCGGAGCATACTCGGCCGACATGGTCACCGCACCGCCGAACTCGGCGCCTGCGGCGAAGCCCTGCACCAGCCGCAACAAGGTCAGCAGAATCGGCGCAGCGATGCCGATGCTGGCATAAGTAGGCAAGACACCGATGAGCGTGGTGGACAGGCCCATCATCACGAGCGTCACCACCAATACATTCTTGCGCCCGATCTTGTCGCCGATGTGGCCAAACACGAATCCGCCCAGCGGGCGCACCACGAACCCCAGTGCGTAAGAGCCGAAAGCGGCCAGCGTGCCGATCATCGGATCCAGCTTGGTGAAAAACAGCACGTTGAAGACGATCGCCGCCGCCGTGCCGTAAAGGAAAAAGTCGTACCACTCCAGCGCCGTGCCGATCACCGACGAACGCAGCGCCATCTTGCGTTGCCGGATCTCTGCCTCGCTCAGGTTCTCCGCCGATGTCGAGGCTTGGCCGGGCGCCTGCGCACGGCCGTGGTTCACCGGGTGCGCCCGGGTACCTGCGATTGTGTTCATGTGTCTCTCTCCTGTTGGTTGACGGGCGCATGCGGTGCTTTGCGCACCGGCCGGCTGTTTTGTTATGTGTCCGGCACTGGCCTCGTCTTTCCTGCGATTGGATGTACTGCCGTCGTCGTTGCTCCTTCCTGCCTGCTTCCTGAGTAAATTCGTTTCTGCTCCGTGGCGCGTCAGGCGCGCCTGGCCGGCGCGATGGCCTGCTCCGAAATGCAGCGGGCCCATAACGCGCGCACCATGCGCATCATCAATTGCGCCTCTTCCCAGCGGTCCGACAACTCATAGCCATCGGCGCCGGTCATCGCGTATTCGGGCGGGCCGAGTTCGCACAGGAAGGTCAGTACCGCACCGTCGCCCGCGCGCGCCATCCAGCTCCTGAAACCGTATTCCCACCAGTCCATGAACAATTCCACCCATTGCCGGTGCTGCTTGAAGGCCAGTTGCAACTGGATTTGTTCACGGCTGGCGACGCGGCCATGGAAGCCCCAGGCGTTATCGATGATTCGGTGCATCAGCGCATGGTTTTCCGCGGAAATCGGCCAGGCGAATTCGCGCCCCACCACATAGTGCGAAAGGTCCGCCGTCAGCCTCAGGTCAGGGAAACGGTCCAGCAGATGCAGGGTGAACAGCAGGTCGGTGGTCATGCGGTCACGGTGTGTCTCGATATGCAGCGCGATGCCGGCGTCCTCGGCAAGCCGGCGCCAGCCTTCGATGTAGGGGATGCATTCCTGCAGCGTGTAAGGCCGTACGTCGGCCTGCAGGTTGATGTGGTCGGCGCCCAGCTCCTGCACATGTTCGATGATGGGCTTCAAGTCATCGACCGTGCGCGGATAGCACTGGGCCTGCCAGCTCATGCCATGTTCGCGCAGGAACGCGGTGACGGTACGGGCGTATTGGACATCGGCAAAGCGCACGCCGGCGCCGTCGAAACCGGCGTCGCGGATCATGGACAACTTTTGTTCCAGCGTCCATTCCTGCCCATCCGGACGGCGGCGCTCCATTGCCCATAGCGATTGGTACACGCGAAACGTTTGCATGGGTGCTTGCCTCTGCAAAAATGTTCGTCCCTCCGGCGCGGCCCATGCGGATGAGCTGGCGCCAGGTTCGTGCCAGGGCGGTGTGCCGCCCCGAAGTGAAACGGAAACGCCGGTTCAGGTACTGGCCGCCTGCTGCGGCACATCCACCTGTTCGAAGAAACGCTTGCCGCTGGCCGACTGGTTCTCGTAGATCGACCCCTGGTTCAATGCCGGCGGCAACGGCATGCGCACCGGCGTATCGCGAAAACGCGGCACGATGGTCGGCTCGCCCTGCAGCAGCCGGCTGTTGAAGTCGTCGAGATCGGGAACGCCCATCAGCGGGAAGGCATCGGCCGCGCACACCTCATAGAGCAGGAAGTTGCGCGACATGGTCGACCGGTTCTGTGCCGAACCGTGTATCGCCCGCACATGGTGGAAGGAGACCGAACCTGCCTTGCCGACGATAGGCACCGCCCGGTCCAGGTGCAGACCCGGCTGGCTGGGATCGAGCGCGCCGCAGAAACGGCCATCGGCATCATGGTGGTCGTAAGTCGGCCCGGTGTGCGAGCCCGGCACCACCAGCATGGCGCCGTTTTCCAGCGAGGTATCGTCCAGCATCACGCCCACTGCCAGGATGTCGTCGTTGGTGGCCGGATAGAAAGCCCAATCCTGATGCCACTCCACCGGTGAACCAAAACGCGGAGATTTCAGGTTGAGCTTGGAGTTTTGCAGCCGGAAAGCCGGCCCCAGCAAGGCATCCAGCACCTCAAGCACTGCCTTCGAACGGATGAATTCCTCAAACACCGGATGGTTCTTGTGCGGCTGCTTGATGCGGCGCAAACGCGGGTCGGCGGCAGTGTGACCTCGCTCGAGATCGAATACATCGGTATGGTCGCTGACCTTGCGCGATTGCTCCACCCACTGCGCCAGCGCATCCTTCATCCGCTGCCGCATGATGTCGTTGAGAAGGTCGGGCACCACCAGCCAACCTTCGTCCTGATATTGCGAAACCTGCCCTTGCGTGATCATGGCTGTCTCCTTTGATAGGAATGGTGTTCTGCCCGCCTCGGCGGGGTACCTGGGAATACTTGCGCCCTGCTTTCCAAAATCAATGTTCGCGCGAACATAATATGTCGCAAAAAAACCGGAGTCAACTCCGGCCCATCAAATATTTTTCCGCCCGGTGGACTTTCCGCATCCAACTGCCGGCGCCCCGGCCCACCATCAAACGCTGACTTCTACGCGGTTGCGGCCGCGTTCTTTAGCCACATACAGCGCGGTATCGGCCAGCTTGATCAGTTGCTCCAGGCTATGCCCCTCGCTCAACGCCGCCACACCGAAACTGGCGCTGATCTTGATGCGCTGGCCGCCATCGACATCGAACTCCTTTTGCTCCAGCGCCACGCGCAACTTCTGCGCCACCGCTTCAGCCTTGCCGATATCCGTCTCCTGCAACAGCACAATGAACTCTTCTCCGCCATAACGCGCCAGCACATCCACCTTGCGCAGCAATTGCGCTGCGATTTGCGCGACGCCGCGCAAGACAGCGTCACCAGACAAATGCCCATGGCTGTCGTTGATGCGCTTGAAATGGTCGATATCGAACAGCACCACGGACAGGTTGCGCCGATAGCGCTGTGCCACGCCCATCTGCTGCTCGCCATAAGAGAAAAAAGCGCGCCGGTTCAACAAGCCGGTCAGGAAATCGGTATTGGAAGATGTCTGCAATTGGCTGATCAGCGCCTCGCGTTCGCGCGCCAGGCTATTGCGCTCAAGGATCCGTTCTTTCAGCACGCGCAACGCCCGCATCATGCCGCCGATCTCGTCGTCGTACCTGGCCGCGGGAATCTCCTGTCCCAGCTTGCCGTCGGCCAATCCCACCACCAAATCGGTCGCAGTGACCAGCGGACTGACTACGCGCTTGCGGATCATGTACATCAATAATTGGAAGAACAGGCAGGCAACTATGGTCAACCCGATCACCAGGACCAGAAAATTACGCGCCTGCAAGTTGCGGCGCTCGGCCCGGGCCATCAAGTCATCAAGAATAATGTCGCGCAAATCGAGGATGGCCTTCATCTGCGGCACATAACGCGCCGCCAGTTCGGCCGGCGTAATACCGTAATCGCCGGACTTCAGGCCTACCTGCAGCAAGTAGTCGATGAACTGGAAACCGTTGTCGAAATATTGCTTGTCCAGATTGGCCAGTCCCTGCGCAAATTGCGGCTGCGACGAATACGCAGCAAGCTGCGCCCCCAGCAGCGAACGCAGCAACTCGATCCGCCCATAAAGCCGGCCGATCTCGATGACTTCATCCGGGTTGAGCGTGTTATGGGTGATCAGCGGAGCGGTAAAGCGAGATCCCACCTGCCCGGCATATTCGCGCAGGCTGGCTGTCGCGCGCACCCCGGCCAGGCCGTCGCGCAAATCCGGATCGGCCAGGTCGACAGTGCCGACCAATTCCCCCGTTATCCGCACCAGCATCGGAATCACATCCATCATGCCATTGACCGCGGAAACGATATAGAGATGGCTACGCTGGCCCTGCGCCTGCTGGCCGACATGATCGACTGCCGCGCGGGCGGGACCCAAGGTCTGCTGCACGATCCTGACCTTTTCGAGAATGCCGGAATTACGCTGCACCGAATCCTTTTCCAAGGCGGCACGCAGATCGGCCAGTGCGGCATCGCTGGCTGCCCGCGCCGCCTGCAAGCGCTGATAAAGGACCGCGCGCTCATCATCCCGTGCACCCATGAAGGCGTTGGCCGGCCCACGTTCGGCCGACACCTGCTCCATCGCGACCAGGCCCAGGCGGAATCGCTTCAAGGCCGGAACGGTATTGGTGCTGCTCTGGTATATGTTCCACTCAATCCATACCAGCGACACCGCCAACGCCAAAAACAACATCAGCAATGCGATGGAAATTAGCCGGAACAGTCGATTCAAGGACATTTCTTTGGCCCGCTTCAAAGGCTTGCGATTTTTCAGGAATACAACAAGGCCGATCAAGCAACAAATAGAAGATCGTGAGCGGGGATGAAAATAAATCATGGACGGGTTCCGATGCATGAAACCCGATTTGAGACGTCTCCGGACTGGAGATGATTCTGACAGCCGGCATCGCAGTCCCTCCCCTTGAGAGCAGCGATACCGATGTGTATTTGATTGCCATCACGCCGACGGCAACAGAAGCGCACGCGCACATAAAAATAAAGCCCTGAGAATGTCAGGGCCTTACTTTTACCTACAAGCTAACTGGCGGAGAGGGTGGGATTCGAACCCACGGTACGGGAAACCGTACGCCTGATTTCGAGTCAAGGTAGCGAATCCTGCGCAGCCCTCAAAGCCGCATGGCTCTGCATTTGTTGCTTTTGCATCAAGTGCGCAAACGGCCCTGTTTGCGCCCAGTTGGGCAATATTTCCCCCACAAGCAAGCGGCGGATTATACGCGTCGGAATGGGTTGCGCAAGTTGCAACAATACAACGCGCTATTTCTTCTGGCTGGTCGGCTTCCATCCGCACCGACCAGCGCCGGCAAGATTGTGCGCCAGGATCTGGTCAGCCGTCCCATCCGTCAGCTTGTCCTGCTTGCTGATGTAGATCGGTTTGGCCCAGGCGCAGCTGTTGTCCACGATCACCGGCGCCGGATTAATCGCGGGACCATTCGTCGCGCAGCCGCTGACCAGACTCACCAGGGTGGCCGGCAATAGTATTTTCCACATCGGTACGCTCCTTTGCCGCATTGGCACCCGATAGGGCGGCAGCGGCGTTTTGTTCTGCAACTTTTTGTTTAATTTCAGCAACTTCTTGCGCAGCCTGGGCTTTGGTCTTGTCGGCGCCCTGCTTGAAGAAAAGGGCCGCGATGGCGCCGATGGCGGCCAGCAGATAGGGCCACGCCTTGAGGATGATGTCGATCACAGTCCGCTCCCATAGGTTGTGCCGCCTGCGCTGAATTTGGCGGTCAGAACTTGGCGCCGCGGCTTCTGACCTTCGGCGGCCAGGCCGATATGTACCCATGTGCCTTCCTGGATCAATTGATCGAACTCCAGGCCCAGTGAATCCAGGCGCTTGCAGATAGCCAGCGGTGTGCCGAAACCGGGGCAAATGAAATCGGCGGCCAGGCCCTGCATGTGGGCGCTAGTCTTGGAACCGCCGACCGCTTCATTCAGTGCCGGTGCACGATAGCCGGAAGACACCAGGATCGGCTTGCTCCCCAGCAGCACGCGCACACGCTCCAGAAGTTGAGCGATACGCGTCAGGTTCTTGATGATGGCTGCCGAGGGCGTGTTGTCGATACCACGGCGCGCGGCCGTCTCGCTGGCGGTGAGCTCGGCCAGGCTGAAGTGGTCAGTCAGGTTCATGGCGTCGGCCCCTTCCGCTCGATCCTGGTATAGCGCAACGCCAAAAAGGCGCAGGCCAGCACCAGGTAACCGATGGTCTGCTTGACGCTGGTGGGCAGGTAGCCCTTCAGGTCATCCGGCACCATCCCCCATGCCTGGGCAATCTGCGGCCCGACCGACGCCAGCAAGGCCACGGCCGCCGAGAAGCGCACGCTGCTCTTGCGGTGCAGCTCTTGCCAGCCCTCGGCCAGTCCGATGCGGAATTTCATTTTTATCACCTCCCGGCAGCATTGAAGTCCATAATTTGCGTCACTATGGCTTCCTGCTCCGGCGCAGGAGGATTTTTCTAAACCACATCAAAAGAACATGGAAAACAGTGGCACCCTCTTCGGCATGAATCCCATTTTTCTGGGCTATTTAGCGGCGTCCATCATCCTGGCTTGGTGGAATTCCCGCAGCGGGAAATAGTGCGCTGTATGCCACCGGCGAAGTCCACCGCAATGCACGGGCAGCCTGATTGACCGCCGTAGGCTGTACGAGCGCTGGCGGCACGCGCTGCGCCGCCGCTGATGCAGCCGACCCCGCCCCATTCTGGTACGCTCCGCGAATTGCTCCGACAATCGTGGTGCCGATACCTAAAGGCAATGACCTGCTGGCAACGGCATTCAAGAAATCCATGCCGCGGCCCAGCACCAGCGCGCCAGAGTTCGAGTTATTGACGGCGCTGCCGACGGGCTGATGAGCCATATAGCTACCGACGCGGCCAATGGCCCTCAATTGCTCAATTTCATCGGGCGAAAAGAACGCTGCCAGCTTCTGCCCACCGATAGCCTGTAGGGCCTTGTTGTAGTTCGATGCACTGAAATTCCCCACTTCGTCCGCGGCGCCGTTCAGCGCCCTGCCCTTGAGCCAGGATGCAATATGCGCCCGGATGGTGTCGCCTACGGCCGGATCGGCGGCAATGGCTGTACGCATCGCCTCCACGTCCCTTGCCTTGGCTGCCGAGCCGATCAGGTACCGCTGCATGAACTGGTCAGGCGTGGCCGTGCCATCGTAGACCGCCTGAAGTGCCGGCGTATTTTCCACCTGCTGCATAAACGAACGGTTTGCCGAGCGGGCCTGATTGAAGGCCTCCACGGCCTGCTCGCCAAGGTCTGGAACGCGAGGAATCGCCGGCAGGTTACCAGGATTGACTGCGCGCGCTCCGGCGGCCCCCGTTTGTTGGCCCAAGCCAAGGACGGGCGTATCGTCCAATGCTCGGCGTACCACGCCGAGCGCCATGCGGGTCTGCCCATCTTGGCTGGCGCGCTGCAGGTTCCCGATACGGGTTTTCAACTGCTCCGCATAATCCACCGTGAATGGCACCTCGCCCTGCGCAATGCGATTCAAGTGATTGCGCACGTCGGCGGGCAGCGCGCCGCCCAGTAGCGCGTCATCCAGTGCCTGCGAAGCACGTTGCGTAAAGGCGGCACCATCGAGTGGAAAGCTCCGGCCGGCACTGTCGCGCGCCGCCGAATACAAGTTGTTGATGTTGCCGCGCTGGGTGTCGACGTTCCGCTGCAAGGCATCGATGACGCGCTGGCCGGCGGCATAGGCATCATCAGCCGTGTTCGCGCCGGCATTATTCAGCGCGCCAATCAGCGCCGAATTGTTGCTGTTCTGGACGCGCGCTAGCCCTTGCAGCCCTTCGTCGCTGGCGTTGGCCCCGATTTTCGCCAAGTTACGTTCCCGTGTGATCTGCACAGGATCGAGCGTCAACATGCCGCGCGTCGGCGTCGCGCCTTGCACGCGGCCAAAGTCCACCAGCCGGCGTAGCGCGTCTCCGCTCAAGTCGCCACCGGTTCGCAGCGCCTGACCGGCTTCCTCCCGCACCATCTGGCGCACGCGCTCTGGTACCGCGCCCCAGTCCACCCCCGACCTGTCCATGACCAGCCTAATCTGCTGCTCGACCTCTTGTGTGCTGGGCGGGCTCAACCGGTTTGCAACCGAGGATACGGCGCGCGTGCCCTGCTGGGTGGCCAGCGGCGCAGCAAGACCGCCAATCAGCGACGCGATGGCCTGGGCACCCTCTCCGCCGCCAGCTTCGCGCACCGAACCACCAGCGCCACCGGCGCCGGCCGCGGATGCAATCTGCTGGCCTGGGTTGCTCCCCAATGTTTGCAGAACCGTCCTGGTTACGCCGGTCGCGCCACGCGCCAGGGCGTTGCTAGTGCCAGCCAGACCGCCGGCACCCGCCATCGAACGGGCAATATCACCCACCACTCGCTCATTCGCGTTCGTCGGTTGCGGCAAGCCCAGCCCCGAGGCACCGCGAGATGCCAATTCCTCGGCAGGAACGGCCTCAGGCAGGCCCAACGCGCGCAACGCGGGATTGACAACAACCCTCCGTAACGGCTCGGTGAAGAGGCCCACGGCCCGCCCAAGTCCCTCCATTCCGTATCGAGCCGTCAGGCCAACTTGGCGGGGGATGTCCATCAGGGCATCACCGACCTGCTGTACGGCTGCGCGCTCGGGCTTTACCGCCGGCACGGGTTGCTTGGCGGGAGTTGGTGTGGCAGGCTTCGCTGCAGGCGCATCTGCAAAAATGTCGGCAAAGGGATCAGCGCCAGCCGGAGCAGCCTGGCGCGGCGCCGCACCAGGTGCTGTTGGTGCTGGTGCCGGTTCCGCAGCAGGTGCTTGTGCCGCCGGCTTGGGCATATCCGCAAAAATGTCATCGAACCTGTTGGCAGGCAATTCGCCGGCTTGTGCCGAGGGAAACAGGAAAGACGTGAGCTTGTCACCCAAGCGGCGCACCGTACTGGCGGCGCCGGCAACCTTGGGAATATAGGCAGGATCCTCGGCATAGCCGCCAAACTTCAGCGCACGCGCAAACTTCACCGCGTCATTTCCGACGCCGACCGCCTGCGGATACTTCTGCTGGATCAGGTTCACGTAATCGTCCATGAAGGCGTCGGGCGTGGCGTACTGCCGGTAGCGGTCGGCGGAGCCGGTCATGTTGTCACGCGCCGCCACGCCGCCGCCGGAGAAGTCCTTGATGTTGCCCAGGTTGTTCGTTCCTGGCACCACCGAGCGCCCCCACCCAGTTTCCAGGCCAAACTGCCCCAGAAGAATAGATGGATCCACGCCCAGCGTACGCGCGGCGCGCGCGGCGCTTGGGCCATATTGCTGCACGAATTCGTCAGGGGTTGCCATGGGCCGGCTCACTGAAAAGAGGATTGCGCTGCGACCAGGCGGAAAGACGGGTAAAGAATCCATCATCCAGGCGCCCGCCGTTGCGTTCCTTGTACGCCTGGGCCATGTTCGCTACCTGCTGGTCGCGCATGGCCAGCTTTCGATGCCGGTCGATGATCGACTGGCGACCAGCCGCGGATTGGGTGAGCTGTGGCGAGGTTGCTTGCAAGAACGCCAGATCGCGGTCAGAAAGCGCGCCTGGCAGCTGGTTTGCCCCGCCGGCATTCTTCAGCTTCAGGGCGAATTCATTGAACAACGCCTCGGCGGCCTGCTTGTCGCCCAGCTTCGGGTCGATGGGGATACCCAGCGAGTTCCCGATGGAGGCTGCGCTCATGGCCATGCCCGTCAGACGGCCGCCATCGTAGTTGCCCACCAGTCGCTCCATCTCGGAGAGATTGCCCAGGGTGGCCGGCGCCTGCATGCCAGCCTTGCGGATGGAGTCCTCCGCTGCGACCATATCCTTCGCCTTGTTCTCGTCGTAGGCCTTGTTGTAGCTGGCTGCCGAAGGTGGCAGCGGCGCGCCATCGGGCAGCGTGACGGGCATGGCGGTGCCGGTGCGCGTGTCGATGACCACGCCGCGCGTGGCGTCGAAGTTGCGGCCAGACTGCGCGGCCTGGCCGGCCTGGGCGGTGCGCAGGTTGTTTTGCGCCTGCTGGCCCTGTTGGAACAGGCCGGCCATGCCAGGATTGCCCACGCCCACCGCGCCAGTTCCCTGATTCACCGTATAGCCGGTATCACCCACCGGGCGGAACGGCTCGTAAGTCTTTCCTTCCACCGCGGACGTTCCCATGTTGATCTTGGTCGGGTCGGTACCGGGATCTCCGATATTGTTCAGCACGCGGTCGCGGAATTGGTATTTCTGCATGTCCATGGCGTTGCCACCGAACTTGTCGGCATCGCCGCCGGCCTGGAATGCCGCGGCGGCGCCAGGTCCATACAGGGCGGAGATGCTTTTGAGGAACCCAGGATCTTGCCGCAATGCTGATAGGCGCGCGCCTTCGTTGGCATCCACGCCATACTTTGCCGTCTGCGCGCCAATCAAGCCGGCTTGCATCTGGGCCTGCTGTTTCACATCGCCACCAAGCCCCACAGCCTGAATTGCCTTGCTCAAGCCGGAAGAAAGGCCACTTGCGAAATTTCCGTCGATTCCTGCCATGTCATCACCTACGAGAATTAGGGCCAACCAAAAGAAGCTGGAGCCTTGAAACCAAGACCTCCATTCGTGAAATTCGCGCCGACTTTAGGTGCCTGACCGGCCCATACATCTGCCGTAGTTCCGGCAGAAGAAGCGCCGCCGGCAGTGGATGCCCCCGAGAAGCCACCCATCAGCCCAACGCTGCCCAACGTCTGCGCCAGGCTACCGGCCAGCGTTAAACCGCCATCGGGGGTTCCCGCCAATTGCGCTTCCAGTTGGCCGACGCCCTGGCTACCCTGGCTAAAATTCTTGAGGCGATCGATCTGTTGCCCCGTCGCCATCATGTTCAGGGCTTCATCCTGCCGCAGCCGGTTCGCGCCGGTGATCTTGCCCATGATGCGCGCCAGCGCCTCGGCGGACTTCATCTGCTCGGCCTGCGACTGCGCGCGTGCCGCGGTGTAATCCTGCGACACGCTACCCTGTACGGCTGACTGCGCTTGCATCCCAGGCTGCGCTTGCTGAACTGGCTGCAACAAATCATCGGTCACCTGCTGCTCGATCTGCTGCTGCCGGTTCTGGCGCTGCTCGGGGTCGTAGTCCTGCACTCGATCGAGGGCGACCTTCTCCGCCTGCTTCTGATAATCCTGCTGGCGCTGCAATTCCGACTGAATCTGCTGCCGTTGACGGCTGGCCGCATCCTGCTGCGCCTTGTACTGCATGGCAGCGCCTGCAACCATTGCCGCGATCGCGGCCATCGTGGTTCCGCTAATTGCCCCAGCCATATCACTCTCCTGTAATCAGGGTCTTATCGCCGCCGAGACGATGCGTCATCAGCATTTCGTATTCATCGGTAAATTCCTGCTCCGCCTCCCCTACGGAACCTGCCTTCGATGGGAAGAACATCGTCATGTCGACATCGGTGTGCGCCAAAAAAACCTGCTTGCGGCCGGCGCTGCCGGGCAGCACGTTGTAGCCGCGCAGTTCGATGGTTTCCTCGCCAATGAACACCGCGCAATCGCCGGCAACGATCAGCACCGTTGGGATCTTCAACAGCGCGCCGGTCAGCACCGTGCCAGCCGACATGTGCAAGGTGCGTGCATACATGCCGCCGTGGATCAGGTGCGCGGTCGGGAATTCGACTTGCTCGCACTGCTCCAGCGACAATGCCTCCAGCCGGCGAACCTTTTCGATGGCCGCCGGCGCCATCGCCGGCAGGCACGGCGAAACCACCGCCAACTCGGCAGGCTGCGGCGCCGTCAATGCCCGGGATTCAATATCAGCCATGCTTTTCCCCACTTATTGAGTACCGCCGTAGGAACTACGCGTATTGCCGTTGGTCACGCCCGGCTGGAAGTTGGTATACGGCGCCAGACCAGCCTGTACGCCTTTCTGCTGCTGCCCGTACAGGTAGGCATTGGCAAGGTCACCGAACAGGTTACCTACCGTGGCGCCAGAGCGCGCAGAAGATGCATTCGCTGTATTGGCATCCAGCTGCTGCAATGCCAGTTGCCCGGCGGCGCCGGTATCGATGCCGGACTGCGCCATCGAAATCAGGTTCTGCCGCGCGCGCTCGTCCGAGGTTTGCAGATCGGCCGCCGCCTGGTCGCCAATACCTGCAGCTTTGACCAGGCCCTCATTTGTGCGGCGCGTGAGTTCGGCGTTACTGTCGATGTCTGCGCTGCCACCCAGCAAGCCGGCACGGGCTAGGCCAAAACGGTTAGCGCGTTCAGCCTCCCCAAACTGGCGGTTCACGTCTTGAGTGTTCAGGTCATACACTGCCTGTTTCTGCTGGCCATACAGTGCGTCCCGGTTGGCGCTGTCGAAAATCTGGCTGATGCGATTGGTGGCATCCGCAACGCGCTGCTGCCGCTGGTTTTCCATCTCACGCGCACCGCCATCGTCGCCGCCGCCTCCCTTGTGCGGCCGCAGCTTTCCGGCCCTGTCGGTGGGCCATGCGTTGAGAGCGGGGCCGCTGAATTCCTGGGCGAGTTGGGCGAGTTGATCTTGTCGGGTCATAGTTTGCTCCTGATGGTGCGGTAGGTTTCCTCAAATCCGTATTTCGCCAGCAGCCGCGCCATCGCCGGGCTGCAACTGGCTTGTATGTGCGTCGCGCCAGCCTCTCGCGCGTATTCCCGCAGCGCCGGCCAAAACGCCTGCATGACCGCCGGTAGCTGCTCGCCGGCCAGCGCAACCACATTCATCACCGTGTACTGCGGGTAATGGATGAACTCCAGAGCCACAGCCAGGACGGGGGTATTTGCAAGCAGCGCTACGCCTACGATAATCCGCCCCTCGCCCGCCAAGCGCTCCAGATCCTGCACCGTGAATTCTCCCTTGGCCGCCTCGTTGGTGACGCGCTCAAATAGGTGTCGCACACGGGGGAATTCTGCGGCGGTTTCGCTGGGGCCGCGGAGAAATATCGATTCCATCAGACAGCCCCCAGGCTTTCGTAATAGATGGTGGCGGCGTCGACACGGAAAGGCTTGCTCGACAGGTTACGCAGAATCAACGAAAACTCGGTACCGGATACCTCGATCGGAATGATGCCGCCGGGGCGCGTATTGCCGCGCACGCGCACCGGCGGCGTGACCGCATCTGGGTAGCGCACGTCATAGCCCAGTGAAACCGTACATTCGCCATCAACTACCATATCCACGCCCACGACTCGCTTGAGTTGCCCCGGCGCCTTCAAATCCATATAGGGAAGCTGCACCAATACTTCGAAGCTGGAACCGTCATCGGTATAGGCGTCGGCGGTGAAACGATAAATATCGTCTCCGCTGCGGAAATACAGCTCCCCGGCCAACTCGGCGGTCGCATCAACCTGAAAAGGAATGCTGTAGCGCGACCATGCTGCGATCTTGGCTGTGCGCGACACGGAATAAACATAGAGTTCGCGGCCGACGACGCAAATATATTGCCCCGTGCCATAGTGGAAAAAGGCTTGCGGCACAGCCTCGGTTTGCCGAATCTCAGGAACCACGATGGAATCGATGGGGCTGCCCACGTCCACATCGGCAAGATTGTTGGTGTACTGCAAGGTCGTGATCGACCGGAAACCGAAGTCGGCCAGGAAATAGAGGTCGCCCGACACGTTGCGCACAGTGCGCGGAAAGCTGGTGCCGACGTTTTCCACGCGGTCGGTCAAGCTCATTGTGGTGGGGTCAACATTCTGAACATCCCATATTTGCAGGCCATCGCGCGACAGCACCACCAGGCTGGATTTATACAGGCCCAGGGCGTTGGCGCTACGGTCACCGCTGAATTGCAGGCCAGTGGGAAGAAATCCGGCATCATTGGCCGCAGTCCAATCCCTAGGGCCCGACGCCTTGCAGTAGCGCACCGTGGAACCATCGCCCGCGCCGGCGGCGAAGATGCGCGAAGCAGTCTTCATGACAGCCTTGGTATGCGGGCAGTTGGTATCCGTAATCGCGGTCGTGGCCGATCCATCGAGATAGTGGTGCTTTACAGTGCCATCGGCATATTCGACAGCCGTATAGATATAGGCGTTGAACGTGTCGGCAAACCACACGTCCTTGACTGGGCGCTCGCCACCTGGATGCGCAACCTTGTGCGCGACAAAGCGCGTGTCAGCGTGAGAAAGACTTCCCTGCCCATAGAAAGTATTGAGCTTCCCCAGGCCGGCAAACAGCCCTTTCGTGCCAGATTCCAACGTCGTCACCTTCGCCAGACCTGGGCGCTTTTGGGTTGCCAGCCCGGTGGTGACATAGGCATTCTTCATTTCCAACAGGCGGTTGGCGTCAGAGACGGATGCTCCCTTGCGGCGATCAATGCCCAAATCGAAGCGGTCGAAAGTAATAGCGCGGATAGCCATGCTCACACACGTAAAGAAAAATTTCCGTTGCCGTCGGTGACCACCTGGGGCTCGCGCGGTTGGTCATGGGTCGCAAAATAACGGCGATTCTCATGCTGCGCATCCTTGTATTTCGCCAGCATTCTTTCGAATGTCTGCCCGGCCACCTGGGCATCGGGGTGACGGTAGTGGGCCTTGGCGACGCCAAGGGCATACTGGAACAGCAGTCGCCACGGCACGCTCGGACGGTCCTGATCCTGCTCGAAACGTGCAATGGGGGCTGTGTATTCGATGATGAGGGGATATGCGCCGCCAGGAATTGGCCACAGTTCCATCTGGCCATTCAACGTGTCGTAACGCAAAGGAAAGTCCCGCAGGTCGGATTGCTCACGATGACGTTCGGTGATGCCCTGGATCAGTGGATCTCGGCGCGTGTCACCGACCATCACCCAAATAGAGAAAACATGACTTGGGTCGATATTTTCATCCTCAAGATCGTTGTGCCAGTCGTACAAGTAGGAGCCGGGCGAAAGCGTCAAAATGCATTTCTTTCGCATCCCAGAGGCGTCCACCTCGCCGGCGATAAATTCATGGGCCTCCTGCAGGATGTCGTTCAGCACGTCCCGATTGTTCTCTGCGGCCGGGCCCTGCACGGCGAAACCCAGGCGCGCGCGAAGCCGGCGACGCAGTTCGCCCAACGTCTTGTTGCGTTCCTCGAATCCGTTCATGCCGTAGTTACTCCGATTTGAAGTTGGTTATTCACCACCGCCAGCGTGACCGTGATAGTGGTCTTCCCGGTCAGGCTGGCTTGCGCCGAGCCGACTGCGACACCGGCCAACTTGCCAGCCGCCGCGCCGGCAGGATCGAACAGCAAACCAATGTCCGTGCCGTTCGCCAGCTTCACGCCAGTATTGGTTGCCCCGGCGCCATTCGTTACGAGAGAGGCCAGTTCCAGGCTGGCAAGTTGCGGCTTACTCGCACCGTCATCCAGACGCAAGCGGGTATTTGATGCGGTCAGCCGAAGGGGCGCGCCCTGGAATTGGAACAGTGGTGCGGCCACGCTCTGGGATGCGGAGAACGACAGCGCAGATAATGGGCCATTCATCGACTGGCTAATGGTTACGTCTTTGCGCACCGTCAACGAATAATCGACCGTGGCTTGCGGCCCAGTTTCACCTTGAGCACCTGGATCCCCCTTGCCAAATGGGTAGCCAGGCGACCAATCGGCAATAGCCTGCGAGAGCTTGAAATACACCAAGCCTTGATCCATCGCCAGGAAGCTGAATGCTTTGGGGCGGCCATCGAAATATGATCGTTCTGCGATCAGGCCGCGAGCATCTTCCCATGCGCCGGATGGATTCACCACGGCACCACCAGAACTGGCCACGCCCAGCAATTGCTTCACGTCATCTGCCAGCGTGGCGGTGCTGACGATGCCTTCCTTCAGGGTGCCATCGTCTCCCTGAATCTCCGCGGCATTACTGCGCAGCGCGTTGATGGATGTCGATACCGCATCAAACTCGGAATTCAGCGCAGCATGGTCGGTACGATCAGATGTATTGTCCAGAAAGTTCTTGGAACGGCTATAGGCGGGTGCAGCACTCATGCTCAATGCCCTCCGAATTTGGTGATACCTGCCCATATCGCACCCAGCACAGCGGCAACCATGATGCCAATGAACACCAGAATGGTGTGATCCCTGGCTTTATCTGCCGTCCGGCGCATCCGGCGCCCAAAACGCAAGTCCTCGCGGAATTCTTCGACGGACTCCGGCTTGTCGACATCAACCCCCAAGATTGCAAATACCTTCTTTACGGCACGGTCGGCTGCCTCTTGGCAAGCTGGAGTGTCGCAGTTCTGAGAATCTCTCATGTCGTTGTTCTCTTTCAGATCGTATATTGGGCTGCTTGCCGGAACAGCTCGTCGACATCCTCATTCGACAGCCCAATCGCAGAGGCAAGCGCAGCCACGAACGGGCTGGCACGCTCTACTGTCGCTGAATAGGCCCAAGCCAGCTGGGCCTCTCCACCAGCCGCCGCGGCAGCCTGGTCGACCGCATTCAGCAAGCCGGCCGCCAGAAGAGCACGGCGCGCCTGCAGCGGTGTGACTGCTGTCGGCACAGGCGCCGGAGACGCCTGCCATGCTTGCCCATCCCAGCCAGCGTTCGGATCTGGGCGCTGTGGCACTTCTTGATCGTGATGGCTGATCTGGTCACCCTCGTAGTAACCGATTTCCGAATTGATGTAGCAACCCATTACCATCCCCTCTTGGCGATTACGCGGTATTTCCAGTTGGCTGAAGCTAGCCCAAAAGCATTACCCGAAGTTTTGCTTACGGCAGCAAATGCCGCGGCATTGCCAGTTGTGAATGTGATGTTATTGCGCGTCTTTGCTGGCGACAGCGGATAGTTGGAGGAAGAACCGCCACCACAAAGCCCCTCCGCAATGATGTCACCGACTGAAAAGCCATGTTCCGCCGCCATGCACTCAGCTTCGATCGAAACACGCACACCAATTGCGGTGCCTATGTTGTGCGCCTTTGAGATCGTCAGGCCGGCGGCTGGAAGCGGATAGGTATCGATGCTTACGTACCCGCCGTTCGATGCATAATTTACTACGCTCGATACAGCGGACGCGGAAGCTACTGCCTCGCCGACGTAGACGCGTTTTTTAGCGGTGAAGGTTGGATTTACTCCGGCAGCAGTAGATGGAGCCGTCACCTGATACATCGTCATATTCGGAATGCTGAAAAAGTCCGAGGCATATCCAACCGCGGTAATGTTCGGTGCGGCAACAGGAACCGAATACCCCGTGCCATTGGGGTTCGCGCAATACGGCAGGAACTCGAATTTATCGATGTACCCTGACAAGTATTGCCCTATTCCAGACAGCACCGCTAAGCTAACGCGGTCAATCGGGCAAATCTTCAAGCCGGATGCAACTGAATAATCCAAGGCACCGTTGATGTAGCAGAAATATTTTCCAGCTACAGGATCATAGGTAATTTCCAGATAGTTCCAGGTGTTTGTCGAGACAGTGAGTGCCCCTGTCGCAGTACTTCCACCTGAAATATCATCCGTGCTTCCGGTTGAAGAGAGGTTGTACAGCATCTTCCCAGCTGTTCCGAGACGAGCTGCAATGCCGTAGTAATTAGAGGCGACGCCGGCGTTAATTACGGTTTGATTTGTCGCATTGGTCAATGCATAGAACCAGCAACGCAACGTCCAACCGCCGTTTCCCAGCGTCTTGATGTTGCTTGTGTAAATAGATTCATTCGTACCGTTCAAGGAATTGGACGCGCCGCTTCCACCGAGTGCGCCAGATCCAAACTTGACCTGGTTACTCTGGATCTTGGCCGCCCCGCCAATCACCCAGGTGTTGCCGAAGTCGTCAAGGAAGACATTCGATCCGGCGGAGCCGCCGAACTGGAGCAGCGCTTGCGCCGCTTGGTTATAGCTGTAGCCATATTGAACTGGCGCCAGCGTCGCACCCCAAGCCACCGAGGTCGGCCCGACATAATCCTGGTAGATGTAAGACAGGTTGCTCGCGGCCAGACCGGACACTACGCCCGTGGCGTCAGCCGAAAGGGTTGCGATGTAATCGGCGGCGCCTTGTGCGAACGCGGTGCGCATCGGCATGGCCGCGGCCGAGAGGTTCAAGGCTCGACCGCTACCGGCAGAAAGCATACTGGCGTATCCGCTTGAATTGATGACTCCCTGCAATACGGTTTGGCGTACCTCACGGCTGGCATTGACAGCAGTATCTATATAGGCGGTGCTGGCTGCGCCGTCATCATTGGTGCCTGGCATGGCGGTACCAACTATCGGACGTACGGTGAATTCCTTTTCCCCCTCGACTATCTCGTCGCCAGCCAAACCGACAGCGGAGATATCGGCGCGGACTTGAGCTGACGCCCTGAGTTCATATCCAGACTCATCGGCTTTCACTCTTAAAAAATTCTGAGATTTTCCGACGATGGACGGCAAACTGACCGAGGCTGCCGCCACTGCTGCATCGGCAGCACTATTTCCAGCAGCCACCATGCTGGATGCGGCGGACGCCTGGCTTGCTGCAGCAGCGGTAGCAGCATCCTGCGCAGCTATCGCAGCAATGTTTGCGTCTCCTGCGGCCTGCTGGGCAGCCACCACGCTAGCGCTGACATTGCCTGAGAATTCCGTGTAGAGGTCTTCTTTCAGGGCCTGGGCCAAGGCATCCTTGGTAACAAGGCCATCTTTCAGCCCCCCGTCATCGCGCTGGATTTTGGCGAGATTCGACCGCAGGCCATCGGTGGTTCGCGCCACCGCATCAAACTCGTTGTTGATGGCCTGGTTGTCGGTTTGGTCGGGATCATCCGCGCCAAAATCCTTGGTACGCTGATAACGAGGGGGCTGTGACATGGCCTTTTACTCCTGTGCGCCCGATTCGGCGCCGGCTGCTCCCTCACCACCAGCGGATGCACCGCGGCGACCGCGCGGCCGGCCCTCGCCCGATTCGGCGCTGGCCGCTTCGTCGGCCTTGGTCAGTTTGGAGACGACCGCATGCAATTTCTCGATAGCGGTATCCAGGCCGCCGCCAGCTTTCTTACCGTAGACCTGCTCCACGTACGAACCTTTTTCGTCGCCGCCATATTTCGCGCTCAAACGTTCGTATTCGTCTTCGGGCATGGGATGCTTGCCGGCCACGTCTTCGGGGCGCAGGTTCTTCACGTCCAGCACCTTGCCGTCATGAGTGTGGACATTTTCCTGGCCAAACAGGCTTTGCAAAATGGCGACTTCGTGCGCGCGCACGGTCACCGGTGTAGTGGTATGCGGATCGCGCCGCACCTTGGCATGAATGACGTACATGAATGGATTCTCCAGATGAAAAAATTCCCCGCAGCCAAATGGCCGCGGGGCAAGGCCACACTCACGCGATAGCGAGGACCGAATGCGCGTTGGACTGCTTGATAGCCAGCACCAGGCGCAGCGAAATCATGAAAAACATCGACAGCACGTTGTGCGGGCGCACGGGCGAAACGATATCCATGCCGTCGTCGCGCAACTCCAGATGGCGCGAGTTGAGGAAGTAGCACCGCTTTTCCCATGGCACCGTCGGAGAGTCGAGAGCATCCAGGGCCTCGAAGGTCGGATCCCAGATGATCGGCACGCCCTTGAAATACAGACCGGTTTCCACGCCCTTACCGGTGCCGATATCCAGGGTCTTGACGGCGCCGGCGTTGGCGTTCTGGGTAATCGTCACCGTGCCGGCATAGGCATCCACGAATGCCGAGCCGGCCAGGATGAAATCCGGCGCCGACTGGCCGGCGCGGATGCACTTGCGCCACTGTGCTTCCATCGCGTTCTTCAGCGCGCCCGACGTGCCGGTGGCGATCGCCAGGACAGCGTTGTTGCGCCAGTACGTCGCGGTCGCACGGTCCAGGCCACCGACAATACCGGTGGTCGGTGCGGTGGCCACCAGGGCATCCAGACCGGTAATGGCGTCCGTGCCGCTGGATCCATCACGATGCAATTCGAGGTCGAGCTTTTCCTCGAAGCCCAGGCGGAACGCTTCGCGCTGCTCGTCCAGCAGGTTGGTAAGCTGCACGGCTTCGTTCTGGTCGAGCTTCACCGAACCGCGTTCACCCTCGACCACTTTGATGCCGTTGCCGAACAGCGTGTCATGGCTGATGGTGAAAGCATCCACGCAACGGCGCCACGGGAAGCCGGCTTGCGCCAGGGTGTCGCGGGTGTTGAAGTTGACGGTGGCAGTGCCATAGGTCCACGAAAAATTGGAACCATAGGCCTTGCGAACTTGAAAGATCACGTTCTGCTTGCCACCCAGAAGCTGCTTGCGCCGCTCCATGAGTTTTTTCAAGAGGGGATGCGCGGTACCGATCTGGTCGACCGGCATGTTGCGCACGTATTGATCGAGGGAAGACATGCCAAGGGTGGCAAGGTCAGGGGCGGAAATAGGCATCGCTGCTCCAAGAATGAAAGTTGATAAAGCCAACTTCCACACCGGTCCAGCACACCAAGCTGGGATTCCTCGCATTCGTTCTGCCGGCGCGACCTCGGCTACTGCGACTTGAACGGTTCGAGTGGTGCTACCGGACGCGACCCCGGCGATGCAGCGACAAATTCGGTATGTCGGGTTTCAAGGATTCCAACCTGGTCGGGCCGGCCGCGCACTCGGCTATCGCGTTTTCCGGCCAGGTCATCATCCAAGAAGCACACATGGCAAGCGCATTATCAGATCACAATGGCATGCGCAAGGATTTTTCTAAAGCAGGCCCATATTTTCGATTTGGCGCATGATCTGGTCGGAACCGGATGCATTCGCCGGCAGTGCCGGGCGACCAGCGGCAGCCGGACGGCCACTGATCGGCGCCCCGGCGGGAGCGCGTTGCTGCACGGGTGCGATACGCACGTTGTCGTAAAGCATGCGCATAGCCGCCGGCCATTGATGGGGCTGGTACGTCGTCGCAAAGGTCTGCAAGTTCACCGGATTGGCGAAATACTCCTGCACCGCCCGCATTCGCGCCGGATGATCGACCTCATGCTGACGGGTGGCAACGTAGCTTTCCATCGATGCCTGGGCGGCTGCGATATCTTGCTGGAACCTCTGCGTGTCCTGCTGCTGACGCAGTTGGGCCTGGCGTTGCGCGTCATTCTGTGCCGCGGCGTGACGCATGCGCGCCACCTCCAGCGCTACCTCCCGCGGAATCTCCAGATTCGCCACGCGTTGCGCAAGGTCGGGATGAGGGGCCAACACATCAATGGCTGGAGCATCCTGGCCAAGTCGGCGGTAAATATCGGCGCGCGTCTCTTCCAGCATCTGCGCAGCGGCTTGCAGGTCGCGCGGATCGTTGGAATTCGCCAGGCGCGAAAACTCCAGATGCTGGCTGAACGTCTCGGCCGTCAGGCCAGCCCGGGCGACTTCTTCGCGGATGGCAGTCAGCCCGCCTTCGGCCTCGCGTGCGCGGCTGATGAATTGCTGCACGCGCGCACGACCGCGCTCAGACTGGATGCCGGCCAGCAGTTCAGCATCTTCCTGCTCGGGCGTCTTGGCCGCCGGCGGCTGACCGGTCGGCTGCTGGCCCTGCGGCGGCTGCCCTTGCGCCGGTGGCTGTCCGGGCTGTGCAGGGGCGCCCTGCCCGGATGCCATGGCGGCTGGCGCGGCGGTGCTGGTGAATCGGCCCGATGGATCACGCGGCTGACCTGCGGCCGGAGGCTCACCGGCTGCGGCCGGCGTGCCGCCCACCGTCAGGGAAGACAGCAGGCTCTCATATTCGCCAGGCTGCGGCGCTGCCGCCGGCGCGGCATGTTCCTGTCCGGTGGCGTCGTTCGCGGCCGGATCGGCGGGTGTGCCATTGTCTTGCGGGGCGATTTGGTCCTGGCCTTGCAGTTCTTGATCCATGTTGTTCTCCTGTTAAATGGAAACGGGTTGCTGGGCGCCGGCGCCAGCCGGCAGCATGCCCGGCGGAATACCCGGCATACCAGGCGCGGCGGGCGGCGCCACTGGTGGGGCCTGCATCTTCGGCAGGAACTGGGAAACGTCGATACGATCATCCAAACGCGACATCGTTTCGCGCAGCAGCGCTTCCAGCGGCTGATAATCGATGCCCTGGGCTGCCATCTGCATAATCTGCGTAACCAGCGGCTGAATCAGCGGCATGACCTTGGCCCAAATTTCCTGCGCTTGCGCCTTGTCCGGCGCGCCGGTGGTGCCGGCGACGATGGAAATCTCAACCATGTCGAAAATCTGGTCGCGTGTGAGTTCGGGCCAGTCGAAAGCCTGGCGCGCCGGCGTGATCACCTGGCCGGTAACCTGATCCATCACGGCATCGACATTGGGGCCGGTGTATCTGGCAACCTGCACCGGAGAAAGGTTTTGCAGCAGCACCTCGGCGGCATACTGGCTCATCTCCGTCAGCATGTCCTCCTGCTTGTCGCGGAATTCACCGGTGCGGCCAGACAGCGCCTGCTGCATAATGCCGGCCTCGGTCGCTGTCTTGGCCTGGACGATGGTGCTGCGCGCGGCGTCCTGCAGGCCGGTGACCTGCTCCCAGTCCTGCCTGATGGGGCCAGTATCGTAGTCGGCCGGGTTGATGGGAATATTCGGTCGCGCCATGATGGTTTGATTCAGCGGCTTCCCATCCGTGTCGATCAGCACCACCTCGCCCAACTCGGCATCAGTATGCCGTTTGACACTCTTGCCATTGAGGTCGGACGAGGCCACCCATCCGGGCTTGTTGAGGTTGCGGTGCGCGGCGAACTTGTCGCGTGTTTCGTTATGCTCGACCTGCAATTTCTCGGTCAGGTCAACGAGGCACGGGGCAATGAACTGGCCCGGCAGTACTGCATAGGGCAGGAGGAAGAAAGGGTACCAGCGCTGGCCGACCGTCTGCACCGAAAATGCCTCACGGCAAAAAAAGGAAGTGCCATCGGCCATCGTGTAGACCAGTTGGCTTTGCTTATCCCAGATTTCAAGGATGCAGATTTGTTCGTCGTCGCTTCCCTTGCTGGCGGGGGTACTCATCATCACGCTGCCCGACTTGTCAGGCTGGTCATCCATCGCATTGAAGCCCTCGTAGGACTTCGCGCCAGATAGATCAATCTTGTACCGGGCTTTGGCGGCGCCGCGCGTCATTGGCACCACCTGGGCGATCCAGTCGGCATTCTCGTAATCATCGAATTCGATCACGGCAGGGTCGATCAGCAGGTTTTCAGGCAACACCCGATCGATGACAAGGCCCTCGGCCGCAACCACTTCCGACTGCTGCGACAGGCCTTGCAGCACCTGTTCCAGTTCACGCTTATGCAATTCGGCATCGCCGCGCTGCTGGTCATCGTCCAGCGACTGCATCAAGCCTTCCAGGCGTTCGATGTTGTCCTGGGTGTCGTTGATGCGCTGGATAATGAGCGGATCGGTGCGCAGGTCTCGCTGGTACGTCACCTTCAGCACGCCGAAGTATTCGATCAGCGCGCCCAGCACCGTCATCTTCATGCGCTTTTTCAGGTGGGCATCCCGCATCTGGCGCGACAGCACGGTTTGCAACGTATCGCAGAACAGGCGCACGTCGCCGTGCCGCCATGTACCCGTCACAGACACATCGGGGTTGCGCGCATAGATGTTGGGCAGGGTTGCCTGCGCCGTGCTGAATATCAGGTTGGCCCGGTTGTCCACAAAATCGCGTGATTCAGCTGATTTATTCCAGTTGAAGCCCGCCGCCTTCTTGCGGTTGTGCTTGATGCGCTTGTGCAGCTTTTCCCAGTGCTTGCGGGCGGCGCGGATGCGGGAGGCCCATTTCTTCGCCAGTTCGTCGTCCGCTGGCTTCTCCAGCTCGCCGGGTTGGGTGGCCTGCTGCGGATCTGGCTGGCTGGTGTCGTCGGTTGGGTTCATGTCATCGCCTTGTATCGGATGTTGCCGTGGCCGTCAGCATAGGCAGCGTCTTCGGCATCGTCGGATTTTTCCTGATCTGCATCGGGCGCGCGGCGGATGGGGCCGGTGGCATACATGGTTTCGTCCCATGCGTGATCCTCCATCGAGGTGTCCACGTCTTCCAGGCGGTTGGGATCAGGCATCAGCAATGGCACAGTGCGAATCCAATGCCGGCAGGACTCGAAGACTTTCAGGCGGTCGGCCATGAGCAGATCCACGATGCGCTGCGCGCCATTGATACGCGACCCGCGCCCCTTCGCAGATTCACGCCATGCCACGCCGCTGCGCTTGAAGGCGCGCGCGATGGATTCCGTGCCGGCATTGCTGAAAATGGCCGAGTCAGCGATGTTCTGCCGATAGTCATAGCCAAGGCGCTCGTCGTATTCCTCGATCGTGAGGATGCGCTTGGCCACGGCAGTGGCGTCCTCGCGGCTGCCCTCGTTTGGCTTGCCGCCGTAGCCGTACAGTTCCCGCCAGCGGTAGAACACGCCATCATGGTCGAGTGCCCACCAGCCCACGCTGTAAGGCTTGGCGAAACCCCAATCCATCGCCTTCCAGACCTTCCAAGACGCCGGGATTTCAAACGGTGTGACGATATGCCGATCAGGATCGAACACGCCCTCAAGGAATGCACCGGCCACGGCGTCCCAATCGCCCTTTTCGAAAGCGCGCACGATGGCGGGCGAGCCCAGGCCGCGCAGGCGAGCGCGGTACATGGGGTCTTCCTCGGCCATAGTCGGGTTGTCTTCAAGAAGCGCCGGCACATACTGCCGCAGCATGCCGCCTTCCTCGTCTGGCGTGCGCCATATCTCCATGGCTTCGTGCGAGCCATCGCGGCCGAGTCCCCAGGCGGTTTTTACCCAGCCGTGCCCGACGTTGCCCGGGTTGGAGCCGGCCAGGATGCGCGGGAATTGGCCCAGCAGCTCAGGCGGCAATGCAATCGAGGTCATACGCACGCGAGAGCGCAGGAAGCGATAGATCACATCGGTGAACGTGGTCAGCTCATCGATCAGGAGCACATGGATTTCCGCTCCCTGATACTTGAATCGGTGCTTTTCCAACTGGCAGTGGCACAGGTAGATCCGCGAGCCGTTCCAGAACCGGATTTCCGTATCGATGATCTGCACACGACCGGTCAGCACCCACGGCGCCAGCAGGGCGCGAAACCCGCTGGGTCCCTCGACGTGGTTCTTTATCAGGTCTTCCAGGATGCGCCGGAACAGATAGACCTGCAGTCCTGGAATCATGGCGCACCAGATGATGGCCAGGGCGCGCAGGAGGAAGGATTTGCCGCCGCCCGCCGCGCCGCCGAACAGGATCTCGGTGGCCAGGCTGCGGAGAATGCTTCCCTGTTTGGGGTGCAGGTTGATGTCAAGCGCCGTCATGCCTTCCCGATGGTGACGTTAATGACGGCCGGCTCGGCCGATACCGGCAACTTGTCGCCCTTGGTGGTGTGGTCGACCTTATCCTGCAGCATGCCTTCGTGACGCATCAGCAATTCGGTGGCCGCCTTGCGGTCCATCGCCTTTAGCTTCATGCCGTCGCGTGTCTGCTCCACGCCCTCGTAGATGGCGCGCTGCTCGGGTGACAGCTTGCGGGTGTCTTTGATGAAAGTCTCGCCAATCCCCTCCCCAAAGCACTCAGGGCAATCGGGATGCGGATCGCGCAGCTTGTGATAACCGATCCCGCCCTGGGGATCGAACCGGCCGGGATTCGGCTTCTTTCCATCCGCCTTGTGTTCGGCCAACTTGCGGCGATGCTCGGCGCGGTCGCGCTCCATTTCTCCGGCCGTGCGCTGATAACGATGACCATCGCCGTGGCAGTACCGGCAGCACACGCGGCGATATTCGGTCAGTCCGTTGCGGTCGACGTGCGCAGCGGCCACCAGTGCGCGCAAGATGGCATCTTGATCAACCTTCACTCGCGCCGACCGCTCGGCCTTGGCGCGTGCGATGGCCTCGGCAATCGCCGGCTTTGACAATAAATCACTGCCGATCTGCTTGGCCGTGCGCACGCTATAGCCGGCCCGGATGGCCGCCTGGGTGGCGTTGAGGTTCATCAGATATTCATCGATGAACCGCTCGACCTTCGGTGTGATCGGATTCCTCGGCATTAAAACAACTCCCTCTGCGGCCCTTCACTGGCCGGTTTCAGCAAATGCGGCAGCAATTCAACCGTGTCCCGGTCTTCCCCGCCGCCGCCGTTGTAACGCACCACGCAACGTTCGTGCGCGTCTTCCTTCGATTCCATCCCCTTGTGGGCGACGACCACGCCGATGCGCCCGGTTGGCGTGATCACTCGCGCGCCAACCGGAAAATCATCGACATCGCGCAGACGTTCGCCCATATCGCGCCCTATTCCTCGGAGAGCGGTTCTGTCCGCGCAAACACCTGGCCATGCCAATCATCGGTATCGGCCTGCTGGTGCAAGGCGGCGATGCGCTGCTGCTCCAGGCGGTGAAAGTGGGCGGCCAGAGCCAGCTTGCCAGCGAACGCAACGATTGGGTGCATCTCGATCATGCCGCCTCCCCGAACAGGCCGACCTGCCGCTGCTCTACGCCCAGCGGCGTGATGGTCACCACCACACGCGCGCCCTCGGCGTCCGGCTCCATGCGCTCGGCCACCATGCGGCGCACCCACTTGTCGTCATCCATGGCGACTCCCTTGAGCGCGTCCAGCAGCACCTTGTTGGCGTTGTCCAGGTCGATGCAGCGCACGGTGTCGTCCCAGGTGGCGCCGGCCTGGCGCTGGCGCTTCTGCCAGTCCTGCGGGCGCGCCGGGTAGAGCTGTACATCGATCTGCACGCGGCCGGTGATGGGCTCGCGCAGGCCGGCCGCCTTGCACTTCCAGCCGACCGCCTGCTTGTAGGCCTCGGCTTCCTTCGTGACGTAGGTGATGGCCATGGCAGGCCGGCCAGCCTTGGCCGGGATGATGCGCGTGGCCCAGTAGGCATTCGCGCTCACCGGGTACGGCAGGGTCAGGGTGATGGGCTTCATGTTTGCGATTCCGTGCAAGTTGGCAAACTGCCCGGCCGGAGCCGGGTGGGTGGGGTTAAACCGATGCAATCTTCGAATTCAGGTTCAAGAACAGCACGTAGCCTTCCAGCTCCCACAACTTGTCCGCAGCCTTCTCGGCAGCGCTGGCCTTAGCCATGTTGAAGCCCAGTTCGGCGTCAAAGTTTTCCGGGCTGACGCAAGCGCTATGACCACTGGCCAGCAGGAACTTGCCATCGAGGAAGGCATGCACCACGGTGCTGGTGGTGCCATCGATGCGGCCGCCCTTGAACTCCACGCGCGCCATCAGGCGATCAATGTCGGCCAGGGTGATGCGTGGCGCCGTCAAGCCCTTGGCCTGGATTTCGTTTTCGATTGCTTGGTCAGGCATGGTTACTTCTCCTTTGAAACCTCAAAATGAGGCGGTTAAAAATCGGTTTAAACGCGTGGCGCCGCGGTCTGAGGTCAATTTTCGTCAGGTCGTAGGGCCGCTCATGCGTGTTGCGGCAAATCGAATTGCACGCGCTGCACGGGATCGTGAGCAGCCTGGCGCTGCGGCATTACCGGCAACTGCGGCTGCTGCACGCCGCGCGCTGCGTTGTCGATGACGCCCTCCAGGCGGCGCAGCCACTGCTGGGCGTTGACATCGGTTTCCTTCACGAACAGCAGATCGCTGCGCTGGTGGGCGCGGATGTCGTGCTGGATCTGCTTGAATGCCTTTTCCCAGCGCTCGGTGCCGTAGCAGACGCGGATGCCGCGGCAGATCAGGATCAGCCATTCGAGCCGGCGCAATTCCTGGGTGATGCGCTGCCAACTGCTGGCTTCGGTGCCCAAGTGGTAGGTGCAAAACCAGTTCGATCCGCCGTTGGAGGCGGTAGCGGCACAGGGGCAGCCAAAGGCTGCGCAGGCGGTCTTGTCTACGGTGGTGTCCTTCATGCTGCGGCTCCTTTCGCGGGTGGCTGCTTGCGGCGGCGGTCGATTTCCGATTGGATGAGGTCGCGCAGCTGCGAGTAGCTCCAGCCGAGCGGCGCAGTGATTCCCAGCTCCCTCGCCTTGGCATCGGTGGCCGGCTCGCTGGCGCGCCAGCTGCTGTCGTGTCGCGGCGGTGGCGGGTTCAGCAGCTCGGCAATGATCGGGGCGAGGTAGTTCGGATGGATGGACTCGGGCAGCGGCTTGCGCTCGCGCGCGATGTCGATGCCCTGCTGAAGCAGCTCGTCGGTGCATTTCGGGTTCCCGCCCCACCCCAGCGCCAGCGGATGCTGGGGCGTCATGGGCCGCACGCCCAGCCTGCGCAGCAGAATGGCCACGGCCACACCGCGGTTGATGGGCTTTTCCGGGTCTTGCACCGGGGCGGCAACGCGTTCGGCCTCGCCGGCCCCTACTACGGTTGAAGTAGCTGCTGCCTTATTTGTTTTTAATTCTCCCTCTCTATCTCCCTCTCCCTCTCTATTGCGATCGCACCCCGAATCGGGGGGCGATAAATCTAGCTGTCGGGGGGCGATGTTTTCATCATCGGGGGGCGATGCTTTTTTCTGTCGGGGGGCGACCTGTTTTTCATCGGGGGGCGATCCCGACAGGATTGCGACGACCTGCTTCTTGGTCAGCCATTCCGATTGGGGGGCGATGGACTTCAGGCGTGCCGCGGCGTCGATAATCTGGGCGTGAATGGCTTCGGCGTCGAACTCGGCGCCCCAGCGCTTGGCATTGCCGATGCCGCCGGCCAGGCGACTCAGCAGCTTGCCGATCCAGCCCTCCAGCGCCTTCTCGGCCACTACCGGGTGGTACAGCAAGCCGTCGCTGCACTTGATCCAGCCATGCAGCGCGCCATCGCGCACGGTCTTCCAGGCGCGATCGATCTTGCCGCGCGCCGAGTAACCGGCCTGGTCGGCAATCCATTTGTCGTTGTCGGGGATGGCACCGGCGGGAACGTGCTGCCAGGACGCGCACCACAGCAGCATGGCGGCCCAGCACTCGTCTGGAGTGTAGCTGGAGGCCAGTTCGGAGCCTTTCAGCCGCACTACGTCCAGGGGCATGAAACGGTAGCCCGCGAGGTCGCAGTCGGCCGGCGTGAGGGGTTGCGGAAGGTCGGTCATGCTGCTCCCAGTCCAAAAATGCCGCCTCGCTCGAGCTGGGCGAAGCTGGACGGATTGAGCCAAAGGCATTCGGTGCGCAGCCCCGTGCCCCTGGCTGCTGAAATACGGGCCTCGGTGCTGGTCATTTGCCAGCCGGTCAAAGCATCGCGGTAGAGGTCGTTGTCGTAGCCGGACAGCACCACCATGCCGCTGGCAGCATTCACCACGCCCAGCTGCTGGGCGTGGCCAGCGTCGTCCATTTCATGGGCGTAATAGCGACCGTGCTTCGCTCCCACGTAGCGCGTCTCCATCATGTAGGGCGGGTCGACGTAGAAAAGGGTGTCGGGCGCGTCGTGCTGCTCAATGACGGCGACCGCCGGGCGGTTCTCGATCATCACGCCCTGCAGGCGATCGCAAACTCGAGCGAGAGAGTCCGGCAGCCGCGCCCACAGGTCCTGGGCGGTACCGTATTTGCGGCGGGTGTCGATGCGGAAGCCGGTGTGGCCTTTCGTCGCGCCGGCCGAGCCGAATCCCATCTCGGCGCGCACCATCGTGCGGCGGGCGCGCTCGATCGGGTCATCCGTCGGCTCGTAGGCCTCTTCGAATTCCTGGCGCGCGTAAGGCGTCAGCAGCAACATTTGTGTGAGGCGTGCGCATTGCCCGGGATCGCGCAGGACACGGAACAGGTTCACGATATCGCCGTCCAGGTCGTTGTAGACCTCGGCGTATGCCCTCTCCTTCTGGATCAGGACGCCCGCGGCGCCACCGAAAGGCTCCACGTAGCAGCGATGAGGCGGGAAATGCCGGATGACCCACGGCGCCAGGCGAAACTTACCGCCGTGGTAGCGCAGGACCGGGCGCGTGACTTGGCTCATGCCGGCGCCCCTGCCCTTGCGGCCGCAAAATTCTGCCGAGTAATCACCTGCGCAGCCCGGAACACGTTGTGCGGCACCTTGGCCAGCGCCTGGTCCAGGCCATCCACCGCGGCGCGCAGCGCTTCCGCCTCGTCGGCGGCCACGGTCACCGGCTGGCCGGCGTCGTAACGCTCGCAGATCGCGGTCAGCACCGCCTGCGCGGCGGACAGGGATTCCGACTGGGCGCCGGCGTTGTCGAAGGTGGCCGTCATCAGCACCAACTGGTTATAGGTCTCGGCCGACGGCGCGCCGACCAAGGCCTCGACGCCCAGGCGCAGCTCGAGCGCGAGGTTGTCGCGGGTGGTAGCCATCATCGGCTGGCGGATGGTGCGCGGCTTGCGGGGCTTGGTGCGCTTCATGCAACCACCTTGCGCCGCTGGGCGCGCTTCGAATTGAAGTAGTCGGCGGCGATGTCCTCCAGCATTTCGATGCGCTCAGGACTCAGCATCATGGCGTCAGCCGGCCCGACCCGATAACCAATTGAGGCCAGGAACAGGCAGAACTTGCCCAGGTCATCAGTCGCAAAGCGGCTCACCGTGCTACCGGACACGCCCATGCATTCCGCTGCATTGACCTGCTTGACCTCTGCAAGACGGCGCAAAAGCTCGCTCTCAATCTCTGCAGCAGCTTTGCGGGTGTTTTCAGCCGGGTCCGGCGAAACTTTCTCTGTGCTCATGAGGGCACCCTGTTTTTGTGGGAATAAGGGCGCGTGTTCGCTCCCATGCCACAATCGGGGCTCTCACACCGGCCGATATCGGTCACGAAAGGAACACGCATGGAAACCGTCAATTTCTTTGTTCCATACGCAAAAGATGCCGAACAGGCAGAGCGCGTATATGGTGTATTCATCTCGAATTCCTCTTCGGATCCTGTTGCGAATCCGCCGTCGCGTCTTTACTCGATTGCGTTTCGGCACAATCAACAGCGCCATGTCGCAACCGTTGGGCAGCCAATTTCCGGCTGGCCGGAACCGGTCGGAATCGTTCTGGGAATAATCGAAACAGCCGCACTCGTGTACGTGCACACAGAAGTAAGAGGCGGAATGTCAGCGACCCCGATTTATGCGGGACATCCTGAGCAGGCATCGGATCGACGTTATTTCTCCGATTTTCCTCATCCATCTCAGCTATCGAGATAGCCAGCCGCCAGCAGTATCCAAGCGGCAAAGCCGTAGGAAGAGGCCTATAGCGCTCAAACGCCTCTATCGCATCCTGTGCGCGCCGGGATGCCTTTTGCGCCTCGATCAGGGCGGCATGAGCGGTTTGCTCAACGAGCGAAACGCGACTGAGCAGCTTCCGTTCGCCTGCGACTTCGCGCTCCAAGTGCTCCAGGCGCTTTCTATGGTTCGTATGAACGTTTCGCTCAAGATTGGCGATGCGGCGGAGAAGCTTCCGTTCGGCGCGGGATGGGCGTGAACTCGGCTTGGAATTGGACTTATTTGCGCATTCAGCGGAATGCTGGCGAGGAAGGAGTGCATTCCCTGCTTCCTGACGGGCCACCGACATGGAAACTGAAAGTTGATCAAGAAGAGAGCCTTTCGCGGCCCTTTGAAGATTTCTTTCGTCTGCGGACGAAATTTTTCCATCGGACGCTTGAAGCATTCGGTTCCTGATTTCATCAACCCAGGTGCGCTGCTTCACGGAAACCGCATGCTTTCGCACCTTGGTGATGATCTTGCCGCCGCGCGGCTCGCTGGAAGACCGAGCGAGACAATCCTCGCAGATGTCGGCTGGCTGCGGCACGGCCATATATTTGCGGCAGATTCCGCAGTGATCGTGGATTCTGGCGCTCACGATTGCACCTGTTCGGCAGAAAAGCCCGGAGGAAGCGCATCTGTGGGGTTGGGATACATCGACGGATGCAGCCGATGCGGAGTGAATTTGAAGCCGGTTTGCTCTGCCAGCCATAAGGCTCGACCGTCTGGCAGCTTTTGGCGCCACTTTGAAACGCCCCAAGCTGTTTTCAGCCCGGCCAATTTTGCTACCGCAGAATCGCCACCGAGATGATCAATGGCCTCGCCAACGGCAGGATTAGCAGTGTTTTCCATATGTTCGATCCGTAGGGTTGTCTCATTACGGCGAACAATACTACTTAAAGTAGATTTTATCAACTACTAAAAATAGAAATGACACAGATGGTTACTTTATCTAACCTTCTACTAATGGTAGATAACGATACAAACGGCATGCCCGTGCGATACCCGGAGTTTGCAGACCGGGTGCGGGATGCTGCCGAAAAGCAAGGCGTGACCGTGACGCAGATCAAGGACACGCTGAAGGTAACTTACGAGATGGCGCGCCGGTATTACCTGGGAATGGCGATGCCACGCAAGGACAAGATGGAAGCGCTGGCAGCACTGCTTAAAATAGATGCCGGCGCCCTTCAGTGGGGCCAACAAGGGGGCAGTAGCACGAAAAATACTGTCGACATCATGCAAGCAGCCTGGCCGTTCAGCGTAAGTAAGGCGCGATTTGACCGGCTGCCCAAAGACGAAAAAGAACGTATCGACGGTTTGATCGAACACACCATTACGGCGTGGGAGCATCGAACCCAGATGAAAAGTAAGAAGGCGGGATAAACCACCTGACCCACGCCAAATGCAATTATCATTCCCGACAGCGAAGATTTATCACCTTCCATCGAGAATAAAAAATCGAATTCCAGAAAGTGAATGAACGACGGAATGGAGAGGCAGAATGCAGACGAAAAAAACTTTACAAGTAGCGATCACATTGGCTTTCGCGCTTCTTTCTGGTATTTCCGTCGCCCAAGTCAAATTCCAATCCGAGCAGGATCAGTCTCAACCTTGGAAAAAATATACGGATACTCCCTTGACGCTGAACAGGGGAGTAGAAGGCAATGAGGCCCCATCGTCGCTAGCCAGGCCAGAAAGCGCTGGTGAGATCGAGCAACAAGAACGCGGCCGAATTGCCCGCGAAGAATATGCGCGCCGGCAAGCAGCCGATGATGCGCAGCAACGTGCAACAGCGGCAGCAATGCTGCTCGGTGTCGGCAATGCTATTCGAAATGCGGCGCCACAACCAAGACCGATGGTGAATTGCACTTCCCTACCTGGACGTGGCGGATTGGTTTCCACTACATGCTACTAGCCAGGAAGAATTTTCAGTGACTTACGCCGCCCCTTTAAATCAAAAGAAAAAATCTTCGGCCCTCCTGATTTTTACTTGCTTTTTGGCTGGTTGCGCAACTCACAATGAGCCACAAACTTTTGCCGATCCATATGGCTTTTTTTCTGGAATATGGCATGGGATTATTTTCCCTCTGGCTCTTCTGGTGAATATTTTTTCTTGGTTTGCCTCTCTCTTCGACATCAGTTTTTTATCCAACATCGAAATAATCGGCAGGCCCAATACCGGTACGGGCTACTACATCGGATTTTTTATTGGACTATGCATTGCCAGCCAATCAAAAGGCTGATGAGTAGTTTATTGGTGCTGCAAGCCCTCTTCGGAGGGCTTTTTCATTTCTGCCATCCATCGGCAAGATCACCAAATATTTCTACTTAAAGTAGTTGACACTCTACTTTTGGTAGTTTAATCTGCCCTCAATCCTACTTTAAGTAGATGCGAGGACATGATGACCACCACCCAACCTATCCAGCCCGCGAACCTTCCCAAAGGCGCCTTCCTGCTGACCGACAGCTACCAGCCCGAGAACGTGACGTTCTCCTTGTGGGTTGTGCAGCGGAACAAAAACTACGAGTTGGTGGCGGTGACGCTGCCCGGCCACGGCACCGACTTCATGGAAGCGCTGGACGAGAAGTTCGTCAAGTTCGCGCAGGACTACGCCGAATGGGAATACCTGGCCGGCCACCGCGTGCCTGAGTTGCTGGGTGCCGCTCCGTCGCAGTTTCGTGCCGCAGGTGCCGCATGAGCGACCACCGCCAAGCCCTTGACCAGATCATGCGCCTGTGTGCCGATTCGCGCACCTACAGCCGCCGTACGCAACTGATCAATGAGGTTGCCATGAAGGCGCTGGGTATGACGGCCGGCCAACGCCATGAGGTGCATATCTCGATCCTCGACCGCATTGGCGATGAACCGTTCAAGCAGGCATATCTCGCGCGCCGGGCCAAGGCAGAAGCCAGGCAAGCCGCCATGACCGCCGCCGGAGTCCAGCCATGAACTGGATCAGCCTCTTCTTCCTCGCCCTGGTGCCGGTGTTCGCCACCAGCGGCGCCCCGCGCAACGCAACCCTGGTCGGCATGGCGATCGCCATCATCCTGGCCGCTTCCTTTGGAGTCCCGCTGTGAACTATTCCGCCCTGATCGACTGGCGCGCCGGCGTGCGCGCTTCTTCCCCGGCGCCGCGCCCCGTCGTTGCTCGCCTCAAGCGCCGCTTGCGCAGCCTGTTGATGTTCGTCCTGTTCTGGCTGTCGGCCGGCGTGCTGCTGGCCAGCGGCTTCATGGTCACCTTGTACACGGTCCAGGCGCTGGGCCAGCCGCGCGCTGCGTCGGCACCGACAGCCGCCCCCGCGTCGCAAGACTGGAAGGATCTGTGATGGCGATCGACAAGACCGGCGGCCCGGCCTTTCCGGGGAGCGTAGCGGTAGGCCCGAACGGTGAAGTTGTTCCGGCTGCTGCCCACGGCGTGCCTGAGGGTATGACGCTGCGCGACTACTACGCCGCGCACGCCCCTATTGATCTGGCCTGGGCAAACGAGATTTTCTACAAGCGCAACGGCCGCAACGCCGGCTGGCTGGAAGCGCTGGAACAGCTTGCGGAACTGCGTGGTGCATACGCCGACCGCATGATCGCGGAGCGCGCGCAATGAAGACCTCCACCGCCCTCGCCTTCCTCGGCACCTGCCTGGTGCTGGGCGCCGTGCTGTTCATGACGGCCGCCGATGACGCTGCGCAGCGCAAAGCTGAAGCGCAGATGAAGGCGCGCATCTTCACGAAGTTTCCAGACCCGGCGCTGGCCGAGCTGGCCGTGCCGCTGGCGGGAGGGAACTGACATGCAGACTCCACTGCGCACCGTGCAGGTCTATAGATACGCCAAGGATCCTGAAACGGGCAAACACGACTATTTGCCGGCCGAACAAGGATTGTTCCACGGCTGGGGTGTCGAATTCATGGAGTTTGAAGCCGGCCCGGGCAACTACTCGGTAGCCATCGTCGAATTCATCGATGGCAAAGTCGAGACATTCGCCCCGGCGCATGTCCGCTTCACGGACGGGGGCGCCAAATGAGCGAGATCCGCGTCCGCGCCTCTTCCTGGGGCTCCCTCTTCGACTGTGCCTACCGCTGGGAGGGCGAGCACATCCTGGGCATGCGCAAGGCCTCCGGCCTGCGCGCTCAGTTGGGCACGGCCGTGCATGCCGGTACCGCCGCATTTGACCAGGCCACTCTGAGCGGCACCCCGATCAGCATCGACGCCGCCGCCGGCGTGTTCGTCGAAACGCTGCACAACCCCGAACAGGACGTTGACTATAAGCAGGACGACCTGACCGTGCGCGACGGCGAAACCATCGGCCTGAAACTGCTGGCGCGCTACTGCAGCATCATCGCGCCCAGCATGGACTACCAGTCCGTCGAGATGGCGCTGGAACCGCTGGTGATCGACTGCGGCGGCGACATCCTGGTGCGCCTGACCGGCACCATGGACCGCGCCCGGGTCGCCCGCGTCGACGGTCGCAAGATCATTCCCGACATCAAGACCGGTGCGCGCGTGATCGCCAACGGCGTGGTCAGTACGCAGGGCCGCGCTGCGCAGCTGGGCGCCTATCAGCTCATGTCGGAAAACACCGATGGCGAGCCGACCGACGGCGCCCAGATCATCGGCCTGCAGACCACCGCCGCGGCCAATGTCGGCGTGTCGCGCATCTTCGACGCCAAGCGGGTCATGGTCGGCACCGACACCGAAAAGGGCCTGATCGAGTATGCCGCCGTGATGTTCCAGACCGGCCTCTTCCCCCCGAATCCTCAATCCCAGCTGTGCAGCTCGAAGTACTGCGCGCGCTGGAGCAAGTGCATGTACCACGAATAACCACCCGCTCACCTGGAGAAATCATGTCCCAACAGCAGCAGACCACCACCTTGCAGGAAATCAAGAACCCCACGCCGCGCGAGCAGAACATGCCGGCCGTCACCATGGGCTTCGGCAGCTTGCAGTCGTTCGAACTCATGCAGCGCGCCGCCAGGCTGCTCTCTTCCTCCACGCTGGTGCCGGCCGCCTATCGCCAATGGGATGAAAAAAAGGGGGAGAACCCCAACGCCTTGGCCAACTGCGTTGTTTCCTTGAACATGGCCCAGCGCATGGGCGCCGATCCGCTCATGGTGATGCAGAACCTGTACATCGTTGAGGGCCGCCCATCCTGGTCATCGCAGTGGATCATCGCGGCCATCAACGGCTGCGGCCGCTTCTCGCCCCTGCGCTTCGACTTGAAAGACCTTGGCCCTAAGGAAGTCGAATACGAAACCACCAAGTGGGTGAACCGGGATCGCCAAGTCAGCAAGCACAAGGTGACGGTGGCGAATCTCGAATGCACCGCATGGGCGATCGAGCGCGAAACCGGCGCACGCATCGACAGCCCGCGCGTATCCATTGAGATGGCTGTACGGGAAGGCTGGTACGGCAAGAGCGGTTCCAAGTGGCAAACAATGCCCGAAGTCATGCTCCGTTACCGCACGGCCAGTTTCTTCGGAAAATTGTATGCGCCGGAATTATTGATGGGTCTTCAATCCTACGAGGAAGCCGCCGACATCATCGATATCGAAATGCCGGAAGCGCAGCCGCGCCCGGCAGCCGACCTCAACCAACTGCGCACGCCGCCACAGGGCAAGGCCGCCGCGCCGGCAACCATTATTGAAGACAAGAACGACGACAAGCCGAATACCCCCGAGAGCCAGGCAGGAGAGCCTGGCGAGCCTGAAGCCGGCACGGTCGCCGGGCCTGCTGGTGAAACCAGCCAGCAGGCAGCCCAGGCGCAGCAGCAGAACGGTGGCGCCGACGAAGGCCCCTCCTACGCCAAGGTGCGTGACTCCCTCGAAAAGGCCGCCGATCTGGAAGTGCTGGACGTTGCCGCCGACCTGATTGGCGAGGTTTTCGACCAGGGCCAGCAGGAAGAGCTGCGCACCTTCTACCGCGAGCGCAAGGACGCGCTCACCAATCCGCCGGCCGCCGCCGGCACCACCACCCGCCGCGCCAAGCCGCAGCAGACCTACAACGCCGAATAAGGAACAGCCACCATGCGCACCGCCCTCTTTTACGACACCGAAACCACCGGCCTACCACTCTTCCGAGAGCCGTCCGAGGATCCGCGCCAGCCGCATATTTTCCAGTTGGCCGCCGACCTGGTCGACATCGACACCCGCAAGACCATCGCCAGCATGAGCCAGTTGATCAAGCCCACCGGCTGGATCATCCCGCCCGATGTTGAGGCCCTGACCGGCGTCAGCACCGAACGCGCGGCAATGTTCGGCCAGCCGGTCGACGACGTGCTGGATATGTTTTTCGGCATGTGGTCCATGGCCACGAATGGCCGGATCGCTCACAACGAGCAGTTCGACGCGCGCCTGGTGCGCATCGCTGCCATGCGCCACCGCAATACCGAGTTTGCCGACTACTGGAAGGCCGGCGAGGCGTTCTGCACCTGCACGGCATCCACCGCCATTGTCAACCTGCCTCCTTCTCCTGCCATGGTCAAGGCCGGCCGCAACAATCCCAAGCAGCCGAAGCTGGCCGAGGCCTATGAGTTCTTCACCGGCCAGCCGCTGCTGAACGCACACGATGCCGGCGCCGACGTGGCCGCCTGCCGCGTCATCTACTTTGAGCTGATCGAACACTTGACCAAGGCCGCCGCCTGATCGCCCACCAACACCCCGCAACTACGGAGAAATCAATGTTCCAACTCGATACCAAGATGGTGAAGGTGACCAGCCTCAACTTCCGCAAGGAAAAGGACGAGAAAGGCGACGAGCATGGCGTCTGCGATATCGGCTTTTCGGCGCCGATGGAAAATGAGGTGCTGGACCACTTCAACCCGCTCTACCGCCCGGCCTTCTACACCGGCGACGACCAGGCCGACATGGTCAGCGGCGCGCGTCTGCCGCACCTGAAGTTCGCCTTCCCGCGCTTCTCGCATAAGGGCTCGCTGGAGGGCTACACCTTCCTGGCGCACATCGGCGCCGGCGGCCCGTCCGAGGTCAAACTGAATGACTCGGTGATCAACAAGGTGTATTTCCAGCTGCAGGACAAGGGCGCTGTCGGTATGGACTTCATCGTGCGCGCGCGCACGCACCCAGCCGATGTCGGCAAGCTCTCCGAGCTGCTGGACACCGAGGTGCAGATCAGCCTGGTGCCGCCCGATGAGCAGAAGCGGTTTGAGATCGAACAGGCCAAGAAGAACCGTAAGCGCGCGCTGGATGAGCACTTCAAGGGCGGCGCGCCGGCGGATGAGCCTGACACCCAAACGGGCAACCTCATTGACGACGATGAGGAAGACCAGCAGAGCGCTGGCGATCCAGACTTCCGCGAAGTCGATCAAGCCCAACCTGCTGGGCAACAAGGCCAGTACCAAGTCGAATAACAACCAGGCCGGCCGCCGTGCGCGGCCCTACCCGCCCCACTCCAAGGAAACACTGCGATGCAAATCTCCCAGATCCAGGTCGATAACTTCCTGCGCCTGCGCAGCGTGGATATTCGAACCACCACCCCCGTGACGCTGATCGCCGGCCGCAACCAGGCCGGGAAAAGCTCGATCGCTGAAGCCGTCAAAATGGCGATGACCGGCGAAATCACCCGCGTCAAGCTGAAGAAGGAATACGACAAGCTGGTGCATGACGGTTCGAAGGCCGGCGGCGTGCTGGTCACCGTGGCTGATGGCCGCACCTACGGCTTCAACCTGCCCAAGGGTGCCGCCCAGATCGACGACGGCCTGCCGACCGGCGCCACCGTCTCGGTGGTGCTGAACGGCCAGCGCTTCGCCAGCATGAAGGAAGACGAACGCCGCGCCTTCCTGTTCGCCGCCGCCGGCTGCAAGATCAACGGCGAAGAAATCAAGAAGCGCCTGCTGGCGCGCAACCTGGACAAGGCGCTGGTCGAAATCGTGATGCCGGTCCTGCGCGGCGGCTTCCCGGCCGGCAAGGACTTTGCCGCCGAAGAGGCGCGCAAGAAGAAAGGCGCGTGGCAGCAGCTGACCGGCGCGAATTGGGGCGGCGTGGCCGCCGATGGCTGGGAGGCCGAGAAGCCCGAGGTGTTGCAGCCTGAGCATGGCAACGCAGAGGCCTCGGCGCTCGGCAAGGAAATCGACCAGCTGAACAAGCAGATCGGGGAGGTCCAGGCGAAGCAGGCCGCGCAGGCCCAGGCCAAGAAGCGCCGCGCCGAGCTGCTGGAGCTGTCGAAGAAGGCCCCGGACATCAGCGGCAACTTCAAGCGCGCCGAAAAAGAGCTGGCCGACTATGAACCGAAGGTGGTGGCCATGCGCCAGCGCGCCGTCGGCGGCCGCCCTCTGGGGCTGGTGCATGACCTGGCCTATGCGCTGCACGGCCTGCGCGAGGTCTTCCCGGTTCCGTCGACTGGCGAGGATGATATTCCCTACCAGGTGGCGAACGCAGCACTGGATGCCTACGAGAACGTGCATGGCGAAATCAAGCCTGCCGGCGAGGCAGATACCGAGGCGCAGAACTCACTGCCAGAATTCGAGCGTGGCCTGGAGGTGCTGCAAAACCGTGTCAAGAACCTGAAGCGTGACTTCGACGCTGCCACCGGCGCCGACCAGGTGCTGGCCGAGCTGGAAGCGCAGACCAACTTCCAAACCGACTACACGGCCGGCCTGCAAGAGCGGCAACAGCGCATCGCCGCGTTGACCGCCAGCCGCGCCAAGATGATCGAGGCGATCGACGCCGCCGCCGCGGCGTGGAAGAAGGCCGACGCCGCCGATGCGCTGACCAAGCAAGCTGCCAAGGTGAACGGCGAAATCAAGGCCTGGCTGGCCATTGCCGACGCATGCGCACCGGATGGAATCCCGGGCGAGTTGCTGGACGAAGCCCTCAAGCCGATCAACAGCGCGCTCACCGTGTCCGCAGCCTTCAGCGGCTGGGCCTCGGTCTACATCGACAAGGACATGACGATCACCGCCGGCGGCCGCCCCTACTCCCTGCTGTCGGAGTCGGCGCAGTGGCGCAGCGACGCCATGATCGCCCAGGCGGTCGCTCAGGTCACCGGCCTGCGCATCCTGATGCTGGATCGCTTCGATGTTCTGGATCTGCCTGGCCGTTCCGAGGCCATCAACTGGCTGCATGCGCTGGCCGAGAAAGGTCACATCGAGACGGCGCTGGTGTTCGGCACGCTCAAGCAGCTGCCGGAGCGGCTGCCGCCCACCTTCTCCGCGCACTGGATCGCCGATGGTGTGATCGCGCCACTGCGGGAGGCTGCGTAATGCCGCAGCCTCACCGCATGCGCATCTTCTCGCACCCGCTCGACGGACGCCTCTGGTGGTACATCCACCCCACCATCATCGCCGCGCGTGTGCGCGCCATCGTCTGGTCACGCACGACCGACAGGCATGCGCTGATCTGGGTACGCCCCCTGACCACCGACGAAGTCCAGCAAGTCAAAAAATTACAGGAGCAATCTGCATGAAGCGCGACACCTTCACCGGCGTCCCCGACGATGTCCGTGAGATTCGTCATTTCCATCTGTTCGGCGCCATCGGCGGCGGTGCGCGCGGCTTCAATCGCGGGCAAGCCCGTGTCGGCAACATGGTGGCGAAGTTCCGCTGCATCGGCAGCATCGACGTGGACGCGGCGGCGAACCGCGATTTCGGCCGCCTGGTCGGAGTGCCTGCCACCACACTGGACCTGTTCGACCTCGACCAATACCTGGCCTTCTGGGGCAACATGCCCCCGCCTGGCTGGCGCGAGGCGTTGCCGGAAGATATCCGCCGCGCTGCCGGCTACGAGCGGCCGCACATCGTCTTCCTGTCCGCGCCCTGCAAGGGCTTTTCCGGCCTGCTGGCCGAGGGCAAGAGCAAGACGGCCAAGTATCAGGCATTGAACCGCCTGACGCTGCGCGGCGTCTGGTTGATGCTGGAGGCCTGGAAGGACGACCTACCAGAGCTGGTGGTGTTCGAAAACGTGCCGCGCATCGCCAACCGCGGCCGGCACCTGCTCGATCAGATCGTCGGGCTGCTGCGCCACTATGGCTATGCCGTGGCCGAGACCACGCACGATTGCGGCGAGATCGGCGGCCTGGCGCAGAGCCGGAAGCGATTCCTTCTGGTAGCGCGCCACATGGAAAAGGTGCCGAACTTCCTCTACGAGCCGCCGAAGCGCAACCTCTTGGCCGTGGGCGACATCCTGGGCCGCATGCCGTTACCGGGCGACGAGCGTGGCGGCCCGATGCACCGTATCCCCTCACTGCAGTGGAAGACATGGGTGCGCCTGGCTTTCGTTGAGGCCGGCAGTGACTGGCGCAGCTTGAACCGCTTGGCGGTCGAGGATGGCCACCTGCGCGATTACTTGATCGTGCCGGAAAACCGTAATGGTGGCTTCCTCGGGGTGAACACTTGGGATGACTCGCGAGGAACTGTTACTGGCCGGAGCCTTCCGCAGAACGGTGCATTCTCGATCGCCGATCCTCGTGCTCCGACCGGTGCAGCCGAATATCAGCAATACGGCGTTCTGAACATGGCCGATACTTCGGGCGCCATCATTGGCGTCAAGTCCCCTGGACAAGGGACGTTCGCCGTTGCTGACCCACGCTCTGGCGACATCGACACGACCCACAAGAATGTCTATCGGGTTGTGAAGTGGGAAGGAGCCGCCGGGGTGGTCGGCGGCGGCCACGGCCCCAGTTCTGGCGGACAGGCGGTCGCAGATCCGCGCCGCGTCGGTGAGTCGTTTGGAAAGTATGCGGTGACGTCATGGCCTGGTTCGACCGGCACCGTTATCAGCGGCAGCACCACCGGCCAGGGCGCATTTGCCGTTGCGGATCCGCGTTCTGCCGGCATCCCACAAAAAGGCGATCACTACCTGACGGGCGGCCACTATGGCGTGCTGCCTATGAGCGCGACCTCCGGCGCCGTCTCGTCGGCCGCCAGCTACGACAATGGCCGCTGGTCGGTGGCCGACCACCGCATGCCAGCCGCCGCCGACAAGCTGATCTGCGTGATCCGTGCGCTGGACGGCACCTGGCACCGCCCTTTTACTACCTTGGAGCTGGCCGCCCTGCAGTCGCTGGTCGACCCGGAAGAGATGCTGGAATTGGACGGTCTGTCCGATCAGGCCTGGCGCGAGCGTATCGGCAATGCCGTGCCGCCGGCAGCTGCCGAAGCCATCGCCTCGGAAATGGGGCGCACCCTGCTGCTGGCCTGGTCGGGTGAAACCTTCCAACTCAGCGCGGCGCCGATCTGGGTGCGGCCGGTGGCCATTGCAATGAACGTGGCGCAGGGAGGGACGCCGTGAATCTACTTTGCGTGAATGGAAAACGCCGCCACTCCTGCACCAATGCAGAAGCTTACCAAGCTGAGAATGCTCGCGCCAATGGCCCAAGCCAGCGGCGTGATATGCGTACGCGGCTTCATCGCGCCCATATTCTCGTTATGCAATATGTTTTGCGTGATCCAAGAGGCGAAGATCGCAACGGCGGCACCGACGAGGCCAAGGATGAACATCGAAAGGGATCGCTGAAATGCCGTGTGATCGATCACCTCCAAGATGCTTTTCATGGCAGTGACCATGCCTGCCGCGGCGCCACCGTTTATCAGCACCAGCAATTTGAAGACCTCGATCGAGATCGTGATCATCGATTTATAGGTCTCGGCCTTGTGCACTTCGTTGAAATTGTCCGCCATAACGTCCCCCTCAATTTTCGAGGCATCCTATCATGAGCGAAAACACCAAGATCGAATGGGCAGACCACACCTTCAATCCGTGGGAAGGCTGCCAAAAGGTCGGCCCGGGCTGCGACCACTGCTACGCCGAGAGCCGCAACGCGCGGTTCGCCGGGGGGGCGGCGGTGAATTGGGGGCCTGGCGCGCCGCGCCGGCGCACCAGCGCTGCGAACTGGAACAAGCCGCTGGCCTGGAACGCCGCGGCGACCGAATTCCAGGTAACGCACGGCCGGCGCCAGCGCGTGTTCTGCGCCAGCCTGGCCGACGTCTTCGACAACGCGGTCGACCCGCAGTGGCGCGACGACCTGTTTTCCCTGATCGAGGCGACGCCGCACCTCGACTGGCTGCTGCTGACCAAGCGCATCGGCAACGTCGGCAATATGCTGCCGGTGCCGTTCAGCTTTGCCGCGCTGTACCCGAATGTCTGGATCGGGATCACTGTGGTCAACCAAACGGAAGCCGACCGCGATATCCCGAAGCTGCTGCAGATCGACGCCGCCAAGCGCTTCCTGTCCATGGAACCGCTGCTGGGTCCGGTCGACCTGAACCAAGCGCTTCCACCGGTCCACTGCGAGAGCTGCGACGCTGACTACGGGGCGCTGTCGGCGCACGGCGCCGGCAAGCCAATCGGGATCGATTGGGTGATTGTCGGCGGCGAGAGCGGGCCAGACGCCCGCCCGACGCATTCCGATTGGGCGCGCTACCTGCGTGACCAGTGCAATAGCGCTGGTGTTCCCTTCCTGTTTAAGCAGTGGGGCGAGTGGATAGACGTATCGGTTGCTGGTTTCGGATCGCTGCGCGGTGAGATCGCTTTCATTCGTAGCGACGGAACGCGCTGGGAGCATGCGCCAAGAGATGAGGATGCGGACTGCATCACTATCAGGAAGGTGGGAAAGAAAGCTGCCGGCCGCTTGCTAGATGGCCGCACCTGGGATGAGGTGCCGGCATGATCAACGCCTACCCCCTCCAGTGGCCAACCGGCTGGCCCCGCTGCCGCAGCCGCAAGACTGCGCGCTTCAGCACGAAGTCGCGCGGCTACTCTTCCAGCAGCATCACCGTGAACGAAGGCGTCCAGCGCGTGCTGGCCGAACTCGATCGCATGGGCTACACCCGCGACGACGTGGTGATCAGCACCAACGTACCGGTGCGCTTGGACGGCCTTCCGCGCTCCGACCGCGGCGAGCCCTTTGATTCTGGCGCCGCCGTGTACTGGCGCACCCGCAAGGGAGAAAACAAGGTCATGGCCATTGACGTTTATGACCGCGTGGCCGACAACCTGGCCGCCGTGGCGGCGACGCTGGATGCGATGCGCGCGATCGAGCGCCATGGCGGCGCCGTGGTTCTGGATCGGGCCTTCAGCGGCTTTACCGCGCTGCCGGCGCCCGGCCAGACCGTCAAGCGCGACTGGCAGGATGTGCTGGGACTGCGCAGCGTCGCCCTCCCTACCCGCGAGCAGGTCAAGGCCGCATACCGTGCTCTGGCGAGCATGCACCATCCTGACAAGGGCGGCAGCGAGGCCATGATGGCCGAACTCAACGTTGCCCAAGACGAGGCCCTGAAGGAGATTTTCGGATGAAAGAACGCCCTATCCTTTTCAGCGGCGCCATGGTGCGCGGTGTCCTGGCCGGCGACAAGACGCAGACGCGGCGTCCGGTCAAGCCGCAGCCACCGGCAGCGACCTACAAGGTGATGCAATACAACCATCCCGACCACCTTCCCAATTTCTACGCCTGGGTGGATACCGAGCCGCCCGGCCCCGTCTGCGAAGTATCGGACTGGAGCCAAGCATGCCCCTACGGCCAGCCCGGCGACCGCATCTGGGTGCGCGAAACGGTGTTTGCGTGGGGTATGTGGGAGCAGCGATATAGCGAGGAAAAAGGGCGGCTGGAATGGCACTTCGTCGACATGACCATCGAAGGCGGCTTCCAGTACCGATATGCCTCGGACGAACCGCATTTCATATCCAGCCGGCGCGTCGATGGCTGCATCACCTGGTGGAAGCGCCCAGCAATTCATGCACCGCGCGCGGCCAGCCGCATCCTTCTGGAAATCACCGGCGTGCGCGTGGAGCGCCTGCAGGACATCAGCGAGGCCGACGCGGCGGCCGAGGGTGTAGCGACATGGGCACCCGGCGCACTCTCCCCGGAGGGCCAGACCGCCGATCCGTCCGACCAATTCCGGTGGCTGTGGGGATCCATCAACGGCGCCGACAGCTGGACAGCCAACCCGTGGGTGTGGGTGGTTGAATTCAGGAGGATCAAGGGATGACCGAAACCATCAACGTCTGCGCCGCTGCCGCGATTTTGGGGGTGTCCAGCCGCAAGGTATATGATCTAGCCGCGCCGGCTGGCCCGATCCCATGCTATCGAATTGGGCGCCGAGTCACCTTTAACCGCCAAGACATCCTTGAATATCGACAAAAATGCCAATTTACCGAGATAAAGCGCGAGGTTGCTTCGTCTTTGAGTTCGACCGCCGTGTCGATGGCCAGCGGGTCCGGACTCGAAAGGCTCTTCCAAAAACATGGAATCAAGCCCAGGCTGACGCCTACGACCGACAAGAAAGCGCGAAGCTCTACGCCGTCGCGACCAGCGTCGAACGTGCTCAGCATTCAATCGAGGACGCTGTTGCCGTCTACATAAAGCACCGCCTGCCCCACCTCAAGACCGGCAAGAACGTGGAGCGCGAATTGGCGCTCATGTTCTTCGCCTACCAGGGGCGTCCCCTTTCCGCCCTGCCGGATGCCTGCAAGTTCTACATCGCCAAGGCCACCCGAGACAATGAGGGCATGGAAACCCCGCTCTCGGCCGCCTCGCTACGCAATCGAATCCGCTACCTCACCGCCGCCTGCCGGTATGCCTGGAAGGAACACGGCATGGGCCACGAAGATCCAGCTGCCAAGGTGGTGGTGCCGGCCGTGCGCAATGAGCGCCAGGAATATGCCAGCCGCCGCGACATGATCCGCTTGGCCCTGGCCATCAAGAACAGGAACGTGCGCCGAGCTTTCCGCATCCTCTTCTACAGCGGCATGCGCCTGTCCGAGTTGCTGAAATATAAATTGAGTGGGGAAGTTTTTGCCCTGGCCGACACGAAGAATGGATCGCCGCGCATGGTGCCGGTGCACCCGCGAATCAAGTACGCGGCCCGGGTGTTCGATCAGTCGGTACCCAAGATCACCATCCAAGCGAACTTCCGGAAAGCCCGGGAGCGCGCCGGCCTGGATAACCTGCACCTCCACGACCTGCGCCACAGCGCGGCCAGTGAGCTGATAAACAACGGCGTGGATCTCTATACCGTGGGGCGGGTGCTGGGGCACAAGGACTCACGCAGTACCCAGCGGTATGCGCACCTGGCCATCGATACGCTGACCGATGCGGTGGCCAAGATCGGGAAGAAGCGCGCCTGATTTTCTGGGCAACTTCTTCCCCACCAGACGTAAAAAAAGCCGCACATGGCGGCTTTCTCTACAGCGCGGAAACCCGCGTAAATACTGGCGGAGAGGGTGGGATTCGAACCCACGGTACGGGAAACCGTACGCCTGATTTCGAGTCAGGTACATTCGACCACTCTGCCACCTCTCCGGTTAACTTCGGTCGCTTTACTGCGTGAAGCAGCAAAGCTCGCAACTATAGCAGAAGTTTTTTAATAAAGGAATATCCCTCTCGAAATTATTCCCTCCAACTTATTGCTGCGTCACCATTTTTTACCGGCCCGATCCCAGCATGCAGGACTGGCGCTGCCTCAAACGCAAAGCGCCGTTTTTTTCATGCAAAAAGGTTCACCTTGCGCCCCCATATCATCGTCTTGTCATAAATCACTTCTAGCATCCATCCGTAAATTATTTTCCGCTCCTAGAACAATTTCATATCGGGAACAGCCAAATGGCGCCTCTTTCCAATGCCCCTTTTCCGCTCGACGCCGAAGCTGCCGAGCTGATCGCCCGCGCCGCCGGTGGGTTGCCGCCAAATGCTGACGACCAGATGCTGTCGCTGCTGCACGAAATCATCGCCCAGCGCAAACTGACGGCGCTGTTCCAGCCCATCGTCCGCATGCGCAATGGCGAGATTCTCGGTTATGAAGGCCTGATCCGCGGACCGTCCAACACCCCTCTGCACTCCCCGCTGGCCCTGTTCAAGGTAGCGCGTACGCACAACCTCTCGGTACAGATGGAATACCTGTGCCGGCACATCGTCCTGACCCGCTTCGCGCAATCCGGCCTGCCCGGCAACCTGTTCCTCAACGTCACCCCCGGGGCACTGATGCAGCCGGAGGCAATCCAGGGCGAGACTCTGCGTTATCTCGAGAATCTGGGCGTCAATCCGCAGCGCATCATCATCGAGCTGACCGAAAACGAACCGACCTATGACTACGCCCTGCTGCGCAATGCCGTCATGCATTACCGCGACATGGGCTTCCAGATCGCCATTGACGACCTCGGCGAAGGCTTCTCCAGCCTGCGCCTGTGGTCCGAGCTGCAGCCCGAGTACGTCAAAATCGACATGCACTTCGTGCAGGGCATCAACAACGACCCGATGAAGCTGCAGTTCGTACGCTCGATCCAGGAGATCGCCGAGAAATCCGGCTCCATCGTCATCGCCGAAGGCATCGAATCGCAGGCTGAACTGCTGACCATCCGCGACCTCGGCATCGCCTGCGGCCAGGGCTACCACATTGCCCGGCCGATGGCCGAACCGCCGGTGTCGATCCCGGAAGATGTCACCAAGCCCCTGCGCCGCGACAAGGTGCCGCTGGCCGCCAACAAATACGGCCCCGGCAAACGCAGCGCCACCGTCTTCAAGCTGCTGCGCGAAACCCAGTACGTCACACCGGAAATCACCAACGACCACGTCTACGACATGTTCGTCAACGATCCGCAGTTGCAGGCGCTGCCGGTGGTCAGCAACGGACTGCCGATCGGGCTGATCAACCGCTACAGCATGGTCGAGCGCTTCGCCCGCCTGTATGGACGCGAGCTTTACGGCAAGAAGTCCTGCGCCTTTTTCATGGATCCCAACCCGATCCTGACCGAGCAGGACACCAGCCTGCAAGACCTCTCCAACCTGCTGGTGCAGGCCGAGTCGCATCACCTGTCCAACGGCTTCATCATCACCGACCGCGGCCAGTATGTGGGATTGGGAACCGGGCATGACCTGCTGCGCGAAATCACCCAGATGCAGATCGACGCCGCGCGCCATGCCAACCCGCTGACCCAGCTGCCGGGCAACGTGCCGATCAACGACCACATCGAATACCTGCTGCAAAGCGGGGTCGAGTTCTGCATCTGCTATTGCGACCTGGACCACTTCAAGCCCTTCAACGATGTCTACGGCTATCGCAAGGGCGACGACATGATTCAGCTCACCGGCCGGATCCTGCAGCAAGGCTGCGACCCGCACCATGACTTCATCGGCCATATCGGCGGCGACGATTTCCTGATCATGTTCCAGAGCGAGGATTGGGAAAGGCGCTGCCGCAACATGCTGGACAATTTCACCGCCCAATCCAGCGCCTTCTATTACGATGAAGACCGCGAGCGCGGCGGCTATTTCAGCGAAGACCGCCAGGGCAACCGCGTGCAACACCCGCTGGTGAGCATTTCCCTAGGAGCGGTGAAGATCGAACCTGCCCAGTACTCTTCCCCGCACCAGATTGCCTCGGCAGCGACCCGAGCCAAGAAACAGGCCAAGAAGACACAAGGCAACAGCCTGTTCATCGAGCGCCGTATCCCGGTGGCATTCTCCTGGGCACTCAATGACAGCTGACAGCTACGCTGCCCGCAAAAACGTTTTCACCGGCGCCGCGCCTGCCATCGCGCTAGCCCCAAAATAAAAACGGCCGACCCATTACAGGTCGGCCGTTCTCCATCGGGTCTTGCCGTGCGGGTCAGGCGCCCGGCGCCAGCCTGGCGATGCCGCCCATGTAAGGCTGCAGCGCCTCAGGAATGTCCACACTACCGTCGGCCTGCTGGTAATTCTCCAGCACCGCCACCAGGGTACGGCCAACAGCCAGGCCGGAACCGTTCAAGGTGTGCAGCAGCTCCGGCTTGCCTTGGGCGTTGCGGAAGCGAGCCTGCATACGGCGCGCCTGGAAGGCTTCGCAGTTCGACACCGACGAGATTTCCCGATAGGTATTCTGCGCCGGCAGCCAGACTTCGATGTCATAGGTCTTGGCCGCGCCAAAGCCCATGTCGCCGGTGCACAGCGTGATCACGCGGTACGGCAGGCCGAGCTTCTTCAGGATGGCCTCGGCATGGCCCAGCATCTCTTCCAGCGCCTCGTAGGACTTCTCCGGATGCACGATCTGCACCATTTCCACCTTGTCGAACTGGTGCTGGCGGATCATGCCGCGGGTGTCGCGGCCGTAGGAGCCGGCCTCGGAACGGAAGCACGGCGAATGTGCCGTGTACTTCAGCGGCAGCGCGTCGCCGGCGACGATCTCATCGCGCACGAGGTTGGTCAGCGGCACTTCGGCGGTCGGGATCAGGTACAACGCGGCGTTTTCCGCCTCGCCCTCCTGGCCGCCCTTCTTGACGGCGAACAGGTCGGCCTCGAACTTGGGCAACTGGCCGGTACCGCGCAGCGAATCGGCGTTGACGATGTAAGGCGTATAGCACTCGGTATAGCCATGCTCGCCGGTGTGGGTGTTCAGCATGAACTGCGCCAGCGCGCGATGCAGGCGTGCGATGCCGCCCTTCATCACCGAGAAGCGCGAGCCGGTCAGCTTGGCGGCGGTATCGAAATCCAGGCCCAGCGGCGCGCCGACATCGACGTGATCCTTCACCTCGAAATCGAAGGCACGCGGCGTTCCAACCTTGCGCACTTCCACGTTGCCGGATTCATCATTGCCCACCGGCACCGATTCGTGCGGCAGGTTGGGCACCGTCTGCAGGAAGGCATTCATCTGCTGCTGCACCTCTTCCAGGCGCGCCGCCGAGGCCTTCAGCTCATCGCCGATGCCGTTGACTTCCGCCATCACCGCCGAGGCGTCCTCGCCCTTGCCCTTGAGCATGCCGATCTGCTTGGACAGGCTGTTGCGCTTGCCCTGCAATTCTTCGGTGCGGGTCTGGATCTGCTTGCGCTCGGCTTCGAGCGCATTGAAACCGGCGACGTCGAGGACGAACTTGCGCGCTGCCAGCCGGGCGGCCACATTGTCGATGTCTTTACGGAGAAGTTGGATGTCGATCATGGGAACAAATAGCAAATAAGGGTTGGTGCTCAAAAAGGAGATTGTACCAAGCCGGGCGGCTTTACCGGGGCTTGCCTGGGTGTTTCCGATAATAAATACGTATCATCCGCATATCTCCACACCCCCGCGGCATGGCACGCAACGGCCAGGACGGGTTACCATTCGGCCCATTTCCAGCCACTCTTGCCAATTCCGATCATGTCCGATACCGACGACGCCCCGAAAACTCCCCTGCCGCTTTCCATCCTTGGCCTGGCAGCGGCCTTCGGCCTGGCCCTGTGGGCCGGCATCCACTACATGACGCATGACGCCAGCCTGTTCTACGGCTTGCTGGCCGGCCTGTCGTTCGGCGCCGCCTTCGCGTTCGGCCAGCAGATCAAGAACCGTATCGTGCCGTCGAAAAAACGCAAGACCGACTGGAAAGTGCACGCGCCAGGAGCGGCCGAACTCAGCCCGGCCAAACTGGCTGCGCAACAGGCGCGCAAGATCAGCGTGGAATTCGACGACGAGGAAATCCGCACCATGGCCAATGGCCTCAAGCGAGAAGGCGTGGCCTGGAGCGCTGTCAACCGGGTCGACATCGTCATCAGCGACGAATTCCTGCCGCTGCCGCAATGGATGATCGGCGGCGACGGCGCCGAAGGCGCCAAGGGCATCATTGTTCCCAATGACGCTGAGGGACTGGACGCCCTGATGGAGGCAATGAAGGCGCGCCTGCCGGGCTACGATAATGACGCCACCTACCAAACCATCATTTCCGCAATGGCGGCCATGGAAGGCCATTTCCCGGTTTGGAGTCGGAAACCGGCCTGACAACATCAGGCCTGCCCGCCCCCGTGGTGCCGCAGGTAGACGGCCGGCGACACACCCACATGCTTGACGAAGGCGCGGCGCAAGGTATCGACGTTGGCGAAGCCGCATTGCGCCGCCACCTGCTTGGGCGTCGCCGCACCGGCCTCCAGCAATGCGCGCGCAGCACTGATGCGCGTCATCTCCACCCAGGCTGCGGGCGTAATCCCGACTTCCGCATGGAACAGGCGTGCGAAATGCCGTGGGCTCAAGCCGGCATGCCCGGCCAGTGCCTCCACCGACAGCGGCAGCCCCGGATTGGCCGCCACCCAGCGCTGCACCTCTTGCAACACTGAACGCCCGACGGGGCCGGCCTGCCCTTTGCGGCTGAACTGCAACTGCCCGCCAGGGCGCTTGAAGAACATCACCAGTTGCGCCGCCACGCCGGCTGCCGCCTCGCGGCCGAGATCCTCCTCCACCATCGACAGGGCCAGGTCGAGACCGGCAGTCACTCCTGCGGAAGTGCGCACTTTGCCATCCCTCACATGCAGGGCATCCTCTTCCACGGTGACGCGGGGATAGGCATGGCGCAAATCGCCGGCGGCATTCCAGTGGGTCGTCACACGTTTGCCATCCAGCAAGCCTGCCGAGGCCAGGACAAAGGCACCGGTGCAGACTGAACCGTAGCGCTTCGCTCCCTTGGCCGTATCCCGAATCCATTGGAGCGCGGAGGTGCTTAACACCGTGCGCGAGGCGTGCGGCGTCCCGGCGACAAGCAAGGTATCCAGCCGTGGCAGCGGTTCTCCCACGATCAGGTCCGGCAGGAGCCGTGCACCGGAAGAGCACCGGATGGGGCCGGGTTCGTATCCCACCACGCGCAGCGCATACAGTTCGCGCCCGGCGTCGGCATTGGCCTGCGCGAACACGTCGAGCGGTCCTGAAACGTCGAGCATCTGGACGCCGGGCAAGGCAAGAATGGCAATGGTTTTGATCATCGGGGGCGGCTTTGCGGCTGGGTGTCTTGATGTCGCGCGATTTGGCAGCATTTAACATATCACGCCAATTGAAGACATTTTAGTGCAATGGGAAGATTTGTCGAACCCTTGTTCAACCTTCAAAAGGACTCAGCCATGAACCCGACCATCGACGGCATCCAGATCCCCGACAGCCAGCTTGCCCGCGACATCACAGAACTGGTGCGCGACACGGCCTCGCCGCTGCTGTTCCACCATTCCAGCCGCGTCTACTACTTCGGCGCGCTCGCGGGCCTGCAGCGCGGCTTGAAATTCGACCGCGAGCTGCTGTACTGCGGCTGCATGTTCCACGACATGGGCCTGACGCATCAGCACAGCAGCGACTGCTGCCGCTTCGAGGTGGATGGCGCGAACGCGGCGCGGGACTTCCTGAAAAGCCGCGGTATTTCGCAGCAGGATATCGACCTGGTCTGGACCGCCATCGCACTGCACACCACGCCGGGCATTCCCGAATACATGGATCCGGTCATTGCGCTGGTGACGGCGGGAGTGGAGATGGACGTGCTGGGCCTGACCTATGGCCAATACAGCGACGCGCAGCAGGAAGCCGTGGTGGCGGCGCATCCGCGCGGGCCGCAATTCAAGGAAGAGATCATCCAGGCCTTCTACGACGGCATCAGGCGCAAACCCCAGACCACCTTCGGCAACGTCAAGGCCGATGTGATCGCCGACAAGGAGCCTGCGTTCAGGCCCGGCAACTTCTGCAGCGTGATTCGCAATTCGCGCTGGCCGGGCTGAGGCAACTGCCATCTCCAGCATGGCGCCGGAATCGGATGGAGTCGGTAGCGGACTGGCATGTACAAGGCAATCAGGATTAGCATTAGCCTTCATTGAACACGAAATGGAACCGATCCACGATGACTCCCCTACCTTTTCTGATGTTCCAGGGTGGCGTTGCCCAGGCGGCAATGGAACTGTACGTTGCCACCTTCCCCGGCTCCCGCATCGTGCGCGCCGAGCGTTATGCCGAAGGCGAACACGGGCCGGCCGGCACCATCAAGGTGGCGACCTTCAGCCTCTGCGGCCGCGAATTCATGTGCTCCGACAGTCCGGTGGAACACCATTTCACGTTCACGCCATCGAGTTCGACTTTTGTGGAATGCGACTCCGAGGAAGAGCTGGAGCGTGTGTTTGCCGTTCTCGCGGACGGCGGGAAAGTCCATATGCCGCTGGACGACTATGGCTTTAGCCGGCGGTTCGGCTGGGTCGATGATAAGTTTGGAGTGTCCTGGCAATTGAATCTTGCGGCTTGATGAAACCGGGAAACGCTATTCCCCGGCTTCCTCGTCCCACTTCTTCAGCAAGGCCAGCTTCTCACCGATCTTGATTTCCAAGCCTCTGGGCACCGGCTGATACCAACCGGGTTCTTCTATGCCCTCAGGAAGATAGGTTTCGCCGGCGGCATAGGCATTAGGTTCATCATGGGCATATCGGTATTCATGCCCGTAGCCGAGTTCCTTCATCAGCTTTGTCGGCGCATTGCGCAAATGCACCGGGACTTCACGGCTCTTGTCCTGCTTCACGAAGGCCCTGGCCTGGTTGTAGGCGTTGTAACCGGCGTTGCTCTTGGCGGCGACGGCCAGATAGATCACTGCCTGGCCGAGCGCCAGTTCCCCTTCAGGGCTTCCCAGCCGTTCATAGGTCAAGGCGGCATCGTTGGCTATCTGCATGGCCCTTGGGTCCGCCAAGCCAATGTCTTCCCAAGCCATGCGCACAATGCGCCGCGCCAGGTACCGGGGATCGGCGCCACCATCCAGCATGCGCGTCAGCCAATAGAGGGCGGCGTCTGGATGTGATCCGCGAACCGACTTGTGAAGGGCTGAAATCTGGTCGTAGAAATTATCTCCGCCCTTATCAAAACGCCTTGAATTCAAGGTCAGGGCATTCTGGATGAAGTCGCTATCAATCTTCTGCACACCGGCAGCGCCCGCAGCCGTTTTGCATTGTTCCAGCAGGTTCAGGAACCTTCTTGCATCGCCATCCGCATAGCCAATGATTGTTTCTATCGCCAGGTCTTCAAATTGAAGATCGCCAAGAACGCCTTCTTCCTGGACCCGCTTCAGGAGCAGCTTCAATTCTTCGTCTGCCAGCGACTTCAGCACATAAACCTGGGCCCGGGACAGCAACGCCGAATTCACTTCAAAGGATGGGTTTTCGGTGGTGGCGCCAATAAATGTGACCAGGCCGCTTTCCGCATAAGGCAGCAGCGCGTCTTGCTGGGATTTGTTGAACCTGTGAATTTCGTCGACGAACAAGATGGTGTGCTTGCCCATGGACAGGTTCTGCTGCGCCTGCTCCATCGCGGCGCGGATGTCCTTGACGCCGGAGAACACCGCGGACAGGGCAATGAACTCGCACTTGAAGGCGGTGGCCGTGAGCCGTGCCAGCGTGGTCTTGCCAACGCCCGGCGGCCCCCAGAAAATCATGGAATGCGGCTTGCCCGACTGGAAAGCCAGCCTCAAAGGCTTGCCCTCGCCCAGCAAGTGCGACTGCCCGATGACCTCATCCAGGGTCTTCGGACGCAGGGCCTCGGCCAGTGGTGCGGCGGGTTCGTGTGCGAACAGGTCAGACATGGCCGGCTCCCATCGAAGCCGCATGCCGCTGGCCGATCGCGTCGTAGAAGGATTGCGGCCGCATGCGCCCGGCCAGGGGTATCAAGTTCATCTCGGAATCAATCGGTGCCGGCGGCAGACGGGCCTGCCGCCAAAGGCAGTAGTCTAACGCAGAGCAGGACTTGCACGGGATGCGGCATGCACTACACTGTCGCTGCTGTCCGTTTCTACTATTACCGGCAAGATGAGGAGAGGACCATGATATATCAAGGCAGTTGCCACTGCGGCGACATCAGCTTCACTGCAGAAGGCGAGATCGGGCAAGTGATGGAATGCAACTGCAGCTACTGCAGCCGCAAAGGCCATTTGATGTGGTTCGTCGACCGCGACAAGCTCAACTGTACGATCAAGGGAAGCCTGTCCACTTACCGCTTCAACAAGCACGTCATCGACCACCAGTTCTGCGCACGCTGCGGCATCGGCGTATTCGGCATGGGCACCAGCCCCCAAGGCAAGCCGATGGCTGCGATCAATGCCCGTTGCCTGGAAGGCATTGACCTCGACACGCTCAAACGCATCCACTACGACGGTCGCAACGCCTGAGAGTGTGCATAACCGTCACGAAACGGTCACGGCAGGCAAACGCGGCAGCGGTTAAAATACCCGCTTGCCGCGCGGCCTGTCCGCGCAAGTCGCCACCCTGCCCGCTTCAGAATCCCATGCCATTTGTCGTCACCGATTCCTGCATTCAGTGCAAGTACACCGATTGCGTCAGCGTCTGTCCCATGGACTGCTTCGTTGAAGGACCGAACTTCCTCGCCATCGATCCCGATGGCTGCATCGACTGCTCGATGTGCGTACCGGAATGCCCGGTCGGTGCGATCTATAACGCCACCGACCTGCCGGCGGCACTGGCGCATTTCGAAGACCTCAATGCCAAGCTGGCCAAGCATCCCGGCTGGAAGCCCATCACCAAGGTGCAGGCGCCGATGGCCGATCATGCGCAGTGGAAGGACGTCCAGGACAAGCTGCCGATGCTGAAAATGACCGACGGCGAATAACCCCCCGCCATGAACAAGAAAGCCCCGCAAGTTCGCACTTGCGGGGCTTTTTTCATGGGGCCGCAACAGCCTGGCTGTTGCTCAGTTGCTGAATACGTCTGCGCCTTTGGGAATGGTGAAGGTGAAGCTGTTGACCTTCAGCGGCGGATTCTTTTCGAAGCTGTCGAAACTCAGCACCGAGATCTGCCCAAAGGAATCATGCAACTCCATCGCTACCGGCATGCCGTTCTTGAAGCCGATGCCGATACGGTCGAAAGTGGTGTCGCGGCTCTTGGGTACCGCCTCCAGCCATTCCATGCCGTCCTTGGCGCCCGCCTCCTTCAAGGTGAAATTCTTTTCCAGGTCATTGCTGCCGAACAGGATCGCCGCCGGCGAAGAGCCCAGCGCATTCCCCAGCTTCTTGGTGGTGACCTGGTTCAGGTCCTTGTCGTAGATGAACAGCTTTTCGCCATCGGCCTGGATCACCTGTTCATAGGGCTTCTGGTAGGTCCAGATGAATTTCCCCGGACGCGAAAACACGAAGGTGCCGCTGGAAGTGTTCACCACCTTGGCGTTGCCGTTGTCGTTCCTGACCAGGCGCTGGGTGAAATCGCCCTTGGCGGACTGAGTGCTGGCGACAAATTGCTTGAACTGCTCCAGCGCGGCCGCCGAGGCGCGGCCCGGCGTCAGTGCGGTGAAAACGATAGCGCCGGCCACTGCCAGCGCCGACAGCGAAACTGCCGCGAGGATGCGGCGCAGGTTGATGGCACGCGCCCGGGATTGCACCTGGCCGCGGCGTTCGATTCCTTCAAACAGGGGATGCCTGGGATTGTTCATGTTGTTTCCGTTCTTACAGTTGTGCAACAAGGTAAAGGCAGCATCTCGCAGCCTTCCCTCCTGCTTAATCGGCATCGTTGCCCGCTGGCACCAGGATCTCGCGGTTGCCGTTCGACTGCATGGTCGACACCACCCCGCTCTGCTCCATCTGCTCCAGCAGGCGCGCGGCACGGTTGTAGCCGATGCGCAGGTGGCGCTGCACCAGCGAGATCGAGGCACGGCGGTTCTTCAGCACCACGGCGACGGCCTGGTCGTACAGCTCGTCGCTCTCGCCGCCACCGGCGCCTGCACCAGCGCCGCTGCCACCTTCGGCATCTTCCAGCACGCCGCCCTCTAGGATGCCTTCGATGTAATTCGGTTCCCCCTGGGACTTGAGGTGTTCCACCACGCGATGGACTTCATCGTCGGAGACGAACGCGCCGTGCACGCGCACCGGCAAGCCGGTGCCGGGCGGCATGTACAGCATGTCGCCCATGCCGAGCAGGGTCTCCGCGCCCATCTGGTCGAGGATGGTGCGCGAGTCGATCTTGGACGATACCTGGAAGGCGATGCGGGTCGGCACGTTGGCCTTGATCAGGCCGGTGATCACGTCCACCGACGGACGCTGCGTGGCGAGGATCAGGTGGATGCCGGCCGCACGCGCCTTCTGCGCGATGCGGGCGATCAGCTCTTCCACCTTCTTGCCCACCACCATCATCAGGTCGGCCAGTTCATCGATGATGATGACGATGGTTTCCAACTGCTCCAGCGGCTCCGGTGCGTCCGGGGTCAGGCTGAACGGGTTGGGAATCTTCTCGCCGCGCTTGTCGGCGTCGATGATCTTCTGGTTGTAGCCGGCCAGGTTGCGCACGCCCAGCTTGGACATTTTCTTGTAGCGGCGCTCCATTTCCTCTACTGCCCAGTTCAGCGCGTGGCCGGCCTGGCGCATGTCGGTCACCACCGGCGCCAGCAAGTGCGGAATGCCTTCGTAGATCGACAGTTCCAGCATCTTGGGGTCGATCAGGATCAGGCGCACCTGCTTGGGCGTGGACTTGTACAACAGCGACAGGATGGTGGCGTTGATGCCCACCGACTTGCCCGAGCCGGTGGTACCGGCCACCAGCAAGTGAGGCATCTTGGCCAGGTCGGCCACCACCGGGTTGCCGGCGATGTCCTTGCCCAGCGCCACGGTCAGGCTGGAATGGCTGTCGTTGTAGACCTTGGAACCGAGGATTTCCGTCAGGCGCACGATCTGGCGCTTGGGGTTGGGCAGTTCCAGGCCCATGAAATTCTTGCCCTGGATGACTTCCACCACACGGATCGAGGTCAGCGACAGCGAACGTGCCAGGTCGCGCCCCAGGTTGACGATCTGGCTGCCCTTGACGCCGGTAGCCGGCTCGATCTCGTAACGGGTGATCACGGGGCCGGGGTAAGCAGCGACCACCTTGACCTCGACGCCGAAGTCGGACAGCTTCTTCTCGATCAGGCGGCTGGTGAATTCCAGCGTCTCGACCGACACCGTCTGCTGTGCCGGCGGCGCCTCATCCAGCAGCGACAATGGCGGCAGGTCGGTATTGCTGTCGTCGAACAGGCTGGTCTGCTTTTCCTTTTGCACGCGGTCGGATTTCTGCACCTCGACGATCTGCGGCTCGATGCGGATGGGCGGCGCCTCGACGATCTTGGCGCGCTCCTGCACCACCACTTCCTCGCGCTTGACGGCGGCTTCCTGGCCCGCCTTGCGGTCGGCGCGCGCGGCGAAGAAATTGCGCACCCACAGCAGGCCATCCTCGATGGCGCCGCCGATGCGTTCCACCGCGGCCAGCCACGAAACATGGAAGAACAGGGAAAAGCCCAGCCCGAACAGCAACAGCAGCAGCAAGGTAGCGCCGGTGAAACCGAAGGTCGGCTGTACCGCCGTACCGATCATTTCCCCCAGCACGCCGCCAGGAGAATGCGGCAGCTTGGGCGCCAGGCGATGCATGCGGGTGAATTCGATACCGAGGCTGCCGGTCATCATGAAGACAAAACCGACGGCGCGGATCAGGGGCTCCTGCCGGTGTTCAGGCTCGACTTCCTTTTCCAGCAGGAAGCGGTTGGACAGGCGGCGGTAGCCATTCCAGACCGAGCGCGCCAGGAGCACGCACCACCACCAGGCCGACATGCCGAAGATGTACAGCATCAGGTCCGCCATCCAGGCGCCCACGCGGCCGCCCCAGTTGGCCGCGCGCGGCACCGAGCTGGCCACCGACCAGCCCGGATCGGTCTTGGAGTAAGTCAGAAGGATCAAGGCCAGATAGACCAGCAGCGCGGTAAGCGCCAGCCAGCGCGCTTCGGAAATCAGCCGCACCAGGCGGTTGGGCATCGGCGGGGCCGGCGCTTTGGTGTTGCGGATATGGGCTTGACTCGTCTTCGACATAACTTCCGTGCAAAAAAAGCGTAGCCGTCATTGTAACGGCATTGGATTGGCGTCATGCGCTTTTAGAACCTGTTCAGAATCCCACCGGGGCCGTGCAAATGGCCCCGGTGGGATTCTGAACAGGTTCTTAGGGCTCACGCACAGGACACCCGGCGCGGCGGCATTATCGTTTCTACAAGTTCCCGCGCGACAAACGGCAAGTATGGCCGGATCCGCGCGGCCTATCGGATGAATAGCGTAATTCCATCAGCTGGACAGGGGCCTTCGTCTATAATCTTACCCGTTTTGCAGTGCAGTATTGACGAGTCTCGCGCTCGCGCGTTCGCACCGCCGCCCTGCGGCCCTGAATTGAAATCCCGGGATTCGTCTCAAGCTAGGTTGAGCGATCCCATTAAACAGACAAAGAGTATCTTATGAGCACGCCCAAACATGCCAAGGTTCTGATCCTCGGTTCCGGCCCCGCCGGCTACAGCGCCGCCGTGTACGCCGCACGCGCCAACCTCAATCCGGTGATGATCACCGGGGTCGAGCAAGGCGGCCAGCTGATGACCACCACCGATGTCGAAAACTGGCCGGGCGACCCACTGGGCGTACAGGGTCCGGAACTGATGCAGCGCCTGCTGCAGCACGCCGAACGTTTCAACACGGAAATCATCTTTGACCACATCCATACGACCAAGCTGTCCGAACGTCCGTTCCGCCTTATCGGCGATTCGGGCGAGTACACCTGCGACTCGCTCATCATTGCCACCGGCGCCTCGGCGCAATACCTGGGCTTGCCGTCCGAACAGGCGTTCATGGGCAAAGGCGTTTCCGCCTGCGCCACCTGCGACGGTTTCTTCTATCGCGGACGTGAAGTGGCGGTGGTCGGCGGCGGCAATACCGCGGTCGAGGAAGCGCTGTACCTGTCCAACATCGCCAGCAAGGTCACCATCATTCACCGCCGCGACAAGTTCCGCGCCGAGCCGATCCTGATCGACCGCCTGCTGCACAAGGTCACCGAGGGCAAGATCGCCATCCAGTGGCACCACACGCTGGATGAGGTTGTCGGCGACGACAGCGGTGTAACCGGCATCAAGATCAAGTCGACCCAAGGCGGCGCGGTCACCGATATCCCGGTGCACGGCCTGTTCATCGCCATCGGCCACAAGCCCAACACCAGCATCTTCGAAGGCCAGCTGGAAATGCATAACGGCTACCTCAAGACCCGCACCGGCACCGAAGGCTTTGCCACCGCCACCAGCGTCGAAGGCGTGTTCGCTGCCGGCGACGTGCAAGACCACGTCTACCGCCAGGCCATCACCAGCGCCGGCACCGGATGCATGGCGGCGCTCGATGCCCAGCGTTATCTCGAAGGCCTGGAATAAACTTTTCGCTATCGTGTGAACTAGCGGCGCGGCTGCTCATCCAAAAGCCGGTGGAAGACAAGTGCTTCCATCGGCTTTGTTCTTAGAGCTCATCAGATCAGAATAGAAAGGCAAAACCGTGGCATTTCCCCGCGCCGCCCTGCTTTCCCCGCTTGCCCTGATCGCCTTGCTGGCTGCCTGCAGCGCATCTCAGGAACCCCAACCGCGCGACACCAGCGGCAGCGCCGATTGCGATGCCGCCAAGGTCGATTATCTGATCGGCCAGAATGTCAGCGGCTATATCGAACGCAAGGCCATGCAGGAATCCGGCGCATCCGATGTCCGCACCCTGCGCCCTGACGACGCCGCCACCATGGACTTCAACCCCAAGCGCCTCAACATCTACACCGACCCCGACAAGGTCATCATCAAGCTGGCCTGCGGCTGAACCGCGGCCAGCGTTCTGATAAAGTAGCCACTGGGAAGTTTGACCGGGCTGCATCATGGCAACAATCAAGGATTTTTCCGCACTCAAGGGGCTGCGCAAGCAATTGCAGGCCGAAGAACAGGCGCGCGCCGAAGCGCAAGCCGAACGCTTGCGCAACGAGGCAAAACTCAGGGAAGAAACCGATATCTTCCGCAACAGCATCGGACAGGTGGCGCCGTTGCGCACCAAGGCGGCCGACAAAGCGCACCATCTGCCGGAGCTGCCGCCGCCCATTCCACGCCAGCATATCGCCGATGAACAGGCCGCGCTGCTGGAATCGCTGTCCGACGAATTCACCGTCGACACCCTGATGGACAGCGATGAAAACCTCAGTTTCGCCCGCCCCGGTATCGGCTCCGACGTACTCAGCAAACTGCGGCGCGGCAACTGGGTGATCCAGGCCCAGCTCGACTTGCATGGCTACCGGCGCGACCAGGCGCGCGAGGCCTTGGGCGAATTCCTGCGCCAATCCCGCAGGCGCGGCCTGCGCTGCGTGCGCGTGATCCACGGCAAGGGACTGGGCTCGGTCAACAAGGAACCGGTGTTGAAGCACAAGGTCCGCAACTGGCTGGCGCAAAAGGATGAAGTCATGGCCTTCTGCCAGGCGCGCGCGGCCGACGGCGGCGCCGGTGCGCTGGTGGTGTTGCTCAAGTCCAGTGAACGCGCCTGAGAACCTGCTCCAGGTCTCGCTGGACGCTCGCCCACAGCTCCTCAAAACAAATCCATCTGTCCCGAATCGCTGCGCATCGGCTGCCGAGCCGCCGGCGCCACCAGCGGCCGCCGGAACTGGCTGGCATCGAGCGTGGCAAAGGCACGGTTACGGTGCGTCATGCCCAGCCGCTGGCTGGCTTTCTCGAAACGCTGCTGCAGCAGGTCGGCCCATGTTCCGGCGCCACGCATGCGGGTGGCGAAATCGGCGTCATAGTCCTTGCCGCCGCGCATGTCCTTGATGCGGTTCATCACGCGCGCGGCGCGATCCGGGAAGTGCGCCTGCAGCCACTGCCGGAACAACGGGCTCACCTCCCACGGCAGGCGCAGCACGATGTAGCCGGCCTGCCCTGCGCCGGCTTCAATGGCGGCTTCCATCACACGCTCAAGATCCGGCTCGGTGATGAACGGAATCACCGGTGCAATCGAAACGCTGACCGGGATACCCGCCTCGGCCAGCGTCCTGATCACCCGCAGGCGCCGCATGGGGCTGGCTGCCCGCGGTTCAAGCGTGCGCGCGATGGCCGGATCCAGCGTGGTGATGGTGACGGCGGCGATAGCCTGGCGCTTGGCCGCCATTGCGGCCAGCAAGTCGATGTCGCGCTCGATCAGCGAAGACTTGGTGATCAGCGCCACCGGATTGCCGCAGTCATGCAGCACCTGCAGCACGCGCCGCGTCAGTTTCAGTTCGCGTTCGATCGGCTGGTAGGCATCGGTATTGATGCCTACCGTGATGGTGTCAGGCACATAGGACGGCCGCGCCAGCTCGCGCAGCAGCAGCTCGGGTGCATTGGTCTTGGCAAACAGGCGGCTTTCGAAGTCCAGTCCCGGCGACAGGCCGAGATAGCTGTGCGACGGCCGCGCGAAGCAATAGATGCAGCCGTGTTCGCAGCCGCGATAGGGGTTGAGCGACAGGTTGAACGGCAAATCGGGCGAGCTGTTGCGGCTGATGATGGACTTCGCCGTTTCTTCAGTGACGATGGTTTTCAGGGGTGCAGGTTCGTCCGCATCTTCCGGGCTAACCTCCTGCCCCCGCTCGCGCAGATTGTCCAACGCGATCGCTTGCCAGCCGTCATCGAACGCTTCCCGGCTGACCGATTCGTAGCGTCCACGCAGATTGGTCACGGCGCCACGCCCCTTGCGCGCAACCTGGCTGGGATGGATGTAAGACTCGGGCGTCAACGTCGGATCGTCGTCGGCAAGCGGCCGGGGCTGCTCAGGGAACGGCGCAGCGATTCCTTCTGGAAACTTGGGAAATTTAGGCATGATAGAGACACAAATACTGTACATATATACAGCATTCTGCACCCTGCCATCCCGGCCTGCAAACCCTGTTTCAATTTTCCCTTGCCAGCCCGCCAATATCGCCGAGACAAGGGCGAGGCCAAGCGCGAATTAATCGGTTATGCTTGGTCCACCTCGCTTCCCAATCCATAAGAAATAGAACAATGGGGGATCAGGACCTCAGGTCCCAAAGGAGACAACGATGCAACACCAGGCAAACCGGCCGGATGCCGGTACGTCCCTGCTGAGCAATGCCCCTGTGCTGCAGCCTGCGGCCGACAGCCAATTGCTCGACCTGCAAATCATCGAGCGTTCGCACCAGCGCAGCTCTTCCTACGGCATCACCCGCCAGCAGCGGCCCGACCTGGATACGCTCTCGCGTCCCGACCTGGCGCTGACGCTGGAGTCCAACCATGCGCTGTTCGGCCATGCGCAGCCGGTGATGGAAACGCTCTACGACCAGATCCGCAATACCCACAGCATGGTGATCCTCTCGGACGCCAGCGGCACCATCCTCCATACGCTGGGCGACAGCGACTTCCTGGCCAAGGCCGACCGCGTGGCGCTGGGCGCCGGCGGACGCTGGTCGGAACAGTTGCGCGGCACCAATGCCATCGGCACCGCCCTGTTCGAACAGAAGCCGACCACCGTGCATGCGCAGGAGCATTACCTCAATGCCAACCGCTTCCTGACCTGCTCGGCCGCCCCCATCTTCGACCACCAGGGCAAGGTGCTGGGCGTACTGGATGTCTCCGGCGAATGCGGCAGCTTCCACAAGCACACCATGGCGCTGGTGCGCATGTCGGCGCAGATGATCGAAAACCACCTGCTGGCCGGCAGCTTCCCCGATTGCATCACCCTGCACTTCCACAGCCGGCCGGAATTTGTCGGCACCCTGGTCGAAGGCATCGCCAGCTTCACGCCGGGCGGACGCTTCCTGGCGGCCAACCGCAGCGCGCTGTTCCAGCTCGGGCTGCCGCTGGGAGCATTGCAGTCGCACACCTTCAGTTCGCTGTTCGGCGTGCCGGTGTCGATGCTTTCCGACCATTACCGCAAGGCCATGCCGGGGTTGATGGAGCTTTATCTGCACAGCGGCATCCAGATCCATGCGCGTGCCGAGATGCGGCTGCAGGACCAGCATTTCCAGAGCACGCGCGATGCGGTCGCCGAACCGGCCTTGCCCGCAGCATCCCAGACGCCGCTTCCTCGCCGGATCACATCCGCCACGCCGGCACCGGACTTGCAGGCGCTCGATACCGGCGACGCGCAGATGCGCACCGTCATCGACAAGCTGCGCAAGGTGATCGGCCGCGACATCCCCATCCTCATTACCGGCCAGACCGGCACCGGCAAGGAATGGCTGGCCCAGGCCATCCACAAGGAGACGCTGCGCCGGCAACCTGTGCATGGCGCGCATGCCGGCATCGCGCCCTTCGTTGCGGTCAACTGTTCGGCCATTCCCGAGCACCTGATCGAGGCTGAGCTGTTCGGCTACGACGACGGCGCCTTCACCGGCGCGCGGCGCAAAGGGGCCGTGGGCAAGATCGCACAAGCGCATGGCGGCACACTGTTCCTCGATGAGATCGGCGACATGCCGCTGGCGCTGCAGGCTTGCCTGCTGCGCGTGTTGCAGGAGCGTGCGGTGATGCCCCTGGGCAGCCACCGCCTGATTCCGGTGGAGTTCGCGCTGGTCTGCGCCACCAATCGCCCCTTGCGCGAAATGGCGGCCAGCCATGCCTTCCGCGAAGACCTGTACTACCGCATCAACGGCTTGCAGGTGCGGCTGCCGGCATTGCATGAGCGCAGCGATCTGGCGCAGCTGATCCGGCACATCCTTGAACGTGAATCCGGAGGACAAGCCCCGCAGTTGGCTGCCGAAGTTCAGCATCTGCTGCTGTCCCATCGGTGGCCGGGCAACTTGCGCCAACTGAGCAACCTGATTCGTACCGCATTGGCCATGGCCGGCAGCGAAGAATGCATCACGCTGCAGCACTTGCCCGACGATTTCCTCGACGAGGCCGGCGCCCTTCCCGCCCCGGCCATTTCAATGCCGGCGCCAGTTGCATCGGCCTCATTGTCATTGCAAGACAACGAATGGTCCGCCATCGAGCGTGCACTGCAAACACATGCCGGCAACGTCAGCGCCGCGGCCAAATCGCTGGGCATCTCGCGCAACACCATCTACCGGCGCATCAAGGCCCGAAGCGGTTGAACCGTTCAGCGGCTGGCCAATTGCGGCAAGGCGTCGTACTCCTCGTCGGTAAATAGCCGCGAGCGGGTCAGGAAGCGCTTGCCGCTGCCGTTCTCCAGCGAGAACATGCCGCCGTTGCCGTTGACTACGTCGATGATCAGTTGGGTATGCTTCCAATATTCGTACTGGTCGGCGCCGATGTAGAACGGCACGCCGTCGAGTTCGCCCAGATGCACGTCGGTATCGCCCAGCGTGAACTCGCCGGCGGGGTAGCACATCGGCGCGCTGCCGTCGCAGCAGCCGCCGGACTGGAAGAAAATCAGCGCGCCGTGGCGCTGCTTCAAGTTACGCAGCAACCCGATCGCCGCCTCGGTCGCGGTTACGCGTTCCGGTGCCTGCATTCGTATCTCCATGTTCCTGTCTCCACCATGAAAAACGGCGCCGGCCGCAGCGCATTGCCACGACCCGGCACCGTCGTCCGCATGCCGCCCGGCTCAGAAGAAGCCCAACGCCTTCGGACTGTAGCTCACCAGCAGGTTCTTGGTTTGCTGGTAATGGTCGAGCATCATCTTGTGGTTCTCGCGACCGATGCCGGACTGCTTGTAGCCGCCGAACGCTGCGTGCGCCGGATACAGGTGGTAGCAGTTGGTCCACACGCGGCCGGCCTGGATCTCGCGCCCCATGCGGAAAGCGCGGGTGCCGTCGCGCGTCCACAAGCCGGCGCCAAGGCCATAGAGCGTATCGTTGGCGATCGCCAGCGCCTCCTCTTCGTCCTTGAAGGTCGTCACCGACACCACCGGGCCGAAGATTTCTTCCTGGAAGATGCGCATCTTGTTATTGCCCTGGAACACGGTGGGCTTGACGTAATAGCCGGCCCCCAGGTCGCCGCCCAGCTCTTCGCGCCCGCCGCCGGCCAGCACCTTGGCGCCTTCCTGCTTGCCGATGTCGATGTAGGACAGGATTTTCTCCAATTGCTCTTGCGAAGCCTGCGCGCCGATCATGGTGCTTTTGTCGAGCGGATTGCCCTGCTTGATGGCAGCTACGCGCTTCAGGGCCCGTTCGATGAAACGGTCATAGATCGACTCCTGCACCAGCACGCGCGAGGGGCAGGTGCAGACTTCACCCTGGTTCAGCGCGAACATGGCGAAGCCTTCCAGCGCCTTGTCGAAAAAGTCATCGTCCTTGTCCAGCACGTCGGCAAAGAAGATATTGGGCGACTTGCCACCCAGCTCCAGCGTCACCGGAATCAGGTTCTGCGAGGCGTATTGCATGATCAGGCGGCCGGTCGTGGTTTCGCCGGTGAAGGCGATCTTGGCGATGCGCTTGTTGGAGGCCAGCGGCTTGCCGGCTTCCAGGCCGAAGCCTTGCACCACGTTGAGCACACCCGGAGGGATCAGGTCCTGTATCAGTTCCAGCAGCACCATGATCGAGGCCGGCGTCTGTTCGGCCGGCTTCAATACCACGCAGTTGCCCGCCGCCAGCGCCGGCGCCAGTTTCCATACCGCCATCAGGATCGGGAAGTTCCACGGGATGATCTGCCCGACCACGCCCAGCGGCTCATGGAAGTGGTAGGCGTAAGTGTCGTTGTCGATGGTCGAAATGCCGCCTTCCTGGGCGCGAATGGCGCCGGCGAAGTAGCGGAAGTGGTCGATCGCCAGCGGAATGTCGGCGGCCATGGTTTCACGGATGGGCTTGCCGTTGTCGATCGTCTCGGCAGTGGCCAGCAGCTCCAGGTTGGCCTCCATGCGGTCGGCGATTTTCAGCAGCATGTTAGCGCGCTCGGTGGGCGAAGTCTTGCCCCAGGCCTTCTTGGCCGCATGTGCGGCATCCAGCGCCAGTTCGATGTCTTCCGCGCTGGAGCGCGCCACTTCACAGAAGGCGCGGCCAATCACGGGGCTGATGTTCTCGAAGTACTCGCCCTTGACCGGCGGTACGAATTTGCCGCCGATGAAATTGTCGTAGCGTTGCTTGAACGGGTCGCGTACGCCGAGCTTGCTGATGTCTGCCAGATTCATGTCGTCTCCATGGGTTGTAGGAATGAAAGCCCGGATGGGATCGCTTGCCGCGTATGTTCAGGGATAACCGGGCAAGTGTCCCAACCTGGGGTTCAATCAGACATGGGGCAAACCGCATGCCAGCACGATGGGGCTGCACTCACATCGCGCTGCCGCCGGCAAAGCCCCTTGGCATCGGGGTTGCGCCATGCCGGCACATGGCACGATATGCGCCGACTGTTGCAGCCTTGTACCGGTCTTGTGTCAATCTGGAACATGCGCCTGCAACACCCTTGATGGCATTCAATTGATGAAAGCGGCGTCGCCGGCCATCACGGTGGTATCGACATAGTCCGATCCGTCATGGCGGGTGGAAGAGAAGTTGAGCGGAAAGCCGCGATGGTCGAAGTTGTGTTCATTGATGCTCTCCAGCGCATCGATGAGCTTCTCGCGCGTCGGGTTGCGGCCGGTACGGCGCAAGGCTTCGACGAAGACGCGCGCAGCAATGAAGCCTTCCATGCTGCTGAAGGAAAACTCGGTCACGCCGCTGCTTTGCATCAGCTTTCGGTAGTCGGACACCAGGGGAATGGATACATGCCAGGGCGAAGGCACGATTTGCGTGATGATCACACCGCGCGACAGCGGCCCCAGCTTATCGGCCAATGCCCGTTGCCCAATGACGGATGCGCCGAAGAAGCGGCCTTTGTAGCCCGCCTCATGCATGCCGCGCACCACTGCCGAGTTGATCGAGGGATCGCCGTTGGCCAACAGCACGGCGTCAGGATGCAACGCCATCATGCGCCGTATCAGGGCGGGGAAATTTCCTTTGACGTCGCCCTCGATCAGGGACAGGGAAATCGAGCGCGTCTCGGGCTGCCCTTCCAGTGCGGAGAGCAACTGCCTGCCAAAATTATTGTTCTGATAAACCAGCGCCACGCTCTTGACGCCAAAGCGGCCGAACCGTTTCAACAGGTAGCGGTACTCGTGGCCGTAGCCCACGCGCATTGTAAAAACATAGCGCTTGAAGTTGCCGTACAGTGAAGGAGCGCCGGTACAGGGGAACAGGAAAGGCACGCGCGCTTTGGTGATCGCAGGCAAGGAGGCTTCGATGCCAGGCCAGCCGGCATAGCCGAACAACGCAAACACCCGCTCCACATTGATCAGTTGTTCGGTATTGGCCAGCGCGGCATCGACATGGTAACCGTCATCGCGGGTCAGCAATTCTATCTTGCGGTCGTATATGCCGCCTTGCGCATTGATCTCGGAAAAATAGGCCTTGGCGCCAGCCGCGCATTGCAGGGCCTGCGAAGACAACGGCCCGGTAACACCGATGGATTGTCCAATGACGATACGATTCTGGTAGACGCCCGGCTCGGCCTGCGCCGGCCAACATGCCGATGCCGCAAGCCAGAGCAATATGGCGCGCAACCCGCGCCCCATCGTCATGTTGCACCCGGCTCCCGGCAGGACAAACCGCACCGCGGCGATGGCAACGCCGACAACATGAATAACCGCACCTGGCATGACGCCTCCCATGGCAAGAATCGCTGCACCTGCAGCCAGCCGTCATGCTGGAATAGGATGGGAGGCAAGAAAAAACCGGCCAGCGGCCGGTTTTGGTCAGACGGCGTCAGCGCCGGTTTCACCGGTCCGGATTCGGATCACCTGCTCGACTTCCTGCACGAAAATCTTGCCGTCTCCGATCTTGCCGGTGCGGGCGGCCTTGATGATGGCATCCACTGCCGGCTCGACCACGCCGTCGTCAACCACCACTTCGATCTTCACCTTGGGGAGGAAGTCCACTACGTACTCGGCACCACGGTAAAGCTCGGTATGGCCCTTCTGGCGGCCGAAACCCTTGACTTCGGTGACCGTCAACCCCGTGACTCCCACCTCGGCCAGCGACTCCCGAACCTCGTCCAGCTTGAACGGTTTGATAATAGCGGTCACTTGTTTCATGATAACTCCCTCTCTTGACATGTCCAAAAAAATCGATTGTTAACTAAAAAACTATAAGTAGATGGTTAACTTTTATCGGCACTTACCTACACGGCATGCACACTCTGCTCAATTGGCCGATGTCCACCGTATTCATCCTGCCGGCAACCGTCGGCCGCCAGCGTCCATTTGTATTGTCAATCAGGAGCATCCCGCTTTCAACCTCCAGTGGCAGGAAGCCGCTTAAAAAAGCGCTCGCCACCTCGATTTGCGGCAACCGGCTGTCAGGAGTTTCCGTCCGGAATCAGTTCCAGGCCGTCCATCCAGACCGTTGCTTCAGAATCGCTGGGAGCGCGCCAGTCGCCGCGCGGCGAGAGCGAACCGCCGCTGCCGACCTTGGGCGCATTAGGGACGCAAGAGCGCTTGAACTGGCTGGTCTTGAAGAAACGGAACAGGAAGATGCCCAGGTTCTTCTTGATCTGCGCCAGCGTGTATTCGTTGTGCGCGCCGTGCAGTCCGTCAGGCCAATGCCCCGCCTCGCGGTCCTTCCAGGCCGTATGCGCCAGGAAGGCCACCTTCGCCGGAGTAAAGCCGTAGCGCAGGATGTAGTACAGGTTGAAGTCCTGCAGTTCATAAGGGCCGATGAAATCCTGGGTACGCTGGCCGGGCTCGCCGGCCGAGGCGCCGGGGACCAGTTCCGGGCTGATCTCGGTTTCCAGGATATGCATCAGCACTTCCGGATGCTTCAGCGCCAGCGAGGCGGATTCCGCCACCCAGCGCACCAGGTGGGTGATGAGGGTCTTCGGCACGCTGGCATTGACGTTGTAGTGCGACATGTGGTCGCCCACGCCATAGGTGCACCAGCCCAGCGCCAGCTCGGACAGGTCGCCGGTGCCGATCACGATGGCACCGTTGTGGTTGGCCAGGCGGAACAAGTGGTTGGTGCGCTCTCCCGCCTGCACGTTTTCGAAGGTGATGTCGTACACCGCCTCGCCGCGTGAATACGGGTGGTCCAGATCCTTGAGCATCTGTTCGCAGCTGGGGCGGATATCGATTTCCTGCGCCGTGCAGCCGACCTGCTCCATCAGCTTGTGCGCCTGGACCAGCGTACGGCTGCTGGTGGCGAAACCGGGCATGGTATAGGCCAGGATATTGGTGCGCGGCAGGCCCAGCTTGTCCATCGCCTTGGCGCACACCAGCAGCGCATGGGTGGAGTCGAGCCCGCCGGAGACGCCGATCACCACCTTGCTGATATTGCTGGAAGACAGCCGCTGCACCAGCGCCTGCACCTGGATGCTGTAGACCTCGCGGCAGCGCTCGTCGCGCTGGGCATTGTTGGCCGGCACATAAGGGAAGCGCGCCACTTGGCGCTTGAGCGGCAGGGATTTCTGCTGCGGCACGTCAACCTCGAAGCCAACCACCTCGAACTTGCGCACCTCATCGGCATGGCGGCGCACCGACTGGCCGAAGGTGGTCTGGTGGAAGCGCTCACGCGACAGGCGTTCCAGGTCGATATCGGCATAGATCACGTGGGCCTGCTCGGAAAACCGCTCGGACTCGGCCTGCAGTTCGCCGTTTTCATAGATCAGCGCCTGGCCGTCCCAGGCCAGGTCGGTGGTCGATTCGCCGTTGCCGGCCGAGGAGTACAGGTAAGCCGCCATGCAGCGCGCCGATTGCTGCGAGACCAACTGGTGGCGGTAGCCGGACTTGCCAACGACGATGTTCGACGCGGACAGGTTCACCAGTACCGTCGCCCCTGCCAATGCTGCAAAGGACGATGGCGGAATCGGCACCCATACGTCTTCGCAGATTTCGATATGGAAGCGGAAATCGGGGATATTGCGAATGTCGAACAACAACTGGCTGCCGAATGCGACGTCCTGGCCCAGCAGATGCACGCGACGGGTAATGGCGCAGTCGGCGCTGCTGAACTGGCGCGCTTCGTAGAATTCGCTGTAGTTGGGCAGGTAGCTCTTGGGCACCACACCCTGGATGCGGCCAGCGGCCACCACCACGGCGCAGTTGTACAACTGGTGGTCCACCTTCAGCGGCAAGCCGACGACCAGCACGGCCGGCACGCGCAGCGAGGCGTCCAGCACCGATTGCAAGGCCTGCAGCGAGGCATCCAGCAAGGCGCGCTGCTGGAACAGGTCTTCGCAGCTGTAGGCCGACAGCCCAAGCTCCGGGAACGAGACCAGCACCGCCCCTTCGGCGGCGGCTTGTTCGGCCAGTTCGATGGTGCGTGCGGCGTTGTAACCGGGATCGGCTACCTTGCACTGGGGCACCGCCACCGCGACGCGGGCGAAACCGTGGCTGTACAGATTGAAGAATTCGCTTTGCATGTCGTACTTTCCGCTACCTGATTGCATCCGATTGCCGCGCTTGCGACGCGTTTTTTTCATTTTGCGTAGAATGCCTGTTCGGTGTCTTGCCACGGCAAGCCGCACATGGCAACCGAAGGAACAGACCCTAGGGCCTGTTAACATTTAATTTGCGAGATGCGTTGCTCCCAGAAGGCGGGGTGGCAAGGCGCGCGGTGAGGCTGGTGGTGGGGCCACCAGCCTCACCGTGCAACGCGGCCAGCGCGCCTTCTGGGAGCAACCCTCCGGGAGCGGCCAGCAAGCGTTGTCTGCCT